>NZ_JACIDE010000007.1 GCF_014196205.1 Anoxybacteroides voinovskiense | reverse complement strand
TGTCTGGGGAGCGGCTGGTTGTTCGGTCGCCCGACAGTCGAAAAATAACGACGTAAATGATAAAAATGTTAAAGCTTCAACGTGCACCTATATAGCACGCTGGCGTTTTTCGTATGGCTCAACCTTTCAAGTGTTCACGTACGTCTTTTTCTGTTATATCGAGGATATTCGCAATTTCCGCGACGCTCATACCTTTTTCATTCATTTTTCTAATCGCTTCCTGTAACCCCTCTTGACGTCCTTCTTCTCGGCTGCTGCGAATGTTCGATAGCTGATCAAGGAGCCACTTCAGCCGCATTTCGTATGCATAACGGTTTTCGGGGGTAACACTTAAACTTTGCCATTCTTCTAACGCTTCTAAAATTTCTTGCTCTGTCATCGCGATTCCCTCCAATTCGTGAACCATCTCTTCATCGATTTTTTTCGTCCGGCTGTCCACCGCCGACAACATCGTCAACCAAGGCCATTCAGGCGATTGCTTCACTTCCCGACAGTATTTCTTCCATTTTACCATAAATTGTGACAAATCAAGCACATGAAATTCAAGGTGACGGCTCCAAAGGAACAGTTCTTCATTTTCGCGAATGTGAAAGACGGTATGGAAGCGATCTGTTTCGTGTGGAAAAAGCGGATAGTTGAGGATAGCGATCATAATAAGGGAAATGCAAATGTGGGAAATTGAATTTTGCAGCACATTTTTGACGGAAGTGGGCGTAATAAAGAAGGAAATGGAGAATTTTGTAGATGAAAATTGAATTTTCGATAGAATATTTCTCACGAGTCCGCCACATATTTGACATCTATCTAAGATGGGGGCGATGCGAAATTTCCCCTCCCTTTTCACGCAATTTTCACCATCGGCTAGTAAACTGTAAACAGTACGAGCGATGTTCGCTAAAAGTAGAAAAGGTTAGGAGGAAATGAAGTGAGGAAAAATTATGTAAAAATCGTGCTTGATTTATTGCTCGCGCTGACGTTTGTGTTGTTAATGAACCCGAGGGTGTTCAACGGCTTGCCGTTTCACGAAATTGCTGGGACTGTGATCGGCATCGCGATTCTTGTGCATATCGGGTTGAACTATCGCTGGGTGATCAACACGACGAAAAAAATTTTTTCTGCCGAACTTCCGAAGAAAACGAGAATCGGTTTTTTCTTAAATGTGTTGTTGTTGCTGTCGATGGCGGCGGTTATTGTATCGGGAATTTTGATTTCGCGCGTCGTGTTTCCGAACCTCGCGCTAGAAGGGAATCACTTCGTTCGCGGGATTCACGACCTTTCCGCCAACACGACGCTTGCCCTCGTCGGTCTTCACCTTGGCTTGCATTGGCAGTGGATTATGGGCGTTAGTAAAAAAATGTTCAAGGCAAAGGACGGAACGTGGCGAAAAGGCATGCTTGTTTCTAGCGTGTTGACGGTTGCTCTTTTGGCGGGCGGAATGTATTGGATTTCGCAACACGTAAAACCGAGCGAAGGGGATTTTAAACCGAAATTTGCTGAACAAAACGCACCAACTTTTGCTGTACAAGGGATGCCAACCCCGCCGGACGGAGAATTTCGCGATGGGAAATTTCGCAAAGAACGCGGCACCAGCAACCCGCTGCTTGTCTTACTCAATTACTTTGCCATTTGGGCGGTGATTATTATCCCTACATACTACATCGAAAAACGCTTATGGAAACGAGTGAGGGTACAATGATTTCCGCTATATATAGAGGTTCAAATCATCGTAAGTTCTGAAAAACTGGGAGCACAATGGAGTGCTCTTTTTATTTTTTGAACGAAAAAAGCAAGCGGCAATAGGTGTTGTCCACTAGTGATTAGAGAAGGCTTATGGTATCCTAATTTTTAGGTACAATCGTATAGGCAGGGTGGTCGGTCACACATAATCCCCTTCAGAAAGGGGGTGTGACTGTGAAAGGCAGTTTTGACCTTGGAACGGCAACGTTTATGGTATTGCTCATCACACTAGTGATTACTATTGTTGATAAAATGAACGCAAAAAAGTAGTAATCCACCCTGCCGCCAAGCTGTAGGTGGATTACTTTCCTCTACCGGTGACCGATTATCGCGGTCTATACGGTTGTACCCGTAAGCTATGATGGGCATAGCTTAGTAATAGCGTATGCGAACTTTTCGGTGGTTATACATTTCTTGACCTTATTATATTTTAATCAAACAGAAATGTAAAGGAGTATAGCTAACGAGGGACTGAGGCGAGTTTTCCTTAGTCCTTGTTATTTGCTTTTCCTTATTCGTTTAAACGATTCGCTTTCACTTTCGCTTCGAAAAGGGCAGGGGTTCCTGTCCTTTTTTGCTTATCGGTGACTCCAATGGAATAATAGTGGAATTTTAACTTATTGTCGGCATATAGCAATTAGAAAATGCGTTAAGATAAAAAATCAGTTGAAGAAGTTAAGGAAGGATAATATTATGAGCATCTCCTTATATTTATGGATCATAGCACTCGGTTTTTTGTGTATGTAGGAGTCGTTTTTGAATATTTTTTTGTAGGGACGATAGCCTCTGTTGCTAGAAACATAAAGACAATAACAGTCCCTAGAAAGGGCTGTTTTTTTTATGGAAAATGTTTATATTTGACAAAAAGCGACAACATTTTCCGTTTCTTTTCGATAAAATGGGAGAGGAGGGAGGTGTGCTATGAGAATTATTTGTTCATTTCAAGTGAAAAAAATTCCGCTTCATTATCGGATGGCGATTGTTTCAATCCTTAAAGAAAGTATACGAGCATCCAGTGAGGAGTATTATGAGCGGTTATATGCGCAAGCAAATGCAACAAAACCTTTCGTTTTCTCGCCTTTTTTGAAAAACTTTCACTTCAAAGGCAATGAAATTGAGTTAGATGAACTACGCGTTATTATTAGTTCACCTGATTATGAATTTTTGCTTCACGTGTATAACGGTTTGCAAAGCAAAAAAAGGTTTGAGTATAAAGGATACGAATTGATTCGGGGAAAAATAGTCATGGGAGATGAAAGAAAGATTACATCACCTACGGTTGTCTTCCGAACGCTCTCACCTTTGTTAGTAGAAGATGAAAATAAATCGCCAATCGCACCAGATGATCTAAATTATGAAAAACATATCAATTACTTAGCAAATACAATTTTATATGAATATCGTGGAAGGGGATTATGCAGACCGTTGGCGATACAGCCTATTCGATTTAAAAAGATGGTCATCAAAGAATCTAATCGTCAATTTGTAGAAAAGTATGGGGAACAACAGCATTTATATTTCACCACGTATCATGGCTTATTTAAGATGAGCGGAGATCCTGCTGATTTACAGTTGCTTTATCAGCTTGGTTTGTCCAAGCGGCGTAATCAAGGATTTGGAATGCTCGAAGTGGAGGAGGTGAAATAATGAGAATTGAACTGCACATGGGCGAATGGATGATCAACATGGGGCTTGTTGGGCTATATCGTGTGTTTGAATATGGGCGACAAAACGGAATCATTAGCGATGAATACAAAGATAGCGTGACGGTTAAGCCATGGGGAATTGAATTGGATACCGATGTACTTCCGCAATTGCCAAAGGCATATTTTCTGTATTTATTGGAGGAGTATAGTGTTGCTAGAAGGGAATGCGAGAAGTTAGATAGTTATATTGAACAAGTAAAAAAAGAAGATCAGTTTAAAAACGCCGTATCAATTATTAAGAAATCTATATCAGATACTGGAAAAAAGATACTTAAATATTTTCCGTATCCTCTGCTTGAAGACATACTTGAGAAGGTGAAAGATGTCAAAAAAGCTGAGCACACAAATCAACTTCTAGAGTATATCAATGAATTTAAAAAAATTATGAATGAGCAAAAGGTCAACGAAAAATTAACGTTCAATTACTTTAAAGCAGCTATACTACAATCATTTTTTGGACAAGTATCTTTTTTGAACGTTGCAAAAAACAACTTAGATTTAGATGGACATATTGAGGAATTTTATAAAAGTTATGTTGTTCCTGTTCTTAATGACTTACGATTTGAACAAACAATAAAAACTATTTATTCTTCAGAAGAAATGAACACTTTTCTAGAAACATATAACGACTATCAGCCATTTAAACAGTTGAAAAGGGAGTGGAAAAAGAAAACAGTAGAAGAAATAAGGGAATATGTAAGAACGAAAATAAATAAATGTCTACTTTTTAACGAACGTTTTGCTTTTTACAACTTCGAAGAAATGGTATTTTCTCCAATCGGTGTTGCGAAAGATAACGCGTTTAACTTCAGTTGGCATTTTGATAGTCAGCAACCTAAACCATTGTCTTCATTAGCTAAACTTGTGCTTTTATTCGCACCAATTGGCTCGACCGTTTATTTCAAAAATGAAGGGATAAATGAACAAACAGAACGACGATTGTATGCAGGTTTTGTTCAGACGGACGCAACTTTCGCGGAAGTTTTACAGAAAAACAATCATTTTAGTCAGTTGAAGAAAAAAAGAGAACCTTTCAACAAGATTGTTAGTCAGCTTGTTCAAAGTGTAAAAAAAGAATCGGAGTATGCGGTCGATCATTTGTTTTTTTTAGAATTTTTCTCCGACTATAGTAGTAAAAAAACACACTTGCATTATTATCATCTGCCTATATACCTAGCTCATTATTTCAAACAATATGCCGATAGACTTGATTACATTAAACCATATGACTATCGCGAGCAGTTCGTACAATACGTGTTGCGAGGGGCAGATCCAATTCATGTCATCTATCACTATTTACGCGATTGTGTTAAAAATGAAAGAAGTACGATTGGTCCGTACATTGCTGTGCGGGAGCGGAATCGAATTTTGCAGTTTAAAAAGGGAGTGAGAGATGTGGCCACGACAGATAAAAGAGTGAGCGCGTTGTTTATGCAAGGACGGGAAATCCGTGATGCGATTATGCGTTCGAGCGGTTCGGAGAAAAAAGTAACAAGCATTGCTTACCGTTTATTAAACGCTGCTAAAGCAGGAAATAGAAAAAATTTTATGGACACGCTTCTGCGTATTTATATGGCGGCAGATCGCCCGATTTCGCCTATTTTCTTAAATGCACTGCATGAACGGGATTTAGACTTTTCGACAGTTGCGAATGCGTTTATTGCCGGATTATTAGCAAATCAATATAAAGAAGAACAGGAGGAAGTTCAAGCATGAAAAAAGCGTTAACGATGACCGTCGTTTTTCAAGCAAACTCATTAAACTACGGAGAAGGAATTGCTAATATTTCAGAGCTGAAAAAATTCCATCGCGGTGATGGGGAAGTATATACGTATGCGTCACGCCAAAGCATTCGTTACGATATTGTTCGCCTTGGAAATGAGCTGTTTGGGTGGAATTTAGATACTGTCGACAAAGCGAGCGGGGTTGTTCAATTTAAAAAAGATGTGACGATTAACGACTCTGTTGAAATGGACTTATTTGGATATTTAAAAACGGATAAAAATTCACAAAAACGTCCCGCTGTTGTTCGTCTGAGCCATGCGATTTCGCTTGAACCGTATAAAAGTGACTTAGAGTTTTTAAATAACATGGGGCTAGCAAGTCGGATTGGGCAAGATGCTAACTTAGCCAATATTGAACAACATCATAGTTTTTACACATATACGCTCACCATTGATTTAAACCGTGTCGGTGTAGATGGAGAGATTGAACTTCCAAACGAAGAAAAAGCAAACCGTGTACTTCAACTGCTTGAAGTTTTAAAAGTGTTAAACCGCAACATTCGCGGGCGGCAAGAAAATTTAGCTCCGCTTTTTGTTATCGGCGGGATGTATAACGTCGCAAATCCATTTTTCCTTGGACGCGTTCAACTAAGTGCGATAACGAATGGATGGGCTATACAAACAAAGCTAATTAAAGAAACAATGGAACAAACATTTGCAGGGGAAGCAATCGGAAAAGATACAAAAATTGGCATATTAAGCGGTGTGTTTGCAAATGAAGGGGAATTTTACGATTTATTTAGCGAACAAGTGATGCCTGTCGAACCGTTTTTCCAATATGTTTCAAAACAAATTCAATTGTATTATGGTGTTTAAGTATGAAAGCGTTACGATTAAAACTATTTCAAGAAACAGCGTGCTACAAAAAGCCGTTTGCTTCCAAAGTGGCGGAAACATATCCGCTTCCGCCATATTCGACCGTAAAAGGAATGATTCATGCTTTGCTTGATGCCAATCAATTCATTCCGATGCGATTGAGCGTGCAAGGAACGTATGAAGCGAAGTTGCTTGATTATCAACGATATTACTTTTTCAAAAAGAGAGAACTATCAAGCTTCCCACTTGTATTAGATGGGTTGGCTCGAACGGAGTTTTCTTACGATAAAAACGAAATTACAACGATGCCAATGTACACGCATTTGTTGCACAATGTCCATTTATTAATCCATGTCCAAGCAGAGCAACACATCTTAGAGCAAATCATTCATGCCATCGAGCATAGTGCGACTCATTACAGCCTTGGTCGTTGGGAAGATTTAGTTCGGATTGATGAATATAAACTCGTGGAAGTGCAAGAGCTGGAAGAAGAGGAAACTTTACAATGGAATGCTTATATTCCTAGTTATCTGCTTGATCGAGAAACAAAAAGCATTCCTTATCAACTCAACTGGAAATATGAAATTGTTAACGGGATTCGGCAGTGGGAAAAAGTTAATGTTGGTTATGTGCAAAAAGGGATTGAGGCACCAGAAGGGGTCTGGATTGATGAAGACGGGGAACTAGTCTTTTATCATTTGTAGGAGGAAGAACAATGACTTTCTATGCAAAATCCGAGGGGAAAGAGACGATTCGTGAACATACGGATCGTCTCCTCCATAATTTAAAATTGTTAAAAAACGCTTACGGTCATAAACTCATGCTGATGGACGAGCGAATGTGGAAGCTGTTAGAAATCGCTGTACAATATCATGATGTTGGTAAAGTGAACACGGTATTTCAAAATAAAATCCGCCAGGCAATTCGTGAATCTGTGTTAGAAACGGATATGGAAACAAATGTACCTCACAATTATTTATCAGTAGGATGTATCCCACTAAAACAGCTAGACCTCACAAAAGAAGAAGAGCGACTACTCATTCACGCGGTTGGTTATCATCATGAGCGTGACCAGCATCCAGAGAAAGAAATCATTCGTCATGTTTTAGAGAACGATATAAAAAATCAGTTATCTCAACTAAGTGAACATATGAATTTACCGATCACAGAAAAATTTTCATATCGATTCGTTGACCGGTTATTAAACCGCTATACATATCATGACGGGGAAGAATTTTGGAAATATGTCATGATTAAAGGGTTGTTACATCGTTTAGACCATGCGGCGTCTGCGCATATTGATGTTGAAAGAGATGTGGAAAAATCGATCTATATAAATCTTAATGAATATATGCATAAACAAGGATTTCGTAAAAACGATTTGCAGCAATTTGCTGAACAACATCATGATAAGCATGTGATTGCGATTGCTCAAACGGGAATGGGGAAAACAGAAGCAGCACTTTTGTGGATTCGAGAGGATAAAGCATTTTTTACATTGCCGCTTAGGGTAAGTATAAATGCGATTTATGATCGAATAAAAGAAAAAATGGGCTACGATGCGGTTGGATTACTGCACTCCACGAGCGTACATTATTTAGTAGACAAAGAGGAAAATTGGGAAGAATTAAAACAACAGTCTGAACATTATGCGAAGAAGTTATTGCTTACAACAATCGATCAAATTTTAAAGTTTCCTTTTTACTATAAAGGGTTTGAAAAAGAACTAGCTGCAATGGCGAATGCAAAAGTGGTCATTGACGAAATACAAGCATATGAGCCGAGGATTGCATCGATGCTAATTAAAGCACTCGAAATGATCCACCGTGTAGGTGGAAAATTTATGATTATGACTGCCACGCTTCCCACGTTATATTTGGAGGAGCTAAAACAGCGAAATGTGATTGACGACGACCAGATTGCGATCGAGGAGTTCATTGATACAAGCGTACACCGCCACCGCATTTGCTTGCGTGCCGAGGGGATTGAGGAAGCGATTGGGGAAATATTGAACTTGGGAGAAACATCGCAAATACTTGTCATTGTCAATACAGTTCGTAAGGCAATGAGTCTTTACGATAAATTCTTACAATGCGAGACTCATGTTCCCGTCTACTTGCTTCATTCACAATTTACACAAGAAGATCGCCAACTACTAGAAAAACGCATTAAAGAATTTAACGAAAATAATGAAAAAGGAATTTGGATTACCACCCAACTTGTCGAGGCAAGTATTGATATCGACTTTGACTATTTATTTACCGAAATGTCGACATTAGATAGCTTATTCCAACGTTTTGGACGTTGTTATCGGAAGAGAGCGTTAGACCATGACGGTTGCAATATTCATATTTTCACAGAAAATATCTCTGGCGTTCCGAAAGTGTATAACGAGCATCTTGTGAATGAAAGTATTCGGCAGTTAGAACCATATGATAACCAAATTATCGATGAACGTGCAAAAGTAGAAATGGTAGCGCAACTATATGACCGAAAACGATTAACGGGAACTTCATTTTTGAAAGAATTTGAAGATGCCTTATACATGTTTGATAATCTTGATCCATACGGAATGGATAAACGTGAGGCGCAACAAAAGCTACGTGATATTCAAAACATTCAAGTCATTACTCGGAAGATATATGATCAAATCGATCATCTATTCGAGCAATATAAAAAAGAAAAAGAATGGAAAAAACGCTTGAAATTACGGATGGAAATTGAAAAGAAAACGGTTAGCGTTCAGCGATATGTAGCAGAAAAATATGTGTCGGAGCGCTTGCCAAAGCCATTTGACCACATATATATCGCTGATGTTGAATACGATTTCAACCGTGAGCAATGGAAGGGAAAAGGAATTTTGCTGGACAAACCTTCTTCCAATTTTTCTTAAGAGGGGTTTATGTTGATGGTTAGTGGTGTGCAAATGCAGTATTACAAAGTGTGTAAGCGGAAGCTGTGGTTATTTTCCAAAGGAATTGCGATGGAAAACGAACATGAACGTGTCATTGAGGGGAAGATTTTACATGAGCGAGCTTATCCACGTTTGGAGGATAGGGAAATTTTAGTGGATGATTCGTTTAAGTTAGATGCTTTGGATGGAGAGTACGTTCGCGAAATTAAGCTTTCAAGTAAAATGTCAGAGGCGGATCGGTTTCAAATGCTGTATTACTTGTATGAACTGAAGAAGCGGGGCATTGAGAAAAAGGGGCTAATTAGCTATACGAAAGAACGAAGAACAGAAGAGGTAGAACTAACGGAAAAAGATGAAAAAGCGATTGAAAAGGCGATAAAGGAAATTTATTCAATCGTTCATTCGTCTTCCCCACCGAAGCTAAAAAAACTGCCTTATTGTACAAAATGCGCGTATTATGAATTTTGTTTTGCGTTAGAGGGTGATGATTAATGCTAAGAGACCACTATATTTTTTCTAACGGGAGGCTGAAACGTAAAGATAATACGTTATACTTCTTCGATGAAGACGAAAATAAAAAAAGCCTTCCTGTCCATCAAACGGACAATTTATATGTATTTGGGGAAGTAGATTTAAACTCGTCGTTATTAAATTTATTGAGCCAACACGATGTTCATCTTCATGTATTTAATTATTATGGTTTTTATGCGGGAACGTTTTGTCCAAGAAATAAAAAAGTTTCAGGATTTACGGTGGTACAACAAAGTGCTCATTATCTCGATCACGAGAAACGACTATATATGGCGAGGTCGTTTTTGCAAAGTGCTGTGCATCATATGTTACGGAATATTCGACGATACAAAGAAAAAACGGAGCAATATGTAAAAGACATCGAAGAAGAAGCGAAAAAGATGGATAGTGCTACGAAAATTCAAGAACTGATGGGAATAGAGGGACGCATTCGCCAACATTATTATCAGTCATTTAATGCAATTTTGAATCAAGATTTTATCTTTGAAAAACGAACGAAACAGCCACCGCAAGACCCGCTTAATGCCCTTATTTCGTTTGGAAATTCGCTTTGTTATACGACTGTTTTATCAGAAATTTACAAAACACAACTAGACCCGACGATTAGTTTTCTACATGAGCCGTCAACGAAGAGATTCTCTTTATGTCTAGATTTATCGGAGATTTTCAAGCCATTACTCGTTGATGTTGTGATTATTTCGTGCATTAATAATCGCATCATCACCCAGAAGCATTTTGATTTTCTCGATGGAATGGTTTTGTTAAATGAGGAAGGAAAAAAGCGCTTTATTAAAGAGTGGGATGAGAAACTATCAACAACAGTACAGCATCGAAAACTGAAGAGAAAAGTAAGTTATCGGTATTTTATTCGTCTGGAATGTTACAAACTCATTAAACATTTCATTGGCGATGAGCCTTATAAACCGTTGAAGGCATGGTGGTAGTTATGTTTGTAATCATTACGTACGATGTTGGAGAAAAGCGTGTAAATAAAGTGTGTAAAAAATTAAGGGAATACTTAACGTGGACACAAAACTCTGTGTTTGAGGGGGAAATTACTAAGAGTTTGTTAATGAAATGCTTAAATGAAATCGATCAAATCATTGATGAAGATGAGGATTCCATTTATATTTACGAGGTGGCTAATCCGAAGAACATCAAAAAGCAAGTGTTTGGACAGGAGAAAAACTTTGATGAACTCTTCCTTTAACATTTGCAGTGAACCTCTAATTTTAAAAAATGGGTCAAAATGCTTGAGATATCAACGAAAAATGCGGTATTTTTGAAGAAGAAGAAAAACACAACTGGCACTTTACTGCAAAACGAAGAAGATTGCCATATCAACGATTTCCCAAAATCGTTGATATGACAACACTTTTTACTTTTGGATTTTAGGGTTTTATTTGAACGTAGTGGGATGTAAAGTCACTACATACGCGGTTTTCTATATTCCGCTCGCTGGTTTTATTTGAACGTAGTGGGATGTAAAGGCTGAAAAGTAGGTGTTATCATGTATGAAGCGTATTCGTTTTATTTGAACGTAGTGGGATGTAAAGGAAGAATAAGAAACATAAGAAATATACATAGCAACGTTTTATTTGAACGTAGTGGGATGTAAAGTTTTTTATACCTCCAGAACAAATTTTCGTAAGACAGTTTTATTTGAACGTAGTGGGATGTAAAGGTTGATTTCAGACGCTTTACATGCTATTGCTAGTGGTGGTTTTATTTGAACGTAGTGGGATGTAAAGTAAATGGTACAAAAAATTTTTCTTCTGTCATACAAGTTTTATTTGAACGTAGTGGGATGTAAATTTGATATTAACCAAGTGACGGAAGATTATCTTAAAAGTTTTATTTGAACGTAGTGGGATGTAAAGAGATGTGACAGTCATTGTTGACGATCAAGGGATTTTAGTTTTATTTGAACGTAGTGGGATGTAAAGTCATCTGCGAGATTTTGCTACGAGAACGCCCTGTTTTGTTTTATTTGAACGTAGTGGGATGTAAAGTTGTGTAAAGATGTTGCGTATGTTTGAAGTTGCATGGGTTTTATTTGAACGTAGTGGGATGTAAAGCGTGGACGTGTCGGCTTGGATACAAGCACACGAACTAGCGTTTTATTTGAACGTAGTGGGATGTAAAGTAAAAGGTTGTGGCTCAAACCGATACATTGATACGTGTTTTATTTGAACGTAGTGGGATGTAAAGGAAGAAATTGCAGTTGAAAAAGAACGTCAGAAATGGTTTTATTTGAACGTAGTGGGATGTAAAGAACGTTTCCCGTTGATAAACAAGCGCAGGTTGGAATGTTTTATTTGAACGTAGTGGGATGTAAAGACGCCTTAAAAAAGGGGAAGGAAGTCGTCGACCGTGTTTTATTTGAACGTAGTGGGATGTAAAGTCGCAACAGACAGCGCTTTGTTGCGTAACGATTCGCGTTTTATTTGAACGTAGTGGGATGTAAAGCCGGTTCGGCAGCATTTGGGTCATATGTGGCAATTGCGTTTTATTTGAACGTAGTGGGATGTAAAGTTTTCGGACAAGTTTTTTTTGAAAGTTGCTTTTGTTCGTTTTATTTGAACGTAGTGGGATGTAAAGGAGTATGACGGTAAACTGCTCGAACAAAACAGGACTGTTTTATTTGAACGTAGTGGGATGTAAAGGAGTCATTGCTTACAGAAATCACGCAACAACGAAAACGTTTTATTTGAACGTAGTGGGATGTAAAGACATATAAAGAATTAGGAATACCTAAGTATTTTTCTAGTTTTATTTGAACGTAGTGGGATGTAAAGTCGTCAACGATGATAAACAGACGCTTCTGAATCGGTGTTTTATTTGAACGTAGTGGGATGTAAAGGACGTCATTGAGGGAGAAAAAGTCCGCTTTGTCAAAAGTTTTATTTGAACGTAGTGGGATGTAAAGGTGAGTGCAGTAGCACTCCGCAGTAGCACTCCAGGTTTTATTTGAACGTAGTGGGATGTAAAGCATATCATTCGAGTAAGAAGTGATTTTGCGGACATCGTTTTATTTGAACGTAGTGGGATGTAAAGTAAGGGATCAGTCGATCTACAAGCAAACGCAACCCCGTTTTATTTGAACGTAGTGGGATGTAAAGTCTTCCTCAATCATTTTGATTACTTCGATCGCTGCTACGTTTTATTTGAACGTAGTGGGGTGTAAAGCGCATTGAAAAAAACAGCTTCCCTTCCGGCGTGTTTGCGTTTTATCTGAACGTAGCGGGAAAGATTTTTTGCAAGGTATATAGAAACCTTTAATTATTCACGTTTTGAAATTCACAAATTATTCAAAACCTCCTGCTCGAGTTGAGCGTTTTTCCGTGTAAAATAAAGATAAAGAACCGGCGAGAGGGAGGAAGTTGGGATGTTCGCAATGGTGATGGGGATTGTCATTACAGTATCAATTGCATTAGTGATTACTGCAGAAGTAAGCGTAGAAGCATAATAAGAGCGGCCTCTAAAAAGGGGTCGCTTTTGTCGTTTGTGTACATCGATTAGATGGTTTCCAAGTCTCGCTCTTGTTGGAATGAGATAAACGAGTCCGTTGTTTCTGTTAAGTTTTGTAGTTTTCTACCATAAGCGTCAAACTCTTCCCACCTAGTTTTGCCCCTATATCCATGCCATAATTTCTTTAGAAATCTTTATGAAAGGAGTTTTGGTATGGATAAAAACGAATTGAGACGTGAATGGGAACAGCGCATCGCCGATTACAGGGCAAGCGGTCTCTCACGAGCCAAATGGTGTCAACAACATGGTTTAAAGGCTCATCAGTTGAAGTATTGGCTCAAACGGATGGAAGACCCAACTGTTCCATCTAAACCTTCTACCACGTGGACATCCGTTGTCATGGTAAATCCATCGAGCGACGACGGCTCCATCCAAGTGAAAATCGGCGAATGTTCGATCGAGGTGAAGCAAGGGTTTCACCCTTCGCTTTTGGCTGATGTGGTGAAGGTGTTGAAAACGTTATGTTGAATGCGGCCACGGTGACCCGTGTGTACCTCGCTCGAGGGAGTACGGATTTGCGAAAATCCATCGACGGGTTGGCAGCCATCGTCCAAGAAACATTCCAGCTCGATCCCTTTTCTTCTAGCCTTTTTGTGTTCTGCAATCGTGGGCGGGATAAATTAAAAATTCTTCATTGGGATCATAACGGATTTTGGCTATATTATCGCCGACTCGAACGAGGAACGTTTGATTGGCCTTCAGAGCATCACTCGGAACCTTTACAAATTAGTCCACGCCAATTACGCTGGCTGCTCGATGGACTATCATGGAACCAGAAACAAGCCCATTCGGCAGTAACCGCAAAGAAAGTTATTTAACTAATAAAAATTCAGGGAATTCCGCTGTTTTGTTGTATAATGAAAATATGAAAACAACAGCGAAATTCCCTCATTCTCATCTTACAATAGAAGATCTCCTTAAACGCTTAGAAATGCTGGAAAAGCAAAATGCGGAATTACAGGCGGAACTAAAAAAGCAACAGGAGTTGGAAGCCAAATTAAAATGGTACGAAGAACAACTTCGCCTTCTGCAGCACAAACGCTTTGGCGTTTCGAGCGAAAAAACCCTTCTTGGTCAATTGGAACTATTCAACGAGGTAGAAAACGAATCGAACCTTGAGTTGCCGGAACCTGCGTTAGAGTCCATTCGTTATCAGCGCCGTCGGAAAACACGCGGTCACGGCGAAGCGATGCTGGAAAACCTGCCGGTGGAAACGGTCGAATATCGTTTACCCGATGAAGAGCAGGTCTGTTCGTGTTGCGGTGGAACGCTGCATGAAATGAGTACGGAAGTGCGCCAAGAACTTGTCTATATTCCTGCGGAATTAAAAGTGGTGAAGCACGTGCAATATGTCTATTCTTGTCGTCATTGTGAGCACCATGAGATCGAAACGCCGATTCAAACAGCGCCTAGACCGAAATCGGTCATTCCGGGCAGTTTCGCCTCTCCTTCTATTTTGGCACATATTATGACGCAAAAATATGTAGAAGGGCTCCCGTTATACCGCCAAGAAAAACAGTTTCAGCGAATGGGCATCCCTCTTTCTCGTCAAACCTTTGCCAATTGGATGGTCAAAGGAGCGGAACAATGGCTGAGTGTGCTGTATCATCGAATGCATGAACATCTTCTGGAGCTGGATATTATTCATGCCGATGAAACCACCCTTCAGGTTCTTCATGAACTTGGAAGACCAGCTACTTCCACTTCCTATTTGTGGCAGTACCAGACAGGGGTAGAAGGACCTCCTATCATCCTTTATGAGTATCAGGAAACGAGAGCAGGGGAAAACCCGAAACATTTCCTGAACGGTTTTCAAGGCTATTTGCAGGTGGATGGATACGCAGGGTACCATCAAGTTCCAAACGTAACCCTAGTTGGTTGTTGGGCTCATGCGCGTAGAGGATTTACAGACGCCATAAGATCCATGCCTGCCAATAGCGTGACACCAGTGACCGCAACGGAAGGTCTGAATTTCTGTAACCAACTGTTTGCGGTGGAACGTAAATTAAAAAAATTAGATCCTAAAGATCGGTATGAAGAACGTCTAAAGCAAAGCAAACCTATCTTAGACGCTTTTTTGTCATGGCTGCAAAAGCAAAAACAGCACGTGTTGCCAAAGAGCGCACTAGGAAAAGCCATTGCGTATTGTCTGAACCAATGGGATAAATTAGTGGCCTTTTTAGAGGATGGGCGACTGGAGATCGATAATAATCGCAGCGAACGCTCGATCAAATCGGTGGTTATCGGAAGGAAAAATTGGCTTTTCGCGAATACACCACAAGGTGCACGAGCAAGTGCCATCATCTACAGCATAGTGGAGACAGCGAAAGCGAATCATTTACATCCATATTACTACCTTCGTTATCTTTTTGAGAAGCTTCCCAATATGGATTTGTCAGACAAGCACGCATTGGATCAAATGCTTCCTTGGTCAACCACACTCCCTGTTTCATGTATTGCTTTTGATCAGCTAACTAAATAATACCCTAAGCCTCGGCCTTCAAAAAAGGTGGGGGCTATTTGACGTTTACGTTGATAAAGAAACGTTGCCAAAACAGAATTTTTCGTCAAACTTATTAGAAGTCGGAACACCAATATATAGTGTAAAAGAGGATAAAAATATTCTTCTCGTAAAACTCTCTGACGAAAAGTATCAAATCTTTTCAGAAAAGGCGATTGAAAACTGAGTGAATATTCGTCTATAAAGCCTTGCATTTACCTTCCAGATAATTTTCAACTTGGTCAATTAGGGGGAGTGGGTCAGAAGGCGATTGAGCTATCTTAGCTTTGATCAATACAAAATGGAGGCTTGCGTGCAGCAGCCTCCATTTTTCGTTACCGTTTCTTCTCTTTTTCATTCCGATAAAACTCATGAAAAATTTTCATGAGTGCGCGCTTTTCGATGCGGGAGACGTAGCTTCTGGAGATGCCGAGTTCTTTGGCGATTTCGCGCTGCGTTTTTTCTTTTTGCAAATTTAGCCCGAACCGGCTGACGATGACTTCTTTTTCGCGGTCATCTAATACGTCAATATACTTTCGCACTTGCTCAATTTCCATGTTTAATTGAATCTCGTCCGCGACATCTTCCCCTTCTGATTTAAGTACGTCAATTAAACTAATTTCATTTCCGTCGCGGTCTTGCCCGATCGGTTCATGGAGCGACACGTCTTTTTTCGTTTTTTTCAGCGAACGTAGATGCATTAAAATTTCAATTCTAATGACAATAGTAAGCGGTAATAAATAACATTCACAAACAAGCAGCCTCTAACACTTTATTTCCAATGTAATCCAGACGGCTTTCGCATATTTCAGCCGGTACGCGGAACGTTTCTTGCATTTCATAAATGATAAAGTCGCGTTTTTTCGAAAAATCGATATATGTAAGCATATGATAAGGGATCGCTGCAAATAACGTAAAGCGTTTTGCTTGTGATTCTTGAAAAGAACGAAATGAGCCGTTCATTTTCAACTGGTCGCCCGCGTGTAAAAACAAATGACCAACTTCATGAAAAAAAACTTCACGGCGCTTGAGCGAGTCCAAGTCGTGATGAAGCGCTACAATTTTCAAGTCGTCGCAGTATTCCGCAAACGATCCGAATTTTGACTCGACAAGCAAAATATCGAATTTCCTTGCGATATACTCTTCATCGAGTTGGGAAGGATAGATGATCCCGTTTTGCTGATACGCCTCCGAGATACGCTTTTCTAAGTCGCAAGGCTTATATAAGTACATTCTACCTCATCCCCCACAAGTTTTTTTCTTTCATTATACAAACATATGTTCTTATTTACAAGAAAAAGAAAAATCCCTAAGTTTGACCAAGGGATATATTCATACGACTTTCAAATTTTTTCTTGTTTTAGTTGAACTGCTAGTTGTTCGGCTGCTGCTTCGCTTTCTTCCTTTCGTTGATTTCCGTTTTTTCTTTTGTGTCGTGGATTGTTGCTTATTCATGAGGGAAATAGTCACGAAATTAACGAATATTTGAGATATACTGAAAACAAAAATTAATAAAATAAACCCCGACATGGAACTTAAAAGACTCATTGTAGAAGAAAATAAATCGCTCACGGAAAAAGGTAAATTGATTTTAGAAAAATCGATCATGTTTTATCACCTAAATTTATTGTTAATTAAAGGTAATTTGTGGAACCTTTTTTTCACAAAATGTTAGTGATTAAAGCCATTTTTTTGATTTAGGATGACTTGGATCAATATACAGAGCTCGTTCTTCAGGATTCATCTTCATTAGTTCCTTTCTCCAGTATCTTTGATGTTTGCGATTTCTCAGCTCCATCCTAATGTAAGAATCGTCTCGAAATAAATCGGTAATTAAACTTCCTAATCGAGGGGCAAAAATGAATGCTATCCCTAATAAAAGGAATGGTCCGGTACTTTGTATTAAGGATATCGTTGTCTGAAGTAGATCTTGCACAGAAAACGGGAACTCTACTGAAAACATATATGTTCACTCCTTAATATCTTTTTTTTAAATATACCAATTAGAACTGAGGTTTGAATATCACCAAAAACAGTTAGTCTATCTGACTTTGTTTATAATTACAACATAAAAAAGATAATCATTAAATAACTTAGGACACCCTTATTTTTTTAAGAAGTTATTCAATATTTAACCAAAAAAGAAAAAGGGGTTCGCAATTTCGTAACCCCTTTTTTGATTAGATAACAACGAACTATTTATTTTCTTGCAATAGCCACTTGGCGTTTTGCTGCTTCTCGCTCTTTCCATGCTACAATTTTATTTTCAACAAACTCAATTGCAAAACAGTCTATATGATGTGTATCAGCTTCTGCAAGTGCTGCATTCGTATAAGTTGTAGTAGCAATAAACCATCCTTTTATGCACCGATGATTACGCTTTGCGCCAACTAATTCGCGAATTTCTTTAACCGTAATTTGTCTTCCCGAATTTATATAGTGTTTGCATTGCACGGCAATTTTAAATTTTTCTTTCTTATCCGTAAGAATTAAGTCAACTCCCTTGTCTTGTGAGGGAGGAGTAAGTTCAGGATTGTAGCCTATTGCTTTGAAGTATAGATAGCAAAGACGTTCAAATTCATAACCATTAAGGTCATGTAATGGTAAAGAAATAATCTCATTATCAGGACGAACGTTATATTTTCCTGTTGTTTGACTGGAAGAAGCTGTAGATGTAGTTTTCTTAGATGTGGATGTTTTGGCAGGCTTCTTCTCTGCGGTTTTTTGAGGGAGTCCGGTATATGGATTCTTATTTTTATTTTCTTTTTTACGCATATCGGGCACATAACTTGCTGTCCAAGAACCTATAATAAGGGCAATAAATAAGGTAACTATTACCCCTGCGAGTCCGATAATACCTTTCATCATTAAATAAAACGAAATAATAAAAGCTGGGAAGGTAAATAAAGAAATGACCGCATTTTGCCTTTCCCTTCTCGACGGCATTTTCTTAGCCATTTTAATTTCCCCTTTCCTGTTTTGCTTTCCATTTTATAAATTCAATATGTTTTTTTATTTCCTCGATTTCTTGTTCGCTTAATTCCTCCATGTCGAAGAAAAAGAGGTTTCTACCTTCTTTACTCTCAACAATTTCATGTGGATTGTCAGTTCGACCATAAAGGTAATCTATTGACACTCCGAAAAAATCAGCGAATTTAGCTATTAATTCAATGTCTGGTGTTCTTGAGCCGTTTTCATATCCTGAAATTGTTGATTCGGCAAGCGAAAAAATCTTTCCAAATTCTTTTTGACTAAGTTTTTTTTGTGAACGCAATTTTCTTAATCGTTCTCCAAATTTTTGATTCATGACAATCCCCCTATCATTTCAAAAAATATTATACCTTTGCAAAACGCAAACAAAAATATTTTTTAAAAAACTTTACAAAACGCGTTGACACTTTGCGTTTTGAAAAGTAATATATAATTGAACAACGCAATACGCAAAGTAACATTGGAGGTGAAAATAATGAACTTGCTAAAAGAAGCTAGAATTGCAGCTGGTTTAAGCATTGAAAAAGCAGCAGAAAAGCTTAATATTTCGGCTGGGTATCTTTCGCAAATTGAAAATGGACATCGACATGTAAGCGCAGAACGCGCAGAGCAAATTGCAAAATTGTACAAAAAGCGTAAAGAGGAAATTTTTTTACCTTCTCGCTACGCAGTACGCGAAGTTTCGTCCACTCCAGCTTGAAAAAAGGAGGTGATTTTTTTGAAATCCTTCAAAAGAATCTGGTACAGCCCGAACGGAAAGTATCGCCGCGACGCGTGCGAGCGAATGAAGCAAGAACTTGCATTTGTTTGTAATCATTGTAAATCAAACTAAAAATCGAAAGAAGGTGTCGAAATGCTCAAAAAAACGCTTGTTGAAGAGATTGAGCATAAAAACAAAGCGATTATGTGCATTGACTATATGCTCGATGCGATTTTTCAAAAAGATTATGAAACGGCTGCGCTTGAGGCGAAAGAGTTTTTGTTCATCGTTGAAAAGTTGCAAGGAATCGAGGTCAAAAAAGCACGCCGCGCGGAGCTGGAACAAATAATCAAAGAGATGCAGCAGCGCGGAATTAAAATCGACTTTGCAGCGAAATTGTCGTCTTAACGGGGAGGGGATCGGGGTGAAAATCACCGTTGTAAAAGGTCCATTGTTCAACCAACTTGAAAAAGAAGTGTATGCCTATTTAGCAAAAGTCCTTCCAGAACAATATCAAAAAGTGAAGGAAAGCGACAATGAAAAAGCTTCATAAAAAAAGCAGCAAGTGCGGCAACACTTACTGCAAGGCACAGAAAAAATATTCTTACTGAAAATATAGCACGTTTCGCGGCATTTTTCCACATTCGGCTCTCTTTTGGAGAGCCTCGCAATTCAAAAAAAGGCGGTGTTTTCAATGAAAAAAGCAAAGACAAATGAAAATCCGATGGAAAAATACGTTCCTGCGGTCATGCGATGGATTGAAGATACGTTTGATATGAGTGCAATTCAAGTCGAAGATTTTTCCGTTTTTCCTGCTGGTAAACTCATCCGCGACGAAAACGGGCACACAATGGTTGTTTTCTATGACATTTGGACAGATCAAGTCAAATACACATTCCCGACAGGAAAGTGAGGAACGAAAATGCAAGCAGCGATTGACTTACAAGCAGGACTTGAACGGCTTTTTCCGTCCGCGAAAAAGCCGTTGAAAATCATTCGTCTAGTCGGCTATTCGCGCATGAACACGGAAAACGATCCAAACAAGGCGTATAGCGTCGCAAAACGACCGTGCATGAAAGGCTGGCAAGACCTAAATCGTCCAGGCATGACAGAAGGCGAGATTCGCTCTTGGTTGCGGCAAAAAGGTTGGACAGGGCTTGTCATTCCAGACGGCTATGACGTGATTGACATCGACGAACAGACAGAAGGGGAGCTAATTTTTAAGGCGCTTTTGCGCGAAGGATACAAATTTCATGCGATTCGAACAATACGAGGCTTTCAGTTTTTCTTTCGTTCGACCGGAAAAATCAAAGGACAAGACGCGACAGTGCTTATGGCTGGCGGCTTTGTCGGTGACTATCGTCTTTCCGGGCGCGGTCAAGTAGTTCTTCCAAGCGAAAATACAGGCGGACGCGAATGGGTACATATTGCAGACGGGGAACTTTCGCCGATGCCGATATACTTTGAGAGATTAAAAAAGATTGATAAAACGCAACGTCCTTTTCCGATTCCGATGCACGAAGGAGGGCGAAACAACGCGCTGTACGCGCATTGCTGCCGGCTCGTTGAATTTGGCTACACACAAGAGCAAGTGCACGAAATAGCTAGTTTCCTAAATCGCTATTTTTTCCTCCCTCCGTTAGACCAGCGTGAATTTTCAAATACGTTGAATAGCGCGCTGAAACATGAGCCAAGCGGAACGAACTATTCCTCTCCGCCGATGACTTCTCAAGCGCAAGCGCGGAAAGAAGGAGAACCGAAAAAGTTCAACCTAACGGAAATGGGAAACGCTGAGCGCCTTGTCGCACGCAACGGTCAAAACTTGCGCTACTGCGTTGAATTTGAAGAGTGGCTCATATGGGACGGAAAAACGTGGATTAATGATAAAAAGAAGCAAATTGAACGCATTGCGATTCGCACATTTCGCGAAATGTATGCGGAAGCAGCGCAAGAGGAAAATAACGACGCGCGCAATGAATTGTTAAGATGGGCGAAAGCGAGTGAAAAAAGTTCGGTATTCCTCAATTCCATCGCCCGTGCCGAGGCGATGCTGCCAATTAGCCAGGAGGAGTTAAACAAAGATAAGTTTTTGCTGAACTGCGCGAATGGAGTCGTGGATTTACGAACAGGTGAACTTTTACCTCACGCACGTGAATATATGATGACGAAAAATACAAACATCCATTACGATCCGAACGCGAAATGCCCGACATGGATTGCCTTTCTTGAATCCATCTTTCGCGATGGCGAGGAAGTGAAACACGACATTATCAATTTCCTTCAAAAAGCGATTGGTTACGCACTGACAGGTGATATAAGCGAGCAGGTTGTTTTCTTCCTTTGGGGAACAGGGAGAAACGGAAAATCGACGTTCATAAACACGGTGAAGGCGCTATTAGGCGATTACGCAAAGCAAACGAACTCAAATACATTTACGGCGAAAATGAACGATTCAGGTATAAATAATGATATTGCGCGTCTACACGGTTCGCGTTTTGTATCAGCTGTCGAAAGCGAGGATGGTCAAAGGTTGAGTGAATCGCTCATTAAACAGTTAACAGGCGGTGAGCCGATCACAGCTCGATTTTTGAGAAAGGAATTTTTTGAGTTCGTTCCAGAGTTCAAAATTTTCTTTACAACGAATCACAAACCGATCATTAAAGGCGATGATGAAGGAATTTGGCGGCGCATTCGCCTTGTGCCGTTCACGTACACTATTCCGAAAGAGAAAGTGGACAAGCATCTTCCGGAAAAGCTCATGAATGAGCTTCCTGGCATTTTACGATGGGCGGTTGAAGGGTGTCTGAAATGGCAAAAAGAAGGCTTAGGAGAGCCGGATGAAATCAAAAACGCGACAGACGAATACAAAGACGAAATGGACCTTCTCAGCAATTTCTTGAACGATTGCTGCGTGATTCATCCAGGAGCGAAAGTGCAATTGAACGAGCTGTACAAAGAATATATCGACTGGTGCGAAGAAAACAGCGAAATTGCGATGAAAAAGCAAAAGTTTTCGGCTCGTTTAGTGCTGCGAGGATTCGAAAAACGGAAATCCACCGGAAACAAAACGTTCTTTTTCGGCATCGGTCTTTCAACCGAAAGTTACAAAGTTACCTCGAGTTACCCGAATTCTAGCAAATCTCCTATAGGCGAATATTTTACGGAAATACCGGAAAATAAGTCACTCAAGGTAACTAGTAACTTTGTTGAGGAAGAGATTTAGTTACTTAGTTACAATGAGTTACTCATTTCTAGGTAAATCTCCTATAGAGCGATATATAGGAAAATACCCTATTTTAAGTAACCTGAAGTAACTAGGTAACTTATAAGGAGGTTTTATATGTTATATAACATTTTTTATCAAATAGATAATCTAAATATTCAAATAAAAACAAAAAACAAAAAACTAAGTTTGATATATGAAGAAGGCACATTGCCATTGGATTTAAAGAAACAAATTAAGCAGCATAAACAACAGATAATAAAGCGCTTGGAAGAGAATGAAATGGCGCGTGCAAAAGGTTTTCTCATCTATCGCTACGGCGAACTGTACGAGTATCGCTATGGCTTGGGCGCGTATTTGTTCATCGAACGCGAAGGGGAACTGGCGATTGCATGGCGTGCGAACTACATGCCGGAGGACAAGCAACCATACAAAATAAAAATGCTTGCTGAGCGTGTTCCATTTGAAAAAGCGTTCCATGAGGCAGCCGGCTTCATCGATTGGCTGCATCGCCAACGAAAGTGGGGTGATCCGAATGTCAAAGCCGTTTAAATCGTATTTACGCGAAGCGATCGAGCGCGTCAAAGACAAACGGATCGAACAGCTCATTGAACTAGGACGAGTGAAAATGGAGGACGGGCGACAGCTTTACGAGTTGACGCTCTCAGAATTGGATCATGAATATCGGTGCATGAAAGAAATGAGGAGGCGCTCTAGATGTTCTTAAACGAAAAAGAAGTTGTGTTCATTGACCAGTATTTGCAACATGCACTTGCCATTCTTTATCAAGGGGGATTCGTATCGCGCGAAACACATATCTTCTATTCTCGAATGATTTCTGCTGTTAGTGAAGGGTATCAAGCTTATTTAGATTACGTGAGGGAGCTGTAAGCGATGTATCGTTTCTTTTGTGATGATTGCGGATTCGAGGTATGGAGCGTAAAAATCATCCCAAAATTGAAGTGCTATTGCGGCTTTTATGTGTTTTGTGAGGAGAAGGAGGACTGAAAATGCGACTGGACATATACACTTGTTCAACGTGCGGCGAAGGTTTTTCAGTTGAAGAGGACAAGCAGCCTATTGCTTGTCCCCTTTGCGAATCTAAATGCTTTGAATTTTCTCATACAATCATCGGATCAAAAGTAGAACTTGATTATGCTGATATGGAATTGTTAGAAGCAAATCTACAAGAGTTCTTACGTGATGTTAAAGGTATCAAAATCGAAAGTATTTTTAATGAAATATTAGATGAGATTTCTAAAGAAAAGGCTAAAGCGTACGCAAGAAACCCTAAAAATTTTGGTGCATGCTGCGAATGGTCATATGACGGTGAGCATTTGCCGTTTTAATACGCATTACGACAAAAAAGTGAAATAGGTGGGAAAATGATTTTGAACGAGGAAGATCTTGAAATAATCAGGGAATTGCTGTCGATTGTAGCTTGCGGGTACGAGCGAGAAACATATTATTATCATTGCTGCGATGCAAATGACATTATTAAAAAGATTGACGAGTGGAGGAAGGACAATGCAAATCGGGTACTTTAACGGTGCGATGTATGTCAAGCCCAACGATGAGGAAATAAAACACGAGCCTGTCCAGCTTGCCGGAACTCAGCTTTTCCCAGGAGAGTTTGTGAAACAAGTAGGTGAAAAAAAGCGAAGCCGTTTTGTGATGCAAGACGGCTTTCTTCTAAGATACGAAGGAAAAATAAACAACATCTTACTGTTTAGCGTGAATCAATCAAAATACGATTATTATTACGCGCTTTTTTATATTGACGAAACAACATTGCTCGTCTGCAACGAAAGTGGCTGCTGGGATGTTCGGGTTAGTCAAATTGAAAAAGTTTCCCCACAGTTTATGGAAACATATGAGCAACTTTCGCTTGAGTTGAGGTGAAAACATGCGTGATTTTCTCAAGTCGGCATTGTTATCGTTCGTATTTGCTTTTGTGATGTACATTTTCCTTTATTATCTATCCAGTTAGGAGGCGAAAAAATGAAGTGGCTTGCGTTCATTCTCACGTTAATCATTGCGTTTCTTTCTCATCACGACGAAAATCCTTACCTGTACTACATGCAGCATGAAACCGACATGAAAGTAACAAGTCTTTCGAAAATACGCAAACAAATGATCCAGGAATGGAGGGAAGCGTATGGCGTACCTTTCGCAAGTGAAATCGAACGGTAAACAATACATTTATTTGTGTATGTATGTCGGAACGCAACAATATTCCACGCGAAAAGAGCGCCGCGTCTATTCGTTCGGAGAATCAAAGAAAGCGCTTATTCGCATGAAACGCTGGAAAAGAAAATTTTCTGAGTTTCCGCGCGAGCTTCTCGATCTCGGCTGCGGCATGAAAGAACTTGAAGAATGGATTCAGACGCTTGAAACGGGAATTACAAAAACGGGCAGAAAATTCCCCAAAATACGTGCAACGTCTTAAAGATGTATATAACATCTACAAAAATTCACGTCACCTTTCTATATTTTTGAAAATATTTTTTCGCATAAGATGAAAAATTTACATTTGACGAATAAAATCGAGTGAAGCTATTTTTCACTCGATTTTTGTCATCATATGACCAAATTTTTTTGGTGATATGAAAACGACAAAATTCTCTGTACATTTGAATTGTGGGGGTGATAAGCATGAATGAGCCGACATCGAATATCAATTATGTGGAAATGCGCGAACATACGTTGATTGAAACGAAAGAAGGCAATATTGTCATCATTCATGAGATCACCTTAGGTGATGTCATCATTTCCGTTCTTCTTGCTGCCATGATGATCTTCATGGTGCTGGAACGATTTATGAGGAGGTAGACATGTATAGCCTTCTATTTGCGGCAAGTCCAAAAGAGATACTGGCGACCTACCTCGTGCTGATGGCTTCCTGCCTCGTCGCTTTCCCAGTCACGATGTTTCTTGTTGAAACAGTGAAAGGGGTAAAACGGCGATGGTAAGCACAGGAACACTTGTAGCGTATGCGTTTAAAGTCGTATTCGGAAATGGCGACATTCTCACTGCGCTCAGCGCATGGGCTATTTTTCTAACGCTTCTTTTCATCTCGATAGCAATCTATAAATCTGCGCGATAAGGAGGGAGTAACAGTGTCAAGTATTGGAAATGTTTTTGACTGGGCGTTCTTTTGGGGCGTTTTTGGATTTCTATTAAAAACAGTTGCTCCCTTCATCATGTTAGTTGTCGCGATTGTTGCTGTTGGAATGCTACTTCACGGCGTGATCGTGGCGATCAGATCGAGGTCGTGATGATATGCCGGAATTCCAAACATTTTTCACTCCAGCGCGTTTAGATGAATTTTGGTATTACGTGAAATGGTTACTTTTTTACGTTGCTCCAATGATTATGATTATGACGGCAGCTGGGGCGATTTCCCTGTTGGTCGTAATCATGAAAAAATCTTTTGCAAATACCGACCAAGTCGGGAAGCAAGAAAAAGACGATGACTATGAAATCCGACGTTACTAAAGTTTTCAACTAGCATTTGCTAGTGAAATATAAAAACTAAATTGAGGGAGGAATTTATAATGACTTTAGGTGCAGCTATTGATCTTTCAGGTCTTTCTTTACCATTTTCTATTTCTGATCTTTTGACCAGCGTTAATTCAATTATCGGCTGGGTCGGACCATTTGTATTGTTGGCGATTGCATTAGGCTTTGCTCCAAAAATTATTGGATTTATTAAAGGGCTTTTTGGTCGCGCAACAGCGAAGTAACACTAAAAAGGGAGGAGCAATCCTCCTTTTTTAGTATGGAAGGCGTGTGATGTATTAAATGATTAAGAAAATAATCAACTGGGGACTTCTGTTCGCGTTGTTTATCGCGCTAGCGCCGATTCAGGCGGAGGCTGCGGATGCTGCATGCTCAAACGGCGAGTGCGTATATGGATATTACGGCTCACAAACACCAGACGCAATTTTATGGGCGGACAATATTTATCACGATGACGATTTTACGCGCGTAAAAATCCAAGGATCGGGACAAGGTGTTTTACAATGGTTTGACGCGCAGGGAAATCTATTAGGACAATCGGCACTTGCTGGATATTCTGATTATAATTTTCCAAGTGGCGCAAAAGGGTTTAAAATTGTGGCTTCTGTGGGGGAGTTTCATGCTTTAGAGGCATGGTCGAACAACCCTCTTGCGTATCATACCGTTTTTTTAGGGGCTGATTCAGCAGGAAACAACTGCATCGGCTGCGACCTGTTCAATTGTCCTGGATGGAGTCAATACATGGGGAAGTTAGATGAAATAAAAAGTGCAATTCCTCCAGCGCCGAATTGGGATCAAGTCGCCGCGACGTTTCGCGACACGATTGTGCCACGACTTGTGACGGACATGCAGACGATGTTGGGGACAGCGCCGTCGCCACCGGCAGAGCCTGCGGACTTGTCGGGAGTCGATACAGGCGGGATTGAAAATCAAGTGTCAAGCATGCCTGATTCTGGGCTTGATACGTCAGGATTCACGAAACAAAATATCGAAAATCAAGCGCCGGAAATTCCGTTTCGAAACGACGACTCAGGCGGTTTTGACATCGTGAATCCAATCGACACCTTGCCGTCATTGCCCGACAAAATGCCAGAGCCGGGGAACACCGACGCAGGAGGATGGGACGCGGGACACCCGCAACAGCCGGATGACCAGCCAATGCCGATCCCAAAAGACCAAAGCGGCACACCGGACACCGGCAATGCGCCAATACCAAGCCAAAACAACGACACACCGCCAAGCCCAGGCGACAATGGCGGC
This sequence comes from Anoxybacteroides voinovskiense, assembly GCF_014196205.1. Taxonomy (GTDB): domain Bacteria; phylum Bacillota; class Bacilli; order Bacillales; family Anoxybacillaceae; genus Anoxybacteroides; species Anoxybacteroides voinovskiense. The sequence goes on along the minus strand of NZ_JACIDE010000007.1, from coordinate 131,833 downwards.
AACGCGCCAATACCAAACCAAAGCGACTGGCAAGGAACTCAATACTACAAAAAACACCCTGATGATCCGGATGGGAGTGGATAATTTTGCGAAAGTTGCTTATCGCTATCGCCTCTATTCTTTTTTTCTTCCCTAATTTTGCGTATGCATACGAGGGAGGAATACTAAACGGTAAAGCTATGTATGTTGGAAAGGAAATTAATCAGTGGTATTATACTGCGAAAGAAGCTACAGATGGAAATATATCTACAAATGTTTTTCTTGATAAAAGAGATAGTCCAACCTCTTTGCTTTTTTATGACTTTGGAAAAGAGGAAACTATCGTATCGTACTATCTTAAAGCAAATTCATATGCAAACATGGAAATATATTTTATAAACGAGGCAGGACAAAACATAATGACTGTGTATCCTGCTGATAAAAAAGGAAATATCGTAAATCTTTCAAACCCAGTACGTGCTAGATATGTAGCAGTAGAAGGATCGGCTTACAACCAAACATATCAAGTTCAAGAATTTGATGTTTTTGGAAAACAAATTGATAAAACTCCCCCGTCAGAGATAAAAAATGTATCAGTATATACAACAACAGACAGTGCTATTTTAACTTGGGAAAATCCTTCTGATGAAGATTTTGATGGAGTAAAGCTGTATATAGATGGAGTTTTTCAAAGTTCTGTATCCAAACAATATAGAACATATACTTTTTCAAACTTGCAACCAAACAGAGAGTATGAAATAAAAATTAAGACATATGACACAGCAGGAAATGAATCAAATGGTGTAACAATAACAGTTAAAACCCTACCACCACCAGATGTTACAGAATTAAAATTATTCCCTTCTGCTTATTCAATTTTAGCACAATGGATAAACCCTACCGATTCAGGATTTATCGGAAATGATCTTTATTTAGACGGAAATTTTATTACTTCTTTAGACAAAAACGCAACGTCTTATACATTTACTAATCTGAATCCAAACACTTCATACGAAGTAAAAATTGTATCGAAATACAATGGAGGATATTCATCGTCAGGACAAACAGCAACAGCAAAAACAACAATTCCGACGGAAGATGTCACCGACCTCCAAGCCGATGCAAAATATGATCGTGTGAAATTGTCATGGACATCGCCGGAAAGCGAGTTTTTTCATCATGTAAAAATCTATCGAAAAAAAATAGAGCAGCAATCGTTCTGGGATCAACTCTTTGGCGCGACAGCTGTTTCCGCCGCGACGACATCGGACGGCTATACGCCGATGTTTGAAACGAACGGAACGTACTGGACGGACTTGACCGTCACACCAGACACGACATATTCGTATAAGGTGACATCGGTCAATACAGCTGGAAATGAGTCGCAAGGGGTAACGATTGAAACGACAACACCGTCCGAGCCTGTTCCGGTCTTAACTGGCGTGGCGACAACGCAAAACGAAAACGGCGACTATGTCGTCACATGGACAAGCCCGACAAAAGGGACAGTGAAAGTGCTGATAAATGGACAAGAATATACAGTAGTCGACGCAGCGACGCAGAAAGTCATCATTCCGAAAAAAGATATGAAGCTGAACTTTTTCGGCGGCTATGATGCAAAATTAGTGCCGATCGGAGAGTTTGGTACAGAAGGCAAGGCGGTACAAGTGCCGACCGTGGGGGAAACGAAAATCGACTTTCCGTTTTCGTTCAATGATTTTATACAGACGGTGATTAATATCCTTGCATGGGCAGCGCCGTTGATTTTATTGTCATTTGTCTTAGTCTTTTGGCGACCGCTCGTCGAATTTATCAAAAAAATGCTTGCGAATGCTAAAGGAGGGCGTGTGAAACAATGAATTTTGATATTTTGCAAGCTGTATTAGAAATAGTCTTTCAACGCTACATGGTGTATCTCACGCCCGTTTTATTTCTTTTCATTGTCATCATGTTTGGCGAACGACTTATCAGCTTTTTATATAACGTAATCCGCAGGTGATACGATGATTTATTTTCTTCCTTTTGCGATAGGCGGAATTTTAGGCGACGCGTTCGGCAAGTTATTCGACGTGATATGGTCAGGGATTAAATGGATCGGGCGATTGTTGAAAAAGCTTTTTCAAGGGATTGTTGACTTGTTCGTCGGCTTTTTCGAGGTTATTTATGCGCTGATTGATGGCTTGTTGTATTTTCTCTACAAAATTGGCGTGCTGGCGGTCAAACTGTTTTTGCTCTTTTTTGAGCTGGCAAAAATGATTGTTTCATTATTCGTCGGTTTTGCCAAAACGCTTGCCAGCCTTGTATATGTTCCGCGCGGCGGAAGCGGAAATGGCTATTCAGACATGCTTGGAAAAATTTTTACCGCAATGCAGCCACTCAAACTTGAACCGATCGCGTATATATTGCTTTTTATTCTATGGATGTTTACCGCCGTTGCAGCGATTAAATTGCTATCGTCCATTCGGGTAGGAGGGGAGTAACAATGAATATTAAAGATTCGATTCATAGTTTCATTGATAAAATCTTTAATCCTCCTATCACGTTTTTAGATATGGCGATAGACAAATTGCGGGCGGTCGGACAAATAACGGCGCAAGGGCTGAATGTCGGAAAGTATCTTTCTGTGTTTGGAGACTTGCCGACAGCGTGGCAGCTCGTTATTTCGTCGGCGCTTATGTCAGTGGTTATTCTCGGCTCGTTGCTTATTTTCCGTTCTGTTATGCGGCTCTATTATTCTCTGAAAGAAGGTGTGAAATGGTGGTAGATGCGTTTTTCTACATGTTTACGCTAGGCGCTGGAGCAGCAAGTGGCGTTGGCGTTGTCGCATTTTTCGGTTGGAAGGTTGTCCAGTTTTCAAATAGAAAGAAAAAACAACAAAGAAAGGCGGTCATCTAATGGCATTCTTCAAACGAAAAGAAAAAGATGAGTTTTTTCCGGAAACAAACGACATTCTCATAGTGTTCGACGACGAACAAAAAACAAGCGACATTCAACGCATCGATGAAATTCGCGACAATGCGATATATGTCACAGGAAAGTATTGCGTTCCGATTCACGATTGCGAGGTAACGACAGGAATCGAAGGACGACATTTTTTCTATCGCGCACCGTCACGTTCCGTCCAGGAAACAAAACGGCTTGCTGAGCTGGAGAAAAGCATTGTATTACGGCAAATAACGTCGTATCGCCAGCCAGAGCCGCAAAGTCAATTCGACTTAACGAAAATACTTCTATTCGGGCTTGTGTTCTTTGCATTCATCATCCTTGGTATTTCAAGCTGCGCTGGAGGGAAGTAATCATGTCGAATCAAGTTGCATTTCTCATTTTTGAATTGAAAGGCATGATCGACACGATCGAAGAAATGGCGAGCATAGATGAGCAATGGAATTATCCTTGCATCGAGCGTCTTCAAAAGAAGGTCAATGAGCTTGTCGAACTTGTAAAGGGGTGATCGCATATGCAAGGAACAAGCAATGCTGAAAAACTACAAAGTGTCATTTCCGATGACTTGTTTCCGCAAGTGCAGCACATATCAGACGTAAAACAAGTACTTGAAGAAATGACGACAAAAGCGCAAGAGCTGCAAGAATGGCAAATTAAAGCGATTTTATTACTTGAAAGTCTATCGAAAAATGAATATTTACACGGAAATAGCGATCCGTATCGAGAAATTATCAACTTTATCATGCAAGGAAAAGTGCTTGTCGCTGATCCGCAGTATTACATTGATACAATCGAAGCGCTTATTCCGAAACCGCCAAAGCCGGTCATTGTCGCGCCGAATGGCGTTGAGAAGGGAGGAAAACGGTAATGGCACATCATTTCTTTATCCAAGGTCCTCTCGGCGCTGGGAAAACGTTGATGATGTCGCTTTTGGCGCATCATTGGCGAGAAAAAGTGCGTGCGCGTGGCGGTGATATTCAACTTTTTTCAAACTACGGCTTGAAAGATTCGATTCCTCTTGAACACTATACAGACTGGTATAAGGTAGCAGAAGCGCAAGGCAGCATTTGTTGCTGGGACGAAGCGCAAATGGCGTTTTCAAACCGCAAATGGTCGAAATACGGCGCGACGATCGCAACAGAAGTCATGATGTTTACACGCAAAATGAAAAGCGTGCAAATTTACTGTTCGCCGTCAATTAACAACGTGGACAGCCGTATTCGGCAAATTGTTGAAGTGCTTATCAACGTTCGAAAAATCGGCGACCGTGGGTTTGCGATTCACTTCACCGACTATCAGACGGGCGAATTTATGCACAAACAGTTTTTGCCGATGTGGAAAGCGAAAAAGATTTTTAAGCTCGGTCTATATGACACCGACACAATGGTGCTAGGCTTTCCTCTTCCAGAAAAAGAACGAGAGGGGAACGAATTTTTTCAAACTTTAGAGGAAATACACGACAAAGCGCGTGGAACAGTTAGGAGGGCTGCCCATGAACTACTCACTGGTGCCGCAGCACTATAAAGAAAAAGATCCGCGTACATTGTTGTATCATTTTCCGTCTATTCCAGTCGTGAAGTTCGCAAAAATCACGCAGAAATTCTATTTTTTCAAGCAGCTTGAAATCGCGCAAGACATCGTAAATCGCATGGGCTATATTTTACTTCCGTCCGTCTGTATGCACTGGGAACGAGTGAAACAATTTGCTGACCGACGAATTAGGATCGGCCGAAACTCATTTTTCATGATGAAGCCGGACGAACTGACGGAAACGGAAAATCGGAAGCTACAAGAATACTTAGACGAAATACGAAAAAACGATAGGGGGAAATGAAATGAATCTCACAAACAAAGAATTTGCTATGCTGCTTTTGCATATGAATATCATGCGAAAAGAGATTAAAAAAGCGCTCAAGCGAAATTACGGGCTTTTCGAGGGAAAAAGGAAAGTTGCTTGCTATGATTCGATTACAGCTGCGCTTAGCGAGCAATTAGAGCAAAAAGGGGAATGTGATTCATACAACATCGAATTCAACGATGAACAAGCTACTATGCTGCATTCTTTTCTATCGTTCTATACGCAAGAACTAAAACGACAAGCTGAACGCGAAAACATCGACTACAAAGAAAACGAAACGTTGCAACTGCTTGAATCGGTGCTGCGAAAAGTCGAGGAAGGGTGTGCAGCATGAAGAAAAAAGACTTGTTGTGGAGCTTGTTTTATACGATCCTTTCAATCCCAGCTGTTTTTGTCATCGTCCTAACAGTCAATCCAACTGGAATGATTGCAGCTTTCACGAATCGAGAGCTGACGGCGGTATTCGGAATGTTTGTAGCAATCGGCTTTTTTATCGGCAAATTTGCCCGTGAAGTGACGTACTATTTCGAAGAAGCGCTGAAGGAGGCGCGCGAACTTGGACAAGTACAACGTTCATCCTGACGAACTATACGCGCTTGTGAAGGAATACAATCGAAAGTGTTTTTTGCTTAGACAAGGATACAAAAAAAATAGCACGATTCTAATTGAACACTATAAACGGGAAGTCAGCCGAATCAAGAATCTTTGCTATAAGAAATACGGAATCGTTTTAGATTAAACAGATAGCATGCTTGCACATGCTATCTGTTTTTTTCATTCGTACAACCAGCGCCAGCATATCTTCAAACAAGGGAGGTATGCGCGATGAATGTACGGGTTATAAAGGGAAAGCATACTGACAACAATATTCAAGCCTGCTATCATTATTTAGTGAAGATATATAGAAGGGAGATAGCAAAGAGAAATGAAAGCTATCTACGCAAGAGTATCGACGGAAGAATCGGCACAGAAAGGATATTCAATCGCTCATCAGATCGAAGAAGCGAAGAAAAAGGCGAAAACGGACGATGTAATGATATACACCGATGAAGGCTTTTCCGGCGAATTTCTTGAGCGTCCAGGGCTGGAACGCTTGCGCAACGATATACGAAACAGAATGATCGATACCGTCATTGTGTACGATCCCGACCGGCTGGCGCGTAATCTCATGCACCAGCTGCTGCTAGATGATGAGTTTAGAAAGCATAATGTCGAATTGCTTTTTGTGAACGGCGAGTATGCAAATACTCCTGAGGGAAAGTTATTTTTTGCGATGCGCGGCGCTATTTCCGAATTTGAAAAAGCGAAAATTCGTGAGAGGACGATGGCAGGGCGGAAAAGAAAAGCGAAACAAGGAAAAGTTGTGAAGAATGACCGAATATATGGATATGATTATGATAAACAGACGGGACAACTCAAAATAAATGAAAGTGAAGCTGAAATCGTTCGCTTCATATTTGACAGTTTCGTTCAAGAGCGTTTCAAAGGCGTAAACGGCATTGCATTGCATTTGACTGAGAGAAAAATACCGACAAAAACGGGAAAAACGGTGTGGCATCGGCAAGTGGTACGGCAAATATTGATGAATGAAACGTATGCAGGGAGAAAACCGCAAAACAAGTGGAATACAGAAGGCATGCTGGCGAATAAGTATCGCAATGAAAAAGTGCCGATGCGCTTGCGGAGCAAAGATGAATGGATCTATGTGGATGTTCCGGCAATTGTTTCAGAAGAGCAATTTCAGCAAGCGCAAATGCTGCTAGATCAAGCGCGAAGGCGCTATACGAAAGCATCGAAACGTCAATATTTGCTTTCAGGGCTGTTACGTTGCACACAATGCGGGAACACAATGACCGGGCGATTGATGAAAAACTGGGGGAAATATCATCGCGAATACACGGACAGAAAAAACACAGCTGGCGCAAAACACCGTGGTTGCGGAATGGTCGTTCGCGCGGACGAAATCGAACAAGAAGTATGGAACTACCTTCTTGATCTATTCAACCATCCAGAACGAATACAAGAATTCCAACCGGTCGCTGACGTTGAAAATAGCTATGAAAAGAAAGAACTAGAAAGGCTAGAAAAAGAGATTGACCGAGCGCGGAAAGGACGCAAACGCCTGCTGTCGCTTGTCACAATGTCTGATGACGACGAATTCGACCTTGAAGAAGTGAAAGAAGAAATACGCAACTTGCAGCAACGAGAAAAAGAGCTGATTGAACAATACAACCAGCTGGAACAACAACTCAAAGAAATGCAAGAAAGCAAGCCGAACGAACACATTTTGCAAGAAGCAATTGACTTTTTCTTGAATCACAAAGAAGAAATTGACTTTGAAATCAAACAGACATTGATCCGCAAAGTTGTCAAAGAAATCCGCGTCATTGACAAAGAAAATATCGAAATTCACTTATTTTAGAACGCTTAAACAGCGTTCTTTTTACATTTTATAACGCATACTATTGTCATAATTATTTCATTTTCAATACACCGCGCTGCGTATGTGGCTAGTTTCGTTCCTTTTCCTTGTGAGTAGCTTTCAATCGCTTTAATTAACCCGATCGTCCCGATCGAGATTAAATCTTCCGCCTCTTCACCGGTATTTTCAAACTTTTTTACGATATGGGCAACAAGCCGCAAATTGTGCTCGATTAGGAGATTGCGAGCTTCTTCATCGCCTTCTGCCATTCGCTGCAAATACATCTCTTCTTCTTGCGCGCTTAACGGTTGGGGAAATGCGTTGTTTTTAATATAAGAAACGAAAAACATTATCTCTTTAATGACATACGCTAGTGCAGACAAAATGCCCGACATCTTTCCACCCCACCCTCCTCAAATTAGGCACAAGGCCGTTAGTTATATATATGAACGCATGAAGTTGTTCGTGTTTGACCACTTTTTAAAAATAAAAGGAAATAAATTACAGTATTATATGAATATTCTTGACATAACAAAATGAACATATTAGAATAGCTTTGTTATTTTATGTCCAAAAGGGGGTAGACAAATGAAAAAAATAGGATTGGCATGGCAAATTTTTATTGGCCTGCTTCTTGGGATTGCGGTAGGAGCAGTTTTCTATGGGAATCCAGAGGTTGCGACGTACTTGCAGCCGATCGGCGATATTTTCCTTCGTTTAATTAAAATGATTGTTATTCCAATTGTTGTATCAAGTTTAATCGTTGGTGTTGCTAACGTTGGCGATATTAAAAAACTTGGAAAATTGGGTGGAAAAACAATTTTGTATTTTGAAATTATTACGACAATAGCAATCGTTGTCGGGTTGCTTGCGGCAAACCTCTTCCATCCAGGTACGGGCGTGAACATGAAGACGCTTGAAAAAACAGACATTCAAGCGTATGTCGATACAACACATGAAGTACAAAGCCACTCGATGATTGACACGGTCGTTAACATCGTGCCGAAAAACATTTTTGAGGCGCTTTCGACTGGAAATATGCTCGCAATTATTTTCTTTTCCGTCATGTTTGGATTAGGGGTTGCGGCAATTGGTGAGAAAGGAAAAGTGGTGCTACAGTTTTTCCAAGGTGTAGCCGACGCGATGTTTTACGTCACAAATCAAATTATGAAATTTGCGCCGTTTGGTGTATTTGCCTTAATCGGTGTGACGGTTTCCAAATTTGGGATACAATCGCTTATTCCGTTAAGTAAACTCGTGCTTGTTGTGTATGGAACGATGGTCTTTTTTGTTGTTGTCGTACTTGGCATTGTTGCTAAACTAGTAAAAGTAAACTTATGGCATATGATTAAAATTTTAAAAGACGAGCTTGTATTAGCGTACAGCACGGCAAGCTCAGAAACGGTATTGCCGAAAATTATGGAGAAAATGGAGAAGTTCGGCTGTCCGAAAGCAATTACTTCGTTTGTCATTCCGACCGGCTATTCGTTCAACCTAGACGGATCGACGCTTTATCAAGCGCTAGCGGCAATTTTTATTGCGCAGCTGTATGGTATTGATATGCCAATTTCGCAGCAAATTTCGCTTTTATTAGTTTTGATGGTCACTTCGAAAGGGATTGCGGGCGTGCCAGGCGTTTCGTTCGTTGTATTATTGGCGACGCTAGGGACAGTTGGTATTCCTGTCGAAGGGTTAGCGTTTATCGCAGGTATCGACCGGATTTTAGATATGGCGCGGACAGCGGTAAATGTCGTTGGCAACTCATTGGCAGCTGTCGTCATGTCGAAATGGGAAGGGCAGTATAACGAAGAAAAAGCGACGCAATACGTGAACGAAGTCGTGAAAAGCGCATAAATGAAAACGAGGCTACCTCATGAATGAGGTGGCCGAATTTTTTATTTTTTTCCGGTTGGCCGTATAGTATAATTTACTGTTGAATATGGTGTAATAAGAGCTTGGCTTATACATAGGAGGAAAAACGATGCACGAGTTCATACAGTCTATTTTTACGTTTCTTATCGACCTTGGCTATATCGGAATTGCTCTTGCGTTAATGATTGAAGTCATTCCGAGCGAAATCGTATTAGCCTATGCTGGCTATTTAGTGTCGCGGGGAGAAGTGTCGTTTGTTGGCGCCGTGATTGCTGGTACAATCGGCGGAACGATTGCCCAGCTATTCCTTTATTGGATGGGGTTATACGGAGGGCGTCCGTTTTTAGATAAATATGGGAAGTATTTGTTGATTAAGAAAGCGCATCTTGATTTATCGGAAGAATGGTTCCGCAAATACGGTCCTGGCGTTATTTTTACAGCAAGATTCATTCCAGTCGTTCGCCACGCGATTTCGATTCCAGCAGGGATTGCGAACATGTCGGCGACAAGGTTTACTATCTATACGATCGGTGCAATTATTCCATGGTCGATTTTTTTCATTTTTCTAGGGGAAAAGTTAGGTAGCAATTGGCAAAAAATTGATGAAATTGCGCAGCCGTATTTGCGACCGGTAGCGTTTGGTGCGCTCATCGTGATGGCGCTATACATTGTCGTTCAGCTTTATCGCCGGCGAAAAAATAACGGATAGGAGAGAAGAGGATGACCAAACTAGAAGCATTGATTTTAGGATTTATCCAAGGAATGACAGAGTTTTTGCCGATTAGCAGCACCGGTCATTTGTACTTAGGGCGGCATTTATTTGGATTGGACGAAGCTGGACTATTCCTTGATACAATGCTTCATATTGGCACCTTGCTCGCTGTGTTTGTCATTTATAAAGAGGAACTGCTTTATATGCTTCGCAAACCGTTCAGCAAGCTTACGTTTTTGTTAATCGTTGGTACAGTGCCAGCGGTCGTTGTTGGGTTGTTGTTTAAAGATTATTTTGAAGAGATTTCGAAAACAGGAGTGACAATCGGCTGGGAGTTTTTAATTACCGGTATGTTTCTTTGGTTCTCGGATGGAATAAAGCACGGCTATAAGCGGATGGAAGATATTACATATACGGATGCGTTTGTGATCGGTACGTTTCAAGCAGCAGCTATTTTCCCAGCGATTTCTCGCTCTGGGCTGACGATTGTTGGAGGGCTTTTTCGCAAGCTCGATCGGGAAACGGCGGCGTACTTTTCTTTCTTATTATCGATTCCAGCGATTGCTGGGGCGATTGTGCTTCAGTCGATCGATTTATTAGAAGGACAGGCGGAAACGATTTCGCTCAGTGCGTTAGTTGTCGGAACGGTTTCCTCTGCGTTTTTTGGGTATATCGCGGTGCGTTGGATGATTCGTTATTTACAAAAACATTCGCTAAAAATGTTTGCTATTTATGTATGGGCGCTTGGCTTGCTCGTGTTAGCGTTCCAATGGACAGGGAAATTTTGAAGCGGTCGATGGCGACCGTTTTTTATTGATTGTCCGCCTTCCTTTCGTTATAGTAATGAGTAGGAAAAGTTGAACAAAGAAATGGGTTGAATGAAGCATGATGAAAAAATGGCTTGTCGTTGCAATACTAGTGGCACTCGCTTTCTTTTTATTACCGTATAGTTTGCCGCTCCTTTTTGCGTTTATTACTGCCTTTCTCTTAGAACCAGCAGTGCAAAAGCTGCAAAAAGGCCGTTTAAAGCGGGTTCATGCCGTCGCGCTCGTCTTTTCGCTTTTTTTGCTTGCGATTGGAGGGCTTTCTTACTTTATCATCGCGATTCTCGTCGAGCAGACAATTATGTTTTCACAAAAGATGCCATCACTTTTATCAGAGATGACAACGGTTGTCAATCAACTGATCCGCAAATGGCAATCATACTCTAGCTCAATTCCGCGCGAAATTATTGTTTCGCTCGAAAATAGCGTCGAGACGTTGAAAAATATGCTTTTGTCGTTTGCGACGAATTTGACGCAATCGATGATTCGTTACGTGACGATGATTCCGGAATTTTTGATTCATTTTCTCGTTTACTTAGTCGCGCTTTTTCTTATTAGCCTAGATTGGCCTCGTTTAAAAAAAGCGCTGGAAAACCATTTGTCCGAGCGCACAAAACAGCGCTTGACGATTATTATGACCCAATTAAGCCGTGCCGGCGTTGGGTTTATTAAAGCGCAGTTTTTATTAAGCGTCATTACGTTTTTGCTTGCGTTAGGCGGCTTGCTTATGTTGCGGGTCGATTATCCGCTTCTCTTTTCGCTGTTAATCGTCATTGTCGATATTTTGCCGATTTTAGGGACAGGGTCGGTATTAGTGCCGTGGGGCATTTTTAATCTCGCCAACGGGCATGGCGCAACCGGCATTGGGTTAATTGTGCTATTTGTCGTTATTACCGTCATTCGTCGGACGATTGAGCCAAAAATTTTCTCGTCGAACCTAGGCATTAGCCCGCTTGCTGCGTTAGTGAGCGTCTATTTAGGTTTTCGCCTGCTTGGCTTCCTTGGACTATTTATCGGTCCAGCGATCGTCATTGTCATTGAAGCGATGGTAAAAGCAGGGGTGATTAAATTTTCATTTAAACTTTAAACTCAGGTGTGTTGATTAACAAAACCATTTGATAGCGCTCTATTCCTAACTTTTCTGCCGTAGTTGGCAAGCGATTCGCTTGCCAACTGCTTCTGCTTCGCGCTGCTTGAAGTCGAACTTCTTTTAGCGATATGTAAAAAAGCTGACAAAAATGTCAGCTTTTTAACGTGCGCTGGAAGAAGCGGTATTTGGCGCAATTAAAATTTCGACGCGGCGGTTTTTCATTCTTCCTTCAGGAGTCGCATTAGAGGCAATTGGTTTAAACTCCCCGTATCCTTTGGCGCTAAACATGCGCGGATCGAGCTGTTTGTTTTCCAATAATAGTTTCATAAAATTCACCGCCCGCATGACGCTTAGTTCCCAGTTGGAAGCAAATTTTGAGTTGCGAATTGGAACGTTATCCGTATGGCCGCTAATAATAATATTGCGCGGTGGATTCATGACGAGCAGACGGGAAATTTCTTGCGCCACTTGGCGATATTGCGGTTTTACGTCTGCACTACCAGAGTCAAATAAGACGTCGTTAGAAATCGTCACGAGCAGCCCTTCTTCGGTCAACGCTGTTTTTAAATTGGCTTGTAAATGCTTCTCTTCAATGTATTTATTAATATTTGCTTGCAGTTCCCGCAATCCTTCTTGTTCCACGAGGTTTTCTTGCTCGTTTTTCGTTAAGCGCTCTTTATTCGGAACAGATGTTTGCGGGTTGTTTTGTTCGACCGGGCTTGGGAAATCAAAGACGCCAAGACCGCCCGCTAACGCGCTACTAAACGAGCGGGCGATTTCTTGGAATTTTTTTTGGTCTAATTGGCTACTGGCGAACAAGACGATAAAGAGCGCCAGCAGCAGCGTTAAAAGGTCGGCGTACGGAATGAGCCACGTTTCGTCAATATGTTCCTCGTGGTGATGCTTCTTTTTTTTACTCATTTTTTGCCTCTCCCTGTCCTAATATTTTTTTCCGTTCGCTTTCTGGGAGATAGGAAGCAAGCTTTTGCTCAATTGCGCGCGGCGCTTGTCCTTCTAGAATCGACAGCACCCCTTCAATCATAATTTCTTTTACTTTTACTTCTTCCTTCGATTTTCGCTTCAGCTTGTTCGCAAACGGGTGCCATAAGACGTATCCGGTGAAAATCCCCATTAACGTCGCAACGAACGCGGCACTAATCGCGTGTCCAAGTTCGCCGACGTTATCCATATGTCCTAACGCAGCGATAAGCCCGACAACCGCCCCTAATACCCCGAGCGTCGGTGCGTACGTCCCGGCTTGGGTAAAAATGGCGGCGTTCGCTTGATGGCGTTCTTCCATTGCCGCAATTTCTTCCGACATGACGTCACGAATAAAATCTTGCGTCTGTCCGTCAATCGCTAAACTAAGCCCGTTGCGCAAAAACGGATCTTCAATTTCTGCCACTTTCGCTTCTAACGCCAACAATCCTTCCCGGCGAGCGATATTTGCCCATTCGACAAACAACGGAATAAGCTCTTCTACTGTTGGGATTTTTTGTTCTTTAAAAATGACGCCAAATAATTTCGGCAACCGCTTAATATCGCGAGTAGGAAAGGCAATCGAGACCGATGCCGCTGTTCCGACGATGATAATTAAAAACGCAGCAGGGTTAATCAAGACGACAGGGCTAACCCCTTTAAAATACATCCCAACCCCGACGGCAATAATTCCGAGAATAATTCCGATAATCGATGTTTTGTCCAAAAACGATCCCCCCGTTAATTCATCACCACATTCAAGCATATCCCTAGAACAATCGCGCCATTGTTCAAATTTATCATATAATTAATACGGAAGATTGAAAAGGGAAAAAGGTACGAATAATAAAATTTCTATAAATAGAAAAAGCTGCCCATTGGCAGCTTATACTTTTTTCAGCTTAAATGTTCCCACCATTAAAAACGATAATGTGATCAGAAGAAAAAAGAAAAATTGCGGTGGAAAATAATGAACACCGAAATAGCTAAACGTTAATAACACTCCAGCAGCAGTAATCGGCAACCCGGAAAAATAGCCGTTATTTTCCGTAATGTTAAAGCGTGCCAAGCGAAACGCCCCGCAGCCGATATATAAAATCGTGAAAAACGCCCCTGGTACGCCAAAATCTTGCATTAAACTTTGATAAAGCAATAGTGCAGGTGCCACTCCAAATGATATAATATCACTCATTGAGTCCAATTGTTTTCCAAGTTCGGACTCAATTCCGAGCTTTCGTGCCACCGTCCCATCAAATCGGTCAGCGAGTGCCGCAAGAAAAATGAACAGCAAGCTCGCGTTTAATTGCCCTTTTAACGTGAATAAAACAGAAAAGCCGCCTAACGTCAAATTTGTCAAGGTTAAGATGTTTGCCGTGTTCGCTTTTAGCTTTTTTAACGTATGATCAATATAATCGGATAAAAACATGTTTTCACGCTCCTTCTATCGCACGAAACAACAAGATATACTTCCATTATACTCATTTTATTTATAATATGGGAAGTAGTAAAAGTTCATTCTAGAATAAATTGGAGGGAATATCGTTTGTTCAAATGGTTGTACCGTCTGATGATTGAATTGACAAACCATGCGCTTTCTGCGAAATTGCTGTCGCGATTTACCCAGTCGCGCGTAAGTGCATGGCTCATTCCATCTTATGCAAAAGTGTATCAAATTAATCAAGAAGAAATGGAGAAAAATTTGTGTCATTATAAAACGTTGCAGCAACTGTTTATCCGAAAGCTAAAAGCAGGCGTACGCCCGATTGACCCTATGCCAAATAGTGTCGTCAGCCCGGTTGATGCGGTGATTGAAGATATTGGTGTGATTAGTGAGCAAAAAGAAATCGTCGTCAAAGGAAAAACGTATTCCATCGCTGAAATGCTTGGTAGCGAAGCCGCGGCGGAAAAATATTTAAACGGGCTATTTATTGTTTTATATTTAAGCCCAAGCCATTATCATCGCATTCATAGCCCGATTTCCGGGACGGTGACGAAACAATGGGAGCTCGGCAACCGTTCGTATCCGGTGAATCGTCTCGGATTGAAATACGGGAGAAAACCGCTGGCGAAAAATTATCGGGTCATTACGGAAATTGGCGCGGGCGGCAAACATGTCGCGGTCGTGAAAGTAGGGGCTATGTTTGTCAACAGCATTGAATGGACCCATCCGAATGAGCATTTAGTCAAAGGGGAAGAAATGGCGTACTTTTCGTTTGGCTCAACCGTTGTGCTTTTATTTGAAAAAGGGAGCATGATCCTTGACGAACGGATCGTTCCGCCGATGGATGTGAAAGTAGGCGAGCGGCTCGGTTTTTGGACGGAAAAAACAAAAAGGAGCTAAAAGCTCCGTTATGAAGAAAGTTTAATTTTATGTCCTAGCGAGCGGCGGTGAATTTCTCTTTCGATTAACTCAATAAATTCAGGGTTCAGCTTTAACTCGACTGCCTTAAAATAAGATTCAATGAGCAAATCGTCCGATAAATGTTTCATGGCAAGAACCCTCCTTTAACAGTGGAATAAAAATCGTATGCGATACATATAATGGTAAGTTACTTTTACTTTACCATGACTGTAAGGAGAGAACAACCGTTCTGTTATCCACAGTAAAAAGTGGATAACGTGTGGAAATAGTGTTTATAAACGTAAAAGAACGAGATAAAAAGCTTGTGGGTGATGTGGGTATAGTTATCCACAAGTTGTGGGAATGAAGAATTTTGTCGAAAAGTTTTTCTATTTTGTATAAATGTGTCAAACTTTGTTTTGAAACGTTGTCGAAAATTATGTATGATGGGAAAAGGCGAAACATGGAAATGAGAGGTGGAACAGTCGGTGCTTCATTATTTTTTGCCGAACGAATACGCGAAAAGCGTATTCGCGATTACGCCAAACGAACTAAAGAAAAAAGGAATTAAAGGGATTATTACCGATTTAGATAATACGCTTGTCGAATGGGACAGACCGTCAGCGACACCACAATTAGTCGAATGGTTTCGGGCGATGAAAGAGAGCGGCATTCAAGTTGTCATCGTGTCGAACAATAATAAAAAACGCGTTCAATCATTTGCCGAACCGCTCGGCATTCCGTTTATTTTTGAAGCGAGAAAGCCGTTGACGCGCGCCTTTAGCGAGGCACTACAAACGATGAAGCTAGCGAAAGAAGAAGTCGTCGTTATCGGCGACCAGCTGTTGACGGACGTACTAGGTGGCAACCGGCTTGGGCTGCATACGATTTTAGTTGTTCCGGTGGCGCAGACGGACGGGTTTTGGACAAAATTTAACCGAAAAATTGAACGGCAACTATTGCACGTCATGAAACGACGCGGAATGATTTATTGGGAGGAGTGAAACAATGCGCTGCATCGGATGCGGAGTACACATTCAGACGGAAGACGAAACAAAACTTGGCTACGCGCCTCCTTCAGCATTGGAGAAAGAAGAAATTATTTGCCAGCGCTGTTTTCGTTTAAAGCATTACAATGAGATTCAAGACGTCTCGTTAACAGACGACGATTTTTTAAAAATATTGCACGAAATCGGCCAATCGGAAGCGCTTGTTGTCAAACTTGTTGACATTTTTGATTTCAACGGAAGTTGGCTACCGGGGTTACATCGCTTTGTCGGCAACAATCCGATTTTACTTGTTGGCAACAAAGTCGATTTATTGCCAAAGTCGGTCAAGTATCCGAAGTTGATTCAATGGATGAAGCAGTCGGCGAAAGAACTAGGACTGAAACCAATCGATGTTTGCTTAATTAGTGCGGCGAAAGGAATTGGTATGCAGCGGGTGATGGAAGCGATTGAGCAATACCGCGATGGGAAAAACGTCTACGTCGTCGGCTGTACGAACGTTGGCAAATCGACGTTTATTAACCGGATGATTCGCGAAGTGACCGGGGAAGGGAATGTCATTACGACGTCGTACTTTCCGGGGACGACGCTTGATATGATTGAAATTCCGCTCGACGATGGAGCGGCTATTTATGATACGCCAGGGATTATTAACCATCAGCAAATGGCGCATTTTGTCGATAAGAAAGATTTAAAAACGATTACGCCAAAGCGGGAAATTCATCCGAAAGTGTACCAACTAAACGAACAACAAACGCTATTTTTTGGCGGATTGGCGCGGCTTGACTATGTCAAAGGTGGTCGTCGTTCGTTTGTTTGCTATTTCGCCAACGACTTGCTTATTCACCGGACGAAGCGCGAACACGCCGACGAACTGTATGAAAAACAGCTTGGAGAGTTGCTTCAGCCGCCGAAAAAAAGCGATGCGGACACGTTTCCGCCGCTTGTCGCCCATTCGTTTACGATTAAAGAAGCGAAAACGGATATCGTCTTTTCTGGGCTTGGCTGGGTGACGTGCAATGAGCCAGGGGCGCAAGTGATTGCGTACGTTCCAAAAGGGGTAAACGTATTATTGCGTAAGTCGCTTATTTAATGCTAAGGGGGAGAGGAGAAGTGAAGCAACTTTACGGGGTCATCGGCTGTCCGATTCACCATTCGTTATCGCCACTGATGCATAACGATGCGTTTCAAACGCTTGGTATCGATGCGTATTACCATGCGTTTCATGTCGAAAAAGAGGCGCTTGCGGACGCGATTAGGGGAATGAAAGCACTTGGAGTTGCTGGGATCAATGTCACGATTCCACATAAAACCGCCGTTATTCCGCTGTTGGATGAAGTGGATGAAATGGCAAAGCGCATCGGGGCGGTGAATACGATTGTTCGTGAAAATGACCGCCTCATCGGCTATAATACAGATGGCCAAGGATTTGTTCGGGCACTTGTCGAAGAAACAAATACAACGATTCAAGGAAAACGCATTTTATTAATCGGAGCTGGCGGTGCAGCGAGGGGCATTTATTTTTCGTTGGCAACTGCACAGGCAGAGCAGATTGATATTTGCAACCGCACGAAAGAAAAAGCGGAGCGGCTGCTCGAAGAAAGCGATATTTCGGTGAACGGACGCGCCTATTCGTTGACAGAAGCAGAAGAACGGCTTTCGCAATATGATATTATTATTAATACGACATCGGTCGGGCTTTCGCCAAACGTAGACGCGATGCCGTTGTCGCTAGAACATGTAAACGAACGAACGATCGTCAGCGACATTATCTATAATCCGCTCGAAACGAAATGGCTAAAAGAAGCGCGGAAAAAAGGGGCAATTGTGCAAAATGGCGTCGGCATGTTTGTCTATCAAGGAGCGCTTGCGTTTGAAAAATGGACGGGAGTATTTCCAAATGTCGAACGAATGAAACAAGTCGTCATTCAACAGTTAGGAGGAAAAACATGTTAACAGGAAAACAAAAACGGTTTTTGCGGGCAATGGCTCATCATTTAAAACCGATTTTCCAAGTGGGAAAAGGTGGGGTCAATGCCAATATGGTGAAACAAATTGCCGATGCGCTAGAAGCGCGCGAGCTAATTAAAGTAAGTGTGCTGCAAAACTGCGAAGAAGCGCGCGAAGTAGTTGCCGAACAGCTGGCAAGTGGCGCAGGCGCCGAACTTGTTCAAACGATTGGCAACACGATCGTGTTGTACAAAGAGTCTAAAGAAAACAAACAAATTGTATTGCCGCGGTAACACTCCTGCTCATAAGGAGAAAGGAAAATGAGAAAAATTGGTGTTTTTGGCGGGACATTTGACCCGCCGCATAACGGCCATTTACTAATGGCAAACGAAGTGCTGCACGCATTAACGTTATCGGAAATTTGGTTTATGCCGAATCATATCCCGCCACATAAGCAGCACGAACAAGTGACAAACAGCAGCGATCGGTTGCGGATGTTACAACTAGCTATCGCTGACCATCCGCAATTCAAAATGGAAACGATTGAGTTAATGCGCCAAGGACCATCGTATACGTATGATACGATGCGGCAATTGAAAGAGATGTATCCGAACGATCAATTTTATTTTATCATCGGTGCAGACATGGTAGAATATTTACCGCATTGGTATTGTATTGACGAACTTGTTCAGCTCGTCACGTTTGTCGGAGTGAAGCGTCCAGGCTTTTCTTTACGCACATTGTATCCGATTATCGAAGTCGAAATTCCTGAGTTTGCTGTATCGTCATCGCTTATTCGCGAGCGGGTAAAACAAGGGAAAAGCATTCGTTATTTAGTTCCGGAACGCGTCCGGCAGTACATTGAGGGGAAGAGGTTGTATGGAACGTCATGAAGCGTTAGAAATCGTCCAAAAGCAGCTTACCGATCACCGTTACCAACATACGCTTGGAGTGATGGAAACCGCTATCGCTCTAGCGAAGCAGTATGGGGCGGATGAAAAAAAGGCAGAGTTAGCAGCCATTTTTCATGACTACGCAAAATTTCGTCCGAAAGAGGAAATGAAACGAATTATTTTAGAGCAAAATATGCCAAACGATTTGCTTTTGCATAATACCGAACTTTGGCATGCGCCAGTCGGCGCTTATTTAGTGCAAACGGAAGTCGGCATTAACGACGAAGCCATTTTAAATGCGATTCGTTACCATACATCTGGTCGTAGCGACATGACGTTATTAGAGAAAATTATCTATATCGCCGACTATATCGAACCAGGACGAATATTCCCTGGAGTAGAAGAAGTGCGCGAATTAGCGAAACACGACTTAGACGAAGCACTCATCCAAGCGTTAAAAAATACAATTCAGTTTTTATTGAAAAAAAATCAGCCGATTTATCCAACGACGATTGAAACATATAATGCACTCATGATGAAGAAAAAGGGGGAGTCTGCCAGTGAATGAACGTGATATTTTGCGCGTCGCCGTTCGGGCGGCCGATGAGAAAAAAGCAGAAAATATTGTCGCGCTAAATATGAAAGGTATTTCACTTGTCGCTGACTATTTTATGATTTGCCACGGCAATTCGGAAAAACAAGTGCAAGCTATTGCGCGGGAAATTAAAGAAAAGGCGGAAGAACAACAAATTCCGGTCAAACGATTAGAAGGATTCGACGAAGCAAAATGGGTGCTCGTCGATTTAGGCGATGTTGTCGTTCATGTGTTTCATAAAGACGACCGCGCATATTACAATTTAGAACGTCTTTGGGGCGATGCGCCGGTAGAAGACGTGGCGAGTGATTTCGTGCAATGACGTACGAATCGTTTGCCTATTGGTATGATGCGTTAATGAGCGAAGCGCCGTATGACGAATGGAAAGCATTTGTCGAGCGAAAGGTACGTCAATACGGTCGTGCGGATGCGAAACGGGTGGTCGATGTTGGCTGTGGAACAGGGGAATTAGCCGTTCGCTTAGCGAAAGACGGCTTTTTTGTGACAGGGGTCGATTTGTCAGAAAATATGCTCGCCGTTGCACAAGAAAAAGCCGAGCGGGAGCGTGTGAACGTCGCGCTTTTCCAACAAAATATGGTCGAATTAGACGTTCCGCCAGTCGATATCGTTGTCATTTTTTGCGATTCACTCAACTATTTATTAACAGAAGCAGATGTCATGCAAACGTTCCGTCGGGTGCATGCAGCGCTTCAAGAAGGTGGCTTGTTGTTGTTTGACGTTCATTCCGTCTATAAAATGGAGCAGTTCCAAGGAGCGACGTTTGCGGATAGCGATGAATCGGTCAGCTACATTTGGCAATGCGAGCCGCTTGATACGCCGTATACGGTCGCTCATGAACTAACGTTTTTTGTGCAAACGGACCGAGGGCGTTACGAGCGGTACGATGAATCGCACGTCCAGCGCACGTTTACGCAGCAACAATATGAACAATGGCTCGCGGATGCAGGATTTACTGTGCTCGAAGTATGTGCCGACTTTACGGATTCCGCGCCGTGCGACACGTCGGAACGGATTTTTTTCGTCGCAAAAAAATAAGCTGTCCAAGGTGGCAGCTTATTTTTTTAGCAGGAATTTTGTCGTTTTTGCCGAATTAATGAAATTGGTTATGAACTTTTTTTACTTCCTCGACAAATTTTGCATTCGTTTTTTCAAAAACGTGGGCAAACATCTCGCCTACTTCTGCTTCTAACACTGCAATGCCTTCCCCAGTAATTCCACCTTTGACGCACACTTTTTCTTGCAATGTCGGAAGGGTGTACATCTTTTTTTTCAACAATTCCCCAACGCCAATGATCATGTCGCTCGCCAATTCGGTCGCCATCTCTTTTGAAATGTTTGTTTTTTGTACGGCAGCGTCGATAAACCGCTGCAGCAAATAGCTAAAAAAGGCTGGTCCGCAGCTGGCGATATCGGAGGCGATTCGCGTGATGTCTTGGTCGATGAAGACAGGGGTAGAAATTGCTTGAAACAAACGCTCGATATACTTGCGGTAATGCGCGGCACAGCGATGGCCAAAAGTAATTAACGAACTTCCAGAAAGTGCCCGATTCGTAATGCTCGGAATGACGCGAACGACGTGGCAAGGGACAACGGACTCGAGCTGCTCGACGGCAATTGGGCTTGTGATCGAAACGAGGCAATGCTCGGCTGTCCAGTAAGGTGCTAGCTCGATTAAAAGGGGGTGAATATCCAATGGTTTGATGCATAAAAAGACGATATTTGTCCGTTGAATGACTTCTTCTGGATTGGCTACTACTTCGATTTGCGGGTAAGTGTGTTGAACGTCCAACGCTTTTTTCATTGTGCGATTCGTGATGACGATATCTTGTTCAGCTACCGCACGTGCTTCTATCCATGCTTCAATGAGCATTCTCCCCATGTTTCCTGTGCCAATCACACCGATTTTCACGGCTCGTCCCCCTTTCTTTAGGTGATGGATCATACGTTCCATTTTTTCAATCCCTCTCTTCACGATATGTATGAAAAAACATATTTTTTTATGCAACATTTTTGAAAGGGTGGTGGAAGATGAAACAGTGGATAAAAAACATGCAGCAACGATGGTACGTATGGGTGCTTCTTGCGCTCGGACTCGCCTTTTTTCTTTATAGCAATCGCCAACCGGAAGAGAATACTTCCTTTCCGGTACAGCTAACCGAAGCAACGGAACGACAGGAAACGAAAGAAGAGAAGCAAGCACCGTCTTTGGTCGTCGTCGATGTGAAAGGGGCAGTTGTTCGTCCAGGCGTGTATGAATTAGCAGAAAACGCCCGTGTTCGCGATGCAATTGCGCTCGCTTCCGGGTTCACGAACGAAGCCGATCAAACAAAAGTAAATTTAGCGGCGAAAGTGCATGATGAAATGATGATTTACGTCCCGGTAAAAGGAGAAAACGCCCCAGCACCGGATCACACTTCGGATGGAAAAGAACAGATTGACATTAACCATGCAACGATTGAAGACATTCAAAAAATTCAAGGAATTGGTCCGACAAAAGCGGCTGCCATTATTGCTTACCGGGAAGAACATGGGCCGTTTCGGAAAATAGAAGACTTATTGAACGTATCAGGAATTGGCGAAAAATCGCTCGAAAAAATGAAAGGGCAAATTATCATTCGCTAAGGAAATTGACGCCTTTTTTCTCACCGAGTACACTAATGGTAAACAATTGGACAGGGGAGATGGGCAATGGAACGAATTACATGGGATCAATACTTTATGGCACAAAGTCATTTGCTCGCGCTGCGCAGCACGTGTACACGCCTTGCCGTCGGGGCGACGATCGTTCGCGACAAACGAATTATCGCTGGCGGTTACAACGGCTCGATTGCCGGGGGAGCTCATTGCATCGATGAAGGGTGCTACGTTATTGACAATCATTGCGTTCGCACGATTCACGCCGAGATGAACGCCATTTTGCAATGTGCGAAATTCGGGGTGCCAACGGAAGGAGCGGAAATTTACGTCACGCATTTCCCGTGTTTGCATTGCTGTAAAGCAATTATTCAAAGCGGCATTTCCGCCGTTTATTATGCCAAAGACTACAAAAACCATCCGTATGCGCTAGAGCTGTTTCAGCAAGCAAACGTGCTCGTTCGTCACGTTCCGTTTGACAAAAATGTGCTCTCGCTTCTTCAGCACATCGATTAAAATGCGGGCATGCGTTAGTGGCATGCCCGATAAAAGGGGATGAAAAATGAAAGGGAATATCGTATATATCGCCATCGCGGCGATTTTCGGTGTAACAAGTGGAGGGCAACGATTTCATTCGCTTCATGCCATCGCCATCATCGGCTATTTCTTCTTCCTCTTTCTTCGCAAACGCCTTCTTTTTCTTCCGTCGCTCTGTGCCGCCATCCTTTTTTTTCTCTATACGAATTGGGTCGAACGCCATAATACGACCATTCTTCCACAAGAAAAAACGGAGTTTACCGTTCGCTTCATAGCGCCTGTTACGATAGATGGCGATCGCTTCAAAGCGGTCGTTCGGACAAAAGAGGGGGAAGCTGTGCAACTGCTATACCGTCTTAAAAGCGAACAACAGCAGCGCGAATTTTCTCAGTTAGCGATTGGCATGGTTTGTACGTTCCGCGGGAACTTAGAAAAACCAGAGCCTTCTCGCAACTTTGCCGCTTTTAACTACCGCGACTATTTGCACTTTCAGCACATTCATTGGCTCGTTCGCCCACAATCGCTTTCGCTTCAGCAGTGTACACCGACTCCTCTCACCATATATGAAAAGCTGCTTACGTTGCGCCAGCAAGGGCTTCGCGCGATTGCTGACTTGTTTCCTCCTGCTTCTGCCGGCATTGTGCAGGCGCTTATTTACGGTGAACGAACAGAGATGGAAGAGGAGCTGCAAATAGGCTATCAAAAACTTGGGCTAATCCATTTATTAGCCATTTCTGGTTCGCATGTAACGTTATTAGTTAGCGCTTGCTTTTATGTACTTATTCGTTTCGTGACGCGAGAGACGGCAACGCTTGTTCTCCTCCTTTGTCTTCCGGTATATATGGTCATGACAGGCGCTTCTCCTTCCGTTGTTCGTGCGGTGCTCATGGCAATGCTTTTTTTAATCCTTCGCTATCAAAAGTCATCGATGGTGCCGTTAGATGTCCTTAGCATAGCATGTATACTAATGCTTGCCTTTCAGCCGTACGCGCTTTTTCAAGCAGGATTTCAGCTGTCGTTTATCGTATCGTTTGCGCTCATTTTATCGATTACGACGATTGCCCAGCGCCATTCGGCGGTCGTTCGTCTATCGTTGACGACATTTATTGCTCAAGTTAGTGCATTGCCGTTTGTGCTATATCACTTTTTTGCTGTTTCGCTGTTAAGCATCCCGCTTAATCTTTTGTTTGTTCCGCTGTATTCGTTTCTTATTTTGCCGCTTTCGCTTCTTTCGCTAGGAATGAGCTACCTTTCATTACCGGTCGGCGCTTTTTTCATTCGCTTAGTAAACGGAATCATCGAAACAACGAACGAATGGGTCGTTTTTTTGGCAGAAAAAGATCCTTTTTCGTTCGTGCTCGGTCGTCCGTCACCTATTTTCTTATGTTGTTATGGGGCGGCGATTGTATGGGCGTTTCGCCGAATGGAACAAGGAAAGTACCGATCGTTTCTATATGTAGCGCTTGTTGCATTATTGCAGGCGAGTTGGCCGTATATGGATAAGTATGGGGAAGTGGCGTTTCTTGATGTCGGTCAAGGGGATTGCATTTATATTGAATTGCCGTATCGCCAAGGTGTCTATTTAATCGACACCGGTGGAACTGTTTCGCTTCCGAAACAGCCGTGGCAAATACGAACGAGCGAATGGGACGTCGGAAAACAAGTTGTTGTCCCTTTTTTGCGGGCGAAAGGGGTGCGTGAACTCACCCGTTTAATCCTTACCCACGGCGATATGGACCATATGGGAGCTGCGACGGAAGTCATCCGACAAATCCATGTCCGCGAATTAGCGATTGGGAAAGGGGCGGTAAACGAAGCGTTAGCCCCCGTGATTGCAATGGCGAAAAAACACGGCATTACGGTGACAGAATGGCAAAAAGGGGATCGATGGAAAGTAGGGGATGCATCGTTTTTCGTTCTTCATCCAACGCCGACCGCTGCTCCCCTTTCCGATAATAACCGCTCGATCGTGTTATACGCCAAGCTCGGTCCGTTATCATGGCTATTTACTGGAGATTTAGAAAAAGAAGGAGAACAACAGTTGCTTACGTCGTTTCCACATTTGCGCGCCGACGTACTAAAAGTTGGGCATCATGGCAGCGAAACGTCAACCTCTGAATCGTTTTTACAAACAATCATGCCGAAACTAGCCGTCATTTCCGTCGGAAAAAATAACCGCTACCACCATCCGCACCAAATCGTGCTGGAGCGGTTAAAAGCGCATCATATCTCCGTTTTACGCATCGATGAGCACGGAGCGATTCACTATCGGTATACGAAAAAAACCGGAACCTTTATGGTGATGGTGCCATAAAATATAGCACGGCAGGAGGGGAAAAAGAAAAGAGACTGCCGAAAGCAATCTCTTTTCATCATGAACCAAAGTATTTCACTAATGTCGCAATAATGAACATCGTGGCGAAAAAGCCGAAGGAAACCATGAAGCCGACACCAGAATCGACCGCATCATTGCGTGTGCACTGTACGTTTTTCTCAAATTCGTTCATGATCCTTACCCCTCCTCGTGCAATCATTTTTAGTATACGCCAAAACGGGAAAAAAATCTATACGTCAATTATGCGTTTCCTATCTTAACAACAGTTAACACAAATAGTTTCAAGCGCGCGGGATAAGATAGTAATACCCGTTGATAAAGAACTTTTCTTTATCAGCGTTTATATAAAATGGGAGTCGGCTTTCCCCGTTTGCCGGCTCTCTTGTAAATGTCCAAAAAACAGTGTATCTTAATGAGCGAACGAAAAAAGAAATGGGGAAGAGAAACATGGGGTTGGATTTTTTTAAGAAAATCAATCGGCAAACATTGGCGCCGCTTTATTTAGTATATGGAACGGAACCGTTTTTAGCAAACGAAGCGGTCAAACGGCTTGTCAGCGCCGCATTAACGGAAGAGGAGCGCGATTTTCATTTAGCGGTGTATGATTGTGAGGAAACGCCGGTGGAAGTTGCGGTGGAAGAGGCGGAAACATTGCCGTTTTTTGGGGAGAAAAAAGTAGTCGTCGTGAAAAACCCTATTTTTTTAACGGCGGAAAAAGGAAAAGAGAAGGTGGAGCACGACCTAAAAAAACTGGAGGAATACATAGCTTCGCCTTCCCCTTTTTCCATTGTTGTTTTTACAGGAGCGTATGAAAAATTAGACGAGCGGAAAAAAATAACGAAGCGCTTAATGAAAGAAGCGGAAGTATTTGTCGCGTCGCCGCTGAATGAAAAGGAGTTGTACTGCTGGGTCGAGGAGCGCGTTCAAGAACATGGAGCTACGATAACCGCCGAGGCAAAAGAAAGAGTGCTGGCATTGGTAGGGACGAATTTAACGATGCTTTCGAATGAATTAGAGAAGCTATCGTTATACGTCGGACAAGCAGGAACGATTGCCGAAGAAACGGTGGAAATGCTTGTATCGCGCACGTTGGAGCAAAATGCGTTTGTGCTTGTCGAAAAAGTGGTCAAGCGCAACATCGAAGAAGCGCTGCAAGTGTTTTATGATTTGGTAGAAAATCAAGAAGAACCAATTAAAATTGTTTCGCTTCTTGCTTCCCAATTCCGCCTCTTATATCAAGTGAAAGCATTAGCGACGAAAGGGTATGGGCAGCAGCAAATCGCCTCTATTTTGAAAGTGCATCCGTTCCGTGTGAAATTAGCGCTTGGTCAAATGGCTTCATTTTCCGAGGAAGAACTGTTACGCATCATCCATGATTTAGCGGAAGCAGACTACCAAATGAAAAGCAGTGCGATGGACAAGCAGCTCATTATTGAGTTGTTGCTTGTAAAATGGAGCAAAAAGCCGGCATAGTGCGGCTTTTTCTTATCGCTTCTTTATGAAAAAAACGACCTAAGAGAGGTCGTTTTTACGCTGTGATGCTGTTTAATTTTTTCGCTAAGCGAGATTTTTGGCGGCTTGCTACGTTTTTATGGATTAAGCCTTTGCTTGCCGCTTTATCTAATTTCTTCGACGCAAGAACGAATGCTTCTTGTGCTTTTTCTACGTCTTTTGCTTCTACAAGCGCTTCGAATTTTTTGATGGCTGTGCGCATTGCAGATTTCATCGCAGCATTATGAGCACGGCGCTTTTCGCTTGTTTTTGCACGTTTGATTGCAGATTTAATGTTTGCCAATGTATTTCACCTCCGTTAATTACCTATCTACGTTATTCTTTTGTCGCATTTCGCCATATTCAAGAACAAGTGATATTCTATCAAACAGGCCGCAATTATGCAAGACTATTTGCAATTTGCCCATAGTAAAAGTGCACGCAGAGAACGAACATTGTATGAAAACGCGCCAAGCCGGCGACAATAAGCATAGCGTAAACAAAAGGAGGAGGTAGCTATGCTAGATCTCAGCAAATACGCGGTGCGAACGGACTTGGCGATTGAAGCGCACGAAATCGCCATCGAAGAGCGGCTACAACAAAAGCGCGAAACATCATCGCCAATGGAAGGAGTCGTTATTTGCGACCGAGAAATCGACGGGGTGAAATTGTCATACGTCGAAGTAACGGAAGAAGGGGCAAAATCGATCGGCAAAAAACCAGGGACGTATATTACGATTGAAGCACAAGGGATTCGTGAACAAGATACGGAGCTGCAAAAAAAAGTCGAACAAAT
Source organism: Anoxybacteroides voinovskiense (assembly GCF_014196205.1). GTDB lineage: Bacteria > Bacillota > Bacilli > Bacillales > Anoxybacillaceae > Anoxybacteroides > Anoxybacteroides voinovskiense. The sequence goes on along the minus strand of NZ_JACIDE010000007.1, from coordinate 104,555 downwards.
TTTTGCGAAAGAGTTTCATTCGTTTTTAAAGAAATTACGGATTGGACAAGAAGCAAGCTGTCTTGTTGTCGGGCTTGGGAACGACCACGTCACTCCGGACGCCCTCGGACCGTTAACGGTCGAGAATTTGTTGATTACAAGGCATTTGTTTCAGTTACAACCAGAAAGCGTCGAAGAAGGGTTTCGACCGGTAAGTGCGATCGCTCCAGGCGTCATGGGAACGACTGGTATTGAAACGAGCGACATTATTCGCGGGGTCGTCGAAAAAACGAAGCCGGACTTTGTCGTTGTCATTGATGCGTTAGCGGCGCGGTCGTTAGAACGGGTCAATGCGACAATTCAAATTTCCGATACGGGCATCCATCCTGGCTCAGGGGTAGGAAATAAACGAAAAGAACTAAGTAAAGAAACGTTAGGGATTCCTGTCATTGCTATCGGGGTGCCGACGGTTGTAGATGCGGTGTCGATTACGAGCGATACGATTGATTTTTTGTTGAAGCATTTCGGAAGAGAAATGAAAGAAGAGAAGCGCCCGTCAAACTCATTAGCGCCATCTGGTTGGGCGTTTGGAAGAAGAAAAAAATTAACGGAAGAAGACATGCCGGCAAAAGAAGAGCGTTCGGCATTTTTAGGGATGATCGGAACACTTGCCGACGAAGAAAAACGGGCGCTTATTCACGAAGTATTGACGCCGCTTGGCCATAATTTAATGGTGACGCCAAAAGAAGTTGATGTGTTTATCGAAGATATGGCGAATTTACTTGCTAGCGGCTTAAATGCAGCGCTCCATGAGCAAATCGATCAAAGCGACATAGGCGCTTATACACATTAATCCGGAAAAATTCGGTTCTATCTTTTTAAGCTTGACCATACTGTTAAATTAGTAGACAAGCTTAGAAAGGGTGAGAACATGAATCGGATCCGCTCTCGACCGTTCGTAACCGTTCATGGGACAAGCATAAAAAAAATAGCCATCATCGCTGTTTTAGGCTGGATGATGATGTTCACGCTTATTGGGGTGTTGACATCTTTAAAGCCTGAATATCGTTTCTCCTCGTCATCCGTCAACAATGTCGTAAACCATTTTCCTGAGGAGACGTTCGTTCATTTGCTTAGCTTTGAAAACCACTATTTTTCACAAAATTTGCCGAAAGAACGACAACACATTAGCTATTCCTCTATATTATTTCGGACGATTACGAGCGTGAACTTAAACGACCCGCGCAGCTTTCTCGGGAAGGAATTGCCCGGCTTTGCCTTATATGATAGTAAAATTGTGGTTGCCGGAGAAGGAACGGATTATACGAACATGCCATACGAATCTGCGCCACCGCTTGAAGTGATGCTAGCCGAGCGAGAAGCCTCGTTGGACAATTTAGAAAAAGCGGATGAAGTGCAAGATGAAAAGCCAGTGCCGCCGCCAACGATGACGACCGGTGGAAAAAAAGTGGTGTACATTTATCACACGCATACGTACGAATCATATTTGCCTGCGCTAAAAGGAGTCACTGACCCTGATTTAGCTTTTCATCGGACGGTAAACGTAACAAAAGTAGGAGAGCGGTTGGCGGAAGAACTAGAAAAGCGGGGAATTGGCGCAGAAGAAAGTCCAATAGATATCCAAGCGGAATTATCGAAAAAGGGGATGAAGTATTATCAATCGTACGATATGTCGCGAGAAGTCGTGATGGAAGCGATGAAACAAACCCGCGATTTACAATATTTCATCGACATTCATCGTGATTCGCGTCCGCGAAAATATACGACTGTAACGATTAACGGAACGGATTACGCGCGTGTCGTGTTTATTATCGGCGGGGAAAATCCAAATTATGAAAAAAACCTGCAAGTCGCGACGAATCTCCATCAATTGTTGCAAAAAAAATACCCAGGACTAAGCCGAGGAGTAATCGAGAAAAAAGGGGCCGAAACAAACGGGAAGTTCAACCAAGATTTATCAGGGAATGCCATATTAATTGAGTTTGGCGGAGTGGACAATACGTTTGAAGAGCTGTTCCGCACGGCGGCTGCGGTTGCGGATGTGTTCAGCGAGTATTATTGGCAAGCAGAAAAAGTACAAGCGCCAGCTCCAGCGCAAAAGAAATAATGAGTGTAGTTTTGGCGCCCATAAGGTGGGAAAAACGTTGATATATTGACATCGGAGGGTAGAGATGAAGTTTACGATACAGTTTTTTGCCGCTGTCGTCATCCTTTTTTTCGGTGTGCTGCTTGGCATGCAGCAAGCGAACGAAGGGCTTTTAAAAATGAAAGGATATCACGACCCCTCGTTCCAATCGGTAGTTGCTGTGAAGAAAAACGAAGAAGGAGCAGTCGAGGCAACGGTACTAGGAAACAAAATGACGGCCGAAACGGTGGACGAGAAAGCAAAAAAGTTAGAACAATGGAAAATGTTTAACATGTTCTCAGAGCTTGGAAAGCGATTGGCGGAAGCGGTTCATCTAGCAGCCGCTAAGCTGCTTTCGCTGCTTGGCAAATTCATCGATTGATTCCCCACTAATCGTAGAGGGGGATTTTTTTTTGGAAAATGATAAAGTCGGGAATCCGGCTTTTTTTATACGTTGAATATTGCCGGTGGTGTTGCTATAATCAAAGCTAGTGTAGTTTCGGAAACGGTAGGAGTGAACTAAATGAATCGTGAAGAAAGACTAAAACGAAGAGAGAAAATCCGCAACTTTTCGATTATCGCGCATATTGACCACGGCAAGTCGACGTTAGCTGACCGCATTCTTGAACGCACAGGGGCGATTTCTGAGCGGGAAATGAAAGATCAATTGCTTGACTCGATGGAGCTCGAGCGGGAGCGCGGCATTACGATTAAATTAAATGCCGTTCAGCTAACCTATAAAGCAAAAAACGGAGAAGACTATATTTTCCATTTGATCGACACGCCAGGACACGTCGATTTTACGTATGAAGTATCGAGAAGCTTAGCCGCTTGTGAAGGTGCCATTCTCGTTGTCGATGCGGCGCAAGGAATTGAAGCGCAAACGTTGGCAAACGTCTATTTAGCGCTCGATAATAACTTAGAAATTTTGCCGGTCATTAATAAAATCGACCTCCCAAGCGCAGAGCCAGAGCGCGTCCGCCAAGAAATTGAAGACGTCATCGGACTTGACGCTTCGGAGGCGGTATTAGCTTCGGCCAAGGCGGGGATTGGTATCGACGAAATTTTAGAGCAAATCGTCGAAAAAATACCAGCGCCAACTGGCGACCCAGACGCGCCGCTAAAAGCGCTTATTTTCGACTCGCTCTACGACTCATACCGCGGGGTCGTTGCTTACATCCGCGTCGTCGAAGGAACGGTAAAGCCAGGACAAAAAATTAAAATGATGTCGACCGGAAAAGAGTTTGAAGTTGTCGAAGTCGGCGTCTTTACCCCAAAAGCAAAAGTAGTTGATGAACTGACAGTCGGGGACGTTGGTTATTTGACCGCGTCGATTAAAAACGTTAGCGATACGCGCGTCGGGGATACGATTACCGATGCGAAGCGGCCTGCGGCTGAACCACTTCCAGGATATCGTCGCTTAAATCCGATGGTGTTTTGTGGGATGTATCCGATTGATACAGCCAAATACAACGATTTGCGCGAGGCGTTGGAAAAACTGCAGCTAAATGATGCAGCGCTGCAATTTGAACCAGAAACGTCGCAAGCGCTCGGCTTTGGTTTCCGCTGCGGCTTTTTAGGGCTATTGCATATGGAAATTATTCAAGAGCGCATCGAACGCGAATTTAACATTGACTTAATTACAACGGCGCCAAGCGTTGTGTATAAAGTATATTTAACGGACGGAACAGAGCTGCAAGTCGATAACCCGTCCAACATGCCGGATCCGCAAAAAATTGACCGTGTCGAAGAGCCGTACGTCAAAGCAACGGTCATGGTGCCGAACGATTACGTCGGGGCAGTGATGGAATTATGCCAAGGCAAACGCGGTATTTTTGTCGATATGCAATATTTAGACGAAAAGCGGGTCATGTTAATTTATGAAATTCCGCTTTCGGAAATTGTGTACGATTTCTTTGATATTTTAAAATCAAGCACAAAAGGCTATGCCTCTTTCGACTACGAACTTATTGGATATAAGCCGTCGAAACTTGTCAAAATGGACATTCTTTTAAATGGCGAAAAAGTTGACGCCCTTTCGTTCATTGTGCATCGCGATTCGGCATATGAGCGTGGAAAAGTGATTGTTGAAAAGCTGAAAGACTTAATCCCGCGCCAACAATTCGAGGTGCCGGTACAAGCAGCCATTGGCAATAAAATTGTCGCTCGGTCGACAATTAAAGCGCTGCGGAAAAACGTGTTAGCGAAATGTTACGGCGGGGACGTATCGCGGAAACGGAAGCTGTTAGAAAAGCAAAAAGAAGGGAAAAAGCGGATGAAGCAAGTCGGTTCCGTCGAAGTTCCGCAAGAAGCGTTCATGGCCGTATTGAAAATGGATGATAAAAAATAAGGAAACAAAGGCTGTCTCATCGGATGGGATAGCCTTGTTTTTTACGTAAAGGAGCGATGACGAGTGATTCAGGCAGCGTATTTGCACATTCCGTTTTGTACGCACATTTGCCATTATTGCGATTTTAATAAAGTGTTTGTCAAAGGACAGCCGGTAGCAGAATATTTGCAGGCGATGGAACAAGAAATGAAAGAAACGGTTGCACAGTTTCCGACGGAGCGGTTGCAGACGATTTTTATTGGCGGCGGCACGCCAACCGCGTTGACGATCGAACAACTCGATTTTTTGTTCACAAGCATTCATCGCTCTCTTCCGTTCGCTGTCGATCACGTAGAATTTACGGTAGAAGCGAATCCGAACGAACTATCGCGCGAAAAATTGCAGCTTTTAAAAGATGCGGGCGTCAACCGATTAAGCATCGGGGTGCAAACGTTCGACGACACGCTATTACGCCAAATCGGCCGCACCCATCAAACACGCGACGTATGGCAGGCGGTCGAAACAGCAAAAGCGGTTGGTTTTACGAATATTAGCATCGACTTAATCTATGGACTGCCAGGGCAAACGCTTGAACAATTCCGAAAGGATTTAGCGGTGGCGTTCTCGCTTGATGTTCCGCACATCTCCGCCTATTCCTTAATTATCGAGCCAAAAACAGTGTTTTATAACTTGATGCGAAAAGGAAAGCTTTTTTTGCCATCACAAGACGAAGAAGCGGAAATGTACGAAGAGACGATGAAACAAATGCAACAACACGGATACGTTCAATATGAGCTAAGTAACTACGCTCGTGCTGGATTCGAAAGCAGGCATAATTTAACGTATTGGAACAATGAGTATTACTATGGCATTGGCGCTGGCGCCCATAGCTATATGAACGGCATACGCAACGTCAACATTGGACCGGTGAAAAAATATATTGAGCACATCGAAAAAGGGAAGCTGCCGTACGTCGAACAGCATGAAGTGAATGAGCGCGAACGAATGGAAGAAGAAATGTTTTTAGGGCTTCGGAAAATAGAAGGAGTATCGAAACAACGGTTTTACGAAAAGTTTCATCGTTCGCTGAACGACGTATTCGGCGATGTCATTGCCGAACAAACAGCAAACGGGCTACTGGAAGAAACGGAAACGCATCTTCGCCTTACTCACCGCGGCAAGCTGCTTGGCAATGTTGTATTTGAAGCGTTTCTTCATGTCAGCTAATTGACAGAAGCGACCGAATTTGATACTTTAATAATAGATTTAGCACTCGAACAACCTGAGTGCTAACAGAGGTGATGATCGTTGTTAACTGATCGCCAATTGCTCATTTTACAAGTCATTATTGATGATTTTATCCGTTACGGTCAGCCCGTCGGCTCTCGAACGTTGGCTAAAAAAGAGAAAATTACGTTTAGCTCTGCGACGATTCGGAATGAGATGGCAGACTTAGAAGAGTTAGGGTATATTGAAAAAACGCACATTTCCTCTGGAAGGGTGCCATCGGAAAAAGGCTATCGTTATTATGTCGATCATCTATTATCGCCACAGCGGCTGACACAAGAAGACATGAACAAAATTAAATCGATTTTTGCCGAGCGAATTTACGAATTGGAAAAATTAGTGCAAAAATCAGCGCAAATTTTATCGGATTTAACGAGCTATACGTCCATTGTTCTCGGTCCAGCTGTGAAAGAAAATAAGTTAAAGCGGCTGCAAATTATCCCGCTAAATAAAGAAACGGCGGTAGCGATTATCGTCACGGATACAGGGCATGTCGAAAACCGCGTCATTACCATTCCGGCAGCGGTGAACGCTTCTGATTTAGAAAAAATGGTGAACATTTTAAACGAACGACTTGTCGGTGTTCCACTGATTGATTTAAAAGACAAAATTTACAAAGAAGTAGCGAACGTGTTGCGCATGCATATTTATAGCTATGACAGCATGCTCAAAACGATCGGTGAGACACTTGACATTCCGCAAGAAGAGAAAATGTTTTTCGCCGGAAAAACGAACATGCTCAGCCAACCAGAATTTAGCGATATTCAAAAAATTCGCTCGTTAATGGCGATGATCGAACAAGAAAAAGACTTTTACCGTTTGTTGCGCAAACATCGGCAAAAAGGGATTCAAATAACAATCGGACGCGAAAACCAGTTGAGTGGAATGGAAAACTGCAGCTTAATTACGGCAACGTACTCCATTGGCGAAGAACCTTTAGGAACGATTGCAGTGCTCGGTCCAACACGCATGGAATATTCCCGCGTCATTACGATTTTAAACCGTGTCGCTTCCGATTTATCGACGGTGCTGACAGACTGGTATCAAAACGACTAGCATTGGTCATATTGGATAATGGATGGTCGGTGCTTGACACCCCATCCTTTCCTTGTGAACATACATATTTGATGACGTTAAGGGAGGTGAGGGCGATGGAAAGAGAAAAAGAAACGCTCGAAATGCAAGAAGAAACTACATATGATCAAACGACAGAAGAAACAGTAGAAACAGAGCAAGAACTAGCAGAAGCAGAGGCACAAAACGAGGAGCTAGCAAAAGCGCACGCACAAATTGCCGAACTGCAAAACAAATTACAAGAAATGGAACAGCGTTACCTCCGCTTATATGCGGATTTTGATAATTTCCGACGCCGCACAAAATTAGAATTTGAAGCAGCGGAAAAATACCGCGCCCAAAGTTTAGTGACCGATTTATTACCGGCGTTAGACAACTTTGAACGCGCCTTAAAAGTAGAAGTCGAAGATGAAAAAGCGAAATCCATTTTGCATGGGGTCGAAATGGTTTACCGTTCGCTCGTCGAAGCGCTCAAGAAAGAAGGCGTCGAAGCGATTGAATCGGTTGGCAAACCGTTCGATCCACACGTCCACCAAGCAGTCATGCAAGTGGAAGATAGCAATTACGAACCGAATACGGTCGTCGAAGAGTTTCAAAAAGGATACAAACTAAAAGACCGTGTCATTCGACCGGCAATGGTGAAAGTAAATCAATAAACAGGAAGGTGATTGCGATGAGCAAAATTATCGGTATTGACTTAGGAACGACAAACTCTTGCGTAGCGGTGTTAGAAGGCGGAGAGCCAAAAGTCATTCCAAACCCAGAGGGAGGTCGAACAACGCCTTCTGTCGTCGCGTTTAAAAACGGGGAACGACAAGTCGGGGAAGTGGCGAAACGCCAAGCGATTACAAACCCGAATACCGTTATTTCCATTAAGCGCCATATGGGAACAAACTACAAAGTCGAAATCGAAGGAAAACAATATACGCCGCAAGAAATTTCGGCGATGATTTTACAATACTTAAAATCGTATGCGGAAGCGTATTTAGGCGAGCCGGTGACAAAAGCGGTGATTACCGTCCCTGCTTACTTTAACGACGCGCAGCGCCAAGCGACAAAAGACGCGGGACGAATCGCAGGCCTAGAAGTCGAGCGCATCATTAACGAGCCGACAGCCGCAGCGCTTGCATACGGCTTGGATAAAATGGATGAAGACCAAACGATTCTCGTCTACGACTTAGGCGGCGGTACGTTTGACGTATCGATTTTGGAGTTAGGCGATGGCGTGTTTGAAGTAAAAGCGACAGCTGGCGATAACCATCTTGGTGGGGACGACTTCGACCAAGTCATCATTGATTACTTAGTCGAGCAGTTCAAAAAAGAGCATGGCATCGACTTATCCAAAGATAAAATGGCGCTTCAGCGTTTAAAAGACGCTGCCGAAAAAGCGAAAAAAGACCTTTCTGGTGTGACGCAAACACAAATTTCGTTGCCGTTCATTAGTGCCAACGAAACAGGGCCGTTGCATTTAGAAATGACGTTAACGCGCGCGAAATTTGAAGAATTGTCTGCTCATCTTGTCGAACGCACGATGGGACCAGTGCGCCAAGCGTTGAAAGATGCAGGCTTAACGCCAGCAGACATCGATAAAGTCATTCTAGTCGGCGGTTCGACGCGCATCCCAGCCGTTCAAGAGGCGATTAAAAAAGAAATCGGCAAAGAGCCGCATAAAGGCGTGAACCCAGACGAAGTAGTAGCGATCGGTGCAGCGATTCAAGGCGGAGTTATTGCAGGGGACGTCAAAGACGTCGTATTACTAGACGTTACGCCGCTTTCGCTAGGGATTGAAACAATGGGAGGCGTCTTTACGAAACTAATTGAGCGCAATACGACCATCCCAACAAGCAAATCACAAATTTTCTCGACGGCAACAGATAACCAAACGGCGGTAGACATTCACGTTTTGCAAGGGGAACGTCCGATGGCTGCCGATAACAAAACGCTCGGGCGCTTCCAATTAACCGACATTCCGCCAGCACCTCGTGGCGTACCGCAAATTGAAGTAACGTTCGACATTGACGCGAACGGAATTGTCCACGTGCGCGCGAAAGATTTAGGCACAAATAAAGAGCAGTCGATTACGATTAAAACATCGTCTGGTCTTTCAGAGGAAGAAATTCAGCGCATGATTCGCGAGGCAGAAGAAAATGCGGAAGCGGACAGAAAGCGGAAAGAAGCGGCAGATCTTCGCAACGAAGCCGATCATTTAGTGTTCACAACAGAAAAAACGTTAAAAGAAGTGCAAGGAAAAGTCGACGAAGCGGAAGTGAAAAAAGCGCAAGAAGCAAAAGACGCATTAAAAGCAGCGCTTGAGAAAAACGACCTCGACGACATTCGGGCGAAAAAAGATGCCCTTCAAGAAATCGTGCAGCAGTTATCGATTAAACTATATGAACAAGCAACAAAACAAGCGCAACAACAAGGCGCTGACGGCACTGCCAAAAAAGACGACAACGTCGTCGATGCGGAATTTGAAGAAGTAAAAGACGATAAGTAAACACGAAAAAGTCAAAGTCAGGCCTGCCTTGGCTTTGACTTTTTCATTTCTATTGCATATGCCAAGAAGCGAATGGTACAATTAATTTTATGTGAGTGAATCGGGAGTGGGTGATGATGACGAAACGAGATTATTATGAAATTCTCGGAGTAAGCAAAAACGCGACAAAAGATGAAATTAAAAAAGCATATCGAAAACTGTCGAAGCAATACCATCCGGACGTCAATAAAGAGCCGGGAGCGGAAGAGAAGTTTAAAGAAATTAAAGAAGCGTACGAAGTATTAAGCGATGACCAAAAACGGGCACACTACGACCAATTTGGTCATGCTGACCCGAACCAAGGGTTTGGCGGGTTCCGCAGCGACGATTTTGATTTTGGCGGCTTTAGCGGATTTGGCGGTTTTGAAGATATTTTCACGTCCTTTTTTGGCGGCGGAAGACGTCGTGACCCGAACGCCCCACGTGCGGGCGCAGATTTGCAATATACGATGACGCTGACGTTTGAAGAAGCGGCGTTCGGAAAAGAGACGGACATCGAAATTCCGCGCGAAGAAACGTGCGACACATGCCACGGCTCTGGCGCAAAACCAGGCACGAAAAAAGAAACGTGCGCACATTGCCACGGGACAGGGCAAATAAGCGTCGAACAAGTGACGCCGTTTGGCCGAATCGTTAACCGAAGAGCGTGCCATTATTGCGGTGGGACAGGGCAATTCATTAAAGAAAAATGTACGACGTGCGGCGGAAAGGGGCGCGTGAAAAAGCGGAAGAAAATTCACGTCAAAATTCCAGCCGGAATTGATGACGGCCAGCAATTGCGCGTAGCCGGTCAAGGAGAACCGGGAGTAAACGGCGGACCATCAGGCGATTTATATATCGTGTTCCACGTCGAACCGCACGAATTTTTCGAGCGCGATGGCGACGACATTTATTGCGAAATGCCGTTGACGTTCGCCCAAGCAGCGCTCGGTGACGAATTAGAAGTGCCGACATTGCATGGAAAAGTGAAGCTGAAAATTCCAGCAGGGACGCAAACAGGCACGAAATTCCGCCTCAAAGGAAAAGGGGTGCCGAACGTCCGCGGTTACGGAAACGGCGACCAGCATGTCATCGTTCGCGTCGTTACGCCAACGAAACTGACGGAAAAACAAAAGCAACTGTTGCGAGAATTTGATCAATTAGGCGGACACCAAATGCATCAAACGCAAGACAGCTTTTTTGAAAAAGTAAAAAAAGCGTTTAAAGGGGAACATTTATGAAATGGTCAGAAATTAGCATCCATACGACACATGAAGCGGTTGAGGCGATTTCGAACATTTTGCACGAAGCAGGTGCTGGCGGCGTCGTCATTGAAGATCCGTTCGATTTAACGAAAGAACGCGATACGCAATTTGGCGAAATTTACGAGTTGAATCCGGACGACTATCCGGAAGAAGGGGTCGTGATAAAAGCGTATTTGCCAGTGAATAGCTTTTTAGGGGAAACGGTCGAGGCAATTAAAGAAGCGATTAACAACTTAATGCTTTACAACATCGACGTCGGACGAAATAAAGTGACGATTAGCGAAGTGAACGAAGAAGAATGGGCCACTGCTTGGAAAAAATATTATAATCCGGTGAAAATTTCAGAGCGATTTACGATCGTACCAACGTGGGAAACGTATGAACGCGTATCGACCGATGAATTAATTATTGAATTAGACCCTGGAATGGCGTTTGGAACAGGGACGCATCCGACGACGGTCATGTGCATTCAAGCGCTTGAAAAGTGTGTGCAACCGGGGGATACGGTCATCGATGTCGGCACCGGGTCTGGCATTTTAAGCATTGCCGCGGCGATGCTTGGGGCGAAATGTGTGCGAGCGCTCGATCTAGATCCGGTTGCCGTCGATAGCGCGAAATTAAATGTCAAGCTAAATAAAGTGCACCATGTCGTGACGGTGATGCAAAATAATTTACTTGATCATATCGAGCAAACGGCAAACGTCATTGTCGCTAATATTTTAGCCGAAATTATTTTGCGCTTTGTCGATGATGCGTATCGTTTGCTAGAGCCGAACGGGTATTTCATCACGTCTGGAATTATTCAAGCGAAAAAACAAGAAGTAAAAGACGGGCTTGTAAACGCAGGGTTTACGATTGAAGAAACGTTGACGATGGAAGATTGGGTCGCATTTATCGCAAGAAAAGCGTGAAAAGAAGGTGTCATTTTGCAACGGTATTTTGTGTCAAGTGACCAGATCAACAACCATGAGCAAATCGTCATCACTGGGGACGATTATCACCATATCGTTCGCGTGATGCGGATGAGTGAAGGGGACGAAGTGATTTGCAGCAATGGAAATGGCTTGTCTGCTTTGTGTGAAATTGAACAAATTACCAATGAGAGCGTCATCGCTCGTGTTATAGAATGGAAAGAAGAGCGAACAGAATTGCCGGCGCAGATTTACATTGCTCACGGTCTACCGAAAGCGGATAAATTGGAGCTCGTCATTCAAAAAGGAACGGAGCTGGGCGCTTTTGCGTTTATTCCGTTTTTAGCCGCTCGTTCTGTCGTGAAATGGGAAGAAAAAAAAGCGGAAAAAAAGCTTGAGCGTTGGCAAAAAATCGCGAAAGAAGCGGCAGAGCAAGCGCATCGAGCGAACGTACCGCATGTATATGCCCCGATGACGATTCGCGAGCTCGTTGAGTTTGCCAAAACGTGCGACTACCGGCTCGTGGCGTATGAAGAAGAGGCGAAAAACGGCGAAGCGGCTGCGCTAAAAACGGTGCTTCAGCAAATGAAGCAAGGGCAGTCGCTTATTGTCGTGTTTGGCCCGGAAGGCGGTTTCGCTGGGCAAGAAATGGAGTTGTTTCGAAGCCACGGCTTTTTGGCGTGCGGGCTTGGTCCGCGCATTTTGCGCACGGAAACAGCTCCGCTTTACGTATTGGCAGCGGCATCGTATGAGTGGGAATTAAAGTGAGGTGAGAACAATGCCAACAGTGGCATTTCATACGTTAGGATGTAAAGTAAATCATTACGAAACAGAAGCGATTTGGCAACTGTTTAAGCAAGCAGGATATGAGCGAAAAGAGTTTGAAAGCCATGCGGACGTGTACGTCATTAATACGTGCACGGTGACAAATACTGGGGACAAAAAAAGCCGTCAAGTCATTCGCCGCGCAATCCGGCAAAATCCAGATGCGGTCGTTTGCGTCACGGGTTGTTATGCGCAAACGTCGCCGGCGGAAGTGATGGCGATTCCTGGAGTGGACGTCGTCATCGGAACGCAAGACCGTGCGAAAATTTTGGACTATATCGAGCGATTTAAGCGGGAGCGCCAACCGATTAACGGCGTCGGCAACATTATGAAAACGCGCGTATACGAAGAATTAGACGTGCCGGCATTTACCGACCGGACGCGGGCATCGTTAAAAATTCAAGAAGGGTGCAACAACTTCTGCACGTTTTGCATCATTCCGTGGGCGCGCGGCTTAATGCGTTCACGCGATCCAAAAGAAGTCATTCGCCAAGCGCAGCAGCTTGTGGATGCGGGTTATAAAGAAATTGTGTTGACTGGCATCCATACGGGTGGATACGGCGAAGATATGAAAGATTATAATTTTGCGGCGCTGCTTCGCGACCTTGACGAGCAAGTCATCGGGTTGAAACGAATTCGCATTTCCTCGATTGAAGCAAGCCAAATTACGGATGAAGTAATCGATGTATTGAAACAATCGGATAAAATCGTCCGCCATTTGCACATTCCGTTACAGTCCGGCTCGAATACGGTGTTGAAGCGGATGCGTCGCAAATATACGACGGAATTTTTTGCCGAGCGGTTGGCGCGTTTACGCGAAGTATTTCCAGAGTTAGCCGTCACTTCAGATGTCATCGTCGGATTCCCTGGGGAAACCGAAGAAGAATTTATGGAAACATTTCACTTTATTCGCGACCAACGTTTTTCTGAACTGCACGTTTTCCCGTATTCCAAACGAACAGGCACGCCAGCGGCGAGAATGCCAGACCAAGTGGACGAAGACGTGAAAAATGAGCGCGTCCATCGGCTAATTGCGCTTTCTGACCAACTAGCAAAAGAATACGCGTCGCAGTTTGAAGGACATGTGCTCGAAGTCATTCCAGAAGAACCTTACAAAGAAGAGCCAAATAGCGGGTTATACGTCGGGTATACGGATAACTATTTAAAAGTGAAATTCCCGGCGACGGAAGAGATGGTCGGGCAGCTTGTGAAAGTAAAAATTACGAAAGCGGGCTATCCGTATAATGAAGGGGAATTTGTCCGCGTTTTGTCCGATTCGGTAGAAAATATAAAATTAAGCTCCTAACCCAGCGTGTCGCTGGGTTTCTTTCGGTTTCGTCATTTTTCGTCATTTTTTCGGGAAAACTAGTTTTTGAAATGAAAAAGTGGTATGATGATAGAGGTCAGACTTCTGTTAGTCAGAAAGGAGAGTTACAATGGCAACGAACATTGCGAAAATGATTGACCACACGCTCTTGAAAGCGAATACAACGAAAGCGCAAATCGTGCAATTGTGTGAAGAAGCGAAAGAGTATAGATTTGCGTCTGTTTGTGTCAATCCGACATGGGTGGCGACAGCAGCTGAGTTACTAAAAGGAACCGATGTAAAAGTATGTACCGTCATCGGCTTTCCGCTCGGAGCGAATACACCAGAAACGAAAGCGTTTGAAACGAAAGATGCGATTGAAAAAGGGGCAACCGAGGTTGATATGGTCATTAATATCGGCGCACTAAAAGATGGTGACGATGCATTAGTGGAGCGCGACATTCGTGCCGTAGTCGAAGCGGCAAAAGGAAAAGCGCTTGTGAAAGTAATCATTGAAACATGCTTGCTTTCTGAAGAAGAAAAAGTACGCGCTTGCCGTCTAGCGGTGCAAGCAGGTGCTGATTACGTGAAAACATCGACAGGGTTTTCCACCGGCGGTGCAACGGTCGAAGATATCGCGCTCATGCGAAAAACGGTTGGTCCGAATATTGGGGTGAAAGCGTCGGGCGGCGTTCGCGATCTTCAAGGGGCGGAAGCGATGATAGAAGCTGGCGCAACGCGCATCGGCACAAGCTCCGGCGTGGCAATCGTTCAAGGGAAAACAGCTACGACCGATTATTAATCCCGTGAACAACATAAACCCACCATTCAATCCAACGGGTAAACGGCAGCGCAACAACGGAGCAAATGACGTTAAATAAGACGCTTGCGTGCGCTAATTGCACATCGGGCGAATACGCAAAGAGGCTAACGAGCTTGGCAAATGGAGCAATGAATAACGAAAAAATACCGACGCCGACAATGTTGAGCCATAAATGCGTATAGGCGGTGAATTTTGCTTCTCGGCTTGCACCGATGCTCGCTAATAAAGCGGTGACGCACGTGCCGATATTAGCGCCAAGCAAAATGGCAATGCCAGCTGGCAGCGTCAGTAATTGTTCGCTGAGAAACCCCATGGCGATGCCGATCGTCGCAGCGCTTGATTGAATGATGGCAGTCAACACGGTGCCGACGAGAATGCCGGCGATATACGAGCGGTTCGTTTGTTGTAGCCATTCATGGACGAAAGGAGTGGTGGAAAGCGGTTTGGCCAAGGCGCTGAACCCTTCCATCGCGAAAAATAAACAAGCAAGCCCAATGAGCGTCATGCCGATGCTATATCCGATACGATGGCGTACAAAAAAGACGAGAAACGCCCCGATGAGTAATAGTGGGATGATGCTAGCACCAACATCAAGGGTGATAAGTTCGGTTGTAATTGTCGAACCGATATTGCTTCCTAAAATGATGCCAATCGATTGCTGGAACGTTAAATAGCCGGTCGAAACAAGCCCGACGGTAAGCACCATCATCGCCGAGCTGCTTTGTAGTAGCGCCGTGGCAACCGTTCCGGTCAGGAAGCTTTGAATAGGCGTTTTCGTAAAATGCAATATCCATCGCTTTAACCGATGACCAGATAGTACATAAAGCCCTGACTTCATCATGAGCATGCCAAGCAAAAACATACCAAGATGAATCAAAAATAAAATGAATATACGTCCCATCGCTCTCCCTCCTTCTTCACCATTGTATGGACAAGGAAGGGAGATGATGACAGCTTTTTTAGTTGACCTCTTCTAAGGGATGTATTATAATTGACAAGTACATGTTTTGTACTACAAATGCAAGTGTTGTTGTTCGGAGGGAGGGAAGTAGGATGTCAAAAACAATCGTTCGCAAAAACGAATCGCTTGAAGATGCTCTTCGTCGCTTCAAACGTGCTGTTTCCAAAACAGGTACGTTACAAGAAGCAAGAAAGCGTGAATTCTATGAAAAGCCAAGCGTAAGACGTAAGAAAAAGTCTGAAGCGGCTAGAAAGCGCAAGCATTAAAAGAGGGTGTATTTATGAGTCTTCTTGAACGTCTAAACGATGATATGAAGCAAGCGATGCGAAACAAAGAAAAGGAAAAACTCTCCGTCATTCGGATGGTGAAAGCGGCGTTGCAAAACGAAGCGATTAAACTTGGCAAAACGTTATCTGAAGACGAAGAGCTGACCGTACTTGCTCGTGAATTAAAACAGCGTAAAGACTCCCTCCAAGAATTCGAAAACGCTGGTCGTTCAGACCTTGTTGACAAAACAAAGGAAGAAATTCGCATACTTCAACTATACATGCCAAAGCAGCTTAGTGAAGAAGAACTGGCAGAAATCATTCGACAAACGATTGCCGAAGTCGGTGCTTCTTCGAAAGCGGATATGGGCAAAGTGATGGGAGCAATCATGCCAAAAGTAAAAGGAAAAGCGGATGGCTCTCTCGTCAACAAACTTGTACAACAATATTTATCATAAAAGACTGCCTTGCCTTGCAAGGCGGTCTTTTTTTTAGTGCTATCCCCCTTTTTTTTCTCATATGTATGAGATGAAAGGGGGTTCTTTTAATGAAAAAATGGCGGCAACAAGTGAAAAAATGGCTCGCAAATCAGTTAGAATTACCGGCCGATGTTGTCATGGACCTTCCTCGGATTACGATGATTGGACATATACATATTTACATTGAAAACCATCGCGGGTTATTGACGTTTAGCGATAAAGAACTGCGTTTGCTGCTAAAGCAAGGCCAACTCCTCGTTCGCGGCGAAGAGTTTGTTATTAAAACGATTTTACCTGAAGAAATTTTACTCGAAGGAAAAATTCAGCAAGTCGTTTATTTGGACCAATGAGGAGGAAGACGATGAAAAACACATGGGCTCATTTTTTTACCGGAAGCGTCCAAGTGACTATACAAGGAAGAGGGACGGAACGATTGGTGAACGCCTGTTTGCGAAACGGAATGACCGTTTGGAACGTACGAAAAATAGGGGAAGATAAACTCACATTTTTTATGTTGCTAAAAGACGTTCCACGCCTTCGGCCGATTGTCCGTCAAAGTGAATGCAAGCTCTCTTTTGGCAGAAGAAGCGGGTTTCCGTTTCTTCTGAAGAAAACGTTCGCTAATTTCGGTTTTTTGCTCGGTATTTTTTTATTTTTGGCGGTAGTGTTTTTGTTATCCAATATGGTATGGGGCGTGCATGTACAGGGGGCGAAGCCGGAAACAGAACATCGCATTTTAAAAGAACTGAAGCAAATGGGGGTAGAAAAAGGGGCGTTTCAATTTCTTCTTGACCCGCCGGAAATAATCCAAAAAAAATTAACCGATCGCATCGATACGCTCACGTGGGTAGGAGTTGAACTAAGAGGGACGACGTTTTATTTTCAAGTCGTTGAAAAAAAACAACCAAAAGAGCCGGAACAAATACCGATTCGCCATTTAGTCGCAAAAAAGAAAGCAGTCATTACCGATTTGTTCGTGGAAGAGGGGCAACCGCTCGTTTCCGTCCATGACCATGTAGAAAAAGGGCAACTATTAGTATCCGGCATTATCGGAAAAGAAGGGCAAACGAAATTTGTACCTGCGAAAGGAAAAATTTTTGGCGAAACATGGTACAAGTCTACCGTTGTCCTTCCATTAGAGGCAGTGTTTCACGTTTTTACTGGAAAATATGTCGAAAAACATTATCTTTCTATCCAATCTTTCGCCATTCCTGTTTGGGGATTTCAAAAGCTGTCGTTTGCTCATTACGAAACGGAATCGCAAAAGCGACCGCTTCGTTTTTGGAAATGGGAGCTGCCGATTGTTTATGAGCGTGTTATTTACCGCGAAACAGAACAAGTGAAACGAAGTTATTCATGGAACGAGGCGTTTCAACAAGCGAAAAAAATCGCCAGAAAAGAGTTGCAGGCAAAATTAGACGACGACGCTTCCATTAAAGATGAAAAGGTTTTGCATGCGGAGAAAGAGAATGGTAAAGTAAAAGTAGAAATGTATTATGAAGTTCATGAAAACATTGCGCAACCACAACCTATTGTTCAAGGAGATTGAGGAATGTCAGAAGAGTTTGTCACGATTAGCCAGCAAATCGAAAATCCAAACGAAGCGATTTCGCTTTTTGGCATTCATGATGCCCATTTGAAGCGAATCGAACAAGAATTGGCTGTTTCGATTGTGACGCGCGGCGGTGTCGTCAACGTTTCCGGCAGCCACGAACACGTTCAGCTTGTCGATGACGTCTTGCGCCAGTTGCTTCGCGTCATTCGCAAAGGAATTGCGATTAGCGAGCGAGACGTTATGTACGCCGTGCAAATGGCGAAAAACGGAACGATTGAATATTTTTTAGAACTGTATGACGAAGAAATTACAAAAAATGCAAAAGGAAAACCGGTTCGCGTCAAAACGTTAGGACAGCGGCAGTATATTACGGCAATTAAGCAGCACGACCTTGTGTTTGGCATCGGCCCGGCAGGAACAGGGAAAACGTACTTAGCGGTTGTGATGGCTGTACAGGCGTTGAAAACAGGGCAAGTTAAGCGCATTATTTTAACGCGTCCGGCTGTCGAAGCAGGGGAAAATTTAGGATTTTTGCCAGGGGACTTAAAAGAAAAAGTCGACCCGTATTTACGTCCGCTTTACGATGCGTTGCACGATGTATTAGGGGCTGACCATACACAACGCCTCATTGAACGCGGAACGATCGAAATCGCTCCGCTTGCGTACATGCGCGGTCGGACGTTAGAGGATGCGTTCGTCATTTTAGACGAGGCGCAAAATACGACCCCTTCACAAATGAAAATGTTTTTAACCAGGCTTGGTTTCGGCTCGAAGATGGTCATTACCGGCGATATTTCGCAAGTCGATTTACCAAAAGGCGTTCCGTCAGGACTTGCGGTGGCGAAAGATATTTTAGCAGCGGTAAGCGGCATTTCGTTCGTTTTTCTTGAACAGTCCGACGTCGTTCGCCATCCGCTCGTCGGGAAAATTATTGAAGCGTACGACCAAGCTGGTATATAATAGAAATGTCAGGCCCATCTTGCGCATGGGTCTCTTTTTGTCCAAACTATCAATAGAAAAGGGGAAGACCTATGGCTCTATCCATCGATTGGATTGATGAAACAGGAGAAGTAACCGACGAACAAATTCAAACGCTCGAGCAATTGTTATGCTATGCGGCTGAAGTCGAGCAAGTGCCAGACGGTGCGGAGGTGAGCGTGTCGTTTGTTGATAACGAACAAATCCAGATCATTAACCGTGACTACCGCGGAAAAGACCAGCCGACCGATGTCATTTCCTTTGCTCTTGAAGAAATGGGAGAAGGCGAAATAGAAATTATCGGAGCGGACATCCCACCAGTGCTCGGCGACATTATTATTTCTATCCCGAAAGCAAAAGAGCAGGCAACGGAGTATGGGCATTCGTTCATGCGCGAACTCGGCTTTTTAGCGGTGCATGGCTTTTTGCATTTGCTTGGGTATGACCACGAAACAGAAAAAGAAGAAAAAGAAATGTTTGCAAAACAAGAACAAATTCTTGAAAAATATGGGTTAAAGCGATAAATGTATGAGCAAGCCGAACATGAAATGGAAACGGTTTCTTGATGCGTGGACAGGAATTGTCGTTGCCGTAAAAGAAGAAGCGCACATGAAAATTCATTTGTTGGCTGCTTTTATTGTCGTATTGCTTGCATATATTTTCCGCCTTTCCGTGCAGGAATGGCTCGTGTTGTTAGTCGTTATCGCGCTCGTCATTAGTTTAGAGTTAATGAACACAGCGGTTGAACGCGCTGTTGATTTAGTGACGAAAGAGTTTCATCCGCTTGCGAAAGCGGCAAAAGATATTGCTGCCGGAGCGGTACTTGTTGCAGCAGTAGTCGCAGGAATTGTCGGGGCGATTATTTTTCTTCCCCACATCGTTAACAAGTGGTAAAATTCTAATTTTTCTGTTAATTTTCTTGCGAAGAAAGATGAAATTTTTCTCAATTTCTTGTAAAATAAAGAAAGAGGCAAGTGCCTCGAAAGGAAGGAAAGCAGCATGGAAATGACACAATTAGTCGCAGAAGCAAAAAAAGCACGGGAATATGCGTACGCCCCTTACTCCAAATTTCAAGTCGGTGCTGCACTACTAACAGTAGATGGAAAAATATATCACGGATGCAATATTGAAAATGCAGCGTACAGTTTATGCAATTGTGCAGAGCGCACCGCTTTATTTAAAGCCTATTCGGAAGGGGCGCGCGAATATGCAGCGCTTGCGGTCATCGCCGATACTTCCCGTCCAGTTCCGCCGTGCGGGGCGTGCCGCCAAGTCATTGCGGAGTTGTGTCCGCCAAATATGAAAGTAATTTTAGCCAATTTGAAAGGCGACGTAACGGAACTAACGGTGAAAGAACTATTACCAGGAGCATTTTCAGCGGAGGATTTACATGAGTAGAGAAGGATTTAAATCAGGATTCGTTTCCATTATCGGGAGACCGAACGTTGGAAAATCAACGTTTTTAAACCGTGTCATCGGCCAAAAAATTGCGATTATGAGCGATAAACCGCAGACGACACGCAATAAAATTCAAGGCGTTTATACGACCGATGATGCGCAAATCATTTTTATCGATACGCCAGGAATTCATAAGCCAAAGCATAAGCTCGGCGATTTTATGATGAAAGTAGCACAAAACGCTTTAAAAGAAGTCGATGTCATTTTGTTTATGATTAACGCCGAAGAAGGATTCGGTCGTGGCGACGCCTTTATTATCGAGCGGCTGAAGGAAGTGAATACGCCGGTATTTTTAGTCGTGAACAAAATCGACCAAATCCATCCAGACGACTTATTGCCGCTTATCGATCGCTATCGGTCGCTCTATTCGTTTGCGGAAGTTGTGCCGATTTCAGCGCTGCAAGGGAACAACGTCGAAACGCTGATCGAGCAAATTAAGTCGTATTTGCCGGAAGGTCCGCAATATTACCCGGCCGACCAAGTAACTGACCACCCAGAACGGTTTATTATTGCGGAGTTGATTCGCGAAAAAGCGCTTCATTTGACGCGTGAAGAAGTGCCGCATTCGATTGCTGTTGTTATTGATTCCATCGAACGCCGCGAAGATAGCCAGACGGTATACGTCGGGGCAACGATTATCGTCGAGCGCGATTCACAAAAAGGAATTATTATTGGAAAACAAGGGCGAATGCTAAAAGAAATTGGACAGCGCGCCCGCGTAGACATTGAGGCGCTGCTTGGGTCGAAAGTATTTTTAGAGCTTTGGGTGAAAGTGCAAAAAGATTGGCGCAATAAATTGTCGCAGCTTCGCGATTTCGGGTTTAGGGAAGACGAGTATTAACAAATTTTATATAACATAAATCATTTGCCGTAATGCCAACCTAATAAATAGCTCGGGCGAGTGTTTATGGCGATTTGCCGACAACACAGAAAGATCCTGCAGGCGGAAAGGTGTGGTTCAATGCTTGAGTTTACGTGGAAGCTGTTCAGCCAAACAGGAAATATCGACACGTATCTCCTTTTTAAAGAGCTTGAAAAAGAGCATCAACCAAAAGATGAGCAAGAGCAAGAGTTGACAGAAATGGACCAGCCGATTTTCTAAGCTGCTTTTCAGCTTGGTGGTGATTGCATTGTTGGAAAAATGCGAAGCGATTGTGCTTCGAACAGTAGATTACGGGGAAACGAACAAGATTGTGACGTTATGGACAAGGGAATGGGGGAAGGTGGCTGTCATGGCTCGCGGTGCCAAAAAGCCGAGCAGCCGCCTTTCGTCTGTCACGCAGTTGTTTACATACGGATATTATTTAGTGCAAAAAAGCCGCGGGGTTGGCAGCTTGCAGCAAGCGGAAATTATCGATTCGTTGCGCGGCATTCGGGAAAATATTTTCGCTACCGCCTATGCTTCGTATATTGTCGAGTTGACGGACAAAGTGACAGAAGAGCAGCGCCCGAATCCATATTTGTTTGAGTTGCTGCTGCAAACATTAAAATATATGAACGATGGGTTGGATTTAGAAATCCTTACATATATTTATGAGATGAAAATGTTGCGCGTTATGGGGCTGTATCCGACGCTTGATTGTTGTGCCGTCTGTAAACAAACAGAAGGAACGTTTTCATTTTCGCTGAAAGAGGGAGGGTTTCTTTGTCATCGTTGCGAAGCGACCGACCCTCATCGGCTGCCACTTTCTCCTGCGGCGGTAAAACTGTTGCGTCTGTTTTATTATTTAGATTTGTCACGGCTTGGGAAAATTTCTGTGAAGGAAGAGACAAAAAAAGAATTGAACCGCATCATTTCCGCCTATTACGATGAATACTCCGGTCTTTCATTAAAAACAAAACGCTTTTTAACGCAAATCGAGCAGTTAAAAAATCATTTGCAATAAAAGAAGGTGTCCCAAAAGGATCGGGACACCTTTTCCCATTACCTCATATCGGTATAAAACAATAGGTTGTGTTTTGTTTAAGGGAAATCCCCCTTTTGGCTCGGCTCTTTTTCCCTTCCACGGTCATTTTCGCGTTTCGTTTTTTTGAATTTTCGTGATTTCTCCTTTGCAAAGTGGGGAATTAAGTTATAATATTTTCGTATACGTATGTCTTTTTTAGTTTTTCGTAAGGTGGTGAATGACAATCGAACTAAATAAGCGCCAAGAGCAAATTTTGCAAATCGTCAAGGATCATGGACCGATTACTGGGGAGAGCATTGCGGAGAAATTAAATTTAACACGGGCAACGCTTCGTCCTGATTTGGCGATTTTAACGATGGCCGGCTATTTGGAAGCGAGACCGAGAGTCGGCTATTTTTATACAGGAAAAACGGGTACTCAGCTTCTTGCCGATCGGCTGAAAAAACTAAAAGTATGTGATTATCAATCGATTCCTGTTGTTGTGAATGAAAACGTTAGCGTGTATGATGCTATCGTTACGATGTTTTTAGAAGACGTAGGGACGTTATTCGTCGTTGATGAAGAGTCGCTTTTAGCCGGCGTTTTGTCGCGAAAAGACTTGTTGCGGACGAGCATCGGCAAACAAGAGCTTACGTCCATTCCAGTAAATATTATTATGACAAGAATGCCAAATATTACAGTCTGCTATAAAGACGATTTATTAATCGATGTTGCCGAACGGTTAATTGAGAAACAAATTGATGCGATGCCGGTTGTAAAAAAGACGGAAAAAGGATTTGAAGTCATCGGCAGAATTACAAAAACGAACATTACGAAAGCGTTTGTTGCGTTAGCGAAAGATGATTTGCTGTAAGGAGGTTGGGGAATGCAACGCGTCGTATACGTAGTTTCTGACTCAGGGGGGGAAACGGCGGAATTAGTCGTCAAAGCAGCCGCTAGTCAATTTAATAGCTCGATTATTCAATTAAAACGCGTGCCGTACGTCGAAGATACGACAACATTGAAAGAAGTCGTTGCGCTTGCGAAAATGAACGATGCGATTATTGCATTTACGCTCGTTGTACCGCAAATGCGCCAGTTTTTAATCGAAGAGGCGCAGCGCGAAGGGGTAGAGGTGTATGATATTATCGGTCCGCTTATCGAAAAAATGCGCGATTTGTTTCAGATGACGCCGCGGTATGAACCAGGACAAGTGCGCGTGCTTGATGAAGATTATTTTAAGAAGATCGAAGCGATTGAATTCGCGGTGAAATATGATGACGGCCGTGACCCGCGCGGCATTTTACGCGCAGATATTGTGTTAATAGGTGTGTCACGTACATCGAAAACGCCGCTTTCGCAATATTTGGCGCATAAGCGTCTGAAAGTGGCGAACGTCCCGATTGTACCAGAAGTCGAGCCGCCGGAAGAGCTGTTTAAAGTATCACCGGAAAAATGTTTTGGATTAAAAATTAGCCCAGAAAAATTAAACTCGATTCGCCGTGAGCGATTAAAAGCGCTCGGCCTAGACGATAAAGCAATTTATGCGAATATCGAACGGATTAAAGAAGAATTGGATTACTTTGATAAAGTCATTCAAAAAATCGGCTGCGATGTTATTGATGTGACGAATAAAGCGGTGGAAGAAACAGCGAACATCATTATGAAAAAACGAAAGTTATAACCGACAAAAACGGGCTGAGCCAAGGCGAAGCTCGTTTTATTTCTTCTCCACGAAAAACGAGGGGATATTTTTTTATAGCATATTCTATTCGTTTGTATTATAATAAAAAATTGTGATAAAAGCACGTTTAGAGCGTATAGAGAACGAGTAAACTATGTATAGTTTATTGTCAAGAAGGGAATCGACAAAATTCGGCGATGGTCATAGGAGGAGAAGCAGGATTTTTGAGAAACATGTAGAAAAGGAAACGTATGCACGGCGAGATTTGACTATTTTTGTCGATGCGGACGCTTGTCCTGTGAAACAAGAAATTTTTTCGCTCGCTCGTCAATATAATGTAGAGAGCGTGTTTGTGTCTTCCTACAGCCATTTTTCGCACGACCAACCGATGCAATGGGTATATGTCGATGCAGAAAAAGAAGCGGTGGATTTATACATCGTCAACCATGCGAAGGCGGGCGATGTCGTCGTCACGCAAGATGTTGGGTTAGCGAGCATGCTCGTCCATCGAAATATTTACGTCGTTTCTCCGCGTGGAAACGTGTATACGGAAGAAGAAATGGGCCATCGGCTCTATGTTCGCTACCTGCATGCGAAACAGCGAAGACAAGGAGTGTATGCGAAAGGAATGAAACGTTTTTCCGCAGAAGAACGACAGACGTTTCGAAAAAGTTTCGAAAAAATTTTGTCGAAACTCGCAGGAAAATAGACATAGGTCGAGAATAATACATTACGGAGTTGTTCATATGGGATATCGCCTTCCCGAAGAAACAATTGAAGAAATCCGGCGAGCGGTTGATATCGTCGATGTGATTAGTGAGTACGTCCAGCTGAAAAAACAAGGACGAAATTATTTCGGACTTTGCCCGTTCCATGGAGAGAAAACGCCATCGTTTTCGGTATCTCCCGAAAAGCAAATTTTCCATTGCTTTGGTTGCGGAGCAGGCGGAAATGTTTTCTCGTTTTTGATGGACATCGAAGGGCTATCGTTTGTGGAAGCAGCCGAGCGGCTGGCAAGGCGGGCGAACGTGGATTTATCCCATTTCGCGCTCCAAGAACAGCCGCAGCGGGCAACGGAAACGAACGATACAAAAAAAATGATCGAAGCGCATGAACTTTTAAAGAAATTTTATCATCATTTGCTCATAAATACAAAAGAGGGGCAAGAAGCGCTTCACTATTTGCAAACACGAGGTATTTCATCATCAGCAATCGAGCAGTTTGCCATCGGCTACTCTCCCTCAGCTTGGGACGTAGCGGTAAAATTTTTAAAAGGCCGTGGCTTTTCGTTAGAGCTGATGGAAAAGGCAGGTCTTGTCATTCGGAAAGAAGACGGCAACTATTTTGACCGTTTTCGCAACCGAATTATGTTTCCGATTCATAATCATCATGGGGAAACAGTCGCGTTTTCCGGGCGGGCGATTGGAGAGGGGCAGCCAAAATATTTAAACAGCCCAGAAACGCCGATTTTTCATAAAGGAAAAATTTTATACCATTTTCACCAAGCACGCCTTCCGATTAGAAAACAGCAGCAAGCTGTTTTGTTTGAAGGGTTTGCCGATGTTGTTTCAGCGGTGCAAGCAGGGGTCGGAAATGCGGTCGCCACGATGGGGACGGCACTAACCGAAGAGCAGGCACGCATTTTGCGGCGAAACGCAGAAACGGTCGTCATTTGTTATGACGGGGACTCAGCAGGGATGGACGCGGCGGTTCGGGCAGCCGAATTATTAGCACAAGCCGGCTGCCATGTGAAAATTGCAACAATTCCTGATGGCCTTGATCCAGATGAGTATATTCGCCGAAACGGGTCGGAGTCTTTTCAGCGAAACATCCTTGAATCAAGCCGATCTCTTACGGCGTTTAAACTGGCGTATTTGCGTAGAGGAAAAAATTTAAAAAACGAAAACGACCAAATTCGTTATATTGACGAAGCGTTGCGCGAAATTAGCCGACTTTCTTCTCCTGTGGAACTGGACTATTATTTACGTCAGCTCGCGAACGAGTTTTCTCTTTCATTAGCTGCCTTAGAACAGCAACTAGCACGTTACAAAAAGAAAGAACATGCTACGCGTGAACGGCATGTGATGCGGCAGCAGCCGTTGCAAAAAAAGTTGCTCCCAGCGTTTCATAACGCCGAACGGATGTTGCTTGCCCATATGTTGCGCAATCGTGACGTCGCGTTTACCGTCCAACAGACAGTGCAAGGCGGATTTAACATCGAGGAACATCGGGCAATTGCTGCTTACCTTTACGCGTTTTATGAAGAAGGAAACGAACCGGACGTTAGCGCCCTGCTAGCTCGCATGCCGAACGAGCTAAAACCGCTTGTAACCGAGCTGTCGATGATGCTTATTAATGAAAATCTTTCTTCTCAAGAATTAAATGACTATATGAAACATGTGTTGAATTACCCAAAATGGTTAAAGCTAAAAGAAAAAGAACAGGAAAAACTGGAAGCAGAGCGGCAAAAAGATTTTTTAAAGGCGGCACGCATCGCCCAAGAAATTTTGGAAATGAAAAAACAATTGTAGTGTGATGGGAAAGTTTTAGAAGGAAGGTGACGAGATGGCTGAAAAATCAGCTCGTTCAAAACAAATCGAAACGGATGCAACGTTAGAGCAAGTAAAAGAACAATTAGTGGAAGTAGGCAAAAAACGCGGTGTATTAACATATGAAGAAATTGCTGAACGGTTAGCAAGCTTTGATCTTGACTCGGATCAAATGGATGAATATTACGAATACTTGACAGAACAAGGAATTGATGTAATTAGCGAATCGGATTTAGAAGATGACCCGGATTTAGATGATTTGAAAGAAGAAGAGTTTGATCTAAATGATTTAACCGTTCCACCTGGGGTGAAAATTAACGATCCGGTTCGTATGTATTTAAAAGAAATTGGTCGCGTTCCGCTGTTGTCGGCGGAAGAAGAGATTGAGCTTGCCAAACGGATTGAACAAGGAGACGAAGAGGCGAAACGTCGCCTTACGGAAGCGAACTTGCGCCTTGTCGTCAGCATTGCGAAACGCTATGTTGGTCGCGGCATGTTGTTTTTAGACCTCATTCAAGAGGGAAACATGGGACTAATTAAAGCGGTTGAAAAGTTTGACTACCGAAAAGGATATAAGTTCAGTACGTACGCAACGTGGTGGATTCGCCAAGCGATTACAAGAGCGATTGCCGACCAAGCACGGACGATTCGCATCCCTGTTCATATGGTCGAAACGATTAATAAGCTCATCCGCGTCCAACGCCAACTGTTGCAAGATTTAGGTCGCGAGCCGTCTCCAGAAGAAATTGCAGAGGAGATGGATTTGACGCCGGAGAAGGTGCGCGAAATTTTAAAAATTGCCCAAGAGCCAGTATCGTTAGAAACTCCGATTGGCGAAGAAGACGATTCGCATTTAGGGGACTTTATTGAAGACCAAGATGCGACGTCGCCTTCAGAGCATGCGGCGTATGAGCTATTAAAAGAGCAACTCGAAGACGTGCTTGATACGTTAACAGACCGAGAAGAAAACGTGCTTCGCCTCCGCTTTGGGTTAGATGATGGACGCACGCGTACGCTTGAAGAAGTCGGAAAAGTGTTTGGCGTCACAAGAGAGCGCATTCGCCAAATCGAAGCAAAAGCGCTACGAAAATTGCGCCATCCAAGCCGTAGCAAGCGCCTGAAAGACTTTTTAGAGTAAAACGTTCTCCGCTTTTTGAGCAATGCTTAAAAAGCGGGGAATGAATAGTTTACTTCTTCGCGGGGAAGTAAACTATTTTTATTTCGATAGAAAGGTCGATCGGCATGAACGAAAAACGACGTGAAATTATTGTGCGCGAAATTGAATATTGGAAACGGTCCCGTCTTCTCCCAGAGCATTATTGCGATTATTTGTTAGCGCTTTATACAGAAGGGGAAGTTACTCCTTCTGCCGCTCCTAGCCGAAAACGATGGGCGACGGTTTTCTTTCTGTTGTTTATTTGTTTATTGCTTCCAGCAGGTGTTCTTGTCATTTATTTTACTGAATTATCATTCGTTTTGCAAATGCTCCTTTTGGCATTTTTTGTCGGAATTTGTCTAATGGCAATATGGCGATGGCGAAAAGAAGCACTTGTGCATTTGCCGTTGATTAGTGGGGCGTTTCTTTTGTTTCTTGCCACGGTGCGACTGAGCGACTATTACTTTTCTGGATCAAAAGCGGTATTGTCGCTTGTCATTTTTTTAAATTGTTTTCTATGGATAGTAATCGGGATGCGCTTTCGTTTTTTATATTTAACGATTTCTGGGGTGCTCGGTTTACTATTACTTACGGGGTCGTTCTTTTTTTGATTTTTGAAAAGAAAGAGCGCTGCCCAGTCGCCTTCGCTTTTCGGAGGTGTCTAGCTACGGCTCCTAGCTGCTCGGGGGTCAAATAACCTTCCCCCTCGAGGTGACGAGCACCTCTCCGGGGGAAGAACATTCGCCCCGTCGCAGCTAACCAGTCGCCTTCGCTTTTCTTTTTTCGACGATTTTCTGCAAGATTTTAGATTAGGGCTTTTCCTTCTTGATGATTTACAGTAAAATAAAGTTGTTTATAGCGGTTACATTTAAAGGATGGATACATAAAGGGAGGTAAATACGATGAATCGCAATCCATTAATCCCATTTGTACTTATTATGGTATTGGGAATCGGTCTAACGATTGCTCTTTCTTTCAAGGGGCTTGGGGATGCAAAAGAGCTTGCGGAAGAGCAAAAAGGCGGCGCTAAAACAGAAGAAAAAGCGACTGCAGCAAATCCAGAAGAGTTTTATAAACAAACGTGCAGCGCCTGTCACGGGGTGAACTATGAGGGCGGTGTCGGTCCGTCGTTAAAAGGTGTAGGAAAACGCCTTTCGTTAGATCAAATTAAAGACGTCATCCAACATGGACGCGGTAACATGCCATCTGGTCTTGTTCCTGCAGACAAAGCAGACGAAATGGCGAAATGGCTATCTAAACTGCAATAACTTCTAAAATCCCTTTGCCTTAGGTGAAGGGGTTTTTTGTTTATGATACAATGAAGCGGAGGACTGTTATTGGAAGGAAAGGAAGATAGAATGAACGAATTAAAGCTATCGAAGCGATTAGAAACGGTCGTTTCGTTTATCCCTAAGGGTGCGCGCTTAGCCGATATCGGTTCGGACCATGCGTATTTGCCGTGCTATGCGTATTTGCACGGATATATTGTGCAAGCGGTGGCAGGGGAAGTGGCAGACGGCCCATTTCGTTCCGCGAAGCAACAAGTGATGAAAGTTGGGCTAAGCGACGTCATTTCTGTACGAAAAGGCGACGGCTTGGCGGTCATTGAAGCGGGAGAAGTCGATTGCATGACAATCGCTGGCATGGGTGGAACGTTAATTGCGCATATTTTAGAAGCGGGAAAGCAGAAAGTGCAAACAGTGAAGCGGCTTATTTTGCAGCCGAATGTTGGCGCACATGTCGTGCGAAAATGGTTGGTTACGAACGGCTGGGAATTAATCGCCGAACGGATTTTAGAAGAAGATGGGCAAATTTATGAGGTGTTAGTGGCGGAAAAAGGCGATCCTTTCAAGCCATACCGAGATTTCGAGGCAGAGTTGTTGGTTGGTCCGTTTTTACGAACGGAACGAAGCGATGTATTTGTGAAAAAATGGCGCAAAGAAATGGAGCATTGGCGGCGAATTATTGCGGAATTAGAAGAAAAGGCGACGACAAAAGAAGGGATGGCGAAGAAAGAAGCGCTAGAAAGAAACATTCAGTTAATCGAGGAGGTCTTGCGCGATGAGTAAAATTCCAAATGGACAGGAAATCATTCAACTGTTAGAGCAATTTGCGCCGAAGCACTTAGCGATGGAAGGAGACCCGATTGGCTTGCAAATCGGCTCGCTCAATAAGCCCGTTCAGCGCGTGATGGTGACGCTTGACGTGCTGGAGGAGGTGGTGGATGAGGCGATTAGCAAAAACGTCGACCTTATCATCGCCCACCACCCTCCGTTGTATCGTCCGCTGAAGCAAATCATTACCGACCAAGCGCAAGGGCGAATCGTCGAAAAATGTCTCAAACATGATATTGCCATTTATGCTGCCCATACAAATTTAGACATTGCCACAGGCGGCGTGAACGACTGGCTTTCAGAGGCGCTTGGGCTACAAGAAATCGACGTCTTAGTGCCGACGTATGAAGAAGCGTTGAAAAAATTAGTCGTCTATGTTCCGGAAACGCACGCATACGCTGTTCGGGAAGCGATTGGGAATGCCGGAGCTGGCCATATCGGAAATTACAGCCACTGCACGTTTAATAGCCGCGGCATTGGGACATTTTTACCGGAGGAAGGGGCAAATCCGTTTATCGGTGAAAAAGGAACGTTAGAAGAAGTAGAGGAAGTACGGATAGAAACGATTTTTCCAGCGTCGCTGCAAAAAAAGGTGATTGCGGCGATGTGGAAAGCCCATCCGTACGAAGAAGTCGCGTATGACGTTTATCCGTTAGAAAATAAAGGACGGACATGGGGATTAGGGCGCATCGGATATTTACCGGAAGAAATGACGCTTCGTGCCTTTGCGGAGCATGTAAAAAAAGCGCTCGACGTACAAACGGTGCGCGTTGTCGGCAATTTATATGACAAAGTGAAAAAAGTGGCGGTCATTGGCGGCGACGGAAATAAATATATTCGCCAGGCGAAAATGAGTGGAGCCGATGTTTATGTCACAGGCGACGTCTATTATCATGTGGCGCATGACGCGATGGCACTTGGGCTTCACATCGTCGACCCAGGGCATCACGCAGAAAAAGTGATGAAACAAGGACTAGCTCGCTTTTTAGAGCAACAAATCGGGGGGAAATGGGACGTTTCTATTTTCGCGTCAGAAGTGCATACCGACCCGTTTACATTTGTATAAGAAAAGCGCAAAGCGCCCGCCTATCGGCGAAGAGCGCACAAGCCCCACCGAGGAGGAAACGACTCGAGCCGATGGCGCTTGGAGCTAGACAGCTCTTTGAACCCAAAATTTTCTTTCTTATCTTTTGAAAAAGGTGTCCTTATTGGACACCTTTCGTTTTGACTTTCGGCAAAATTTTTTGCAACGGCACTTTTCGTTCGCGTTTCCACGTAGCTGGATTGTTCGGGTCAAACTGTTCGAGAAAGTCGATGACTTCTTTTGTAATTGGCGTTGGTGTGGAAGCCCCAGCGGTGACAGCGACTTTTTTCGCGTCTTTAATCCAGTCAATTTCGATTTCGGTGACGTCGGCGACGCGGTATGCTTTCGTTCCCGCAATTTCTTCCGATACTTGTGCGAGCCGGTTCGAGTTGTTGCTTTTCGGGTCGCCGACGACAATCGTCACGTCTGCTTCTTTCGCTTGTTCGGCGACTGCTTCTTGCCGAAGTTGGGTCGCTAGGCAAATTTCTTTATGCATTTCGACGTGTGGATATTTTTCTTTCACTTTTTCCATAATATGTGCAACGTCCCATTGACTCATCGTCGTTTGGTTTGTGACCATGATTTTTTCATTGGTGACGGCAAGGTTTTCGACATCGGCGACGGTTTCAACAAGATGAATGCGCGTTGGGTCAATGCCGACCGCTCCTTCTGGCTCGGGATGCCCTTTTTTGCCGATGTAAATAATGTCATAGCCTTTTTCGAGTTTTTCGCGAATTAAGTCATGTGTTTTTGTCACGTCTGGGCAGGTGGCATCAATCGTCACAAGCCCTTTTTCGCGCGCGCGCCTTTTTACTTCTGGTGAGACACCGTGGGCGGTAAAAATAACCGTTCCGTGGTCGATTTTTTCTAAAATCTCGAGCCGATTTTCCCCATCGAGTGTAATAATGCCTTCTTCTGCGAACGCGTCGGTGACGTGTTTATTATGAACGATCATGCCTAAAATGTAGATCGGCCGTGGCAACGTTTTGTCTAAGGCGACGTTTCGCGCAATGACCATTGCATCAACGACGCCGTAGCAATAGCCGCGCGGTGTAATTTTAATGACTTCCATCGTTCTTCCCCCCTCCGTTGTACATCTTTCATTATAGCGGAGAATGAGGGAGAAGACAAAAACGAACTAAATGTAAAGCTTCGGGACAGATGGTTTTGGCTCGTTTTTTCGTTTTTCTTTCGGAGCTTGTTTCGCTGTTGGTAGTTCACGCGGGGAAGATTGTTTTTCTTTTTTCGTTTCTGCTTTTTCGTTTTTCTCTTCGGTTGTATCCGTTGTTTTCAGTTCTTTCCATATTTTCATCATCGCTGGCAAGTTTTTGACGAGCGGTCCGTATTGTTGAACCATTGGCATGACGTTTTGCGCAATGCCGAGCATTTTTTGCACATTAGTTAGCATTCCGCTAATTCCGCCGCCTGCGCTACTTGCACCACTCGCCATCGTTTGCATTGGTAGCGCACGAAAAGGCGAAGCTGCTTGGCCGCCGGAAAATAAACGAGATAACAATCCGCCGCCTGCTCTTGGGGCACCGTAAAACGGCTGCGTTGGAAACGGAGAGCGTGGAAAGGAAAACGGGCGCGCGGATGGAGGGGGAACCATTGGTGGTCGCATCATCTTTGTTTCCTCCTTTCTAACAACTTTCTATCATACAGTATGCGAATATCACAGAAAATGTTTTTTCCTAAGTGCCTATTGTTGCGAGAAGAAGCGAAAATCCGCTATAATGGTAAATCGGGTTTGTTTGCAAGGAAAGGAGAGAAGTGCATGAAAGAAACGTTGTTTGAACGGTTTTCGTTTCAGCCTTTTATTATAGAAGCGATTAAAGAGCTTGGATTTTATCAACCGACAGAAATTCAAGAGCGCGTTATTCCAAGCGTCCTTCGCGGCGAAAGCGTCATTGGACAGTCGCAAACAGGGACAGGAAAGACGCATGCGTACGTACTGCCGATTATTCATCATATCGACCCGTCACGCGATGACGTGCAAGCAGTTATTACTGCGCCAACAAGGGAATTAGCGACGCAAATTTACCATGAAGTGCTTCGCATCACGAAGCATTGTCCAAAAAAAGCCTCGATTACAGCTCGTTGCTTTATCGGAGGGACAGACAAGCAAAAGGCGATTGAAAAATTAAAAAAACAGCCGCATATCGTGATTGGGACTCCTGGCAGAATTAACGATTTAATTCGCGAGCAGGCGCTGTTTGTCCATACCGCGAAGACGCTAGTCGTTGATGAAGCAGATTTAATGCTCGATATGGGCTTTATTGTCGATGTCGACCGAATAGCGGCGAGAATGCCGAAAGAATTGCAAATGCTTGTGTTTTCCGCGACAATTCCAGAAAAGTTAAAACCGTTTTTAAAAAAATATATGGAAAACCCGAAATACGTCCATGTCGCCCCAAAACAAGTAGCAGCAGAAAACATCGAGCACGTGCTCGTTCCTCTTCGCCATCGTGACAAAATAAAGCTATTGCATGAGATGCTTGTCGCGTATAATCCGTATTTAGCCATCGTGTTTACGAATACGAAAAAGAAAGCGGATGAAGTGGCAGATGCGTTAAGCGAAAAAGGGCTAAAAGTAGGGATTTTACACGGGGATTTAACGCCGCGAGAGCGGAAAAAAATGATGAAACAAATTCGTGACCTTGAATTTCCATTCATCGTCGCGACAGACTTAGCGGCACGCGGCATCGATATTGAAGGAGTCAGCCATGTCATTAACTATGAATTGCCGAGCGATTTAGATTTTTACGTACATCGCGTCGGACGAACGGCGCGCGCTGGCTACACAGGAATCGCCACGACAATTTATGAACCTTCCGACCAAGAGATGTTGATAAAATTGGAGAAAAAGGGGATTTCCTTTATTCACCGCGACCTTGTGCGGGGAGAGTGGGAAGACTTGCCTCCTTGGAACCAGCGGAGCAAACGAGCAAAACAAAGCGATGATATTCAACAGCTAGTAAAAAAAATAAAACCGAAGCGAGTAAAGCCAGGATATAAGAAAAAACTGCAAGAACAACTCGAAAAGCAAAAGAAACGCCTAAAGAAAAAATAAGCCATGGCGCAGCGAAGGGGAGATGGAGATGTTGAAAATCGGCTCACATGTGTCGATGAGCGGAAAAAAAATGTTGCTTGCGGCGAGTGAAGAAGCGGTTTCTTACGGTGCAACGACGTTTATGATTTATACAGGTGCTCCGCAAAATACGCGGCGAAAAAAAATCGAGGAATTAAACATTGAAGCAGGGCTTGCCCATATGAAAGAGCATGGCATTGAAGAAATTGTCGTACATGCCCCTTACATCATTAACATCGGAAATACGATAAATGCCGATACGTTCCAGCTTGGCGTCGATTTTTTACGCGCGGAAATTGAACGAACGGCTGCCATCGGTGCGAAACAAATCGTTCTTCATCCAGGCGCGCATGTCGGAGCGGGAATAGATGCAGGCATTAAGAAAATTATTGAAGGGCTGAATGAAGTCATTACCCGTGAGCAACCGGTGCAAATTGCGTTAGAAACAATGGCGGGCAAGGGGTCGGAATGTGGCAGCCGCTTTGAAGAACTAGCGAAAATTATCGATGGTGTTGTGCATAACGACAAGCTATCGGTTTGTTTCGATACGTGCCACGTTCACGATGCTGGATATAATCTCGTTGATGACTTCGACGGGGTGTTAGAGGAATTTGACAAAATTATTGGCTTAGAGCGGCTAAAAGTGTTACACATTAACGACAGCAAAAACCCGCGCGGCAGCCGAAAAGACCGTCATGAAAATATCGGGTTCGGCCATATTGGATTTGAAACGCTCAATTACATCGTGCATCACCCAAGCCTTGCGGACATTCCAAAAATTTTAGAGACGCCGTACGTTGGCGATGATAAAAACGAGAAAAAACCGCCATATCGTTTGGAAATCGCGATGTTGCGCGCCCAATCGTTTGATGAAGAAGTGTTGGAAAAAATTAAGCGATCTCCGCTGTGAGATCGCCTTATTTTTTATTGACAAACTTTAAAAACAGCTCATTTGCTTGTTTCGCTGTTTGTGGGGACGTAATTTTTGCTAATTCTCGCACCCATTTTGCCCGTTCTTGTGGGTTAAATACGTTAATTTTATTCGTGCGGGCGATGTGAATGATTTGTTTTGCTTGTTCGACCGTTAATGGAATGCCATAATCGTGGCTGTATGCAACAAGCTCTTCCGGCGTAATCGTTTTTATTTTTTGATTGATGAGTTGCTGGTAAAGGTTCATCTATCGTGCCTCCTTTCCATCTATGTGTATCGTATGAAATGTGGTGGAAGAATGTGTTATAGTATAAAGAAAAAGGGGGAGTAAGATTGGTGCAGAAGCAGCATAAAAAAGAAAGTACGGGGCATGTGCTGTACCGACTGTTGCTTATTTTGCTTGGCGCATCGTTAGCTGCGCTTTCGATTGAGCGATTTTTAATGCCGAACAAAATGATTGACGGGGGAATTATTGGCATTTCGCTTATTTTAGATTATATTTTGCCGGAGAAATGGTCGGTTTTAAATTTCGCGACGCTTGTCGTGTTGTTAAATGCGCCGTTTATGTATTACGGCTATAAGCAAATCGGGAAAACGTTTATGTTTTCATCGATTTTTGGCATTGTTTGTTTAGCGGTTGTCGAACGGATGTTTCATCATATGGAGCCATTGACGAAAGAACCGATTTTAGCGACCGTTTTTGGTGGATTGACGTTAGGCGTTGGCGTGGGGCTTGTCATTCGCCACGGCGGTTCGTTAGACGGAACAGAAATATTAGGGATTTTATTAACGAAACAGCTCCCTTTTTCTGTCGGGGAGTTTGTGATGTTTATGAATATTTTTATTTTCGGTTGGGCAGCGTTTGTCTTTGGGCTAGAGCAAGCGATGTATTCGGTGATGACGTATTATATTGCGTTTAAAACGATTGATACGGTCATCGAAGGGCTCGATGAAACGAAAGCGGTCATCATTGTATCTGACCAGTATGAAGATATTTCGGATGCAATTTTGCATCGGCTTGGACGTGGCACGACGAAGCTGCAAGGAAAAGGCGGCTATACCGATGCACAAAAAGAAGTCATTTATGCCGTCGTAACGCGCCTTGAATTGACGAAGTTAAAAGCGATTGTGTATGAACTAGACCCACATGCGTTTATTACGATTATGAATACGCACGAAGTAAGAGGGGCGAAGTTTAAGTCCGCGATTCATTAACGTTCGTTTACAAACGAATTCGTTTTCGCTATACTATATTCGCAGCTAAATCGTAATCATTCTTAAATAACAGGGGAGACGCCATGACAAAGGAAGAAGCATTAAAAGTGGAGCACGTGTCGTTCCGTTATGAAAAAGAAAATGTGTTAGAAGATGTGACGTTTTCCGTACCGAAGGGGGCGTTTTTAGGGTTAGTTGGTCCGAACGGTTCTGGAAAATCGACGTTGTTAAAATGCATTTTAGGTTTATTAAAACCGCAGCAAGGAAACATTTTTTTATTTGGTACACCAATTTCGGAATTTAAAGAGTGGCACCGTGTCGGGTTTGTGTCGCAAAAAGCGAATAGTTTTAATACCGGCTTTCCGGCAACGGTCGAAGAAGTCGTCGCTAGTGGACTAACGGCTAAGCTCGGTCTTTTCCGCTTTTTTACGCGAAAGGAAAAGGATGCAGTGAAAGAGGCGATTGAAGCGGTTGGGATGACAAAATTTCAGAAGCAAAACATCGGGGAGTTGTCAGGAGGCCAGCAGCAGCGCGTCTTTATCGCTCGAGCGATTGTCAGTAAGCCGGAGCTATTGATTTTAGATGAACCGACCGTCGGTGTCGACGTTCATCACGTCCAAAACTTTTACAACATGCTAGAAGAGCTAAACCGCCATCTTGGCATCACGCTTGTGTTAGTGACGCACGACGTTGGAACGATTACCGAAAAAGTAACGCATGTCGCATGTTTAAATAAACATTTATATTTCCACGGGAAAGCAGCGGAGTTTGCTGAGTTGCAAGCCGATGATTTGTCTGCCTTTTACGGCCATCATTTGCACGTGCTTTCCCACCAACATTAGGGGGATTGTAATGATTGAAGCGATGTTTCAATACGAGTTTTTGCGCAACGCCTTTTTTGCCGGTGTATTGATTGGGCTTGTAGCCCCGCTATTAGGCGTGTTTATCGTCGTCCGTCGGTTATCGTTAATCGCTGATGCGTTGAGCCATGTGACGCTGGCGGGGATTGCTGCTAGCTTATTGATGGAAAAAAAAATCGGATTGCTCAGCTGGAATCCACTGTATATGGGGATGGGATTTTCTGTTGCTGGGTCGTTGTTGATTGAAAAATTGCGCAGCGTCTATAAGCATTATCAAGAATTGGCGATTCCGATTATTTTATCCGGCGGAATCGGATTAAGCGTCATTTTTATTTCATTGGCAAACGGATTTAATACGGATTTGTTTTCGTATTTGTTCGGCAGCGTGAGTGCCGTCAGCCGGCAAGATGTGTGGGTCATTGTAAGCATTGCCATTGTCGTTGTCGCAACGATTTGGTTTTTATATAAAGAGTTGTTTCTTCTGTCGTTTGATGAAGAATATGCGCTTGCTTCCGGCATTCGGGCGAGGGCAATTCATTTTGTGTTTATTGTATTAGTGGCGTTAGTGATTGCGGCTTCGATGCGCATTGTTGGCATTTTGTTAGTGTCGTCGCTAATGACGCTTCCGGTTGCCGCTAGCATTCGTGTGGCAAAAGGGTTTAAGCAAGCGATTGCGTATTCGGTTTTCTTTGGCGAGCTGTCGGTAATTGCTGGATTGTTTTTGTCGTATGAGCTAGATTTGGCGCCGGGCGGAACGATTGTGATGCTTTCTGTCTGCATTTTGCTTATCACAATTTGGTGGAAAAAATGGAAAAGGGGATAAGGAAATGAATGTTGCGCAAGCCATTCAGCTGATGAAAGAAAAAGGGTTTAAGCACACGGGCAAGCGAGAAGAGATGCTGCATTTGTTTTCGCGCACGGATAAATATTTAACAGCAAAAGACGTATTAGAGGCGTTAAAAAACGACTATCCCGGCTTAAGCTTTGATACGATTTATCGCAATTTATCGCTGTTTGTTGAGCTCGGCATTTTAGAAATGACGGAATTGTCTGGTGAGAAGCATTTTCGTTTTAAGTGCGATAGCACGCACCACCATCATCACTTTATTTGTATGGAATGCGGCAAAACGAAAGAAATTGCTACATGCCCGATGGGGGAATTGCAGGAGCATTTGCAAGGCTATGAAGTAGCGGATCATAAATTTGAAATATACGGAAAATGTCCAGAATGTCAACGGGATATCTCGTATTAAAGAGATATCCCGTTTGGTTTATGCACGCTCACTTGCATTTGTTAACGGTGATGGCGATAAAAGCCTGTCAATATGCTGTTTCGCCTCTAGCCATGTTTTCACGCGGATGACTTGTTTTGGCAATGGACCTTGGTTATATGGGGTGTCGAATAAAATGACAGGGATGTTGCATTGTTCGCCGATGTCGCAAGCGTTGTCGTATTTGTCTTCGAAAAAGGCAGCGATATTGTATGTTTTTACCGCTTCGATTTTATCGTGCGAGCCTATCAGTTCGATATGATGGTAATGAACCCCATGTTTTTGAAACCATTGCTCGGTAATGTCGTATAAATGTTTGCCGCGGGCGCTAATATAAAATAGTTCGTATTGCTGTTTCCAGCTATCGATGACTTCAAGCGCATTTGGCGCGAGCGGCGCTTCTTTGTAAATCATTGCTTCGTATTGTTCCATCCACCGATCGATTTCTTCCTCGGTTGTGTCATACAAAGGTGCTAAATTGTATTGCGTAATGTCTGCAAGCGTTAATTGTTTTTGGAACGTGCGGTTTAAATAAGGGATAAATGTACTTGGACAAGTAACGGTTCCATCGATGTCGATGCCAAGACGTTTTTTCATTTCGATATAAAGCACTCCTTTCTATTCGATATTGTAACATATCGCATGCAATTTTCCTGCATATGAAAACATTCGCAGCGATATTTTTTCGGAAACGACCGATACTAAAAATGCTCCTTTTACTTTACGAAAGCGAGGGAACAACATGGGAGATAATAACAAACGTACGTACGGAAGTTACGTGCAATCGATTGGTCGAGTTGAACGAGAGCCAGATTTTATGGAAGAGACGTCCGCAGAAATCGCTGAACCGGTTCGTCGATATGACGAACGGGAAGAAAGAGAAGGAGCAAATGGAAGCGGCTGGGGATGGACGGCGCTTGCCTTGTCGATTCTTTCCTTGTTTATTATGCCGATTTTGTTAGGAGCAGCAGGGATTATTGTCGGCTTTATGGCGCGTCGACGCGGAGCAACGACGTTAGGAATGTGGGCAATCGGCATCGGCGTAGTGTCGATTATTATAAAATTGTTTGTGATTCCGTTTTATTACTAAAAGAAAAAAGCTTGGCGCGGAATGCGTCAAGCTTTTGCTTGGTTAGCGAAATATTCTTCTGCGAGTTTATCGACTTCTTTTTTCAATTCTTCGACCATTTTTTCTTCTGGAACTTTACGGACGATTTGTCCGTGGCGGAATAATAGTCCTTCCCCGCGCGCCCCGGCGATGCCGATATCCGCTTCGCGCGCTTCTCCAGGGCCGTTGACGGCGCAACCGAG
This sequence comes from Anoxybacteroides voinovskiense, assembly GCF_014196205.1. Taxonomy (GTDB): domain Bacteria; phylum Bacillota; class Bacilli; order Bacillales; family Anoxybacillaceae; genus Anoxybacteroides; species Anoxybacteroides voinovskiense. The sequence continues at coordinate 65,249 of NZ_JACIDE010000007.1, read as the reverse complement.
GACAGCGACTTTAATTGGCGCCTTAATGTTTGCGATGTATTCTTCGATTTCATTCGCGATGCTAATTAAATCAATTTCGATTCGTCCGCACGTCGGACAAGAAATAAGTGTCGCTGCATTTGCCGCCAAGCCAAATGCTTTTAACAATTCGCGAGCGACTTTCACTTCTTCGACCGGATCGGCGCTTAACGAAATGCGGACAGTATTTCCGATTCCTTTGCTTAAAATGGCGCCGAGCCCAGCCGCACTCTTTACTGTTCCAGCGAAAAGCGTGCCTGATTCAGTAATGCCAAGATGAAGCGGGTAGTCGAACGTTCTTGCTGCCTTTTCGTACGCTTCAATCGCAAGGCGAACATCGGATGCTTTCAATGATACGATAATGTCGTGAAAATCAAGCTCTTCTAAAATGCGGATATGGTATAAGGCGCTTTCGACCATCCCGTCGGCGGTCGGATAGCCGTATTTTTCTAAAATCCGCTTTTCGAGCGAACCGGCGTTGACGCCAATTCGAATCGGAATTCCGCGTTCTTTCGCTGCTTTAACGACCGCTTCGACTTTTTCGCGGCGGCCGATGTTTCCCGGGTTGATGCGAATTTTATCCGCACCGCCTTCGATTGCTTTTAATGCTAATTTGTAGTCAAAATGAATATCAACGACAAGCGGGATGTTAATTCGTTTTTTAATTTCTGAAATGGCGTTTGCCGCCCGTTCATCTGGGCAGGCGACGCGGACGATTTGGCAGCCTGCTTCTTCTAATCGATGTATTTCAGCAACCGTCGCATCGACATCGTGTGTTTTGGTCGTTGTCATACTTTGAATAATGACTTCGTTGCTTCCGCCGATTGTCAAGTTGCCGACGCGAACCGGACGGGTTTTTGAACGATGAATGATTTCATTCACGGATCCTTCGCTCCTTTAAGAACTTATGCTTTCTGCACTATTGTATCAATGTTTATAGGAAATTGACAAGAAATTCGCGGAGTTACTTGCGATAGACAGGAATTTTATACGATTTTCCGATTTGTAAAGCAGTTGCTTTGACGCCAGGGTTTAACGATTCAAAATCACGAATGAGCGTGTCGATCGGTACAGGCAAGGGCCCTTTTTGCTGCTGTTCGACGATGGAAACGAGCGTGTCGCCGGCTTTTATTTCGATTATTTGATACGGGAGGCGTTTCGCTGTTTCTGTTTCATGGACCGGTGCGTTTGTTTGTGTCGGCAACGTCCCTTTTGCAACATCGTAGTAAACAACGTACAAAAGAAAAAGAAAAACGAGCACGCGAATTAGCTTTTTCATTAGAGCATTCCCCCAAAAGGTCGTTATTACTATGTATGCTTGTCCATGAAAAATATGTTCTCTTTTCCTAAAATTAATAGTTGTTTAACAGTTGCTTAACACTTTGTAAGTATGATGTATGTATCAATGTTCAAGTAAGGTGGGGGAGAACGTGCGAAAAAACCGATTCGTCTTAGGAATGAGAAAATGGAGGAGCAATGTAGTGAAACAGGGAAGGTTACGTATTAGCTTGCAAACTCGTCTGCTTTTCTTATTTTTAAGTTTATTGATTGGATCTATTGGCGTTGTCGGATTCGTTTCGTATCAGAAAGCAAAAGAAACAACATTGCACATCATCGAAAACCGCCTTGAGCGTGAAGCTAATATGATGTACGAGATTGCGCAAAATTTAATGTATATGTATGTAGGAAACGAAGATAAATTTTTGGCAAAAATCAACGGAAGCGTTCGAAAGCAACAGGCGGAATTAATGCAGGACGGGCTACAAGCGGACTTTTTTCTTATTGTAGATCATGATGTGCAGCCGTTTAAAACAAGTGAACAGGCAAACATACATTTTCCGCAAAAGTTAGTAGAAAGCATCCGCAAAACAAAACAAGGGGTAATTCATTACTCGCTCAATAGTGTAGACTATACAATTGCTTATAAAGAAATCCAAGAACTAAAAGGCATTTATGTACTCGTTGTGCCGACTATTTCTTATATGGAGACAATCGAACAACTTGGGCGATTTACAGTTGCTACTGTTGCAATAAGCGCGTTATTGTCGTCTCTTTTTGTGATTACATTTGTCAAAAGTTTAACCAATCCGCTCATGCAATTACGAAATTGGATGAAAAAAGTCGAGCAAGGGGATTTACGTTCTCAGCTGGACATTAAAACAACAGCCCCAGAAATTCGTTCGTTAGTAGACGGATTCAATCAAATGCTTAGCAATATGAAGAAAATGATTGCCGAGATCAACACAACAACTGTTCGTTTATCCCAAACAGGCGAAGAATTAAAAGATTCTTCCGAGCATGTCTTGCACGGAGGCAAGGAGTTAATTGCAGCCATTAACATCGTCAAGCAAGGCGCTGAGGAGACAGCGTTGTCATCGGATGAGAGTGTGCAAACGTTTGAGCGGATGAAGGAGCAAATCACTGTTGTATTACAAAACATGGAACAAATTAGTACGAGTTCGGCGGAGATGAATCGTTCGGCTAAAATCGGCGAAAACAATATGAACGAATTAGTAGAAGCGATTACTTCTATCAGTAAAACATTTGCGAAAACGAAAGAAACCGTCATAGGTGTGAAAGAGCATGCCGACGATATTACGAATGTCGTTGATGTTATTAAACAAATCGCTGAACAAACGAAACTGCTCGCTTTAAATGCGACGATTGAAGCGGCAAGAGCAGGGGAATCAGGAAGAGGATTTGCTGTCGTAGCAGGAGAAATAAGAAAGTTAGCGGAGCAGTCAGCAAAAGCGACAGAAGAAATCGCGCAGTCGATTCAAGCGATGGAACAAGTGTCGGATAAAGCTGCTGATGCATTTACAAATATGTCAACCGAAATTGCCTCATATTTAACGAATGCCAGTCGGTCGAAACAGTCCATTGAACAGTTGATGAATGAAATTTCCCGCGTCAGTGCGCATCTCGTACATATGAAAGAAGGGTTAGAAAAACTGCATGAAACGTTGCCGCAGATGGAGCAATCGGCATTGGAATTTGCTTCAGTTTCTCAAGAAACGCTTGCTAGTGCGAAACAAATGCTTCATTCTTCGGAAGAGCAAACGGCGCAAATGAAAAAAATGTATCGGACGGGGCTAAAATTAACTGATTTATCGAAGTCGCTTGAAAAGCTGACAACAAGCTTTCAAGTCGAATAAAACCGGTCAACGTAATGTCGACCGGTTTATTCTTTTAAGGTTGGTGACGGAATTTCTTTTATTGCTAAAAAGAGGACGGTGATAGAAACGAACCAATGGACAAACGGCGCATACGGCACAGCTGCTTGAACGGTTTCCATGACGGCAAAAAAGACGGTCGACAGCGTGATCGCGTAAGCAGACATTACCCACGTATGCCGATAGGAAATGTTTTTGTCTAGCGTGCTTCGTAAAATAAGCCCAATAAATGCGAGAACAGAAACCCCAACAAATTTACTAGCGCTTATAAATACGTAAATAAAAACAAAGAGAAGCGGAATAAATACCGGAAGTAATGACTGTACCGTTCCGAGAAACGAGCGAACGTCTGCATCTGTTAATGTCATATTAGAAAACATGGCATAGTCATAAGTCTGCGTTTGTCCGTTTGTTACAATAACCGCTTCGTGCTTTAATAAGCCGATAGCGTTCGTTGCCCGCTCCATTTCTTCTGTTGTAACCTTCCCTGTGCTATCAAAGACAATCGTCAAGCCGTGCTCGTTAATCGTGATAGGCTGTGTAGCAGAAGAAGCAAGTTTTCCGTTTTCAATGTTGAAAGACGGTATCTCGTTTTCCAATAACGTTTTCATGTAGCGAATCCCATCAACTAAATTAACGGACATATAATATGACAGCGGCAGTGACGAAAGAAATGCTAGCAAAAAAACATATCCAATCGCTTTTCCGATTTTTTGAAAGCGAAAGCGGGCGATATCCTTCGGAGAGTACAAACTTTTCCATAACTGCATGAACATATTTTCTTTCACACCTTTCCTATCATTCCATGTTCATTGTATCGATTCTTAGTTACATAGGCAAATAAATTGAAACATTGTGGCAATTTTGGTAAGCTAATTTTAGGTGGACGTGAAAAAAGTCACACCCGTCCACGTACATAATGACAACAAAGGAGGAATTGAAATGCCTTTTGAATTACCACCATTACCTTACGCGTATGATGCGCTTGAGCCGCACATTGACAAAGAAACGATGAACATTCATCACACAAAACACCATAACACGTACGTGACAAACTTAAACGCTGCGTTAGAAGGACATGCAGAGTTGCAAAATAAAACGTTGGAAGAATTGCTTAGCAACTTAGACGCGCTTCCAGAAAGCATTCGCACAGCGGTTCGCAACAACGGAGGCGGACATGCGAACCATTCACTTTTCTGGACGATTCTTTCACCAAACGGTGGCGGCGAGCCAACAGGAGAATTAGCCGAAGCAATCACCAAAAAATTCGGCAGCTTTGCGGCGTTTAAAGAAGAGTTTGCAAAAGCAGCAACGACTCGTTTCGGTTCAGGATGGGCTTGGCTTGTGGTGAACAACGGTGAACTAGAAGTGACAAGCACTCCAAACCAAGACACGCCAATCATGGAAGGAAAAACGCCAATTCTTGGCTTAGACGTTTGGGAGCATGCGTACTACTTAAAATATCAAAACCGTCGCCCAGAATATATTTCTGCATTCTGGAACGTTGTGAACTGGGACGAAGTAGCAAAACGTTATCAAGAAGCAAAATAATGACAAAAAGTAACGGTGTTGATTATCCATTGTTTTGTTACAAAACATCATGGATGCACCGCTGAATACAAGCTTTTCTGCCGTTTCCTTCGAACAAGAACGCCGGCGGGCAAAGACAATTTGCCCGCAAAGCGTTCATTGTTCGAGGGGGGCATGCACTCTGCATGCCCAGTCGGCAAACGAACGGTTTGCCGACTACGACAGAAAAGCTAGAAATATGGTGGTGTCAACTTTATTTATTCGTTCATCAACACACCTGTAAAAAAGGATGGCTTTTCGCCGTCCTTTTTTGTATAGAAGAAAGAAAAGCTGCCAACACTACCGTTTAGATGAAAAGGGGAGTTGGCGATGGCGATTTTCACACAAATAGTTAATCAAAAAGCAAAACGGGATTTGGTATTGCTATTGTGCATTGGTGGGTGTTATGCGCTTAGCGTAGCGCTGTCGAATACGTTTGTGAACGTCTATTTGTGGAAACAATCTGGAGAGTTTCGCGATTTAGCGCTCTACCAGTTAGCAATCGTCACGATGCAGCCACTGACGTTTCTTTTCGCAGGAAGGTTAGCGAAACAAGTCGACCGCATTATCGTCTTACGTCTTGGTGTGTCGTTTTTAGCGCTTTTTTTTCTGAGCGTGCTCATCGTCGGCAATCACGCGCGCGATTATTTGCTTTTACTTGGCGCTTTATTAGGGATTGGGTACGGTTTTTATTGGCTTGCGTTTAATGTGCTGACGTTTGAAATTACGGAACCAGATACGCGTGATTTTTTTAATGGTTTTTTAGGCATTTTAACGTCGGTAGCGGGGATGATTGGGCCGATTGTTGCTGGGTATTTTATTTCTTCCCTTGCCCAATCGATTGGCTACACCGTGATCTTTTCGACTTCCCTTGGGTTGTTTGTTGCGGCGGTCGCGCTTAGCTTTTTTCTGCAAAGGCGTCCGGCAAATGGGACATATAGCGTATGGGGCATTCTAAAGGAGCGGAAAACGAATAAAAACTGGCGGCTTATTACAAGTGCGCATTTTTTTCAAGGATTGCGTGAAGGAATTTTCGTCTTTGTTATTTCCGTCTTTGTTTATGTAGTGACAGGCAGTGAATGGGCGCTTGGGAAATTTGCGTTTGTCAATTCCTTTACTTCATTTATCGCTTATTACGTCGTGTCTCGCTTTGTTCAGCCGGTGCATCGGAAAAAAGCGATTTTATGTGGCGGTTTATTGTTGTATATTTCGCTTTTTCTCATTGTTTTTCAGCTTTCTTACCCCCGTCTTTTGTTGTATGCAGCAACCATTGCGGTTGCGTATCCGCTCCTTCTCGTTCCGTATTCTTCGTTGACGTTTGATGTGATTGGGAAAAGTAAGAATTCTGCGGAACGGCGGGTCGAATATATCGTAGTGCGCGAATTGTTTTTAAACGGTGGGCGGGTGGCGTCGATTTTGTTATTTTTATTGACGATTGCTTTGTTTGATGAAAAAATAGCCATTCCTCCGCTCATGCTTGTGCTTGGTGCAGGGCATTCGCTTATTTATTTCTTCGTTCGTCGCATCCGAGTCGATAGTGGGCATCCGCGCGTAGAAGAAGGCTCTCATTCCTAGAGCCTCTTTTTTATGCGCTTTTCTAGCCAAACGGTATGTTTTCTTTTAAAATAAACATGGAACGAAAAAGGGAGGGTTTTATCTTGAAGAAAAAGAAAAGGGCGCAAGTGCCGTTTCGATTGAATATATTGTTCTTTGGCGTATTTTTATTATTTTCGGCGTTAATTTTACGGCTTGGCGTCGTGCAAATTGTATACGGGGAACAATACCGAAAAGAGGTAGAGCGAACGGAAAATGTGACCGTAAGTATGCCGGTGCCGCGCGGGAAAATTTACGATCGATACAACCGTGTCATTGTCGATAACATTCCGCTCAATGCAATTACGTATACGCGTACGAAAACGACAACTCCAGAAGATACGCTAGTCATTGCTGAACGGTTAGCAAAATACATTGATAAACCGACGGATAAAATTACAGAGCGGGACATGAAAGATTATTGGATTTTAACGAGAAAAGAAAAAGCGAAAGAAAAGGTGAGCGAGTCAGAGAAAAAAGCATGGAAGAAAAGAGGACTATCTGATAAAGAGCTCGACAAAAAAATTTACGAACTGACATTGGAACGAATTACTCCAGACGATTTAAAAGAAATTACACCACAAGAAATGAAAGTGTTAGCGATTAAACGAGAACTCGATGGCGGTTATGCGTTAACGCCGCAAATTGTCAAAAATAAAGACGTCACTAATCAAGAATATGCGGTCGTCAGCGAACATTTAGAAGAATTGCCAGGGGTGGATACGACGACGGATTGGGAGCGGCGCTATGTGTATGGAAATACGTTTCGTTCGGTGCTCGGTAGCGTAACAAGCGATAGCGAAGGGGTGCCGCGCGAACAGCTAGATTATTTTTTAGCGCGCGACTATAGTCGAAACGACCGCGTCGGGAAAAGTTACTTAGAAGCGCAGTACGAAGATGTGTTGCACGGAAAAAAAGCGAAAATAAAAAATATTACTGACAAATCAGGAAATGTGATAGAAACGGAAACAGTATATGATGGGCAGCGCGGCAAAGACGTTGTACTGACGATTGATATCGAACTGCAGCAACGCGTCGAACAAATTATCGAAGACGAACTAAAAGCAGCAAAACGATTTGGTGGAACTCCACTGCTAGACCGGGCGTTTGTTGTTATGATGAATCCGAAAACAGGTGAAATTTTAGCAATGGCAGGGAAACGGTTTGTCAAAGATAAAAATGGAAAAGTCGAGTTGCAAGACTATGCGCTCGGGACGATGACATCCGCGTATGCGATGGGCTCCGCGGTTAAAGGGGCAACGGTTTTAACCGGGTTGCAAACAGGTGTTCTCCATCCGTATACGTACATCGTCGACGAACCGCTTTATATTAAAGGAACGCCGGTGAAAAAATCGTACCAAACGATGGGGCGGATTAACGAATTGACAGCCTTGCAACGTTCATCGAACGTGTATATGTTTAAAACAGCAATCGCGATCGGTGGCGGAGTATATCGCCCGCATGCGCCGCTTGCAATTAACACAGAAGCATTTTCAACGATTCGTCGCTACTTTAGCCAATTTGGTTTAGGGGTAAAGACAGGGATTGATTTGCCGAATGAAATTATCGGGTTTCAAGGAACAAGTACGTTGCCGGGATTTTTATTAGACCTTGCCATCGGGCAATATGATATGTATACGCCGCTGCAAATGGCGCAATATATTTCTACGATCGCAAATGGCGGTTATCGAATGAAACCACAAATTGTCAAAGAAATTCGTGAACCGAATAATGATGGCAAAGAACTCGGACCGGTCATTCGTGATTTTCAGCCAGTTGTACTCAATCGAGTCGATATGAAAACAGAGTACATTAATCACGTGAAAGAAGGGTTGCGTCGCGTCATGCAAGAAAAGGGAGGAACAGCAGCGGGCTTTTTCGCGGATGCTCCGTACAAACCAGCAGGGAAAACAGGGACAGCCCAAGCGTTTTATGACGGACCAATTCAAAGCATGCGAAACGCGCAGACGTACAACTTAACGCTTGTCGGCTATGCCCCATATAACGACCCTGAAGTATCGTTTGCGGTCGTCGTGCCGTGGGCATATCAAAAAGAACCGCACTATCCAATTAACAACAAAATCGGTCGTCGCATTTTAGATGCGTATTTTGAGCTAAAGCAAAAAAAAGTAACCGGAACTACTACGACAACGGAACAAACTGAAAACGTGCAAAAGCAGCCTTAACCAAGGGCTGCTTTTATCTTTACAAAACGTTAACATTGCATTAAAACGCAATTAATACTGCTCCGTTATTCTTGAACATGTAAAGCAAACCACGAAAAATGGTAGGAGGAAATGACGAATGAAAAACTGGAAAGTTGTTGCACTCTCAACGATGTTCAGCGGAGTGCTGGCATTCACAACAGCATGTGGGGGCAATGCTACTAATGAAGGAGAGAAAAACGGTTCTAGTCAACAACTGCAAGGCGACGTAAAAATGGACGGTTCTTCAACGGTATTTCCAATCATGGAGGCAACAGCAGAAGAATATATGGCGGAACAGCCAGGCGTAAAAGTATCTGTTGGGGTATCTGGAACAGGCGGTGGATTTGAGAAATTCACCAAAGGAGAAACAGATTTCTCTAACGCTTCTCGCCCGATTAAAGACGAAGAAAAACAAGCAGCGCAAAAAAATGGTATTGAATATCAAGAGTTTAAAATTGCCTACGACGGTCTTTCAGTCGTTGTTAATAAAGAAAATACGTGGGTAGATCATTTAACGGTAGATGAGTTGAAGAAAATTTGGACATCTGGTGCGGTTAGCGGAAACGACAAAGTGAAATGGTCTGATATTCGTAAAGGCTGGCCAGATGAAGAAATTAAATTATTCTCCCCAGGTCACGATTCAGGGACGTTCGACTATTTCGATGAAGTCATTTTAAATAAACAACCGATTAACAAAAACGCCCAGTTATCAGAAGATGATAACGTACTTGTTAAGGGTGTTGAGGGCGATAAAAATGCGATTGGGTATTTCGGGTTCGCCTATTATGTAGAAAATAAAAACAAATTGAAAGTTGTACCAATTGACGGTGGCAACGGTCCAGTGGAGCCGACGCATGAAACGATTCGCAGCGGCGAATATAAACCGCTTTCTCGCCCATTGTTTACCTACGTCAACTTAAAATCGTTAAAAGAAAAGCCGCAAGTGTATGATTTTGCGAAATACATTTTAGAAAATGGGGCTAAGTTTTCTGAAGATGTCGGATATGTAGCGTTGCCGAAAGACGAGTATACTCAACAGTTAAAGACGCTCGAAGGATTAAAAAAATAACAAAAGACGATGAGATGAGAAGCAAAATGATGCTTCTCATCTCGTCATGAAAAAAGGAAGGGGTTTTCGGATGGCTATGTCAAAGCAAGAGAGACGAGCATACTCCGTTCGCGAAATGATAAAAGAGAAAAAAGCAAGTAAAAATAGAGTAAACATAATGGAAAAAATAATGCCAAAGCTATTACTACTAACAGCAGCCGTATCTATGTTTACCACGCTAGGGATTGTATTCACGCTTTTATTTGAAACGTTTACATTCTTTAGCCGTGTATCGATTGTAGAGTTTTTGACAGCAAAAGAATGGTTGCCGTGGAATGAAAAAAGTGGTTCATTCGGGATAGCGCCACTTGTAACTGGAACATTATTAACTACTGCGATTGCAATGTTAGTAGCTATTCCCGTTGGGCTAGCGTCAGCGATTTATTTGAGTGAATATGCAACCGAACGAACAAGAAAAATCATTAAGCCGATATTAGAAGTGTTGGCAGGGATTCCTACGATTGTGTACGGTTTTTTTGCATTAACATTTGTTACACCGTTGTTGCAAAAAATTATTCCTGGATTGGAAGTATTTAACGCCCTTAGTCCTGGTCTTGTGATGGGGATTATGATTATCCCGATGGTCGCTTCTTTATCAGAGGATGCGATGAGTTCAGTACCGAATGCCATTCGAGAAGGAGCGTTAGGACTTGGTTCTACAAAGCTAGAAACTGCGGTAAAAATAGTGCTTCCAGCCGCTGCATCTGGCGTAATTGCCTCGTTCGTGCTGGCTATCTCCCGTGCGATTGGAGAAACGATGATTGTTGCGGTAGCAGGGGGTTCATCGCCAGTATTAACATTTGATGTCACACAATCAATCCAAACGATGACTGCATACATCGTACAAGTGACAACAGGTGATGCCGGATACGGAACAACGATTTACTACAGTATTTATGCAGTCGGAATGACACTTTTTGTCTTTACGTTAGCGATGAACTTACTGGCACAATATATTTCTCGTCGCTTTAGGGAGGAATATTGATGAAACGATTGGTCGATCATAGCGAAGTTATTCAGCACATGAACGGACGGTTAGTGAAAAACAACATCTTTAAGCTTTTATTTTTCTTTGCGACCGTATTTGGGTTAATTATCCTTGTTGTTCTTCTCTATCGGGTATTCACTCAAGCAACTGGCTGGCTAAACATTGATTTTCTACAAAACTTCCCCTCTCGTATACCGGAACGGGCGGGGATTAAAGCAGCGTTAGTCGGATCGATTTGGCTCATGGCAATGGTTGCGCCACTTTCACTTTTTTTAGGTGTGGGGACAGCCATTTACTTAGAGGAATATGCAAAAAAGAGTCGATTTACAGATTTTATCCAAACAAACATTTCTAACTTGGCAGGTGTACCGTCGATTGTGTTCGGTTTGCTTGGATTAACGGTATTTGCACGAGGAATGGAGCTAGGGAGAAGTGTATTAGCTGCGGGGTTAACAATGAGCTTGCTTGTATTGCCGGTGATCGTCGTTGCTTCTCAAGAGGCGCTTCGTGCGGTGCCAAACCAGCTTCGGGAAGCATCGTACGGAATGGGAGCGACGAAATGGCAGACGATTTACCGAGTGGTGTTGCCAGCTGCCGTTCCAGGCATTTTAACTGGGAGCATTTTGGCACTGTCCCGTGCAATCGGTGAAACAGCTCCTTTAATTGTATTAGGTATCCCAACGTTTATTGCATATTTGCCGAAAAGTGTGTTCGATACATTCACGGTCATGCCAATGCAAATTTACAACTGGACGGGAAGACCGCAAGAGGAGTTTCAACATGTGGCAGCAGCAGGAATTGTTGTGTTGCTTGTTTTATTAGTTATGCTCAACTCGATTGCAATATGGATTCGGAATAAATTTCAAAAACGGTTTTAGCGCCTAGATGAAGGAGAGGGGTTTTATGTTGACAATGGTAAAAGAAAAGACGATAGCGCCTACTGAAGAAAAAGCAGTTGTTTACCGCACAAAAGAATTGAATTTATGGTATGGTGAGCATCATGCGTTAAAAAATATTGAATTAGACATTTATGAGAACGAAGTAACGGCAATTATCGGTCCATCAGGATGCGGGAAGTCGACGTACATTAAAACGTTAAACCGAATGATTGAACTTGTACCGAACGTGCGCACATCGGGCGAAATTACGTATCGCGGTCGCAATATTTTTGATCCGACGTATCGCGTTGAAGAATTGCGCACACAAGTGGGCATGGTGTTCCAAAAGCCAAATCCGTTTCCGAAATCCATTTATGAAAACGTCGCCTATGGTCCGCGCATTCATGGCATTCGCGACAAAAAAATACTCGATGAAATTGTGGAAAAAAGTTTGCGCGGGGCAGCGATTTGGGACGAAGTGAAAGACCGCCTTCATGAAAATGCGTATGGATTGTCGGGTGGACAGCAACAGCGGTTATGCATCGCCCGTTGCTTAGCGATTGAACCAGATGTCATTTTAATGGACGAACCGACATCGGCGCTTGATCCGATTTCGACGCTAAAAGTCGAAGAATTGATTGAAGAGTTAAAGAAAAACTACAGCATTATCATCGTGACGCACAACATGCAGCAAGCGGCTCGCATTTCCGACCGGACCGCGTTTTTCTTGAATGGAGAAGTAGTCGAGTTTGCGGAAACAGACCAATTATTCTCGACTCCGGCAGACAAGCGGACAGAAGATTACATTACTGGTCGATTCGGATAAAAAGGAGACGGGAACGATGAGAGGAAAATTTCAATACGACTTAAAAACGTTGCAACAAAAACTGATAGAGTTAGGCAATTTAACAGAAACTGCGCTGATCCAAGCGATTGAGGCATTTCAAACGAAAAACGTCGATCAAGCGTTAGAAGTGATCGAGCGCGACAGCCAAATTGACATGTTAGAAGAAGAAATTAACGATTTTGCGATTTTGTTAATTGCCAAACAACAGCCCGTCGCAATTGACTTGCGCCGCATTGTCGTCGCCATTAAAATCGCGACCGATGTGGAGCGAATTGCCGATTACGCGGTGAACATTGCGAAAGCGACGATTCGTATCGGTGAACAGCCGTTTGTGATGGGGATCGATAAGCTTGTTCGCATGCATCAAATTGCGCTAGACATGGTTTCGCTCGGGTTAAAAGCGTATAACGAAGAGGATGTCGCATTAGCGCGCAAAATTTCCGACATGGACGACGAAGTCGATGAATTATATGGGCAAATTATGCGTGATTTGTTACAGCTTGAGCATTCGCAAGAAAATTTCTCGCAAATGAACATGCTGTCATTAATTGCGCGCTATCTCGAGCGCACAGCGGACCACGTCACCAACATGGCAGAACATGTCGTGTATCTCGTCAAAGGAAGACATTATGATTTAAATAGTTAATGAAAAGGTGAGCGAAGGGCTCACCTTTTTTCAAAAAGGTAAGAAAGTATAAAATCTTACCATTAGGTGGAGCGCTGTCTAGCTCCAAGCGCCATCGGCTCGAGTCGCTCCGCCCCACGCTGCGGCGGCGAAGCCTCCTCGGTGGGGCTTGTGCGATCTTCGCCGATCGGCGGGCGCTTTGCGCTTTTCTTAATGCGTTAACATCGCCGCGATTTGTTCGTAGCTCATGTCGCTACGAATTTCGTACGTGCCGGGGCGAATTGCCCGTGTAAGCTGATGCGTTTCTAAGTAAGAGGTAAGAGCATCTGCATCGGCAATGATGTTCGCTGCTTCTAATTCTTTCGCGAACTTGGCAGGAACGTCCCCTTTTTCAATGACAAGATGATAAATATGAACGGTAGTAATATTCGGTGTCCGCTGTTTTGCTTGTTTGTTCGCTTTGCTTGCTTTTTCTTTAAGTGCAGTATATTGCGCGTTGCTCAGCGCAATTTTGTGATGTTTTTGCAAATAAGCGTCTACTTGTGCTTTTGTTAGCGGTTGCTGCTTGTCGTACTGATAATAGACAACCCCAAGGATAGAAGTCGAAAGCAACATGCCAAGTGCAAAAGCGCGAATTTCTTTTTTCATCGAGCAATCCCCCGCAACACCATGCGAACTTCTTCTACCGTCATTGCCGTTTCTCGGGCAATTTGCTCTGCGGAAAGCCCTTGTTTATAAAGGAGCCGGATGCGGTCGTGCACAGAGAAAGCAGCGGTTTCCGCCCGTGTTTTTGTCGATTGTATTACGTCGTCCATCAGCAATTCTTCCTCTAACACTTTCAGCCGTTTTTTTAGCTGGTATGTTTCTTGGGCAAGCGAAAGCGTTAACTGATCGAGCTGCTCTTCGACTTGTTTGAGGCGGTCTTTTCCAAAAAAAGATACAAGTAGTAAAAAAACCGATATCCCAATTAGTGCAAACATCACATATTCCATCATTTGTATCACCCTTTTTGAATATAACATAAATAACTACATAAAATCGACAAAATGTCTATCTTGTATACGTGAGTGACGAAAGATAAAATAAAAACAGAGATATTTTAAGAATATTCCGTAAAATCCAGGGGGTGGGGGGATGAAAGCAATTATTATGGCTGGCGGGCGAGGAACGCGGCTCCGACCGCTTACTTGCGACGTGCCAAAGCCAATGGTGCCGCTTGTTGGAAAGCCAGTGCTAGAATACGCAATTGATTGGCTAAAGCGGTTTGGGGTGACGGATATTGCGATTACGATTCACTATTTGGGGGAAACGATTAAGACGTATTTCGGGGACGGCAGCCGCTTTGGAGTGAATATTTGTTATTTTGAAGAACAAGAGCCGCTCGGAACAGCAGGGAGCATAAAAAACGCCATGTCATTTATTGACGATACGTTTATCGTCGTCAGCGGCGACGCTTTAACGGATATTGATTTATTTGAAGCGATGGCGTTTCACCGCGACCGCGGTGCGCTTGCGACGATTGTAGCAACGAAGCAAGCTAATCCGCTCGATTACGGCGGAATTATTACGGCAAGCGATGGACGGGTAAAACAATTGGTGGAGAAGCCGAAATGGAACGAAGTGTATAGCGATTTAGTAAACACAGGAATTTATCTGTTCGAACGGGAGATTTTCCAATACATGAAAGAAGACAAATGTGATTTTAGCAACGATATTTTTCCATACTTAATGCAGCAAAATGCCCCACTTTATGCCTTTTTTGCGGATGGCTATTGGTTGGATATCGGAAGCATTGAGCAATATCGAAAGGCACATATCGACTTGTTAAATAAGCGCGTAAATGTTTCGCCCCCAGGGCAGGAAGTATTTCCTCATGTTTGGGTCGGTGCAGGCGCTAAAATTGAAGATGGCGCGGTTATCGTCGGCCCGGCGTTTATTGGCGAAGGAGGATGTGTTCGTAAATATGCGAAAATTGACCCATATACCGTCATCGGCGCAAACGTGCATATCGGCGAACATACGTCAGTGAAACGCAGCATTATTTGGGATCGCGTCTATATCGGGCGCTATGCAGAATTGCGTGGAAGTTTAGTCGCAAACGATACGTACGTAGCGAACCATGTGGAGTTGCTCGAACAATCCGTCGTCGGTAGCCATTGTACAATTCAGCCGAACGTGCATGTGAAACCGAATACGAAAATCTGGCCAAGTAAAACGATTGTCGAGGGAACGGTCGTTCATTCGTCTCTTTTCTGGGGAACAGATGCTTCGCAACCGCTCTTTGGTGTGCGTGGCATTTCTGGAGTAGCGAATGTCGAGATGACCCCAGACTATGCGGCTAAACTCGGTGCCGCTTACGGCAGCATATTGCCGCTACACAGCCACGTCATCGTTGCGAGTGATGGGCATCCGTTTACAACCATGATGAAACAATCGTTTTCCCAAGGATTGCATGCCTCTGGCATTTGTACGACCGAATGGCAAGAAGGGACAACAGCACCAGTCGTCCGCTACCACCTCTCTCGCTTATCTCATGCTGGTGGGGCATATTTCTTTTTAGAAAATGACAAAGTGTATATCGATTTATATGACGAATGTGGCTACCCACTCGATCGCTTCCAAGAAAAAAAACTAGAGCATACATTTGCCCAAGGGAATATTCGTCGCGTTGCGTTTGAACAAATCGGGTATGCCAACTATGAACGTCAGCCAAGCGCTCCATACATTCAAGCAATGCGTCAATATATGTCGCTTTCTCTTCACCCAAACGCGCTCTTTGTTTCGGACGCAAATGCTTCTTCACTTATCGAACAGTTGTTTTCAACCCACGAAGTCACCATAATTAAACAAACATCTCTTCACGAACTGCGCGAATATCTCAAAGCAACAAACGCCTTATTTGCTGTCGTGGCGAAAAAAGACGGCGAACAATTTTTCATAATGGACGAAACAGGGAATATGATAACGGAGGAGCAGCTATTTTCGCTTTATACGCTCGTATCGCTTCTCTTTCATTCAGATCGCTCGGTGCCGCTTCCGGCGTATGCCCCTTCTGGATTAGAGTCGGTTGCCAGCCGTTTAAACGGCAGCACGAAGCGAGTAGAAGGAACGCGACGAGAAATGTTGCGCGCATGGTCGCATCCGTTTCATTTTTTGTACGATGCGGTGTTTGCGTTTGTTCAGCTGCTTCAGCTTTTTGCCGTCGAAGCCCGCCCGCTATCGCAAGTTATCGCTTCCCTTCCACGCCTACATTGGTTAAAAGATTACGTGTTCTGCCCGTGGAACGCTCGCGCGGTCGTGATGCGGAAGCTTATCGAAGACGAAAGCGAAACGAACGTAGATGTCGGTGGCGGCATTAAAGTACGCCATCCGGATGGCAGTTGGACGTTTATTTTGCCGGAAGTAGATCAGCCGGTATTTACGATTTATTCTGAGGCGTTTGACGGGCAAAAAGTGCGGGAAACGGTCACACGATATATAAAAAAAATTCGCCAATATCAAAATGTCTAAATTAAATATGGAAATCGCGAAAAAAAAATGCTATCATAGAAAGGTCTGATTATAAAAAGTTTGGAGGGAAAAAGATGCGCGTAAACATTACATTAGCTTGCACAGAATGCGGCGAACGTAACTATATTTCCACAAAAAATAAACGCAATAATCCAGACCGTCTGGAACTAAAAAAATATTGCCCACGAGATAAAAAAGCAACTGTTCATCGTGAAACAAAGTAAGCAGTAGGAAGCGATTTCCTGCTGCTTTTTTGTTAAAGGAGGAAAAGGATGAAATCGTTTATTCGCGAACAAATGAGAGAACGGCTGCGGCAATTAACGCCGGAAGAAAAGCGAGCATACGACGAACAAATTGCCGCTAAGTTATACGCTTTTTCGGGGTGGCAACAAGCGACGACGGTGGCACTGACGGTTTCCAAAGGGCAAGAGATTAATACAATGCCTATCATTGAAAAGGCGTGGGAAGAAGGGAAGATCGTTTGTGTGCCAAAATGCTATCCGGAAACGAAGACGATGACGTTTCGCGCGATTCGCTCGTTTGCCCAGCTAGAAACAGTATATTTTGGACTAAGGGAGCCAATCGAAGCGATCACAGAAGAAATACCCCCACAGGCGATTGAGTTAATGATTGTCCCTGGTATTTGCTTTTCTACCGATGGGTATCGAATCGGATATGGCGGCGGCTATTATGACCGGTATTTACAACAAGTGAAAAGCCCGACTGCTTCGTTAGCATACTCGTTTCAAGTGATAGAACAGCTGCCAATCGAGCCGCACGACATACCGGTCGATGTTATTATTACGAATGAAAAGGTCATCGTTTGCCATGAATGAGTATATCGCGATCGTATTCGTTGCTATCGGTGGGTTTTTCGTTCGTTCGCTTTCTTTGTCAGGGGCAATAGCGACGATGCTTGTCGGGACGGCAGTAGCGGCTAGCTTTTCTTGGCAAGGATTATGTTTGCTCGGGGTATTTTTTGCGACGTCTAGTGTTTGGAGCCATTTTCGCCATCAGCAAAAACAATTACTAGCAGAGAAAATAGAAAAAGGGGCACAGCGTGATTATGTGCAAGTGCTCGCCAACGGCAGCATTCCAGCGGCGATTAGCTTGCTTGCTCTCGTTTTCCCTCATTGGAGTTGGCATGGGCTATTTGCCGTTTCCATTGCCGCGGCGAACGCAGATACATGGGCATCGGAAATTGGGAGCGTCAGCCGCCAATCCCCAAGAATGATTACAACGTGGAAAAAAGTCGAGCCAGGCACATCGGGGGCGGTGACATCGCTTGGAACGCTCGCCTCTTTTTTCGGCGCGTTCGTGATTGCGCTTGTCGGGAACGTATTATGGCATGACATTTCCATAGTTGCCGTCAGTACTTTCGGCTTTTTCGGCAGCGTTGTAGATACATATCTCGGTGCCGTTTGGCAAGCTTCGTACCGCTGCACGGTGTGTGGAATCGAAACGGAAAAGCGAAAGCATTGCGGAAAACAAACGATAAGAATAAAAGGGCAAGATTGGTTAAATAATGACGTTGTGAACTGGCTCGCCATTTTTTGTTCAACGATTGTTTACTTTTTTGTCATGAAGTTGTAATAGTTATAAGGAAAAGTAAAAAAAGAAACGGTGTACAATCAAAAAACGTGAGATAAGGGAAAGGTGGAGAAAAAATGAACGGTGTAAATCGTGTAGCGCTTATTGGAACAGGATTTGTCGGCTCAAGTTACGCATTTGCGATGCTCAACCAAGGAATAACAGAAGAACTAGTACTCATTGATCTCAATAAAGAAAAATCAGAAGGCGATGCAATGGATTTAAACCACGGGCTTCCATTTGCGCCGTCGCCAACAAAAATTTGGTTTGGTGACTACAGCGATTGCAAAGATGCCGACCTTGTCGTCATTACGGCAGGGGCGAATCAAAAGCCAGGGGAGACGCGCTTAGATTTAGTGGATAAAAATATGAAAGTTTTCCAATCGATCGTTTCACAAGTGATGGCGAGCGGATTTAATGGCATTTTTCTCGTTGCGACAAACCCAGTGGATATTTTAACGTACGCCACGTGGAAGTTTTCTGGGCTGCCAAAAGAACGGGTCATTGGCTCAGGGACAATTTTAGATACGGCTCGTTTTCGTTATTTACTTGGGGAGTATTTTCAAGTGGATGCCCGCAACGTCCATGCCTATATTATTGGTGAGCATGGGGATACGGAGTTGCCGGTTTGGAGCCATGCGGATATTGGCGGAAGATCGGTGCTTGACCTTGTTAATGAGCGTCCGGAATATAAACAAGAAGATTTAGAGAAAATTTTTACGAACGTTCGCGATGCGGCCTATCATATTATTCAACGAAAAGGAGCAACGTATTACGGAATTGCGATGGGACTTGTCCGATTGACAAAAGCGATTTTACAAAATGAAAATGCTGTGCTTACCGTATCCGCTTATTTAGACGGTCAATATGGCCAGCACGACATTTATATCGGCGTTCCAGCGGTCGTCAACCGAAACGGCATTCGCGAAGTGATTGAGTTAAAACTGACGGAAGAAGAGCGTGCGAAATTTGCTCATTCAGCGAACGTATTGAAACAAGTAATGGATCCGTTTTTCCGTCATGAGCGTCCGTAAAGAGGACGCTTTTATAATTTCCTTCTCTTTTGGAAAAAAGAATAAACAAACGGAAAAGAGGAGGGATATGATGAGAAAAATGGTGTATGCGCTTTTTATTTTGCTTAGTTCGTTGGTGATGTATCGCTATCGATATCAAGTGTTGAATGCCGTTTTACGCATTCGCCCGTTGCGGCGGTGGCTTGTGCAGGTGGGGATGAACGTTCCGGCCATCCGTAAGTTAATTGTTTCCCAAGTCGTTCGCGAAGTGTGATACAATAGGAAAAAATTGCTCTTTTTAGCGAAAGGGAGAGGGGAATGTGGAGCTTCTTTATTGGCAGCTTGTTTATTTTTTTGTGAAAAAACAATACCGTATCATCAAATTAGCCAATGCCCCTGAGGAAATTTGGTTAGCGTCGTTCGGGCAACATGCACCGCTCGTTCGCCTCGTTCGCTACGATGTCGATTGGAGCAGCTGGTTAGCGCGCGATCTCGATTATACAACGCACGTGGCGATGCAGCTGCAAAATCGACCGTTTCGTCGAGGGAATCACGTATTAAATATATACGTATCGACGTATCCACCGGTCGATGATTGGGAATGGGTCGTTGCTAAGACAACAGAACATTTCCCGCAGTTGCATACCGTTTTGCTTCATTCAGGAAATGCGGTACATGCATTGCAACAAATTAGTGATGTTCTTCGTGAACCGGTTGTATTAGAACCTGTTGCACGTGAAGTCGATCCATTTCTGGCGGCGCAACATGTGCAGCGACTCGTGTTTCGTTTAGAAAAAGAGCGGCGGGAAAACGAAGAGCGACTGCTTGATTACGGCCGCCCGCTATTTACATACGTATTCATCGCCTTACAAATTGTGATGTTTCTTTTATTGGAATCACATGGTGGCAGCACGAATCCGGATGTGTTAATTCGTTACGGGGCGAAGTTTAACCCGCTGATGCAACAAGAGTGGTGGCGCTTTATTACGCCTATTTTTTTGCATATCGGCTTTTTTCATCTATTGATGAACACAATGGCACTTTATTATATTGGCATGGCGACCGAGCGGTTGTATGGCTCTTTCCGCTTTTGTTTCATTTACCTTGTCGCTGGTTTTTTCGGGACGCTCGGCAGTTTCTTGTTTACGACATCGCTGTCCGCAGGAGCATCAGGAGCCATTTTTGGGCTGTTTGGCGCATTGCTTTATTTCGGGACGGTTTATCGCCATCTCTTTTTTCAAACGATGGGAACGAATATTATCGGGCTTGTCGTGCTGAATTTAGCGCTTGGGCTATTGCTTCCAGGGATCGATAATGCTGGACATATCGGCGGGCTCATCGGTGGCTTTTTAGCGGCTGGCATCGTTCACTTGCCGCGCCACCGCTTATGGAAGCGGCAGCTTGCGGCGTTTGTTTTTGCGTCGCTGCTCGTTATGTTTGGCTTATCGATTGGGTTTCGCTAAAGGTTATGGGGAAATTTGCTGCATAAGCTGCACCGTTTCCCCGTTTTTCATTTTTGTTAGGACGAGTAAATGAGAATAGTCTTTGCTGATGAGAAGAAGCGGAATGGTGCTACCAATTGGTGAAACGACCGTTCCGTCATTTTGTTTCACGCCAAGAAAATAGTTTTTATACAATCCTTCCCAAAGGTTCCCAATAATTTTTTTTGTTTTTGCTTGGGACACCCCTGGGAATGGCTGCTCGTTATAGAGGAGCAATTCCGGCAAATAAAAATGGTAGTAATTTTCAGTGTGGATTCCTAAATGGTCGAGCATCGTTTTTGCATTGTACTGAAGAAAATCGGTCGTTGCTTTTGTAAGTACGCGCTGCCATTCTTTTTCGGCGGCTGTTTTTCCACGGCGAAAGGAAGTAAACGGTTCGTACGAAGAAGCGACGACATATAAATAATCCCCGCTCATTTTTTGTGCGCTCGTAAACGTTTGCCCTCGATGTAGTTCACCGTAGTGAAACGAAATCGCTTGGAAAAAGTGGCTGTCCGTTTGCTTTATGTTGTTTTCTTGAAGCAACGCCTGACTGTTTTCTTTCCATTTGGATAGCGTTCCGACTAAACGACCATCCGCAAACAAAAGCGAAATGTCTTGGCGCAAGTAGGCGGTTTCATTCAGCGAAGAAGAAACTTTCCAAAGAAGCGAGTAGGAACTGCGTGGCTTTTCTGGCTGTGCTTGCAATGCCGTTGTTGCTTGAATAAACGCTGCTGTTCGGTCAAGCGGAAAAAAAATAATTGTTTCTTTTGTCGGCTTCTCTAGAGTGAAAGGGAATGTATACAAAGTAAGCAAAAACGCGATACATAACGCGAGCAGCTGGAATGTTCGTTTCATTGTTTCCTCCCTCTATGCGGACAAGTTTTTCACCAATGTATGCAGCTTTATTGGAAAATATGTATGAACTTCTTGCAATTTGTCCATGATGGAAGGTAAATGATGGGCAGGTGGAAACATGAAGCAAGAAAAGCGAGCGGTTTCAGCCGTGCTAGCGGAAAATGTCGCGTATTTACGGGAAAGGCTTGGGGTCGGCAAAAGTTTTGACGTCCTTCATTTAGATGTCGAATATGCAGGGCGGGAAATGGCTTTTTTTATGATTGATGGATTTGTAAAAGACGATATTTTGCATTACATTATGCAATTTTTTGCGATTTTAAGTGAAGAAAAGTTGCGTGACAATCCGCTTGAAAAATTGTTAAAAACATATATTCCGTATGTCGAGTTAGAAAAAACCGACGATTTGAACCGCGTAGTCGATGGGGTGTTGGCGGGACCGACGGCGTTACTCGTCGATGGGGTGAGCTATGCGATTTTAATTGATGCGCGCACATATCCTGTGCGTGGTCCGCAAGAGCCGGATATGGAGAGGGTCGTTCGTGGGGCAAGGGACGGGTTTGTAGAAACGATCGTTTTTAATACAGTGCTGACGAGGCGGCGGGTTCGCGACCGAACGTTGCGGATGGAATATATGCAAGTCGGGCGACGGTCAAAAACGGATATTTGCGTATGTTACATTGAAGACATTGCTGATCCGATGATCGTGAAGAATATTAAAGAAGCGATTGCGAAAATTGACACCGACGGATTACCGATGGGGGAAAAAACGGTAGAAGAATTTATTTCGGGACGACATTGGAATCCATATCCGGTCGTTCGCTACACCGAACGCCCTGATACAGCGGCGGCTCATTTATATGAAGGACATATTCTTGTTATCGTGGACGGCTCACCGAGTGTATTAATTTTGCCGGCGACGTTTTGGCACCATTTGCAGCACGCCGAAGAGTATCGCAATAAACCAATCGTCGGGGCATATTTACGGTTTGTTCGCTTTTTAGCTGTGTGGGCGTCGATTTTTTTATTGCCGCTTTGGTATTTGATGATGACCGAGAAAGTACAGCTGCCAGCGGCGCTTTCGTTTGTTGGAAAAGCAAGCGAAGGGGCGCTCCCGCTGTTTGCGCAGCTTTTGATGATTGAAGTAGGGATTGATATGTTGCGAATGGCAGCGATTCACACCCCTTCGTCGTTAGCGACAGCGCTTGGGCTTGTCGCGGCATTAATGATTGGCGGCATTGCGGTGGAAGTTGGTATTTTTTCTAACGAAGTCATCCTTTATTTTTCGATCGCGACGATTGGCATATTTGCAACGCCGAGCTATGAATTAGGGCTAGCGAATCGGCTCGTTCGGCTTGGTTTATTAATTGCTTCTGCCATGTTTGGCCTATACGGTTACCTTCTCGGCATAACGCTATGGATCATTATGCTTGCGAGCATGAAATCGTTCAACGTCCCGTATTTATGGCCGTTTATTCCGTTTTCGTACCGAGCGATGCGCGATGTGTTCATTCGTTCTCCTATTCCGCTCAAAAATCGTCGACCAACCGTGTTGCATCCGCGCGACCCCGACAGGTAACGCTTATCTCGCTAGCGAGGTAAGCGTTTTTTTATGACATTTTCCCGTCAGTTGTCGTTCTTTCCTTGACGGTGCTTGTTGTTTCTTTATACATTTATAGTGGAGAAAAAAGGCGGTAGGTGAAAAAATGGAAAGCGTATACGATGTGCAGCAGTTGTTGAAACAATATGGCACGATTATTTATGTAGGGGATCGATTAGCCGACTTAGAACTGATGGAAGAAGAGTTAAAAGAGCTGTACCAATCGCAATTAATCGATGGGAAAGACTATCAAATGGCGCTTTTGATTGTCAGACATGAAGCGCAATTAGAACGCGAAAAACGAATGAAAAAGGATGAGAGATAATGGCAGAAAAATGGTTAGTAGGTGTCGATTTAGGCG
The DNA here is from genome assembly GCF_014196205.1 of Anoxybacteroides voinovskiense. GTDB lineage: Bacteria > Bacillota > Bacilli > Bacillales > Anoxybacillaceae > Anoxybacteroides > Anoxybacteroides voinovskiense. Next base: position 41,833 of record NZ_JACIDE010000007.1, on the reverse strand, counting down.
GGACGACGATTAAAATGGCATTTGTCAGCGTATACGGGGAATTAATTGACAAATGGGAAATTCCGACGAATCTTAACGAACAAGGAAAATATATTGTAACCGATATCGCGAAATCAATCGATCAAAAGCTAGAGGAACACGGACAAACAAAAGAAAAGCTCATCGGCATCGGTATGGGGGCGCCTGGACCAGTCGATGGGGATACCGGAGTGATTTATGAAGCGGTCAATTTAGGCTGGAAAAACTATCCGTTAAAAAATGTACTGGAAGTAGAAACGTCGCTTTCAGCGGCAGTAGACAACGATGCGAATATTGCGGCAATTGGCGAGATGTGGAAAGGAGCCGGAAGCGGTGCGAAAAACTTAATTTGCGTGACGCTCGGGACAGGTGTTGGTGGAGGAGTAATTGCCAATGGACAAATCGTTCGTGGAGCGAACGGGGCAGCCGGAGAAATCGGGCACATTACTTCTGTCCCAACTGGCGGGGCGCGATGCAACTGCGGAAAAACGGGCTGCCTTGAAACGATCGCTTCGGCAACAGGAATCGTTCGGCTAGCAAACGAAAAGCTTGCTACTAGCCATATGGACAGTTCGTTACGAAATCTGGGAACGATTACAGCAAAAGACGTGCTTGATGCAGCAAAAGAAAACGATCGTTTAGCGCTTGAAGTGACGGAAGATGTCTTCTTTCATCTAGGATTAGCATTAGCGAATGCTGCAAATGTAGTAAATCCAGAGAAAATCGTTATCGGCGGTGGTGTGTCGAAAGCTGGCGATTGGCTTGCAGAGCGAGTGACGAAATATTTTCAACAGTTTGCTTTTCCACGCGTGGCGGAAAGCGCGGAAATCGTGATCGCTACGCTCGGTAACGATGCTGGTGTTATCGGCGGCGCTTGGTTGGCGAAAGAAGCGTTTGGAGAGTAAAGCAGGGCTGCCCCCTTGTTTTGTGCACATTTTTTCTTCATTTGTTCATATGTTGGAAAAAAGGGGGCGATACGATGATTTATGCGCGTAAAGGAGACACGTGGGAGTTATATAGCCGTTGGTTTTCGGTTCCAATAGCCTTACTGCAAGATGCGAACCCGCATCTTTCCCATGAATTACACGACGGAGAGGTTGTTCGCATCCCAGGATTTGATGTCGTGACGTACCATAGCCAAACAACGGATACGCTCGAACAAATGGCACAGTCGCTTTCGCTTTCGGTGGAAGCGCTGGAGCGAATGAATGAAGACCGGCTGTTATTACGGCTGCCGCGTCGCTTAGAAACGTCGATTGTGAATGGCAAGCAGCCTTACGATTTTTCGACGATGAAGCAAGATATGGATGACTTATGTACGTATTATCCATTCATTCGCCAACGAACGATTGGAACGAGCGTACTTGGCCAGCCGCTCATTGAACTTTCCATCGGGCGTGGACGGAAAAAAATTCATGTAAACGCCTCATTTCATGCGAACGAATGGATTACAACCGCAGTAGTGATGGCGTTTGTGAATGAGTATGTGTTGCGCTTAACGAATGATGCGTCGATGCTTGACTACTATCAAAAAGTGACGTTATCAATTGTTCCGATGGTTAACCCAGACGGCGTGAATTTAGTGCTAAATGGGCCGCCGGAGATAGAGCCGTATCGAAGCAACGTTCTTCAAATAAATGATGGAAGTTCTGATTTTTCCCAATGGAAGGCGAATATTTGTGGCGTGGACTTAAACAATCAATTTCCGGCAAAATGGGAGATAGAACAAATGCGCAAAATTCCGAAGGCGCCTGCCCCACGTGATTTCCCTGGGGTTGCCCCATTGACAGAGCCAGAAACGAAGGCGATGGCGAGGCTAACAGAAGAGAGCGATTTTGCTATCGTCGTGGCATTTCATACGCAAGGAAAAGAAATTTATTGGGGCTATGAAGGATGTGAACCGAAAGAAGCAGAACGGATTGTGGACGAATTGGCAAAGGTAAGTGGGTATCAAGCCGTTCGTTATATCGATAGCCATGCCGGCTACCGCGATTGGTTTATTCAGAAATGGCAACGTCCTGGCTATACGATTGAGCTAGGGGAAGGGGTGAACCCGCTGCCGCTTGCACAGTTTGACGCGATTTACGAAGCAAGTCGCAACATGTTGTTTGCTTTATTAGCCGTTTGTTGAGAAAGGAGAATTTCGATGGCTATTGTCGATGTTACGGTTATTCCCATTGGGACAGAAGGCCCAAGCGTCAGCGACTATGTCGCGGAAATTCATAACGTGTTGGAAACATATGATGGAAAAATTGAGTTTATGTTGACCCCGATGAATACGATTATTGAAGGAGAACTTCCGGTGCTGTTTGAAGTTATTCAAGCGATTCACGAAGTGCCGTTTGCGAAAGGGGTGCAGCGAGTCGCGACAAATATTCGCATCGATGACCGTCGCGATAAAAAACAACGCATGGAGGATAAAGTGAAAAGCGTGGAAGCAAAACGAAAACAAGAGGCGTAACAGCCTCTTGTTTTTAGTGCGTTCCTGTTGGAAATCCGTGGTGAAGCACCGTCATTATGGTGAACCAGCCGAAGACAGCTGCTGTTCCTAGACCGAACAATAAAGCAAGTATATTTTTCTCACGAAGCGAGCGGACGATGCCGTAAAGCGCTAACAATGATACTAACGCAAAAATAATGACTAAACCCATGCCACTACCCCCCTTTTACCATATGTACAATAATCTCTTTACATTTTAATCGTTTTTTCCACATTTGTCGAGGTCGAAAATATGAATCGACACGCCGTAGGTGGCCGCTATTTTTTCAAGCAGCGGTTGTTGATGCTTGGCGATATAGTATATCGTTTGTTCGCTAGCAACGATATATTCTTCTAGCTGAAGCAAAAACATGTCGATTTCGATACTTTCGCCTGCAACGATGGTAAACGCGGTGACAACGGATTCATAAACGTAAACACGTCCGCTAAAAGTGGTGAATCCGTAATCAAGAAAAATTGGCGTGACGGTTGGGGTATCGAGTTCAATTAGTGTTTCATAGTCGTGAACATCGTCTGGAAGTTCCGAAACGATTACCCAGTCTTCATCGCGGTCAGTGACTATATGTGGTTCGACGGAAGTAACCGAAGCGAGCGCATATCTTTTTTTCACCGAATATCCCTTCTTTTCGTTTTCTTTCATTGTAACAAAACAATCGATAGCGTAAAATGATGGATAGAAAGAAGTGGGTAGCGTCAAAAAAACTACGAAAAGTAATCACGAGCTGCCTTTTGAAGGAAAATGAAGGCGATGGAGGGATGATGATGAAGTGGGAGCGTATTCCGCTCGGGCCGCTGCAAACAAACGCATATATTTTGCATGCAGATGACCGAACGTGCGTCATTTTTGACCCAGGAAGTGAAGGGGCAAAGCTTGTTCATTACATCGAAGAAAAAGGCTATACGCCGTTAGCGATTTTATTAACCCATGCCCATTTTGACCATATCGGCGCCATTAACGACGTGCTGGCTAAGTGGGAACTGCCGGTATACATTCATGCGAAAGAAACTGATTGGCTAGCCGATCCGCTCTTAAACGGTTCCGCCTACTTTATTGGTAAACAAGTGAAGGTAACTTGCGTCCCGCAATGTTTACAAACAGACAAGCCGTTAGCGATTGGAGCGTTTACGTTTAATTTGCTCGAAACGCCAGGGCATTCCCCGGGAAGCGTATCGTACTATTGCGAAGCGATCGGTGCGGTCTTTTCAGGAGATGTATTGTTTGCTGGAAGCATTGGCCGAACCGACTTGCCTGGTGGAGATTATGAACAGCTGATGGAAAGTATCCATGACCGTTTGCTTGCATTGCCAGAAGAAACAATTGTATTGCCAGGGCACGGACGAGAAACGACGCTTGCTAGCGAAATGGATACGAACCCGTTTTTAAACGGCTTTTAAATCCCTGCATAAAAAAAGACCCTTCTCCATCGAGAAGGGGCTTTGGGGGATGTTCTATCCTCAATAATGGGAGGGGATATAGTTAAGCTACTATCTTAACAATATATTAATATTTTTACTATGTCAATAGTGAAAATCAAAAAGAGGAGCAAATAAACATGAATTTTATCGTCGAAGCGATTATGTCGTCACCTAACCAGCGTATTTCATATGCTGATTATATGAATCTTGCATTGTACGACGAAAAAAACGGCTATTATATGAAAGATCGTGACAAAATCGGCCGTACTGGTGACTTTTACACAAGCATCTATGTTTCGGACGTGTTCGGAAAATTGTTCGCTTCGCTATTTATAAAGCTTGTGGAGGCAGGAAAGATTCCTCCGTGCATTTGTGAACTTGGTGGAGGGGACGGGAAGTTTGCTCGCGCCGTGTTAACCGAATGGAAACAAGCGTCTGCGACATTTGAACAATTGACGTATATGATTGTTGATACAAGCCCTTACCAACGAAAAAAACAACAACAGGCGCTCGCAGATTTTCACCAGCATGTCATTTCCTATGAAGGATTGGATGATTTTCGTAAGCAACGTTCTTCCTTTTCTGGAATTGTCTTTAGCAACGAATTTTTCGATGCGCTACCTGTTCACGTTATTACACGTGAACGGGGTGAGCTATATGAGCTATTTGTGACCGTAACAGACGGTCGGCTTCAAGAAGAAAAACAGCCGCTTGAAAACGAAGCGATTTTGGCGTATTTGCGCGAACGAAAGATAGAACTACTAGAGGGACAACGGCTAGAAGTGCCGCTGGCGATGAAAGCGTTTTTATTCGATCATGCGTCATTTTTTGATCGATGTGTCATGTTTACCGTTGATTACGGCTATACGGACGACGAGTGGAAACAAGCGGGACGCCGTGAAGGAAGTTTGCGCGGCTATTACCAACATCGACTTATTGCCAACCCGCTTGCCTATCCGGGGGAAATGGACATTACGTCTCATATTCCGTGGGATGCGCTTCGGTTGTATGGGGAACAAGCAGGATGGGAATGGGTGGATACGATTCGCCAAGACCGCTTTTTACTAGCAGCGGGGATTCTTGACTATTTAGTGGCACATCACGACCCGAATCCGTTTTCGGAACAAAGCCGGCGCAACCGAGCAATTCGTTCGCTCATTATCGATGAAGGAATAAGTTCGGCATTTCACGTGATGATTCAACAAAAAGGCGTACACGTCGATTGGGATGCGATGTGGAAAGAACCGCAATTTTTAAAATAAAAAGCGATGGCTTCCCATCGCTTTTTTCAAAGGTAAGAAAGTATAAAATCTTACCATTAGGTGGAGCGCTGTCTAGCTCCAAGCGCCATCGGCCTGAGCCGTTCCCTCCTCGGTGGGGCTTGTGCGATCTTCGCCGATAGGCGGGCGCTTTGCGCTTTTCTTATTCGCCCATGCCTGGAACCATCATAAACGTTGTCCAGTACGTAAATGCAGCGAAAAAGATCGTTAAGTATGCGCCGAAGATGTAAATGTACATCCGTTCGGTTAATTTTAAGTATCCAAGCAATAAGAAAAATACCGTTTGGCCGAAGAAAATTAACGATGTTGTATGCATGTGGCCAAGATAAAACATGACGGCAAAAATCCCCGTCCAAAATGACAACACGCGGAACATGCGATCCATTGCTTTCCCCTCCTTTTTCGTTAAATCATTGCCTTTACATATTATAATGTACATGTAATCAACGTGTAAACAACGCTTTCAAAAATCAATGCTCGTTATCGACGACGGCGCGATACGCACAAAAATCACAGCCGCTTGTCATGCTTTCTAACTCTGCTAATTCTACCCGATCAAACAACGCTTCAAACATGCCGCGCAAAAATGCATGGTGCATGCCACACACCATTTCCGGCTGTTGAAAAGCGATTTCTTTAAACGGACAGTTAAACACTTGAAAATAAATTTTTTGTTCTTGTTCGTTATAGTCGAACGATGGGTAAAATCCAGCCGTTTCCGCCGCTTCTTTTAAAATGTTCACTTTTTCAGAAAACGTTAACGTTCTTGGCGATTGATCGTGGGAAAGCCGTTGCTCCACTAGTTCTCGGCCAAATGCTTTCCCTGTTTCGTATAATACTTGTTTTCCTGCTTCTCCTAGCTTCATCATCGTTTGAATCGCGATTTTAGAAAGAAGTTGGTAATCACGGAACGGAAAATGAAGTTGGATAACATCGTCTGATAGACGATACAAGCGACTCGGGCGTCCACCTTTGCCCGTTTTTTGCGTTTCCGAAACGAGCATATTGACGTCTTCTAGTTTTGTTAAATGAAGCCGAGCGACGTTTGGATGAATATTAAATGCGTCTGCAATTTCCTGGACGGATACTTCTTTATGTTTTTTTGTAATATATTCGTAAATATGGTAGCGTGTCGGATCGGCTAAGACGTTTGTAATTTTTAAAATTTGGTCCATTGTTTTCACCTCTAGACTGTCGATGCTACGTTTATTATAATACACTCATTTTTTCATTGGAATCATATTTATAGTAATTAATTGTAATGTTCGGGGAAAATTCATAAATTAGTCACTGTTTTGTCTTAAAAACAGAAAAAATGGTGGCGTTTTTTTTAAAACAAAAGAAGGAATTTGGCAAAAGGCGACGAATTTACATAGGCGAGAAAAATAGAAAGGGTGATGAAATGGAAGTAGAAAAAGTAGCCGACCGGTTAGTGCGGGAGGCAGCAGCTTTACAAGCGTCCGATATTCACATCGTTCCGAAAAAAGACGGCGCTATTGTCCAATTTCGGCTCGACGGGGCGTTAGTGATGCGCGAAAAATTGGCGAAAGATGTGCACGAACGGCTTGTCGCTCACTTTAAATTTTTGGCTGACATGGACATCGGCGAGCGGCGGCGCCCGCAAAACGGAGCGATGGAAATGGAAGTCGACGGCGGTGTAGTTAGTTTGCGGCTATCGACATTGCCAACGTTTTACGACGAGAGCCTCGTCATTCGTCTTCTTCCGCAAGACTCATTTCTTCCTCTAGCTCAGCTTTCTTTATTCCCGAGTGCAACGAAAAAATTAGTTTCGCTTCTTCATCATTCACATGGATTAATTATTTTCACAGGACCGACTGGTTCAGGCAAGACGACGACGTTATATACGCTGTTGCGCCTATGTCAAGAGTGGAATCGTCACGTGATTACGTTAGAAGACCCGGTAGAAAAACGCACCGAATGCTTGCAAGTGCAAGTGAATGAAAAAGCAGGCATTACGTATGCGACAGGGTTGAAGGCGATTTTGCGCCATGATCCGGACATTATTATGGTCGGGGAGATTCGCGATGCGGAAACGGCGAAAATTTCCGTTCGTGCAGCGTTAACAGGTCATTTAGTACTGACAACGATGCATACGAAAAATGCTGTTGGTGCGATTTATCGGCTGCTAGAATTTGATGTTTCATTGCAAGAAATTGAACAGACGTTGTTAGCCGTCACTGCGCAGCGGCTTGTCGAATTAGTTTGTCCGCTATGCGGCGAGAAATGTTCGCCGTTTTGCCGCAGACAACGGTCGGTGCGGCGCGTCGCCATTTACGAATGGCTCGATGGAGAAGCGTTAGCAAGCGCCTTAAAAGAAGCGCGAGGTGAACTAGTCACTTATCGATATCCAACCTTACCGCGAATGATTGCGAAAGGAATTGCGCTCGGGTTTTTGCCACCTTCTTCATTGAAAGGGTGGGGAATGGGTGAAGCGTAACAACCAATGGTCGCTAGAAGAACAAGGACAATTTTTAACGCAACTTGGGAAACTGCTTGAGAAAGGCTATTCATTGGCACAGGCGATGGAATTTTTGCAATTTCAACAACCGCTTGCTCGCCAGCATGATTTACAACGTTGTTTATCGTTTTTCCGCTCTGGTTTATCGTTTCATGAGGCATTGCAGCCGCTTTCGTTTCATTCAGAAGCGATTGGATATTTATTTTTTGCTGAGCAACACGGGCAGTTTGCGCAAGGGTTAGTCGAGGCGGGAAATATGCTTTTAAATAAAGCGAAGTATTGGCAGCGCCTGCGCAAAGCAGCAAGTTATCCGCTATTTCTCCTTTGTTTTATGGTGGTGATGCTTCTTATTGTTCAACAAATGCTTCTTCCGCAGTTTGTTCATCTTTCGTCTTCGTTTGCCACCACTCGTTCTTCCGTTTCGCACTTCCTTATACAAATCGTTTCGATGGTGCCCATATTTTTTCTATCTATCTGCTTTCTTTGTGCGGGAGGGGGAAGCGTGTATGCCATCTGGGCGAAACGACTTCCTCCGCTAACGCAAATTCGCTTATCGTTGAAAATTCCGCTCGTTCGTACGGTCGCCACCCTTTACTACACACACGTCTTTTCGTTGCAGTTTAGCCATTTATTAAATGGCGGCTTGTCGGCATATGAAGCGCTCCAAGTATTTGAAAAACAACATCACGTTCCGTTTTTGCGCGCGGAAGGAAGTACGATGAAAGAACAGTTGGCAAAAGGAGAAAAATTAGAAACATTACTTGCCGTTCGTCCTTATTATGAGCGAGCGCTTCTGCTCGTCGTTCGCCACGGCCAATCGAACGGAGAGCTGGCGAAAGAATTGTTTCATTACAGCCAATTTGTTCTACAAAAAATGGAAGAACGAATCGAAAAATGGACGAGGCTCATTCAGCCGTTGCTATTCACTGTTCTCGGTCTGCTTGTCATTTGTTTGTATTTAGCGATTTTATTGCCAATGTTTGAAACAATGAATCAACTATAGGGGGAATCGATGATGAAAGAAAAAGGGTTTACGTTAATCGAAATGTTAATTGTGCTTATGGTCATTTCCGTATTGCTATTAATTATGATTCCAAACATTACGAAACATAATGGAATGATTAATGATAAAGGGTGCCAGGCGTTCGTAAAAACCGTCCAAGCACAAGTGAAGGCGTACGAAATGGAAAACGACGTAATCCCGACCGTGCAGCAGCTCATTGACGGAAAATATATTAAATCAAATAAATGTCCAAATGGCCATACGATTCAAATTGGTAGCGACGGAGAAGTGAGCGAAAGTGGCTCGTAAAAATGGCTTTACGCTCATCGAAACGTTAATCGTGTTGATGATCGTCAGTACGCTGACGATCATCGTTATTCCGCAGCTCGATCAGCTAAAAAAAGCAAAAGAAGAAGCGCATATGCTCGAGCAGTTGACCGATGATTTATTATACGCCCAAGCGTACGCACTGACGCATAAACAATCGGTCATTGTCGTTTTTTATAATGCGCAAGATCGCTATCGAATGACGGAGCGCTATACGTTAGGACCGGTCTTACTCGAGCGGTCGCTTCCGAATCCATGGAAAATCGAACTGGCGACGTTACAAAATCCGTTAACGTTTTTAGCAAATGGAAATGTCAATAAATCAGGAACGGTGTTATTGAAAAACGGAAAAACGACGTACAGACTCGTGTTTTTGCTCGGGAAAGGGAGGTTTTATGTACAAAAATTGTAATGGATTTACATTTATCGAAGCGCTCGTATCGTTAGCAGTATTGTTAGTGATAACGACAACACTGTTGCCGCTGGTGACGCAAATTATGGTGGAAAGGCATAACGTCGCATTAAAAAATGAAGCCGAGCAGCTTCTTTATGCAGAAATGAATCGTGACGCGCAGAACGATAAAATCGTGGCAGTTGGAAAAGTGACGTATGCTATTTTTTGGACAGAGCTAGGGAACGGGATGAAAAAGGTGTGCGTTCGCTGGAACGATGAGATGAATCGAACGGTGGAAAGGTGCGGGTATGTAAAAAAATGAACAGTCGAGGCTTCACGTTGCTTGAGATGCTTGTTGTTTTAGCCGTTGTGTTGCTTGTCGTTTCGTTTTTTCCGCTTTTATTAGATGTTCGTTGGCTACACGAAAAACAAAACGAATTTCAGCCGCTCGAATGGCAAGTGTTTCTTCAACAAATAAAAAGCGAAATTCGCGAAGCAAAAGAATTAGAGAATGTCTCTACCACGTTATATGCGTATAAGCCAACAGGGGAAAAAGTGAGCTTTGAAACGTATGGTACGCTCATTCGGCGGCGAGTGAACGGGCAAGGAAACGAAATTGTGCTACAAAACGTTTCTTATGTGCAATATCAACTAGCGACAACGGGGGTGCAAATTACGGTGACGGCGACAAATGGAAAGCGATACGAAGCGTTTGTTTCGACTTTTTTTCCGGTGCGGGTGAGACGGTCAACTACCCCTTAAAGCCTCTGGCTTTTGAAGTGGGGGCTTGTAAAAAGCTCTAATGAAAGGAGGAATCGCCCGATGATGATGAAACGAAACGAAAAAGGTGTCATTTTTCCAATGACGGTGATGTTTTCTTTCCTGTTTTGTTTGGCGGTGTTTCACGCCTTAGAACTGTACGAGACAGAAATGCAGCTAGCAGACTATGTGCGGCAATCGTCCGACGTTGATTCGCTCATGCAAATGGCTGTCGTCGATGTGAAAGCGCAAATTGCTGCGAGCGCTCCAGGAAAGCAGTCAGGGAAAGGGACGTTCACTTATCCGAATGGCACGGTGCAATACGATTGGAAACAAGGGACGCAAAACGACATCAAAGTAACGCTTATTGCTATTTCCTCCGAAGGCATTCGGTATAGTGCGGAGTTTACGATTTCTTTCCCGTCGTTACAGTTAATCGAATGGAAAGAAACATACTCATAGTTCATTATTGCCCCTTAATATGATATGTTGGAAAAAAAGAAAGGGGAAGTTGGCAAGTCAACTACCCACCACTTATTATGATTTGGAAGGAGAGGAATCGCCCGATGAGGAAACGAGTGTATTTAACAGGGTTTATGGGAGCGGGAAAAACGACAGTTGGTCGAGCGCTAGCTGAACAGCTCTGTGTACCGATGATTGATACGGACAGCTATATTGAAGAGAAAGTCGGCAAGCCAATTAAACAAATTTTTGCCGAAGAAGGCGAGGCGGCGTTTCGCCGCTATGAACGGGAGTTTTTACGGACGCTGCCGGCCGATAAACTTATTGTCACGACAGGTGGCGGGATGGTCATCCAGCCGGAAAATCGGGAATGGATGAAACAAACGGGAACAGTCATTTATTTACATTGCGAGTTTGCGGAAATTATGCGCAGGCTTGCCGATGATGATACACGCCCACTGTTTTCCAACCAGCAGGCTGAGTTCCAACGATTATGGGAACAACGGTTGCCGTACTATTCCGAAGCGCATATCGTCATTGACACGACAGGAAAGCGTGTGGAAGAAATTGTGCAAGAAATAATAGAATGGATTAAGAAAACGGAAAATCGGCAAGAATAGAAGTAAAAAAGGCGGTGAACATTAGTGAACGATTATATGAAATTTATGACACAACAGTTTGTTCGCTATATGGACCAACCGAAAGAGGAGCGAAAGAGACTGCGCGAACAGCGGAAACAAGAAAAGCCGCCGTTGCTTTCTCACTGGTTCGGCATGATTCCGTTTTCGTTGAAAATGCTTTTTCGCCGGAAATAAATCTCCCGTTTTGCGGGAGATTTTTCTATGGTTAAAAAGGTTATGAGCGAGGCTGCAAGTAAAACAGCCCACCGTTAATGATAGAAATCGTAATTTTTGGCTTATACTGTTCTTCTAACGCTTGTTTTTCCATATAATAACACTCTGGTTTTTCTTCCGCCTCCTCATAAAAATGATCGAGTAGCGCTAAGTCTTCATTCCAGCGTGCGATCGCTTTTTCTGCCCACGTATGATCGTCTTGCGCAATCTTTTTTTTCATGTATTGTTCAAGGCGCACCATCCCGCTTTGCGGTTTAATGATGGGCGAAATAGTAAAGCAATAGTCCGGAATTTTTGGGGTTAGCGGCAGTTTTTGTAGTGTTTCATGAAACTGTTCGACGATCGTTCCGGTAATTAAATGCAATCCGAGTGACAAAATGGCGTCTTTTTTTCGGTCGCATTGATACGAAATTTTGGCATTAATCCCTAGCCATGGATGAAGCGGAACGGACGACGTTGCATCCATTTTTTCATAAAGGCGAATATAGCTTCCACGGCGCTGGGCCGATTGGAATATTTGATGAAGCCTCGGAGAGCCGAAATGAAGTTGTTCACCGTGGAGCGTTTTTGTTTTTTCTGTTTGTTTTGTGATGAGCGTCAACTTCACCGGTTCGGGTGTTCCGCCCGTTCGCTCGATGTAATGCCAATAAAACGGGCGGTTCATTAATTCTTTATCCATCGCAATCGTCAATTGCACGGTCATATATCCGTCTTCGCACTCGACGATGTCGCACTCGTTTGCGCGAAAATATCGTTCAAGAAACTGTTGAATTTCATCTTGCCGCATATTCTTCACCTCTAGCCAATTGGTCGGCAAAATCGATTACCGCCGCTAAATTTTCCATTTTAATTTTCATTTCTCGCTCGTTGCGGGATTGCACAATATCGTGTAAATATTCTTCGAAATCCGTCATGTTCATCTTTGTTAAAATATCATCCAATTCGCCAACGACCCGTTCAAACAGGCGAATTTTTTCATAGAGAAGTTTCAGTACATGCTCTTCGACCGTATCTTTCACGGCAAAATTGTAAATATATACGTCATTCGTTTGCCCTAAGCGGTGGACGCGTCCGATACGTTGCTCAAGCCGCATCGGGTTCCACGGGAGGTCATAGTTAATGACATGATGGCAAAATTGCAAGTTAATCCCTTCTCCCCCTGCCTCGGTCGCAATAAGCACTTGGGCACGGGTTTTAAACAGTTCTTTCATCCAATCTTTTTTGCCCCGTTTAAATCCGCCGCGAAACGGGACGGACGAAATACCGTGCTGTTGCAAAAACCATTGCAAATATAGTTGCGTCGCCCGATATTCCGTAAAAATAATAACTTTATCGTTAATGCCTTGAATAAGTTCAAGCGCTTTTTCGGCTTTTGCATTGGTCGTAACGGCGTTTATTTTTTCGATTAACGTCTCGAAATACGCAGGTGGCTCTGGATATTTGCTCATCATATTTTTTAACGTAAGAAAGAGCGCTTCGCGGCTACTGCAAGCTTCGCGCAACATCGTTATCAGCGAAAATTGCCCGTCGTCTACTTTTAACGCGCGAACAGCGTCGTATAACTCCCGCTCTTCTTTGGAAAATTCAATCATCACCGTTTCGACATGGCGCTTCGACCATTCGATGCCGGTATCTAGACGGCGGTTGCGAATCATCACTTTATTAACAAGTGCTTTTAAATGTTCATCGGTTTGCAGCGTGCGCCCCTTTCCGTACGTTTCGGCAAAGGAAGAAGCGTTTCCTAAATGGCCGGGCTTCAGTAAAGAAACGAGATGAAAAATTTCTTCGATTCGGTTTTGAATCGGGGTTGCCGTGAGCAATAAACAAAATTTCTTTTTTAAATGTTGCACGAATTCATAGTTTTTTGTTTTATTGTTTTTTAATTTATGCGCTTCATCAATAATGACCATGTCGTACTGCTGGGCATAAATGATGTCACGATGCGGACTTCGCTTGGCGGTGTCGATCGAGGAAACGACGACATCGCACTGTTCCCACACGTAGCTCTTTTTTTGCGCAACGGCGGGAATGAAAAATTTTTCATTCAATTCCATCGCCCATTGAGAGACGAGGGAAGCCGGAACGAGAATGAGCACTTTTTTCACCAACCCGCGAATCATATATTCTTTTAAGATTAATCCGGCTTCGATCGTTTTTCCAAGCCCGACTTCATCGGCTAAAATCGCCTTGCCGTTCATTATTTCGACGACTTGTTTGGCAACCTCGAGCTGGTGCGGAAGCGGCGTTAAATGTGGCAAATGTTTCGGGGCTTGCAGCCCGTCAAAATCAGGTATCGCTAAATGTTTCGCCGCCTCTAGCGCAAGCTCATACATTTCCCAGCTCGCCCATGGCCCGTCCTTTTCGCTTCGTTCCAATAGTCCTGCTGTCCACGCGGAATCAAATGCAATCTCGACCATCATTGTTTCGTCTCCTTTAATACCGAACATTTTTAGTTGAGTAGAGAGTAATATAGGTGAATAAACGATTGTTTACTGAAATTACTAATAAAAAGTTCGGGTATTTTTTGTTTGCCGCGCTGAATTTTTATTGCCCTTGTGCGCATATTAATGGTAGTATAATAATAAATTAGAAAGTTAAAAAAACTGCGGCATCTTTTCCTATAGTTTGACCATTTTTTTAAAAATTATATATAGGCGGATGAGAACAAGGGGAGAGACTACGGAATGTAGCGCCGAAGGAGCAAGTGGTCACACGAATCTCTCAGGCAAAAGAACTCTTGTTTGACGCAGCTCTGGAGAGCGTTCACGAACGTGAACCACCCACGAGGACACCTATTATAGGGAAACTTTCAGGTGAAAGGACAGAGACTTCCATATCGCGATATATGGGAGTCGTCTGTCTTTTTTTATGACAAGGAGGGGAACATATGCTAAAAAGAACACCGCTATTTTCGTTGTATGCAGAATATGGCGCCAAAACGATTGATTTTGGCGGCTGGGAACTGCCAGTGCAATTTTCCAGCATTAAAGAAGAACACGACGCCGTACGGACGCGGGCAGGATTGTTTGACGTGTCGCATATGGGCGAGTTTGAAGTAAAAGGAAAAGATAGCCTTGCTTTTTTACAAAAAATGATGACAAACGATGTTGCCAAATTAACAGATGGTCGTGCTCAATATACGCTCATGTGCTATGAAGACGGTGGAACGGTCGATGATTTGTTGATTTATAAAAAAGCAGACAACCATTATTTGCTTGTCGTGAACGCTGCAAATATTGAAAAAGATTTCGCTTGGCTTCAAGCGCATGTAGCTGGCGATGTCGAACTTGTCAATATCTCGAACGATATCGCGCAACTAGCGCTGCAAGGGCCACTTGCCGAAAAAGTGTTGCAACCATTGACGACTGTCGATTTATCTGCCATCAAATTTTTCGCTTTCGCCGATGATGTCGATGTCGCAGGGGTTAAAACGCTCGTGTCGCGGACAGGATATACAGGAGAAGACGGGTTTGAGCTATATTGCCGTGCAGAAGATGCTAAAACGCTTTGGCGGGCGATTTTAGAGGCAGGGAAAGAAGAAGGAGTGCTTCCGTGCGGGCTTGGTGCGCGCGATACGCTCCGGTTTGAAGCGTGCTTGCCGCTTTATGGACAAGAATTGGCGAAAGACATTACGCCAATCGAAGCAGGGCTTGGGTTTGCGGTCAAAACGAATAAAGACGTTGACTTTTTCGGAAAAGAAGTATTCAAGAAACAGAAAGAAGAAGGAACGACACGGAAGCTTGTCGGCATTGAAATGATCGACAAAGGCATTCCGCGCCACGGATATGCCGTATATGGAAACGGTGAGCAAGTTGGCGTCGTCACGACAGGAACGCAATCGCCAACGTTGAAGAAAAATATCGGGTTAGCACTCCTTTCGACTGCGTTTTCTGCCCTTGATACAGAGGTAGAGGTAGACGTTCGCGGGAAGCGGCTAAAAGCGAAAGTGGTGGCGACACCGTTTTATAAGCGCACAAAATAATGTGAGGAGAGAGAGTTATGCTTCATCGTTATTTACCAATGACGGAAGAAGATAAGCAACAAATGCTACAAACAATCGGGGTACAATCGATCGACGAACTGTTTTCCGACATCCCGGAAAGCGTTCGTTTTCGCGGCGAATACAACATGAAACCGGCAAAATCAGAGCCGGAGTTAATGAAAGAATTAATGGCACTTGCAGCGAAAAATGCGGATACGAAGACGTATTGTTCGTTTTTAGGAGCAGGGGTGTACGACCATTACATTCCGACGATTGTTGACCACGTGATTTCGCGTTCGGAGTTTTATACTGCCTATACACCGTATCAGCCAGAAATTTCACAAGGGGAACTGCAAGCAATTTTCGAGTTTCAAACGATGATTTGTGAATTAACGGGCATGGATGTGGCGAACTCATCGATGTATGACGGTGGCACAGCGCTAGCGGAAGCAGCGTTATTAAGTGCAGCGCATACGAAAAAGAAAAAAGTGTTATTATCAAACGCGGTGCATCCAGAATATCGCGACGTCGTGAAAACGTACGCAAAAGGACCGGGGCTTGAAGTAGTAGAAATTCCGCACAAAAACGGCGTGACGGATGTGGATGCCTTGCAAAAAGAAATGGATGAAGACGTGGCATGCGTTATTGTCCAGTATCCAAACTTTTTCGGACAAATCGAACCGCTAAAAGACCTAGAGCCAATCGCTCATGCGCATCAAGGAATGTTCGTTGTCGCAAGCAATCCGCTTGCGTTAGGGGTATTAACACCGCCAGGCCAGTTCGGTGCGGACATCGTTGTTGGCGATGCGCAACCGTTCGGAATTCCAGCCCAATTCGGTGGTCCGCATTGCGGTTATTTTGCGGTGAAATCAGCGCTCATGCGCAAAATTCCAGGGCGTCTTGTCGGGCAAACAACGGACGAAGAAGGTCGCCGCGGCTTCGTCTTGACATTACAAGCGCGCGAGCAACACATCCGCCGCGACAAAGCCACATCGAATATTTGCTCGAACCAAGCGTTAAATGCGCTTGCTGCATCGGTGGCGATGACTGCGCTTGGCAAAAATGGCGTAAAAGAAATGGCGACGATGAATATTCAAAAAGCGCATTATGCAAAAGAAGCGTTCGTCAATCATGGATTTGATGTTGTATTTCCAGGACCGTTTTTCAACGAGTTTGTCGTTCGCATGAACAAGCCGGCAGCGGAAGTAAATAAAAAGCTATTGGAAAAAGGAATCATTGGCGGCTACGATCTCGGGCGCGAGTATCCAGAGTTGCAAAACTGCATGCTAATTGCCGTGACGGAATTGCGCACGAAAGAAGAAATCGATACGCTTGTGAAAGAATTGGGGGATTGTCATGCATAAAGACCAACCGCTTATTTTTGAATTAAGCAAGCCAGGACGAATCGGCTACAGCTTACCAGCGCTAGACGTACCAGCCATCGATGTCGCACAAGTCATCCCAACCGATTACATTCGAACAGAAGCACCGGAGCTTCCAGAAGTGTCGGAGCTTGACATTATGCGCCATTATACAGCGTTATCAAAGCGCAACCACGGAGTAGATTCCGGCTTTTATCCGCTTGGATCGTGTACGATGAAATACAATCCGAAAATTAATGAAAACGTTGCCCGCTTTGCTGGGTTTGCCCACATTCACCCGCTTCAGCCGGAAGAAACGGTGCAAGGGGCACTTGAATTAATGTATGACTTACAAGAGCATTTAAAAGAAATTACTGGCATGGATGCGGTGACGTTGCAGCCAGCCGCTGGGGCGCATGGCGAATGGACAGGATTGATGATGATTCGCGCCTACCATGAAGCAAACGGCGACTACAACCGGACGAAAGTCATTGTTCCGGATACGGCGCACGGAACAAACCCTGCGTCGGCAACGGTTGCTGGGTTTGAAACGGTGACGGTGAAATCGACGGAAGAAGGACTTGTCGATTTAGACGACTTACGCCGCGTCGTCGGTTCAGATACAGCGGCGCTTATGCTCACCAATCCGAATACGCTCGGTCTTTTTGAAGAAAACATTTTAGAAATGGCGGAAATCGTGCATGCTGCAGGCGGAAAGCTGTATTACGACGGAGCGAACTTAAACGCAGTGTTAAGCAAAGCAAGACCGGGAGATATGGGCTTTGACGTCGTGCATTTAAACCTTCATAAAACGTTCACTGGTCCACACGGTGGCGGTGGCCCTGGTTCAGGTCCTGTCGGCGTAAAGGCTGACCTCATTCCGTTTTTACCAAAACCGACGGTGGAAAAGGGAGAAAACGGCTACTATTTTGACTATGACAGACCGCAGGCGATCGGGCGCGTAAAGCCGTTTTATGGCAACTTCGGCATTAACGTTCGCGCCTATACGTATATTCGTTCGATGGGTCCAGACGGCTTAAAAGCGGTGACAGAATACGCGGTATTAAACGCCAACTATATGATGCGCCGTTTGGCGGAATATTACGATTTGCCGTACAACCGTCATTGCAAACACGAGTTTGTCTTGTCAGGAAAGCGGCAAAAGAAACTAGGCGTACGCACGCTTGATATTGCGAAGCGTTTGCTTGATTTCGGCTATCATCCGCCGACAATTTACTTCCCGTTAATTGTCGAAGAGTGCATGATGATCGAACCGACCGAAACCGAGTCAAAAGAAACGCTTGATGCGTTCATTGATGCGATGATCCAAATTGCGAAAGAAGCGGAAGAAACGCCAGAAATCGTCCAAGAAGCGCCGCATACAACGGTCGTGAGACGCTTAGATGAAACGACTGCCGCTCGCAAACCAATTTTGCGCTATCAGAAATAAAACAAAAGGTGCCAGGCGTTTTTGCTTGGCACCTTATTTTTTCTTCACTTTCCCTGTCCATGTTTTAAAGCCGCCTTTTAAATGGTAAAGGTCACGATAGCCTTTACGGTACAGCATTTGGGCGGCGCGGCCGCTGCGAAGTCCGCTTTGGCAATATAAATAGATCGGCTGGTCTTTGCGCAATTCTTTCATGCGCATACGTAATTGTGTGAGTGGAATATTGCGCGCGCCTAAAATATGGCCAGCAGCGTATTCATCTGGTTCGCGAACGTCAATGAGTTGCGCTTTCCGATAGCCAGCGCGGAATTCTTCTTCCGTGAGCGTTTTCACCATTTTGCGCTGCATGAAATACATGACAGCAGAATAGGTAATCAAGGCGCCAATGATAATCCATAGCCATTGCACGAGCCACAAGCCCCCTTTTCTTTCAACATTCGACAAATTCTATTATATCGATGTTATCCATGAGACGCAAAGCATTTTCGCTTTCCTTCGTCCACTTTGTTTGTTAAACTAATAGACGCAAAAGAAGGGGAAAGAAGGGTGGAATAGATGGAAAAAGAAAGATGGCGATTTATTGACTCGGGTGATTGTTCCCCAGCGTTTAATATGGCGCTTGATGAAGCGTTGTTAGAATGGCATAGCGAAGGAAAAATTCCGCCGACGATTCGGTTTTACGGCTGGAATCCACCGACGCTTTCGATCGGCTATTTTCAAAAAGTCGAAAAAGAAATTGATATGGAAGCAGTGAAAAAATACGGTCTCGGCTTTGTGAGACGGCCGACGGGCGGGCGCGGCGTGCTTCACGATCAAGAATTGACGTACAGCGTCATCGTGTCCGAAGCGCATCCAAAAATGCCGCAAACGGTGACAGAAGCGTATCGCGTCATTTCACAAGGCATTTTAGAAGGATTTCGTTTCCTAGGGCTCGATGCGTATTTTGCTGTGCCGAAAACAGAAGAAGAAAAAGCGGATTTGAAAAATCCGCGCTCGGCTGTTTGTTTTGATGCCCCGTCCTGGTATGAGCTCGTTGTTGAGGGGAGAAAAGTGGCAGGAAGCGCACAAACGCGGCAAAAAGGGGTTATTTTGCAACACGGTTCGATTTTATTGGACTTAGATGAAGAGATGCTTTTTAGCTTGTTTAAGTACCCGAACGAGCGAGTGAAAGAGCGATTGCGGCAAAACTTTAAACAAAAGGCGGTCGCAATGAATGAACTAACCGAGCGGAAAATTACACTTCCGGAGGCGAAAGAAGCGTTTTATAAAGGGTTTGAAAAAGGGCTTGAGATCGTGTTAGAACCGTATACGTTATCGGTCGAAGAAATGGCGTATGTAAACGAGCTCGCGGAAAAAAAATATGCGAGCGATGAGTGGAATTTTAAACGATAAACGCGGAAAAATCCGCGTTTCTTCGTTTTTGTTGAAAAGCAACTAGCAAAATGTTTCGTTTATCGGGAAAATGAGGCGATTTTGGACAATTTTCTCCTCTTTTCTCTCGTTTCTATTGTTTTTGTTATTTGACAAAATACGAATTTGTTGACCTAATACACAATATATAGTATGTTTTGATAAAAATATCATACTATATATTGTTTTTTTGTTGGCGATATGGTAATTTAATCTAGACAGAATTTGCAGGCAGAAAGTGGACAATTTGAAAGAAGAGGAGAGATTGAAGAATGACGGTTGCGTCTTCTGAACGAATGAAACTGGATATTGCAAAACTAAATGCGGACATTCGCCTGTTTCCGCAAGTGCATCCGATTACGGAGGACATGCACATTACGCATAAAGGCGTGTCGCGTTTAGTGATGCTTGACCGCTACTCGTTTAAAGATACGGAAAAATTAACGTTAAGCGTTGGGGATTTTGTCGTTTTAACCGTAAAGGAAGATCCGAAGTTTCCGGCGCGCGGGCTTGGGTTTATCGTCAAGCTTGATTTGGAAAACAAAAAAGCGCATGTGCTTGTGGAAGAGGAGTACCGGCATGTGTTAGACGGAGAGGAAGCGAAAACAGGCATTGTTGTTCGCTCGCTCGATGTCATTGAAAAGCCGCTGGAAATTTTTTATGAGCAAATTGCGAAGCGGAACGCAACCGGGTTAGCCGCTGTTGAAAAAACAGAAGAAAAGCGGCAAGAATGGGTTGAAAAGTTTTATGAACAGCTCGTCAGTCTTAATTTTGTTCCAGCTGGGCGCGTGCTGTACGGCGCAGGGTCTGGAACAGAAGTGACGTACTTCAACTGCTACGTCATGCCGTTTGTCAAAGACTCGCGCGAAGGCATTTCTGAACATCGAAAACAAGTGATGGAAATTATGAGCCGCGGTGGCGGTGTCGGAACGAACGGTTCTACCCTTCGCCCACGCAATACGCTCGCGCGCGGAGTCAACGGAAAATCGTCCGGCTCGGTGTCATGGCTAGACGACATTGCGAAACTTACCCATCTTGT
Source organism: Anoxybacteroides voinovskiense (assembly GCF_014196205.1). GTDB lineage: Bacteria > Bacillota > Bacilli > Bacillales > Anoxybacillaceae > Anoxybacteroides > Anoxybacteroides voinovskiense. The sequence continues at coordinate 21,102 of NZ_JACIDE010000007.1, read as the reverse complement.
CGAGCAAGGTGGCTCCCGCCGTGGCGCTCAAATGATTATGCTAGCCGATTGGCACCCGGACATTATTGAATTCATTATTTCCAAAATGCAAAATCCGCGCATTTTGCGCTATTTGCTGGAAAATACAGAAGATGAAGGTATTCAAAAAGCAGCGAAAGAGAAATTAAAGTTTACGCCGCTCACCGAGCAAGAGCGCGCGATGTATCAAGGGATTGTCAACTATAAAAACATCCCAGGATACGGGGGCTTTAGCGAAAAAATTATTAAAGACGCGGAAGAAAAGTTGCGGACAGGCGGTACGTATAGCGTGCACAATCCCGACTTTTTAACAGGAGCAAACATTTCCGTTTGCTTAACGAAAGAGTTTATGCAGGCAGTGGAAAACGACGAAGAATACGAATTGCGCTTTCCAGATGTGGAAACGTATTCGGAAGAAGAAATGCGCATCTACAACGAAAAATGGCACGAAGTCGGCGATGTGCGCGAATGGGAGAAAATGGGCTATCGCGTTCGCGTCTATCGCAAAATTCGTGCGCGCGAGCTATGGAAGCTGATTAACATTTGCGCGACGTATTCAGCGGAGCCAGGCATTTTCTTTATCGACAACGCCAACGACATGACGAACGCCAGAGCGTACGGACAAAAAGTAGTCGCAACAAATCCGTGTGGTGAGTAGTTTGCCTCACGTAAAAAACTGCGGAATGAAGCAGGAACCCTGAGATGGGAACCTGAACCGAAGGCTGAGCCTAAAAACTCAGTCAGGGGCAACGCATACGGAGTGAACCTGCCTATATAAAAGGCAGAATATAATCTCCGCAAGAGGCCGCAGCACTAATGAACATTCATTAGTGAAAACGTATGCTGAGCTAACGGGAAATGAACCGTTAGAACTATCGGATAAAAAGCCGATAGGATAACATAAGCTGGAACAACCACTCGCACCTTATTCTGTGTGCAATTTAGCCGCGATTAATTTGGCGAATATGGTCGATAAAGAAAAGAAAGTCGTTGATTATGAAAAATTAAAACGGACGGTTGAAGTTGGCGTCCGTATGCAAGATAACGTCATTGACGCAACGCCATATTTCCTTGAAGAAAATAAAAAGCAAGCGCTCGGGGAGCGCCGCGTCGGTCTTGGCGTGATGGGATTAGCCGATTTGCTCATTTATTGCGAAAAAGAGTACGGCTCCGAAGAAGGCAATCAACTTGTTGACGAACTGTTTAAAACAATTGCGACAACGGCATACCGCGCGTCGATTGAGCTCGCAAAAGAAAAAGGAAGCTTTCCGTTTTTAGTTGGCGAAACGGAAGAAGAAACGATGAAATTGCGCGAAGCGTTTATTCACACCGGTTATATGAAAAAAATGCCGGACGATATTCGCCAAGATATTTTAACATACGGTATTCGCAACTCGCATTTATTAACGGTTGCTCCGACTGGATCCACAGGGACAATGATCGGCGTGTCCACAGGACTTGAACCATATTTTTCCTTTTCTTATTATCGAAGTGGACGTCTTGGCAAGTTTATTGAAGTGAAGGCGGATATCGTGCAAGAATATTTGGACAACCATCCAGAAGCAGATCCGAACAATTTGCCGCATTGGTTTGTGACCGCGATGGATTTATCGCCAGAAGCGCATGCCGATGTGCAATGCATCATCCAGCGCTGGGTCGACTCCAGCCTCTCCAAAACAGTGAACGCACCGCGCGGCTATACGGTCGAGCAAGTGCAAAAAGTGTACGAGCGGTTATGGCGAGGCGGCGCAAAAGGCGGTACGGTCTATGTTGACGGCAGCCGCGATGCGCAAGTATTGACATTAAAAGCGGAAGAACATGCAGTCGAAGAACAGCTTGAATTAATTCCAGAAGAACCGAAAAAACGAGCCGTTGCCCTCGTTGAAACGATTCCAGATTTACGCGCAACCGATGTCACGATTGGGTCGGAAGTCGGAAACATTTGCCCAGTATGCCGCGAAGGAACAGTCGAAGAAATTGGCGGCTGCAACACATGCACAAGCTGCGGTGCGCAGTTAAAATGCGGGCTGTAATGCATAGAAAGGAGCGGGAAACCCCGTTCCTTTTTCTTTTCTAAACAATGACAAAAATTGTATTTCATCACCTCATAGCAATCAACCATACTAACAATGAGGTGATTGTATGAAGCCATTTATTCCACAGCTCGTCTATTTTGAGCCCGAGGCGCTGAATTATCCGCTCGGTAAAGAGCTATATGAAAAATTTACGGATATGCATATTGACATTCGTGAAACGACATCGCATAACCAAGTGCGCGGCATCCCGGGCGAAACCGAGTTGCAGCAATACCGAAACGCAAAATCAACGCTCGTTGTCGGTGTCAGACGAACATTAAAATTTGATACGTCCAAGCCGTCGGCAGAATATGCGATTCCCCTTGCGACAGGGTGCATGGGCCATTGCCATTATTGTTATTTGCAAACGACGCTCGGAAGCAAGCCCTACATTCGTGTATATGTCAACCTTGATGAAATTTTTGCCCAAGCGAAAAAGTACATCGACGAACGATCGCCGGACATTACGCGCTTTGAAGCGGCTTGTACGTCCGATATTGTCGGCATCGATCACTTAACTCATTCATTAAAAAAAGCGATCGAATTTATTGGAGCGACGGAATACGGGCGGCTTCGCTTTGTCACGAAATATGAACACGTCGACCATTTGCTTGATGCGAAACATAACGGAAAAACGCGCTTTCGCTTTAGCGTGAATTCACGGTATGTCATCCAAAACTTTGAACCAGGGACGTCTTCGTTTGATGCGCGGTTAGCGGCAGCGCGAAAAGTGGCGCACGCTGGCTATCCGCTCGGCTTTATCGTCGCACCGATTTACATGCACGACGAATGGGAGGAAGGATATTTGGAGTTATTTGAGCGGTTACGTGAACAGCTTACAGGGGTGAATACGTCTAATTTAACATTCGAACTCATCCAGCACCGATTCACAAAACCAGCAAAGGCTGTCATTCAAAAACGTTATCCGAAAACAAAGCTCGATTTAGATGAGAGCAAACGGAAATATAAATGGGGGCGGTACGGAATCGGCAAATACGTGTACCAAGATGAAGATGCAAAAAAACTGGAGGCGACGATGATCGATTATATCCATCAATTTTTCCCTGAGGCAAAAATACAATATTTCACGTAATCGGCTCTTGTCCTTGTCAATTTACTATCCCATGATATAATAATACTGATTGCTATTTTTGATCAGTATTGGTTTATGGGAGGGGACTGTTATGCCGACACCGAGCATGGAGGACTATATCGAGCAAATATACATTCTTATCGAAGAAAAAGGATATGCCCGCGTATCAGATATTGCCGAGGCATTGTCCGTTCATCCCTCCTCTGTCACAAAAATGGTGCAAAAACTCGACAAAGACGAATATTTAGTATATGAAAAATATCGTGGGCTCGTATTAACCGCGAAAGGAAAAAAAATCGGCAAGCGGCTCGTGTATCGCCATGAGTTGCTAGAGCAGTTTATGCGCATCATCGGCGTTGATGAGGAGAACATTTATCGCGATGTAGAAGGAATCGAACACCATTTAAGTTGGAATGCTATCGACCGCATCGGCGACTTAGTGCAATACTTTCAAGAAGACCCCGAACGAATCGAAACGCTTCGCACGATTCAAAAACAAAATGAGCAGACCGTAGAGTAAGGTTTCTTACTCTTTTTTTATTTTCCATACCTAAATCAGCTGTTTTCCTATTATATATATAGAAAACCGCCAGAAAGGGGAGGACAGCGTGGATATTGACATCGTGTTTTCAGGAGGCGGTGTGAAAGGATTTGCGCTTATTGGCGCATATCAAGCGCTTGAAAAAAAAGGGCTGACGCCAAAACGAATGGCGGGAACGAGCGCTGGTTCATTAGTCGCTGCGCTAATCGCAGCGGGGTATACGAGCGAAGAAATGATTGCGATGATCGACGAGCTAGACTTGCAAAAGCTGCTTGATATGCAAAAACTAGCTGTACCGTTTCCCCTCATGAAATGGGTTTTCTTATATTGGAAAATGGGGCTATATAAGGGAAAATTATTAGAAGATTGGCTTGCGACCGTGTTAGCAGCAAAAGGAGTGCGAACGTTTGGTGATTTGCCAAAAGACCGCTTACATATCGTTGCTTCCGATGTCACAAATGGCCGCATTCTCGTTCTACCGACCGATTTGCCGCAGTATGGCATTGATCCAAATACGTTTTCCGTCGCCAAAGCAGTAAGAATGAGCACGAGCATTCCGTATTTTTTTGAGCCAGTGAAGCTCAATACGGCAAAAGGCGCATCCATCGTTGTCGATGGAGGGGTGTTAAGCAACTTTCCGCTATTTTTATTTGACGACGAAAAGAAAAAACGCCCTGTCCTCGGCATTCAACTGAGCACCAAACCGGAAGAACGGCCGAAAAAAAAGATTCGTAACGCTATTGAACTATACGAAGCGCTATTTCATGCGATGAAAGAAGCGCATGACGTTCGCTACATTTCACGACGGCACGAAAAAAACATTATCTTTATTCCTGTCCGCCACGTGCTGTCGACGGAATTTGCGATGACCGAAAGCGTTCGCGACGAACTAATCGCCTACGGCAAACAAAAAACCGAACAATTTTTAAAAACGTGGGCATATTAAAAAATCGGGCTAAAATGATGCCCGATTTTTCTTTTTCCCTTTTTTCCCTTCGATGACCGTTAAATGTGTGGTGCTGCGTTTTTTCGGTAAACGGTGGTGCGTTCCTTTTTTCGGCTGGGATGCTTTCGCTAGTGTTTTTCGGTCGCGCTCGACATATAGTTTTTTCGACTGCTGCACCGCTTTCAAATAAGCGGCCCGCTCCTTATTCATGCGGCGTTGATAAACAAAATGATAAAAGGCATACAGCAAAACAATCAACAATCCAATAAAAAGGATGCGACGGAAAAGAACTCCCGGCTCCTCAAACAGTGTATATACGATCCCAAACGCTCCAAGAAAAAGGACAATCCCTATTAACGGATGCATCGTACGACGAAACATTCCGCCCCACCTCCTTTGAAAAGTTACCGAACGGCTGTCGTTTCTTGTTCTTCTAACTGAAGCAATTGCTCAAATGAGGCAATCGCTACTTCCACTTGGTCATCGGTCGGCTCTTTTGTCGTCAATAGCTGCAGCCATAACCCTGGATATCCAAGCCAGCGCAAGACAGGAACATCTCTTAATCGGTTCGTTAGCTGCAATACTTCAAACGAAATGCCAAGAACGACGGGAATTAACGCAAGCCGATTGACAATCCGCACCCAAAGCGGATCGACGGGAACGAACATATACACAAACACGCTGACGATGACCGTAAATAAAATAAAACTGCTGCCACAGCGATAATGCAACCGCGACTGTCGCTGCACGTTTTCGACCGTTAGCGGCATTCCATTTTCAAATGCATTAATGACTTTATGTTCTGCCCCGTGGTATTGGAACACTCGCTTAACAAGCGGAGTTAATGAAATCGAATAAATATATAGCAACAGCAACAATAGCTTAAATGCCCCTTCAACAAAAATTTGCGCCATTTTGGACGGAAAAATAGGTTTCGTAAAATTCGCCAAAAACGCAGGAATCATTGTAAATAAAAATTTGCCAAACAAAAAGGATAAAATACCGACAACGGCAACGCTAACAACGAGCGATAGCTTCGAACTTTCCTTTTTTTCCGCGATTTGCGCTGTTTCCTTCGGGTCTAATTCATAACGGTCGCTTGCAAACTGAAAATGTTTCGCTCCGTTGGCGCTCGCTTCTAAAATCGCCACAATTCCGCGAATAAACGGAATTTTTTTGAGCGCTGTCAACGTCGGGTGCGCTTTTCGCGGCAGATGAAAATATTCAATTGATTTGTCTTTGCGGCGAATAGCGGTAACAGAATGCTTTCTTCCAGCAAACATCACACCCTCGACAACCGCCTGTCCTCCGTATATCGGTTTCATCGCTTTCTCCATTGTCTACACCAACCTATTTCTTAAAATTTATCGCCTCTGTTATTATTATATTCTACAAGAAACGGTCGGAAACCTCTAGGTTGATGTTATGATTATCATTGCCAAAAATAAAATTGGTTAGACATGGTATGGATAAATTTATTATGAGTTTTCCTATGAAAGGTCATACTAAAAGTGGAGGTGGCAATGATGAAAACGAATGAACCGTTAGAACAAAATAAACGCGAACAGCCGATGGCGTTATGGATGAAGGCCGCCATCACTGGATTTGTCGGCGGCGTATTTTGGAGCTTGTTAGGGTATTTAGCCTATTTTTTTCATTTCACTGAACTAAGTCCGAACATGCTTTTGTTGCCATGGAACATCGGGGATTGGAAATATGGAAAAACAGGCAACTATTTGGCCATTTTTCTCATCGGTGTAATATCCATTGCAGTTGCGCTTCTTTACTATGTACTGCTTCGGAAGCAAAAGAGCATGTGGGTCGGCGTTGCATATGGGATGATACTTTGGGTTGTCGTTTTTTATATCTTAAATCCGATGTTGCCAAGTTTGCGCCCAGTAACAGAACTAGAACGAAACACAATCATTACGACTATTTGCCTGTACGTGTTATATGGCTTGTTCATCGGCTATTCGATTTCCTTTGAAGCGCAAGAAAACGAACAGCGAAAACAAGCGCCAAACACCGTAAATGAGTAGTGGGAGCAGGAAGTTTATGATAAAATAAGGTTGTTTGAACATTCTTTGTAAGGGGCGGTGGCGATGGCACGTCTTCTTTTGCTTAACGGTCCGAACTTAAACCGGCTTGGTAAGCGTGAACCGCACATTTATGGGAGCGACACGTTAAATGACCTTGAACAGCAACTCATTGCTTTTGCTGCGGAACACGGTGCGACGCTTACTTGTTTTCAAAGCAACCACGAAGGAGAGATTATTGACGAAATTCACGCGGCGGAAGGCACATACGATGGCATTATTTTAAACGCAGGGGCGTTTACTCATTATAGCTATGCCATTCGTGACGCAATTGCTAGTGTCAATGTCCCTGTGGTAGAAGTACATATTTCCAACATTCATGCCCGCGAGCCGTTTCGTCACGTATCGGTCATTGCGCCAGTGACGATTGGGCAAATTGTCGGACTTGGCTTTACCGGCTATCGGTTGGCCATTTTGGCGCTGTTAGAGAGAAAAGGGAAGGGAGAAGAACGATGGAAAAAATAGAGAAATTACGGGAACGATTTGCGGAATACGATATTGACGGCATGCTCATTACAAGTGGCTACAACCGGCGGTACATGACAGGGTTTACCGGGACGGCTGGCGTTGTTGTGATTGGGCCAAATCAAGCGGTATTCATCACCGATTTTCGCTACACTGAGCAGGCGTCTCGGCAAGTGGAAGGATACGAAATTGTTCAACATACCGGACTACTCATCGAAGAAGTGGCAAAGCAAGTCGAACGGCTTGGCATTCGAAAGCTCGGATTTGAACAAGACCATCTGTCGTACGCAACGTTTCAAACGTATGCAAAAGAAATAAAAGCCGAACTTGTACCTGTTTCCGGCATCATTGAAAAGTTGCGCTTGATTAAGTCCGCTGCAGAGATTAAGATATTAAAGGAAGCAGCAGAGATTGCCGATGCAGCGTTTGACCATATCATTCGGTTTATTCGCCCTGGCGTGACCGAAAGAGAAGTGGCGAACGAACTAGAGTTTTTCATGCGCAAACAAGGCGCTGTTTCTTCTTCTTTTGATATTATCGTTGCATCTGGCTATCGTTCGGCGTTACCGCATGGAGTGGCAAGCGACAAAGTAATCGAAAAAGGGGAGTTCGTAACCCTTGATTTCGGCGCTTATTACAAAGGCTATTGCTCCGACATTACGCGAACCGTTGCCGTTGGTGATATTACTGACGAATTAAAACAAATTTATGACGTCGTATTGCAAGCGCAATTGCGCGGCATGGCAGGCATTAAGCCAGGGATGACTGGTCGTGAAGCGGATGCGCTTACTCGTGACTATATTACAGAAAAAGGATACGGCGAATATTTTGGTCATTCAACTGGGCATGGCATCGGACTTGAAGTGCACGAAGGACCAGCGCTATCTGTTCGCTCGGACACGGTGTTAGAGCCGGGAATGGTTGTCACAGTAGAGCCAGGCATTTACATAGCGGGGCTAGGCGGTGTGCGCATTGAAGACGACACGGTTGTCACTGCGGACGGTAACGAATCGCTGACTCGCTCACCAAAAGAGCTGATTATTTTATAATATTGGAAGTAGGAGGACATTGGTCGATGATTTCAGTAAACGATTTTCGCACAGGACTAACGATTGAAGTAGATGGCGAGATTTGGCGCGTCATCGAGTTCCAACACGTAAAACCAGGAAAAGGGGCAGCGTTCGTTCGTTCGAAGCTGCGCAACCTTCGCACAGGCTCGATTCAAGAAAGAACGTTCCGTGCCGGTGAAAAAGTGAACCGCGCTCAAATTGACAACCGAAAAATGCAATATTTATATGCGAACGGTGACCAGCACGTCTTTATGGACACGGAAACGTACGAGCAAATTGAACTTCCTTCGCAACAAATCGAGCATGAATTAAAGTTTTTAAAAGAAAGTATGGAAGTATTCATTATGATGTACCAAGGCGAAACAATTGGGGTAGAACTTCCAAACACAGTAGAACTTAAAGTCGTGGAAACAGAGCCAGGCATTAAAGGCGACACTGCTTCTGGCGGCTCGAAACCAGCAACGTTAGAAACAGGCCTTGTCGTCCAAGTGCCGTTCTTCGTCAACGAAGGCGACGTTCTCATTATTAATACAACAGACGGAACATACGTTTCTCGCGCGTAACAAAAAACTCCTTGCTATTTTAGCAAGGGGTTTTTTTCTTTTCCCTACTTCTGAAATAAAAAAGTGCTGCATAGGTTGTACTAATCATATTTTTTAGGGGGATTCGATGAAACGGTGGCTCGCGCTATTCGATGCAACAGTTCTTTCGATGGCAGGGTTGCGGGTATTATCTGCGGCTATTGAATTGACAGCGGCAATAACGATGCTCCTGTTAAACGATGTAAAAAAAGCGGTGGCCGTCAACGCGCTACTTGCGGTCGTCGGCCCAATCATTTTTATTGCGACGATGACGATTGGTCTTCTTTCGCTAACGGACGAGCTTTCTTTTGCCAAATTATTTTGGATTGGGCTTGGTGTCGCGTTCATTCTCTTTGGAATTTATAAATAGGAGGCAGGGCGTATGCAACCAATTATAGACGTGTTGCCAAAAACCATTGCGGACGTACTAGAAAAATGGTCATTTCCGTGGAAAAACGAAATCGAGGAAATCCGCCTTCGCGTCCAGCGTCCGTTAGAGGTGATCGCGAAAGGAACCCCGTACTTTCTTCCTTACGAAGTTACTGCCGACGACGGTGTCCACCTGTTAAACAAGCTTAGCCACTATTCGATATATGCAATGGAAGAAGAATTAAAGCGCGGATTTATTACGATTCAAGGTGGACACCGTGTTGGGCTGGCAGGAAAAGTGATTACCGATGGGGGAAGCGTGAAAGCGATTCGCTACGTGACTTCCTTTAATATACGCGTTGCTAAACAAAAAATTGGCATCGCCCAACCGTTAATTCCATATGTGTATGACGGGCGCTGGTGCCATACGATGATTATCGGCTCTCCGCAAACAGGAAAAACAACGCTTCTTCGCGACATTGCCCGCACGATTAGTAGCGGTGTCCCAGCGAAAAACATCTCGGCGCAAAAGGTAGGCATTGTCGATGAGCGCTCGGAAATTGCAGGATGTGTCAAAGGCATCCCCCAATTTGAATTAGGGAGCCGGGTCGATGTGTTGGATGCTTGTCCGAAAGCAGAGGGAATGATGATGATGATTCGTTCGATGAGTCCGGACGTACTCGTTGTCGATGAAATTGGGCGCTTAGAAGATAGTGAAGCGATATTAGAAGCCGTCCGTGCGGGGGTATGTGTATGGACGACTGTTCACGGGAAAGACTGGGACGATGTTGTCAACCGTCCGACGTTGCGTGCGCTTATCGAGCAACGCGTATTTGAACGCTTTATTGAATTGACGAACGACCGCGGCCCAGGGACTGTCAGACGCGTACTCGACCGGTCAGGAACGGTGCTATTTGCGGAGGTGGGAAGATGAAATGGTTTGGCGCATTGCTGATTTTGCTTGCGACGACATGGAGTGGCTTTGAAGCAGCCCGGCAGTTGAACGAACGTCCTCGCCAGTTACGGCAATTAAAAACAGCGTTGCAAGCGCTTGAAGCAGAAATTATGTATGGCCACACCCCGCTCACAGAAGCGTCGCTGCATTTAGCAAGACAACTTGCTTTCCCGTTTTCCCGCCTATTTGAACGGTTTGCTGAAAAACTGAAGACGGGGGAAACGAACGTCTGTGAAGCATGGGAAGAGAGCTTACGGGCGATTTGGCGGGCGACTGCTTTAAGACAAGGAGAATTTGAAGTGATGAAACAATTTGGCGAAACGCTAGGCCAATATGACCGAATCGCTCAACAAAAACAAATTGCCTTGGCGCTTATTCACCTTGACCGCGAAGAGCAAGATGCACTTGACAAAAAAATGCGCTATGAAAAGATGGCGAAAAGTTTAGGCTTCCTTGTAGGCTTGCTTCTTGTGATTTTATTGATTTAACGCTAGGAGGAAAACGATGATGGGAATCGATGTCGATGTTATTTTTAAAATCGCTGGGGTGGGGATGGCAATTGCTTTGCTACATACCGTACTAGAGCAAATGGGAAAAAAAGAATTTGCCCAATGGATTACGCTTATCGGCTTTATTTACATTTTATTTATGGTCGCCTCTGTTATTAGTAGCTTATTTCAAAAGATAAAAGACGTATTTTTGTTCCAACGTTAGGGGGAGATGGCGATTGAAATGTTGCAAATTGTCGGCATAGGGTTAATCGCCACGTTTTTAGTTATGTTGCTAAAAGAGCAAAAATCCAGCGTGGCGTTTTTATTAACCGTATTTGTTGGGTGTGCCATTTTTCTTTTTTTAATTGACCAAATTAGCGCGATTTTGCATATGTTGCAAAAAATCGCTTCTGACACGAACATCAACATGGTGTATTTTGAAACGATTTTAAAGATTATCGGTATTGCCTATATTGCAGAATTTGCGTCGCAAATCTCGAAAGATGCCGGGCAAGGTGCCATCGCTTCAAAAATTGAACTAGGCGGCAAAATTTTAATTTTAGCGATGGCTATCCCTATTTTAACCGCCATTATTGAAACGGTAATTGGGTTGATTCCTTCCTCAAGGGGGTGATGGATTGAAAAAAGCGATCATCTTGTCGTTAGTTGCCGCTTCCTTTTTTTTATCGCCATATATAGTACAAGCTGCCCCTAACGAACAGCAAATGGCAGAAAAACAGCTAGAAGCAATCGATATAGGAGATATCCAAAAGTATTGGAACGACATTATTGTCAAATACGGTGGGTTTTTGCCGGAAAGTCAAAAAGGCTCGTTAATAGAATTTTTGCAAGGAGAGAAAGAATGGTCGTTCAACGCGTGGTTGACCGCCTTGTTAAAGTTCCTTGTCTATGAATTGCAAGCAAACGGCAGGCTGCTTGGCATGCTTATATTATTAACTGTGTTTAGCATGTTTTTACAGTCGCTGCAAAATGCGTTTGAACAGCAGGCGGTTAGCAAAGTCGCCTATGCGGTCGTCTATATGGTGTTAATGATTCTTGCGCTCAATAGCTTTCGGTTGGCAATGGAATACGCCCAAGAGGCAATTCAAACGATGACCCATTTTATGATTGCCCTCATTCCGCTCTTATTGGCATTGTTAGCTTCTTCTGGTGGGCTTGTTTCAGCAGCGTTTTTTCATCCGATGGTCCTTTTCCTCATGAATGTAACCGGAGCAATCGTCGAATACATTGCTTTGCCGCTTTTGTTTTTAGCAGCGCTATTAAATATCGTCAGCACGCTGTCTGAACATTATAAAGTGACGCAATTAGCGGATTTATTTACGAAAGTAGCGATGGGGGCGCTCGGGGCGATTTTAACAATTTTTCTCGGCGTCATGTCAGTGAAAGGAGCAACGGCAGCGATCGCAGACGGGGTTGCGTTACGAGCGGCTAAATTTGTTGCTGGAAATTTTATTCCGGTAATCGGAAAAATGTTTACCGATGCAACCGATACCGTTGTTACTGCTTCCATGTTATTAAAAAATGCGGTTGGGGTTGCTGGGGTCGCGTTAGTGCTCCTGATTGCTGTTTTTCCAGCTATAAAAATTTTTATCATCTCCTTTGTCTATAAATTATCGGCAGCTGTATTGCAGCCGCTTGGGGGCGGTCCTGTGATTGCTTGCTTAAACATTATTAGCAAAAGCGTTCTCTATATTTTAGCAGCGTTAGCGATTGTTTCGCTCATGTTTTTTCTTAGTTTAACGGTCATCATTACCGCGGGAAATATTACGATGATGGTACGTTAAGGGGGAGAAGCGATGCACGCTATCATTTCATGGGTCACGACCATTATTGTGTTTCTTTTGTTTACGATAGTCATTGATTTATTGCTACCATCTTCAAGTTTTCAAAAATATGTAAAAATGGTAATCGGGCTTATTCTCCTTCTTATCATGCTATCGCCACTACTAAGCATTTTTTCACTCGACGTGGATCGCCTTTTAACAACAGTGACCACAGGAGGAAGTGAACAACAAGAAATGATGAAAAATGAGTTAGAACAAAAGAAAAAAGAAATACAAGCCTCACAACGTGCATATATTTTAGAACAAATGGCTGTCCAGATGAAAAAACAAGTAGCTGGGGAGTTGATGAAACAATATGGATTGACGGTGCAGCAAATTACTTTACAAACAACTGAACGTTCTTCGCTGCCAACTTCGGACGATATTCAAACAATTGAAGTAGTTGTCAGCCAACAGCACACACCAACACAACAGACCATTCAACCAGTGATAATCGATGTGTCAAAACCTATTTCCACCGATGGAGAAAATGAAGCATTGCGAAAAACGCTCGCATCATTTTTCGCCACGAAATGGGGGGTACACGAAGAAAAAATCATTGTCCAAATGGAAGGGAGGGACTGGGGGGATGCTTCCGTACATTAAGCGATGGCTTGGACTATCGGAAAACGAAACAAAAGAAAAAAAACCTATCTCTGCGATTTACGTATTGCTTCTTCTCTGTATCGGCGTGTTGGCCATGCTTATGAGCCATCCGTGGAAAGACCAATCATCAACAAACGTTGTCGCGGTTTCAGGAAAAACGGACAACAAAGCGGTTGAAACGTTCGGAAAAACGTCGGATACGAAAGCGAAAGTCATTGCCGAGTATGAACAGCAATACGAGGAGCAGCTAAAAGCAGCGCTAGAAGCGATCGAAGGCGTACAAGATGTGACAGTCGTTGTCAACGTCGATGCAACCGAAGTAAAAGTATTAGAAAAAAACCGCGTCACTCAGCAGCAAACAACGGATGAAACCGACCGCGAAGGTGGTAAACGGAAAATCGAAAACCACTCGTTTAACGAACAAGTGGTGATGACTCGTGACGGAGAAGGGGAACAACCAATTGTTGTCACAACGAAAAAACCAGATATTCGTGGGGTGCTCGTCGTTGCGAAGGGGGCGGATAATTTACAAATTAAACAATGGATTGTCGAAGCGGTAACACGCGTCCTCAATGTCCCAAGTTATCGCGTCGCCGTCTTGCCAAAAAAATAAGGGAGGTTGATTTACATGCTAAAAAAACAAACAGTTTGGTTATTGACAATGTTAAGCCTAGTAGTTGTATTGTCTGTCTATTATGTGACGGCTCCAAAAGATATGAATGATAGTGTCGCATTTATGAATGATCAAACGAAAACAAACGACGGGAAAGAGAAGGCAAAAGGGGATGCAGCTGTACAAGAAACGGAAGCGAAAGGTGAAAAAGTTACATCAAGCATTGCTAGCGATGATGTTTTTACCGCTTTACGTCTGCAAATTGAGGACCAGCGCAGCCGTTTGCGCGACCAACTAAATGCGGTTGTTGCCTCAACAAGTGCGACGGCGGAGCAAAAAAGCGAAGCGATGGATAAAATTCAACAGCTCGAAGCACTTGCCGAGAAAGAAGCAACGCTAGAAACGCTCATCAAATCGAAAGGTGGATATGAAGACGTTCTCGTTCGCGCGGACGGTGATACAGTAAGGGTAACCGTCAAAGCAAAAACAAGCTCTAAGCAAGCAGCAAATGAAATTATTCAGCTTGTCAAGAGCGAATTAAAAGATATGCAAGATATCGCGGTCGAATTCCAACCGACAAAATAAGAAAAAGCTGGCTTCTGTCATAGAGGCCAGCTTTTTTTCGGAAACAGTGCTTATTTTATTTTTCATAGTGGAAAAATGATTTTAATGCTATATAATAATAATTGTTTGTATGACTAGGTAGTAAACTTACCGAAAAGTCATATTCTATTGTTGAACAAGAGGGAAGGTCTGTCGTATGATGGTAGTATATGACACAATTTTGGGGCGAGAGGTGTGAATGATGTTGAAAATTCAAGAAATTCGTGAACTGATTCGATTGATTGACCAAGCAAATATTGAGGAATTTTTATATGAGCATGAAGGAACAAAAGTACATATGAAAAAACCAGCCGGCACGCCGGTGGAAACCGTTGTCCAAACGGTCGTTGAAGCACCGAAAGCGGTTGTGAAAGAAGCGGCAGCGCCTGTACAAGAAGCGACGCAAATGCCGACAGCGCCGGTGCAAGAAGCAAAGCAAGCAGAACCGCCAAAACAAGAAGTAAAAGCCGACAATTTGCATAAAATTACATCGCCGATGGTCGGAACGTTTTACGCTGCGCCATCTCCAGATGCCGCACCGTATGTCAAAGTAGGCGATAAGGTGAAAACCGATACGATTGTGTGCATTATTGAAGCGATGAAACTCTTTAACGAAATTGAAGCAGAAGTGAACGGCGAAATCGTCGAAATTCTTGTCCAAAATGGCCAGCTCGTCGAATACGGACAACCTTTATTCCTTGTCAAGCCAGAATAAATAAGGGGGACGAGCCATGATTAAAAAATTATTAATAGCCAATCGGGGGGAAATCGCCGTTCGCGTCATTCGAGCGTGCAAAGAGCTTGGCATTGAAACGGTGGCGGTATTTTCGGAAGCCGACCGCGAAGCGCTCCATGTCCAACTGGCGGATGAGGCGTATTGTATCGGACCGACCGCTTCCAAAGACAGCTATTTAAATTTCACGAACATGATGAGTGTCGCGACATTAACGGGCTGTGATGCCATTCATCCAGGATACGGCTTTTTAGCGGAAAACGCTGCTTTTGCTGAACTTTGCCGAGAATGCAACATTACATTTGTCGGCCCAAGCCCGGAAGCGATTACAAAAATGGGGATTAAAGATATTGCGCGCGAAACGATGCGCGAAGCCGGTGTTCCGATTGTTCCAGGCTCTAAAGGAATCATCGGCACAATCGATGAGGCGGTTGCGCTAGCGAATGAAATCGGCTATCCGGTCATTATTAAAGCGACAGCAGGCGGCGGTGGCAAAGGAATTCGCGTTGCGAGAAACGAGCAAGAGCTAGTGAAAGGCATTAACATTACCCAGCAAGAAGCAGCGACAGCGTTTGGCAATCCAGGGGTGTATATCGAGAAATATATCGAGGATTTCCGTCACGTGGAAATTCAAGTGCTCGCGGACTCTTATGGAAATGTCATTCATTTAGGCGAGCGGGATTGCTCCATTCAGCGCCGGTTGCAAAAACTTGTCGAAGAAGCTCCTTCGCCAGCGTTAGATGAGGAAATGCGCAAGCAGATGGGAGAAGCGGCTGTAAAAGCAGCGAAAGCCGTGAATTACACAGGTGCTGGGACGGTCGAGTTCATTTTTGACCATAAAGCGAAAAAGTTTTATTTTATGGAAATGAATACGCGTATCCAAGTCGAGCATCCAGTGACCGAATTAATTACAGGCGTGGACTTAATTAAAGAGCAAATTCGCGTCGCTTCAGGTGAAAAGCTGTCGTTGACGCAAGACGAAGTGACGTTTAACGGCTGGGCAATTGAATGCCGAATTAATGCGGAAAATCCGGAGAAAAACTTTATGCCATCGCCGGGGCGCATTCAAATGTACCTTCCGCCAGGAGGATTAGGGGTGCGCGTCGATTCTGCGGCTTATCCTGGCTATACGATCCCGCCGTATTATGATTCGATGATTGCGAAGCTCATCGTCCATGCACCGACGCGTGAAGAAGCGATTGCGCGCATGAAACGAGCGCTTAGCGAATTTATTATCGAAGGGATTCATACAACGATTCCTTTTCACTTAAAATTATTAGAGCACGAGAAATTTGTGCAAGGAGACTTCAACACGAAGTTTCTTGAGTTGTATGATGTAATGAAATCATAGGAGGTGCTGTCAAATGTCTGAGCACGTATTTGAAATGGGGCAAGAATTGACGTTAGGAAAAGTAGAAATTGCTCCGGAAGTGATTGAAGTGATTGCTGGCATTGCCGCGAGCGAAGTGGAAGGCGTTGCCCAAATGCGCGGAAACTTTGCAGCGGGGGTTGTAGAACGGTTAGGCAAGAAAAACCACGGAAAAGGCGTGAAAGTCGATATCCGTGAAGATGGGGTTGCTATTGACATTTATTGTCTCATTCAATTCGGTGTATCTATTCCAAGCGTGGCGAAAAAAGTGCAAGAGAACGTGCGCCAAGCGCTATTTAACATGACAGGATTAGAAACGAGCGAAATTAATGTACACATCGTCGGCGTTCAATTTGATACAGGAAAACAAGAAGAAGTAGAATAAGCAAAGGGGGCAAAAAATTGCCCCCTTTGTCTTTTGACGAAAATTTGTTATCTTAAAGAGCGGAGGAAACTGGGGGATTCTCGAAGCGAAGGACGGTTCGAATCTGCGTAAGAACGATTTCTATTCGTAAAAACCGATAATTTTATCTATCTCCTTCATGATTTGTACGGATTATAGTGTCGTTTATCACAAAAATATGGTATCATCATCATAAACGTTCGTTTATAAGAAAAGCGGAGGCGACTGGTTAGCCCCGACAGGCGCTGAAAGACCCGCGAGGAGGCTGTTGCCGCCGCAGCGGGTCGGAAGCGTCCCGAGGGGCTAGGAGCCGCAGCTAGACAAGAAAGAAAAGCGGAGGCGACTGGTTTGTCGCTAAGGAACAAGGAGGGAAACGATGAAACGACATACAGCAAGGGAAAAAGCACTTCAAGCGCTGTTTCAAATTGACGTTGGCCGGATTGAGCCAGAAGAAGCGATGCAAAATATCGTCGACGGCGAGGAACTCGATCCGTTTTTTCGTCAGCTCGTACTTGGAGTTGTTGAACATCAAGCAGAAATTGATGAGCTATTGCGCAACAACTTAGAAAAATGGACGTTGGAGCGGGTGGCAAACGTCGATCGTTCCATTTTGCGCATGGCAACGTACGAAATGAAATATGTAGACGACGTTCCGGTGAGCGTAAGCTTTGACGAAGCGATTGAATTGGCAAAAAAGTTTGGCGATGATAAATCAAGCAAATTTATTAACGCCGTGCTATCAAAAGTAAAAGCCACATTAAATATTTCTCAGTGATAAACGACACAAAAGAGGGGAGCAGGAACAATGGCAGCACAAATCATTAATGGAGTAGAATTAGCAAGCGCAAAACGGGCGCAACTAGCAAAAGAAGTAGAAGAATTAAAAAACTTAGGAATCGAGCCAGGCCTTGCCGTCATTCTTGTTGGAGATGACCCAGCGTCCCATTCGTATGTCAAAGGAAAACAAAAAGCGTGTGCTGAAGTCGGCATTCGTTCGACGCTTTTAACGTTCCCAGCAACAATTACCGAATCAATGCTGTTAGAACAAATCGACCAATTAAACCGCGACGAAACGGTGCACGGTATTTTAGTCCAACTACCGCTACCAAGCCATATTAACGAACTAAAAGTAATCGAGGCGATTGCTCCAGAAAAAGATGTCGACGGCTTTCATCCGATTAACGTCGGGCGCATGATGGTCGGACAAAAAGCGTTTCTTCCATGTACGCCGTACGGCATTTTATTTATGGTGCAATCGCTTGGCGTAGAAATTGCCGGAAAGCATGTCGTTGTCGTTGGACGAAGCAACATTGTCGGAAAACCAGTTGGTCAGCTCTTTTTACGCGAGCATGCGACAGTGACGTATTGCCATTCGAAAACGAAAGATTTAGCTGCCATTACTCGCCAAGCCGACATTTTAATTGTCGCGGTTGGAAAAGCGAACCTTATCGGGGCAGAGCATGTAAAAGAAGGCGCGATTGTCATTGACGTCGGGGTCAATCGGTTAGAAAATGGCAAGCTTTGTGGAGATGTTCGTTTTGACGAAGTAAAAGAAGTCGCAAGCTATTTAACCCCTGTGCCAAAAGGCGTTGGCCCGATGACGATTACGATGCTCCTTCATAATACAGTCGAAGCAGCGCGCGATGCGCATCAACAACAATAAGCGAGGAGAATGTTGTGGCAGATATTAAATATGTAACGGTAACCGCGCTAACGAAATACATTAAACGAAAATTTGAAGTCGACCCCCATCTACAAGATTTGTGGATCAAGGGGGAAATTTCTAATTTTACGTCCCATTCGCGCGGCCATATGTATTTTACGCTCAAAGACGAAAATGCGCGCATTCAAGCGGTTATGTTTGCTGGTTATAATCGCTACTTAGCATTCCGCCCCGAAAACGGCATGAAAGTGCTTGTGCGCGGGGAAGTTTCTGTGTACGAACCGAGCGGTAATTACCAAATATATGTAAAAGAAATGCAACCGGAAGGCATCGGCAATTTATATTTAGCGTATGAGCAGCTAAAGCAGCGACTAGAAGCAGAAGGGCTGTTCGCGAAAGAACATAAGCAGCCGTTGCCGGCGTTCCCGCGCTATATCGGGGTTGTCACTTCGCCAACTGGGGCAGCGATTCGCGACATCGTGACAACGATTCGCCGCCGCTACCCACTTGGAACGATCATTTTGTTCCCGTCGCTTGTTCAAGGGGAACAAGCCGCTGATTCGATCGTCCGTTCGATCGAGAAAGCGAATGCGCTCGGCTATATTGACGTGTTAATCGTCGGTCGCGGCGGTGGTTCGATCGAAGAATTGTGGGCGTTTAACGAAGAAAAAGTCGCACGAGCGATTTTTGCCTCACGCGTGCCGATTATTTCGGCGGTTGGGCACGAAACGGACTTTACGATTGCCGATTTTGTCGCCGATTTGCGTGCGCCAACGCCAACGGGGGCCGCAGAACTGGCAGTGCCGAACGTCGCCGAACTCGCCGAACGCCTCGCGCAGCGAAACGTCCGCTTAATTCGTGCGATGAAAGAAAAAATGACGACGGAATCCGAGCGGTTGCGCCGTTTGCAAACATCGTATGCGTTTCGCTATCCGAAAAAGCTATATGAACAAAAAGAACAGCAGCTTGACATATTGCTTGAGCGGCTAACGCGGAACACCGAGCGAATGATGGAACGGAAAGCCGAACGTTTGGAACAACTACATGTCAAATTAACCGCACACCATCCGGCAGAAAAAATAGCACAACTGCTAGAAAAGCAACAAACGCTTACGAAATCGCTAGAAAAAGGAGTAAAAGCGCTATTGCAGCAAAAACAATGGCAGTTTACGTCGCTTCTATCTCAGCTGCATGCCTTAAGCCCGCTAAAAATTATGGAGCGCGGCTATAGCTTAGTTTATAATGAAAAAGAAGAGTTGATTAAAAGCGTCCGGCAAGTACAGCCAGGCGATGCGATTCAAGTGCGCCTACAAGACGGGCACCTTGACTGCCATGTCTTTGGAATGGAGGAAGTTATTTATGAGTGAAGAAAAAGAATTAACGTTTGAAGAAGCGATGAAACAGCTCGAAGAAATCGTTGGAAAGTTGGAAGCAGGCAACGTTCCATTAGAACAGGCGATTGCTTTTTTCCAAGAAGGAATGCGGCTATCGAAATGGTGCCATGACAAATTGCAACATGCGGAAAAACAAATGGAGTATATTTTGCGCGAAGACGGACAATTAGCGCCTTTCTCCATTGAGGAGGAGTAACGTGTTAGTCGAGCAATTTTTACGGGAACAAAAACAGCTCGTGGAAAAAGAACTGTCACGCTATATCACGATGCTACACGCGCCGGATACGTTAAAGCAGGCGATGCTTTATTCGCTCGAAGCTGGGGGGAAGCGCATCCGTCCGCTCCTTTTATTGGCGACGTTGCATGCGTTTCAAAAAGAGCTAGCGCCCGGCTTGCCAGTTGCTTGTGCGATTGAAATGATTCATACATATTCGTTAATTCACGATGATTTGCCAAGCATGGATAACGACGATTTGCGGCGCGGAAAACCAACGAACCATAAAGTGTTTGGCGAAGCGATGGCGATTTTAGCGGGAGACGGGCTGTTGACACATGCGTTTCAAGTCATTGCCGATGCCCCAAACATTCCCCCCGCAACAAAAATTGCCTTAATTGCTGAGCTCGCCAAAGCGGCAGGTCCAGAAGGAATGGTTGCAGGACAAGTCGCCGATATGGAAGGAGAAGGAAAGCAGCTTTCGCTCACGGCACTCGAATACATTCACCGCCATAAAACGGGGAAAATGCTTCAATATAGCGTCTTAGCTGGGGCGCTATTAGCCGAGGCGACTGATGCACAACTTGCGAATTTGGATGCGTTTGCGTCCCATTTAGGGCTTGCGTTTCAAATTCGCGATGATATTCTTGACATTGAAGGGTCGGAAGAAAAAATTGGCAAAAACGTCGGCAGCGACGTTGCGAACGATAAAGTGACCTATCCATCGCTTTTAACGATGGCAGGGGCAAAAGACAAATTGCGTTTTCACATCCATGAAGCAAAACGATATTTGCAAGCTGCCAACGTGCAAGACGACGTATTGCGCTACATTTGCGACTTAGTCGCTACGCGCGATCATTAGCGAGTATGAGTAAAATGTTTGTGGGAGGAAGCTAAATCCTCTTCCATATGTTTCAAGGGGAGGATTCCTTGAACAGAAGGGGGATGAGCAAAAAAGAT
>NZ_JACIDE010000006.1:35693-160786 GCF_014196205.1 Anoxybacteroides voinovskiense | reverse complement strand
ATCAAACTCTCCATCGAAAGTTTTCTTCCAAACTCATGTTTATTCGTTCATTGAACGAGGACGCTTCGTTTTGTTCAGTTTTCAAAGAACATTTTTATTTGCCGCTTTGAGCGGCTTTATTATAGTATCATGTTGACTTACTGATGTCAACACTCTTTTTTATCAACTGCTATTTCGCAGCGACGTTTTTTAATTTATCACCTTTGATTCGTGAAGTCAACACTTTTTTTAAAAATAATTAAAACAAAAGGCCCTTCTCATCGTTCTCCCCCGTATAAGAACGGGCCTTCTTTATTAGTGGCTCGCTATTTTGTAGTAGCGGTGATACACATTCTGCCCTTTTGTTGGCATCTCTTCTGTCGTTAATACGTGCTTATCCACTAAATATTCCAGCATTATGACTAAATCAACTGAGTATGCTTCCAATTCGGGGTGGTCAACCATTTCACCAATGCTCCAAGCTTCTTCTCGTCGTTTCAACACATTCAGTAAATGCGCTGAGCCAGACGGAAGGCGCGAATGAATTAAAAATTCACTCGCTAAAAACAATAGTTCTAGCCTTTTCTCTAAAGGTTCGTCGCTTCCCACCAATTCTTCATAAAGTTTATAAATTTGCGCATCAATTTGCTTCACTTGATTCCACACAGTCACTTCAGGATAAAACCCTTTCTCAATAACAGCTAACCGTGCCAAATGATGAAGGGCATGGATAACATGGTTATAGGCATCCAAAAGTTGGTTTGTTTCCAAAAACACTTTTCCATCTGTATACCGCCGAATTAATTTGGCAAACTCTACCCCCATCTTTAATCGACGCGCTTCTTCTGGAAACTCCAACATTCGGTTTCGTAATTGCCGGACATATTCATTCCGGTCAAACAATACTTTCCCGTTGAGTACCCAGTCAATCACTTTGCGGTTCGAGCCAAACAAAAGCCATTCGTTTAATTTTTCTTCGCTCACAATATACAACGCAGCTTTTTGTCCTTTTGCTGTGTAATGTTTACTGAATACCGGGGAGTCGGCATCTTTCACGATGACTAACAACACTACATCAAATGTATCTGTAATCGCTGAGTTGTTCAGTTTTTTTTCAATCAATAAAATTCCTAACGTATTGCGATGGCTAGCTCTTTCTTGGTAAATGGGACGAATTAAATCCTCCATCTTTTCCCCTCCATCGTTTCGAGCGTTTCAACACTCATATTTCGACAAAAATCGCAAAATTCCTTTTTGCAAACTTACCTAAATTTTATGGTATAGTTATGTGGAGGAGGGACAAGTGATGTCGATTAAATATTCAAGCAAAATCAATAAAATTCGGACGTTCGCGCTTGGGTTAATTTTTGTTGGGTTTATCGTCATGTACATAGGGATATTCTTCCGCACTTCGATGTGGATTATGACGCTATTTATGATTTTAGGATTACTTTTTATTATCGCGAGCACTGTGGTCTATTTTTGGATTGGTATGTTGTCAACAAGAACAATTCAAGTAGTTTGCCCAAGTTGCGGAAAAACGACAAAAATGCTCGGCCGCGTCGATTTGTGTATGTATTGTAGCGAACCGCTCACATTAGATCCTGAATTAGAAGGCAAGGAGTTCGATGAAAAGTACAACCGAAAGAAAAAAAAGAGCTGATAGCCTTTGCTATCAGCTTTAATGCGTCCGATAATGTTGGCAGTCTGCACAGACACCGTATACTTCCATGCGATGATGGCTTACTTTAAATCCTGTCACATGCGCCGCCAGCGTCTCCACTTCGTCTAATCCCGGATAATGAAAGTCGACGATTTTTCCGCACCGTTCACAGATGATATGGTAGTGATCGGAAGTAACAAAATCAAACCGGCTTGACGAATCACCGTACGTCAATTCTTTAACAAGCCCTACTTCTTTAAACACACGGAGATTATTATAAACCGTTGCAACGCTCATATTCGGGAATTTTCCTTCTAACGCCTTATAAATCTCATCAGCCGTCGGGTGTGACATGGAACGGATTAAATATTCCAATATCGCATGACGTTGTGGGGTAATACGCACCCCCGTCTGTTTCAACGTGTCTAGCGCTTCTTTTAGCAGTTGTTCTTCAGACACCGTCATGCACCTCGCTCCCTTTAGAAAAAGAATTATTATTTTATAATTTTTATAATTAGTCTACCGTTTTTTTCGCTGCTTTGTCAATATTCGTATCATTAATATATGAGTTTATTTGGATTTTTAACATAAAAAGCGTGCGGAATTACTTTCCGCACGAATAATTTGAGGAGGTATGCCCTACGTTAACAATATATGCCGTATTTTTTAGTTGGTTTGGACATCTACCTATTTTTCGTAATATGACGAATATAAGCTAACGCTTCTTCTACATGCCCTTTCACTTTCACACCGCGCCATTCCTTGAGTAATCTTCCTTCCTCGTCAATGACAAATGTCGAGCGCTCAATTCCCATATATTCTTTTCCGAAATTTTTCTTCTGTTTCCAAACACCGTATTTTTCGGCCACTTCATGTTGCTCGTCTGCTAACAATAAAAACGGCAACGCATATTTTTCCACAAACTTTTGATGCCGTTCTACCGAATCGGTGCTAACTCCTAAAATGACAGCGTTTAAATCCCGAAATTGATCATAATAGTCCCGAAAATCGCACGCCTCCGCTGTGCATCCTGGCGTCATATCTTTCGGATAAAAATATAATACAACAAACTTCCCATGAAAATCAGAAAGCGATACCACCGTTCCGTCGCTTGCAGGCAATGTAAAGTCCGGTGCTAAATTTCCCATTAACAGCATTCCTATCGCTCCTTATTCATATCTTTTTCCCAATCAATGACTACTCGAACAACAAAAGCAGCAGGCATAATATACCCTAATAATGCTTCGACGACTGCAAACCATCTTCCTGCTCCAATCGGGATAACGTCCCCATAACCTACTGCCAACAATGTCGTTGCGCTAAAATATAGACTGTCTTGCAAAACAGAAAAAAACTCACCCGTAATGTCTTTTGCATTTTTTATAAAAATGTCATATCCATTTATTTCTAAAACCGTATAAATCATCCCAAATCCGAGCATCATCGTTACATATAAAGAAATTAATACAACAAAATTTTCTAATGAAACATATTTATGTTTGCTCACTCGGCTAGTCCATACAGAACCAATATTCAGCACCAACACACCGACAATTACAATAAGCCACCCCATCGCTATCCCTCCGTACAGGCTATGTATACGAGGGGGTAGCCAAAAATATACCAATTTAGTTCCCGGCGCCTCTATACCGCTTGACCCCTTTATTCCATAACATAACGGCAATCATAAAAAAGACAAGCCCTATAACCGGCGTTAAAAAAGCATAGCCGTACCACTCTTTTTTTCCTAAAAAATAAGCGGACGGATACACCCCAACAAATGCAAACGGCAAAATCCACGTTAAAATATAACGAATGACGCGGTTATAAATATCAATTGGATAACGACCATAGTTGCTAATGTTATACATCATCGGCATGATCGAGCTTCGCGCATCTGACCAAAAACTAATCGTCGCAAGCGAAATAAACACCCCCGCGTAAACGAGCATGCCCCCGAGCGCAAACAAAAGAAAGAGAAAGAAATCGTACCAATGAAACTCCAGATGCAATCGTGCGCTCGCATATCCCATAATAATCATGCCCGTCACGCCACCAACAAGCGACTCTAGTTCCATCCGTTCTAAAATAATTTGAAACAAACTGTGCACCGGCCGCGTCAATACACGATCCATCTCTCCACGGACAATGTAACGCTCATTAAAATCCCAAATATTAAAAAATGCTCCAAACAACGCAAACGGCACTAAAAAGAAGCCGTAAATAAAAATCATTTCATCTCTCGCCCAACCGTGCAATAGCGTCGTATGCCCAAACACTACAAGAATAAAAATTAAGTTGACCGATTGAAACATCAAATCAGAAAGAAACTCAACAAACAAATCCGCCCGATATTGCAACTTCGTTTTCATATATTGCGCCATATATTGAAAAAAGACCGACACATAAAACACGCCATCACCCCCCTTGAACGACAAGCCGCTTTTTCGCCACTTTCCAAAGCAGTTGAAGCGGAAAGAGCAAGATGATACTCCAGACAAGTTGAAACAAAAGCCCGTTAATAACCGCCTGTCCACGAAAACTTTCCGTAAAAATCATGCTTGGAATATAGCTAATCGCTTGGAACGGAAAGTATTTCATCACCTCTTGCGCCCAGTGTGGATAAAAACTAATTGGCAAAATCAAACCAGAAAATAAATCGATGACGAACCGTTTCGCCCGTAGCAACCCTTCGTTATTTAACGTAAAAAACGTCACGACCCCCGCCAATAAATTCAACTGGGAGTTAATCACAAAACTTAACATAATCGAAAGGGCAAAATATCCCCATGTTCTTATATCACTCGAGAAATGGAGGGGAAACAACAGACTAGTAATAATGAGACCAGGAAATGAAAGGAAAAATAAACGAAATACTCCCTCTCCCAAACCTTGCATCGTTTTCATCCCTAAATAACTATAAGGACGAATCAGTTCAACCGCTACTTTTCCTTCTTTAATTTCCATCGCAATTTCACGGTCGATATTATTAAAATAAAACGCGCGCGCCATCCACGATACCGCTACATATGTTGTCATCTGTTCGATAGACATGCCTTGGATCGCCGATTTTCCGTTGTAAATGGCCGACCAAAGGAAATAATATGCGCCGATATTAATGCAGTAAATAAGAATGCCCGTATAGTAGTTCGTCCGATATGCCAACATCATTAAAAAACGGATGCGAATCATTTCAAAATATTTATCCATGCACAACACCTTCTTCATAGATGTTGCGAATAATTTCTTCTGTCGACATTTCATCAATATTAATATCTTGAATGTCATAACGGGCAACGATCCGGCTAATGACATCCGATACATGCATCGGTGCTACATGGGCAACCCAGCTATTTGTTTCCTCTTTGCGCCACGTTGCCTTTATATCGTATGTAAGAGCGCACAACTCTTCTTCCGTTACTTCGGTTGCAAACGTAAACTGCACTTGCTTTCCTTCGCCCCAATTTTCTTTGAGCCGCTGCAAGGAACCGTCATAAATAATTTTTCCTTCATCGAGCATAATGACACGCTCACATAGTGCTTCGATATCCGCGATATCATGCGTCGTTAATAAAATTGTTGTGTTATATTTTTCATTAATTTCTTTTAAAAATTGACGAATTTTTAGCTTCACTAATACATCTAGCCCAATCGTCGGCTCATCTAAAAACAAAAGCGGTGGATTATGAATTAATGCGGCCGCCAATTCACAACGCATTCGCTGCCCCAATGATAGCTTGCGCACCGGTTTGTCGAGCAATGGACCAATATCTAACGTTTCGATGACATGCTCCATATGTTCTTTATACTCTTTGTCCGATACGCGATACACTTTTTTTAATAATCGAAATGATTCTTGCACCGCGATGTCCCACCATAATTGCGACCGTTGTCCGAAGACGACGCCGATCGTTTGAACGAACGCCTCGCGCTCTTTATGAGGATTCATGCCGTTGACAACGACTTTCCCAGCTGTCGGCGTTAAAATTCCTGTCAACATTTTAATGGTCGTCGACTTTCCAGCTCCGTTTTCCCCAATGTACCCTACCATTTCTCCTTGTTTAACAGTAAATGAAATATCGTCGACCGCCCGAATCATTTTATAGTTTCTTGTGAACAAATCGCGAAACGCTCCCACTAAACCGGAACGGCTCGAATACACCTTAAATTCTTTTCGTAGTTTTTCTACCTCAATCGCATACATGTTCTCACCCTCCACATAAGCAATAGTTTAACGAAAGTCGCTAGGAGAAACAAATGGTATGCTTATGATACAATAGAAAACAGCAAACTTTTGCATAGGAGGCTTTCAACATGCAGTTTATTAAATCAGAACAATTATACAAAGAAGCGCTCGAACATATTGTCGGCGGCGTTAACAGCCCTTCCCGTTCCTATAAGGCGGTTGGCGGCGGCGCTCCTGTCGTCATGGAACGAGCGCAAGGCGCTTACTTTTGGGACGTTGACGGAAATAAATATATTGATTATTTAGCGGCATATGGTCCGATTATTACCGGGCATTCCCATCCGCACATTACAAAAGCGATTCAACGAGCAGCGGAAAATGGCGTGTTATACGGAACACCAACCCCTCATGAAATTACATTTGCAAAAATGTTAAAAGAGGCCATTCCTTCCTTAGAAAAAGTGCGTTTCGTCAACTCGGGAACAGAAGCAGTCATGACGACGATTCGGGTGGCTCGTGCCTATACAGGGCGGGATAAAATTATTAAATTTGCTGGTTGTTATCACGGGCATTCCGACCTTGTGCTCGTTGCGGCTGGTTCTGGTCCATCGACATTAGGAACACCTGACTCTGCCGGCGTTCCAAAAAGCATCGCCCAAGAAGTAATCACCGTTCCATTTAACGATATTGACTCTTTTCGGCAGGCGATGGAACGTTGGGGCGAACAAGTCGCTGCCGTTCTTGTCGAACCGATTGTCGGCAACTTCGGCATCGTGGAACCAAAACGTGGATTTCTTGAAACGATTAACGAAATCGCCCATCAAGCAGGCGCACTTGTCATTTACGATGAAGTCATTACAGCGTTTCGGTTTATGTACGGGGGAGCGCAAAATTTATTAGGGATTGAACCAGACTTAACAGCGCTTGGAAAAATTATTGGTGGTGGTCTCCCAATTGGTGCCTACGGCGGACGAAAAGACATTATGGAACAAGTCGCTCCGCTCGGTCCTGCGTATCAAGCGGGAACGATGGCTGGAAACCCGGCTTCTATCCTTGCCGGTATCGCTTGCTTGGAAGTGTTAAAACAAGACGGTGTTTACGAATATCTTGACCGGCTGGGTGCTATGTTAGAAGAAGGGATTGCTAGCCATGCGAAAACATACGGTATTCCTGTGACCATCAATCGATTAAAAGGAGCGCTAACCGTCTACTTTACGACCGAAAAAGTGGAAAATTACGAACAAGCTCAACAAACAGACGGCGAGATGTTTGCGAAATTTTTCAAGTTGATGCTTCATCAAGGAATCAACCTCGCACCATCTAAATACGAGGCGTGGTTTATTACACTCGCCCATACAGAAGAGGATATTCAATATACACTCCAAGCGGTTGAACATGCATTTAAAACGTTAAAAAATGAATAAATATACAAAAAGAGCGGAAGAGTTTTCTTTCCGTTCTTTTTTATAATCATTGAAAACGTTTACAAAAATCCGTTTCATTAACCATCTTTCAAAATGAATATTATATCCAAAAAAATGAATAAATAATTGATTTCCCTTTTTGTTCATGGTAACATAGACTATAAATTCTGAAAATTTTTATTCTCCTATCGTTTATCCAACTTTTTCTTATAGAACATTGTGCGCAGGAGGTGAAAGGCAAAGGTGGGATTCCCACTTTTAAGCCACTCAAACATGAAACAACGCTGGAATCCAAGTCTTTTTCAAGATTTCCATCACGCTGAACACGATGCTTGCGGCATTGTATCCGCCATCGAAAAACGGCGCGTTCCAACAAGAGAAAACATTATGACCTGTATTAATGCCCTCGTAAAAATGAATCATCGTGCTGGTTTTATTAACGGCGAAGGGGATGGGGTTGGTATCCATATCGACATCCCAAGAGCACTTTGGATGGAAAAATTGGCGAATGCGGGGCAAAACCCGGAAATCGCTAATGACAACCACTTTACCGTCGGACATATTTTTATTAATCGCACAACAGACGTCGAACAAGTAAAAGAAAAAATAAGACAGCTCTTTAAACAGTCCGGGCTCACCCTTCTTTTCGAATCAGATCGTGTTACTTCTTCTCATGCACTCGGACCAATTGCTTTACGCCAAGAACCTGTCTTTTGGCAAGTAGCGCTTTTGCCTATTGATAAGGAACAGCTCATGAAACGATTGTTCGATTTGCTCATTGACATCGAGCAAGACGAAGACGTTCATGTCGCTTCGTTAAGCCATTTCCACGTTGTCTACAAAGTAATGGGCGCAGGAGATATTTTGCCAAAATATTACCATGATTTAGCGAGCCCGCTCGTTGCCTCAACAATGACGCTTGGGCATAACCGGTATTCAACGAATACGCTATCTAACTTTTTCCGTGTTCAACCGTTTAGCGTGTTAGGGCATAACGGAGAGATTAATACCATTGCTAAACTGCGTGATGAAGCAATGATGCTTGGAGTACCGCTTACTGTCGGTGGAAGCGATTCGCAAGATTTAAGCCGCACAATGGAAACGCTCATTTGCCGTCACGGATATAGCTTATTTGAAGCGATGGATATTTTGTTCCCGCCAATTGTGAACGAAATGAAAGCATACCCTGAGCATTTGCAAGATTTATATACGTACATTCGGGAGGCGTGGGGGCATTTTGCCCAAGGCCCAGCAGGCATCATTTCTCGTTATGGAGAAGAAGCTGTATTTAGCGTCGATGCGTTAGGATTGCGTCCGCTTTGGAAGTTAGATACTGAAGAACGGTTCATTTTTGCTTCCGAACCTGGGATTATTCCAGCAAGCGAGTACACAGGAGAACCAAAACCGATTGCTCCAGGCGAAAAAATCGGGTTGAAATGGGGAGTAGATGGTCATATTGAAGTGCTCGAATACGCCGCATTTCAAGAAGAAGTGTATGCTCGTTTTTCTAAGCGGTTTGATGTCGCCAACTTCCGGGCACGCCTTACTCCACCAACATTAGAAAAACATTTATTTGTCGCTTCGCCAAGCAAAGTGCACAACGGGCAATATGCTGCATTCGGCTGGGATCGTGAACATATTCAACTATTAGAGCAAATGGCAGAAAAAGGGGCAGAGCCAATTCGTTCACTCGGGCATGACGCACCGTTAGCAGCCATTGACCCGAACCGGAAAAACCTCGCCGATTTTATTAAAGAAAGTGTTGCGGTCGTCACCAACCCAGCAATCGACCGCGATCGGGAAACTGAGCATTTCTCGACTAGAACGATTATTGGCAAGCGCCCATCGTTAACGGATGTGCAACCACCTTCCTACGTGGTAGAGTTAATTTCGCCAATTTTGATAGAAGGAAAAATTGGTCTCGACAGCGCGGAAACGTTAGGTCACCCTTCCTACGACCAAGTCGTTCATGCGTTCCAAACAAAACAGCTCGCTTACGTGCTGTCCGCGACGTTTACAGCAGACGAAACGATAAAAGAAGCGCTTCAACGGTTGGCAAATGAAGCGTGCGAAGCTGTTCGAGCTGGAAAAACGTTGCTTGTCATCGACGATACTGAGGCACATCAAAACGGAAACTTATGGATGGATCCATTGCTTGTTACTTCGGCAATCGACCAATCGTTAACCGAAAATGGGTTACGGCGAGATTGCTCTTTATTGCTTCGGTCTGGGGCTATTCGTTCGCTGCATGATTTCATCGTTGCTTACGGATTAGGAGCTAATGCAATCAATCCTTACTTAATGTTTGCAACTGTTGCAGCAGAAGATACAGTCAAACCGGTCATCAATTTATTCAACGCATTGAATAAAGGGTTAGAAAAAGTGATTTCGACCATCGGCATTCATGAATTGCGCGGATACAGCCGCCTCTTTTCATCGATCGGATTGCATGACGAAATCGCCGACGTATTGAAAATTGTCAACTTCTTCGGCTCCGATTCGTTGCAATACGATTTTGCGGCGCTAAAAGAAGATGCGATCGCTCGCGCAAACGACTATGTCGATGAAAATGCAAAACCAGGGAAAACGTTCCATGTCTTTCCGCGCATTTGGAAAGCGATTGGTGAAGTAGCCCAAACCGGTTCGTACGACAGCTATCGTGAAAAACTAACAGAAATAGAAACAGAAACGCCAACAACGATTCGGCATTTGCTTGATTTGAAAAAAGCGAAAAAAGAAGTGCCATCTGAAACTGTTGATATTAGCGTCGGCGAACATAGCTTGCCGTTTGTCATCGCCTCGATGTCGTTCGGCTCGCAAAACGAAGTCGCTTTCCGCGCCTATGCCGAAGCAGCCGATCGACTCAACATGGTGAGCTTAAATGGTGAAGGCGGCGAAATTAAAGATATGCTCGGCAAATATCCGCGCACGCGCGGTCAGCAAGTCGCGTCCGGTCGTTTTGGTGTCAATGCTGAGCTATTAAACTCATCCAATTTATTAGAAATCAAAATCGGGCAAGGCGCAAAACCAGGAGAAGGCGGGCATTTGCCGGGTTCCAAAGTAACGGCGAAAATTGCCGAAGCACGGAACGCAACGATCGGCTCTGACCTCATTTCGCCATCGAACAACCATGACATTTATTCGATTGAAGATTTAGCGCAAATGATTGCGGAACTCAAAACAGCAAACGACCAAGCAAAAGTTGCCGTAAAAGTGCCGGTTGTGCCAAATATTGGGACGATTGCTGTTGGAATTGCAAAAGCAGGAGCGGATATTATTACACTAAGCGGCTTCGATGGCGGAACAGGAGCAGCTCGCATTCACGCGCTGCAACATGTCGGGCTTCCGGTAGAAATCGGGGTGAAAGCTGCCCATAACGCTTTGTTAGAAGCAGGATTGCGCAACCAAGTCGAAATTTGGGCAGACGGTGGCATTAAAAGCGCCTTAGACGTCATCAAAGTGATGTTGCTTGGTGCAAACCGCGTCGGCTTCGGTACGCTTTCGATGATTGCGATTGGCTGTACGACATGCCGCGGTTGCCATTTAGACACGTGCCACGTCGGCATCGCGACGCAAATCGAATCGGAAGCGCAAGCAAAAGAACATGGCTTACGCCGTTTCGTGCCACGGCAGTTCGAGGCAGCGGTTCAAGGACTAGTCAACTTATTCACTGCTTTCGGTAATGAGTTAAAAGCATTAACGGCTTCGCTTGGCGTTGAACGATTGCAAGACATTGTCGGGCGCTCCGACTTACTAGAACAAGTAAGAGGGCTAGAAAAAATGGATTTGACGCATTTATTGAAAGTATTGGAAGTTGGACAGTTTATGCCAAAAGAAATGCGCTCGAACGTAGAAGAAGCGAAATTACTCGTTGCCGCAGGAGCAGAATATCTCGACTATCATGTGGAAGATTTGCACCGTTCGCGCGAGTTTTCTGCTGTCACATCTGAACAGCGCGTGCTCGGCAGCCGCGTATCATGCCATCGCGTGCGCGGGCGTTTAGATGGCTCTTATAAAAAATTGCCGAACGTGACATTGCGCTTTAAAGATGGCTCTATTCCTGGGAACGGCCTTGGTGCTTACAATAGCTACGGCATTCACATTCACGTCGATGGCGGCGCCCAAGACGGCATCGGCAAAACAGCGCTTGGTGGCAGCATTCTCATCTTCAAAGCAAAAGGAAAAGACGGCAACTATTACAACGGCTCCGTCGGAAAAGGGTTTGGCTATGGCGCGCAAAAAGGATTGCTCGTCGCCCAAGGTAATGCTGATGCACGGGCTGGCATTCGCCTCTCAGGTGCCGATATGATTATCGGCGGACAAGTGACCGTGCCAATCCCAGAAGAAGAGCATGGCAATATCGGAGCACGGGCAAACATTAAAGGGTTTGCGTTTGAATATATGACAAATGGACGCGGGCTCGTTCTCGGCGACCCTGGCCCATGGATTTGTGCAGGAATGACAGGTGGTGTCGTTTACTTGCGCCATCAACCAGAAATGGGATTAACAAAGGCTGCGCTCGAACGCCGTATCGCCAAAGGCGCCCAAGTTCGCATCGAGCGCTTAAGCGAACGAGGAAAAGCGGATGTACACGAGCTTTTATCGACCTACATTTCCTTACTTATCGAGCACGAACAAATCGAAGAAGCAGAGTCACTGAAGCCGCTGCTTGAAAAACCGGAAGAACATTTCTTCCAAGTCATCCCATCTAAAGAACAAGCGGACCCTTCCGTCTCTACAGAATAATAAGAAAAGCGCCCGCCTATCGACGAAGGTCGCACAATCCCCACCGAGGAGGAAACGACTCAGGCGGATGGCGCTTGGAGCTAGACAGCTCCCGACCTAATCATAAAATTTTCTTATGACAAAAGAGGCACCGGAATCCGGATGCCTCTTTTTTGTGTAATTAATGCAACAATGCTTCAATATATATAACCCGTGGTGCTAGATAAAATCGAGCAAGCAAAAAAATAGCCCTTGCCTGTGGATCTCCTGTAGAATGAAAGTGCGATCCAACATTCGAAAGGAGAATCCCCATGCAAGAGCACTTTCATTTTACTACAGATCAAGCGAAGATTCAAAAACAATATGCAGCCATTTTCTTTTTTGTTTCTGCCCAGCTGTCACAAATTCAATGCTATCTTCAACGTCGCAATCGTCATTTGGCGAAACAAGAAGACGCGGTGATCATTGCCATTCATCTTTTGGGAAAGCTGCTTGGCTTCTCCTCCGAACGTGCATGGCATCGTTTTGTGGAGGGAAATTTATTTACCGATGGGCAGTTTATCGAACGATCCCGATACAATCGCCGTTGCCGAGCACTGCGCTTTGCGATCAAATGGATTCGTCATGAACTAGCACAACGTGGTCAACATCATGCCTATGCGGTAGTAGATAGCATGCCAATTGAGTTGTGTCATGCCGCAAGAATGTACCGTGTCAAACGATTCCAAGGGATCGCGGACATCGGACTTTGTGCGTCGAAAAAGCAGTGGTACTATGGGTTTAAGTTTCATCTTCAAGTGACCAACCAAGGACTGCCTATGGGATATGTGGTAACGGAGGCGTCCTGTCACGATCGAACCGCAGCTGAAACGGTCATGACTCCAATTCCTCACCCCTATAACTTAGGTGACAAAGGATTCATCAGTAGCGAATTGCAAAAAAAAGTTGTATGCAGCGTACCAAATCGCTTTTTGGACTCCATCTCACAAAAATCAGAAACACCGTCCATCGGCATCATGGGAGAAATGGCTCAAACAAAAACGGAAAGTGATAGAAACGGTGTTCTCCGTCCTCGTTGACCAGTATCGTATGACAGAAATTCGTGCGAATTCGATTTCAGGGTTTGAAGTGGCACTAGATGGCATATTGTTGGTGTATTCGCTTGTCACACTCGGACTAGTTGAGCGCTAGCGCTCAACTAGCACCACGGGTTTTTATAAAAATTTTTAATTATTTTTATTTATTTGGTTAATTTTATTATCCATATTACTAAATTGTTTAGCAACTTTTTTGAGGCAAAAGGAAGGATACGAACGTTATGAGACTCGGAGCCCGCATCTTTAAAACGGGAATTGCCGTTACATTGGCGCTTTCTTTAGCAAGTATAATGAATTTCCCTTCGCCAGTATTTGCCGGAATATCGGCAGTGTTTGCGATGCAGCCGACCATTTATCGCTCCTATTTGTCGCTCGTCGAACAAGTACAAGCCAATATAATCGGTGCTGTTTTTGCGATTGTGAGCGTTTTATTATTTGGACATAATCCATTTATCGTAGGATTGACAGCCATTTTAGTCATCGCGCTTTGTTTGCAGCTTCGGCTGGAGTCGACCATTTCCGTTGCGCTAGTTACCGTTATCGCTATTATGGAATATACGAACGCGAATTTCATTCAGTTTGCGGCCATTCGCTTTTCGACGATTATGCTTGGCGTGCTTGCTGCCTTCGTCGTGAACCTTATATTCCTTCCGCCGAAGTACGAAAAAAAGCTGTATTTCCATATCACAGAAAATACAGAGGAAATTTTAAAATGGATTCGCCTGAACATTCGCCACGCGTCAGAACATCATGTGTTAAAAGAAGATATCGAAAAGCTAAAAGAAAAAATGATCAAGCTCGATCAATTGTATTTGCTTTACAAAGAAGAACGAATGTATTTGCAAAAAAATCGTTACCAGCGGTCGCGCAAACTCGTATTGTACCGGCAAATGATTTCTGCAACGAATCGGGCACTTGATACGTTAAAAGTGCTGCATCGCCTTGAAAACGAACTTTTTCATATGCCGGATGAATTTCAACAAACCGTACGAGCACAGCTCGATTGCTTGCTTTCTTATCACGAGCAACTTTTGCTAAAATTTATCGGGAAAGCGAAGCTACAGCAACAATCCGAAATTGCAAGCGAAGCATGCCATGAGAAAAAACGGCTAGTGGAGGCATTTTACGAATACAATCAATACGGCAATGAACACCATCTCTTTTTGCTCATCGGAACAATCATTGCCTACGGAGAACAATTGGAGCATTTAGATAAACTCATTGATAGCTTTCAACAATATCATCAGGACGCCGAAGCATTCAAGCTGTCCGATCAAAAAACATAGAAAAGCGGAGGCGATTCGTTAGCTACGAAACGATAAACAAACGGCTATCCCCATTTAAGGATAGCCGTTTGTTTTAGCTTTTCATGCGCGGATCGAGCGCGTCGCGCAAACCGTCCCCCATTAAGTTGAACCCAAGCACGGTTAACATAATCGCTAACCCGGGGAAAATCATCGTCCACGGTGCTTGTGTTAAAAACTCTTTGGAACTTGCTAACATCGTCCCCCACTCTGGGTTCGGCGGTTGTGCACCTAACCCTAAAAATCCGAGCGCAGCTGCTTCAATAATTGCCGTAGCAATCGCAAGCGTCCCTTGCACAATAATCGGCGCCATACTATTTGGCAAAATATGATGGAACAAAATGCGAGCATCGCTCATTCCAATCGCTTTTGCTGCCATAATGTATTCTTCTTGCTTAATGCTTAAGACGCGTGAGCGAATGAGACGACCGAAATTTGGAATGTTAATGACTGCAATCGCAATTAACGCGTTTTGCAATGATGGTCCAAGTACAGCGACAATGCCGATGGCTAACAAAATGCTTGGAAACGCCAACATAATATCAAAAATGCGCGAGATGACACCGTCTACCAAGCGACCGTAGTACCCTGCAACAATGCCGAGCAGCGAGCCGACAATGACAGAACCAAGCACAGAGAAAAAACCGACCCAAAGCGAAATGCGTGCGCCATAAATGACGCGCGATAAAATGTCGCGCCCAAAATCATCTGTACCAAACAAATGATCTTTAGACGGCGCCTGCAAACGTAACGATAAATTTTGGTCATTAATGCCATACGGAGCTAGCAATGGGGCAAATATCGCCAATAAAATGAAAAAGACAACAATCCCCATGCCAACAAGCGCTACTTTATTTTTCTTAAAGCTGCGCCACCCTTCTTTCCATAAAGAAACCGATTCTTCTTTTTCTTGCCGTATCGTTGGTGTTTGATTGCGAGCTAGTTCAGCCACGATGACTCCCCCTTCCATTAGTTATATTTAATGCGTGGGTCCACGGCTGCATAAAGAAGGTCAACAATTAAGTTAATAAAAATAAAAATCGTCGCAACAATTAAAATGCCTGATTGAATGACCGGATAATCGCGGTAGCCGATGGCATCGTAAATGTAGCGCCCGATTCCTGGCCAGCTAAAAATCGTTTCTGTTAAAATAGCACCACCAAGCAACAAACCTGTCTGCAAGCCAATTACCGTCAATACCGGGATAATTGCATTTTTCAATGAGTGCTTGTACACGACCCAAAACATGCTTAGCCCTTTTGCTCTTGCCGTCCGAATATAATCGGATTTCATTACTTCCAACATGCTTGAGCGAGTGATGCGGGCAATGATCGCCATCGGAATAGTTGCCAATGCAACGCTTGGCAAAATTAAATGTTGCAATACTTGTACAAACTGATCCGTATTTCCTTGCAGTAGTGTGTCCACTAAATATAAATGCGTGATTGGTTCTATTGGATTTCTAATATCTTCTCGTCCGGACGTCGGAAGCAAATCAAGATGAATGGCAAACACCCATTGCTCCATCAGTCCGAGCCAAAAAATTGGCATCGATACGCCAACAAGCGCCAATACCATCGCCGCATAGTCAAACCATGAATTTTGGAACCATGCACTAATAATGCCAGCGTTCACCCCCACGACAATCGCAATCAACATTGCTGCTAATGACAGTTCTAACGTCGCTGCTAAATACGGCCAAATTTCATCAGCTACCGCAGAGCCTGTGCGAATCGATTCGCCTAAATCGCCTTGCAATAAGCCACCTACATATTTGACGTATTGTACATACCACGGCTGATCAAGCCCAAGTTTATGCGTCAAGGCTGCAACCGCTTCTTTCGTTGCTTTTTGTCCTAAAATAACTTGCGCAGGGTTTCCAGGAATCGCACGAATCATAAAAAACACAACGAGCGACATTCCGAGCAACACTGGAATTACCATTAACACCCGTCGCACCGTATATGCGAACATAGTCTCACTCCTTTTGGAAAGTGAAAAGGGAGAGGATGCACTCCCCCTCCCTCGACCCGAAGATTATTGAAACTCAACTTTCGTAAATTTATCCGAACCAGTTGGATGCGGGTTAAAGCCTTTAATATTTGCTTTCCCTGCTAACAATGGTGTGGAGTGCACAAGCGGGATCCATGGTGCATCTTCTTTAATGATTTCTTGTGCTTTTTTGTAAAGTTCGTTACGTTTATTTTCATCGCTGACGGTTTGCGCTTCGATTAAAATTTTGTGTAGCTCGTCGTTTGAGTAGTACGTATAGTTGTTGCTGCCGATGCTATCTTTATCAAGCAATGCGTACAAGAAGTTATCCGCATCGCCGTTGTCCCCTGTCCAACCGAGTAAAAATGCATCTGCTTCTCCTTTAGACGCTTTTTCAAGGTATGTTGCCCATTCGTATGTGACGATTTTCGCTTTCACACCAATTTTTGCAAAGTTCGCTTGCAACGCTTCCGCTACTTTCTTTCCATCTGGCATGTATGGACGTGGAACAGGCATTGCCCATAGTTCCATTTCAAAGCCGTTTGGATAGCCAGCTTGTGCAAGCAATTGTTTTGCTTTTTCTAAATCAAATGGATAATCTTGAATCGCGTCGTTATAGCCAGGGATGCTTGGCGGCATTGGGTTTTTCGCCGGCTCTGCTTGCCCTGCATAAAACGCATCAATAATCGCTTTTTTATCCACTGCGTAGTTTAATGCTTGACGAACAAGTTTGTTTTTCAACGGACCTCTTGTCGTCGTTAACCCAACATAACCAACGTTCATCGATGGACGTTTGAAAATTTGGAAGTCTTTATTTCCTTCTACTTGCTTCAAGTCGTTTGGATTCAAGTCTTCCATGATGTCAATTTCGCCTTTTAATAATGCATTTAAGCGTGCCGAGTTGTCAGGAATCGAAACGAAAATTAATTGATTGAGCTTTGGATAACCTTCCATCCAATAATTTTTATTTTTCTCCAATACAATACGCTCATTGCGTTTCCATTCTTTAAAGACGAATGGACCTGTACCAACCGGATGTTCTGTAAATTTGTCGCCATATTTTTTCACCGCTGTTGGGCTTGCAATCGCAAACGGTGTCATCGCAAGGTTTTTCAAAAATGGCGCTTGCGGACGTTTCAATACGAATTGCACCGTATAGTCATCCACTGCTTTGACTTCTTTAATGACGTGACCTTCGTCATTTTTATAACCGCCAAACATCGAACCGTAGTACGGGAATGTATCCGCATTACCGTTCGCCCAACGTTCAAAGTTGAATACGACTGCTTCTGCATTGAAATCTGTTCCGTCGTGGAACTTCACGCCTTTACGAAGCGTAAACGTATACGTGAGTCCATCCGGAGAAACTTCCCATTTTTCTGCTAACGCCGGTTGAATCGACGTGTCGCCATCATTGTAATCTAGCAATGTGTCAAAAATATTTTTTGTTACTTTCAAAGACTCTCCGTCTGTCACTGTCGCTGGGTCAAGTCCTACTGAGTCCCCGCCACGACCATAAACAAGCGTACTTTGGGTAGTGCTTTTTGAGCTTTCTTTTTCTCCGCCAGCTGTTTTTTCAGATTTTCCACAGCCAGCAAGTGCAAGCGACATTGCAAGCATAAACGCAAGCACTGCCATGAGTGATTTTTTCTTCACTTTTTGTTTCCCCCTTTTTTATTTATTGTTTCGCTGCTTGCTGCTTTAATAAAGATGACAAGCAACGTAATGACCTTGTTCGACTTCTTTCAACTCCGGACGCGCCGTCTTACAAATATCCATACAAGCGCTGCAACGTGTATGAAACGCACATCCTTTTGGCGGATTTGCCGGACTTGGCAAATCACCTGCAAGAAGTTGCCGTTCTTGACGATATTCCGGGTCTGGAATCGGAACGGCCGATAATAGCGCTTTTGTATACGGATGTTTCGGAGATTCATAGAGCGTATCGCTATCCGCTAATTCAACCATCCGCCCTAAATACATCACGCCAACACGGTCGCTAATATGGCGGACGACCCCTAAGTCGTGTGCGATAAAAATGTACGTTAGACCAAATTCTTTTTGCAAATCTTCTAATAAATTTAGCACTTGTGCTTGAATCGACACGTCAAGCGCCGAAACAGGCTCATCGGCGATAATTAATTTCGGTTTTGTCATTAGCGCGCGGGCGATGCCAATTCGCTGGCGCTGGCCGCCGCTAAACTGGTGCGGATACCGCTTAGCATGGTAGCTACCGAGCCCGACGACTTCGAGCATTTCTTGCACGCGTTTTTTTCGCTCTTGTTTCGAGCCAATTCCGTGTACAATGAGCGGTTCTTCCAATATTTTCTCTACCGTATGACGAGGATTAAGCGACGCAAATGGGTCTTGAAAAACCATTTGCATATCGCGACGAACTTTCCGCATTTCCTGCTTCGATAGATTTGTAATCTCTTGTCCCTCAAAGATAATTGAACCGTCTGTCGGCTCGATTAAACGAAGAAGCATCCGCCCAGTCGTCGACTTTCCACAGCCTGATTCGCCGACAATGCCAAGCGTTTCCCCTTTATGTACAGTAAATGTAAGGTCATCAACGGCCTTCACTTCCCCGACCGTTTTACTAAAAATACCGCCGGTAATGGGGAAGTATTTTTTAAGCCCTTTCACCTGCAACAACGGCTCGGTCACTATTTATTTCCCCCTCTCTTTGGTGCAAAAAACAACGGACGCGATGTCCTTTGTCATCGATGTCATATAGCTTTGGAGTTTCTTGAAAACAACGGTCAAACGCGTGCGCACATCTTGCGGCGAAACGGCAGCCTTGTTTGATCGAACCTGGTTTTGGAACGTTGCCTGGTATCGAATAAAGCCGTTCCTTCTTCTCGCGAATGTCTGGGACGGATTGAATGAGACCGACCGTATACGGGTGTTTCGGATCTTTAAAAATCGTCCGAACGTCCCCTTCTTCGACAATTTTGCCGGAATACATGACAACGACACGCTGACATACTTCTGCGACTACCCCTAGATCGTGCGTAATCATCATAATCGCTGTTTGGAAGTTTTCGTTTAAGTCTTTCATTAGTTTTAAAATTTGTGCTTGAATTGTGACATCAAGCGCCGTCGTCGGTTCGTCGGCAATCAACACTGCCGGCTGGCATACCATCGCCATCGCAATCATGACGCGCTGCCGCATTCCTCCTGACAACTGATGCGGATATTCATCGATGATTTCCTCTGCGCGCGGAAGCCCGACGAGTTTCAACATCTCGATAGCACGAAGTCTTGCTTCTTTTTTACTCAAATTTGTATGGATACGGATGGCTTCCATTAGCTGGTTACCAATTGTAAACAATGGATTTAACGACGTCATCGGCTCTTGGAAAATCATCGCAATTTCGTTGCCGCGAATTTGTTTCATGCGTTTTTCCGTCGCACGAACGAGATTTTCGCCTTTAAACAAAATATCGCCGCCAACAATTTTGCCGATGCCCTTTGGCAACAACCCCATAATGGAGAGCGAAGTGACGCTTTTGCCACAGCCCGACTCCCCAACAATGCCTAAAATTTCCCCTTCGTCTATGTAAAAATCGATATCATCGACCGCTGGAACTTCCCCATCGTCTGTAAAAAAGGATGTTTTCAACCCTTTCACTTCTAGCACATGCTGCTTATTCATGACGCCCCCCCTGCCTAAGTAAAAAAAGAATTGCAATGCAATTCTGTCATTTTTCATTTAAATTATGCCACGTATAGTAGAATAATACAATACGTAATATTAAAAAAAATTTAAATTATCGAAACAAAATGAATACACTTCCTTTTTACGATTTAATCTTGCTATTGTTCTTTGAAATACCTTTTTGCCAAATAATATGAGTACTTTTTCACTTTATTTCTTTATCAAATAAAAGTGAATAAAAAAATAAAAAACCTGCTTCGTTGCACAGG
This sequence comes from Anoxybacteroides voinovskiense, assembly GCF_014196205.1. Taxonomy (GTDB): domain Bacteria; phylum Bacillota; class Bacilli; order Bacillales; family Anoxybacillaceae; genus Anoxybacteroides; species Anoxybacteroides voinovskiense. The sequence goes on along the minus strand of NZ_JACIDE010000006.1, from coordinate 140,486 downwards.
TTTTTTATTTTCGATACGAAAGAAATTTTTCATACCACATGTCAATAAAATCGGGTGCGAACGGTCCTTTGCGCTGATGAATCCAACTAATGAGCTTCTCGACGTTGCTTTTTAAAATGCGGTCAATGACGTCCGGATAGTTCATTTCTTTTCGATGGCGTTCGTACTCTTCTTCGTCTAAAAGAACGTACGTCATATTTGGAAAAACTTTTACATCTAAATCATAGTCGATGTACTTAAGCGCTTCTTTGTCGCGGACAAATGGGGAACTAAGGTTACAGTAATAATAAATGCCATCTTCACGAAACATGCCGATAATATTAAACCAATGTTTCGCATAAAAAAAGCAAATCGCTGGCTCTCGTGTTATCCATGTCCGTCCATCTGCCTCCATGACGATTGTTCGGTCGTTAGCTGCAATAATATAGTTTGGCGTGCCTTTTAAAACAATCGTTTCTTTCCAAATACGATGAATCGAGCCGTTATGTTTGTAGCTATGAATTTGAATAATCTCTCCTTCGCGTGGATGTTCTAGCGTCATACATTTCCCTACTTTCACTCTGGTGCTTCTTTCTTTATTATATCATTATAAAACAAAAGAGCCATCAAATCATAACGATGGCTCTTTGCATTGATACGACCGAATGACTTTTTCTGTTTGCTGCTCAAACAGCCGTTGGATTTCAGCTAATTGCTGCTTCATGTGCTCAATTTCATCATGGACTGCTTGTCGTTTCGTTTCGTGTTGCAACGCGCTGAGTTCTGCTTCTAGTATTTTGCAACGCTCGATTTCTGACTGTAAAAATAGAAGCTGCTCCATCGTTTCTAGCTGCTCTCTTACTAATTGATCGAAACGATCCATCGTGTTCTCCCCTTCTCATTTTTTACTTACAAATTCGTGGAGAACAGGCGAATCCCTTTGTAGAGTGATGGGAACTTTTGTCGATTATCCTAAAAAAAATCGGCATCCCTCGCGCTAAAGAGAGATGCCGTATTTGTTATTTGCTTTGGTTTGGCGCTTGACGCGTCGTATTTTGTGCTTTCCGTGATTCGGATTGGGCGTTTTGTTGTTTCACGTCTTGAATGTTCGTTTCCGCCGCAAACTCTGTGCCGAATTGACCAGCTTGTGCCGATTGCGCGTTTTGTTGTCTTACTTCTTGAATATTTGTTCCGGCAATCGTTTTGTTCGGTTGTTTTGCCATCGTCATCACCTCCACGACTTTTAATGTGTCCAAGAGGTGATTTTTTATCCACGAAAATTACATAAGCAACGAGCGACCGCCATCGACGATAATCGTTTGCCCGCGAATCATCTCTGCTTGATCGGATAGTAAAAATAGCACGGCGTTGACGATGTCTTCCGGCTCGACCATCCGTCCAGCTGGCGTTTTCGCTACTGCATCGGCAAGCAGTTCTTCACGGTTTGGAAAATGTTTGAGTGCATCCGTATCAACGGCCCCGCCGGATACGGCGTTGACAGAAATATTTTTCGCAGCTAACTCAACCGCTAAGTAGCGAGTAAGCGACTCGACCGCTGCTTTCGATACACCGACAGCTGTATAGTTTTCTAAATAGCGAATCGAGCCGAGCGAGCTGATGCTGACAATTTTCCCTCCTCCTACTTTTTCCATTCGCTTCGCCGCTTCTTGTGCGCAAAACAAGAGCGCTTTACTGTTAATGTCCATCGTCCAGTCCCAATGGGATTCTTCCAATTCCATCGCTGGACGCAATACACCGGAAGCGGCGTTATTAATTAAGACGTCCACACGACCGAACACTTCATCAATTTGTGCAAACATTTCTTGAATTTTTTCGACTTTGCCAACGTTCGCCTTGACAACGAGCGCTTTTCGACCAAGCGCTTCAATTTCGCTCGCTGTTTGTAGCGCTGCTTCTTTGCTGCGGGCATAGTTAACAACAATATTGTATCCTTCTTTTGCGAGCCGAAGCGCAATCGCTTTTCCGATGCCGCGGCTGCTTCCTGTGACAACTGCTACTTTCATCGTTTCTCTCCCCTTATGTATAATTTCACCGGCTGTTTTGCAAACTATGGAAAAGGAGGGACAGCCGATGTATGTTGGTCGCGATATGACCGAGCTTTCGATGATGCCAAAAGCAAAATGGAAAAATAGCGAACTAGCGTTTTTTCATCATGCACTCCAACAAATCGCACCATATTTAAACGCCGAAGGGCAGACGATCCACCGCGAAATTATCGAAGAAATCGAAGCGCGCGGCGGATTCGAGAAAATGGAAGCGACGTATACGCAAGGAACCGCACAGCCGTATGATTAAAGTTCCGTACGATGCGTTATCATTCACATACAATGCGGCGAACGGTTTTATCTTCGTCCGTCGCTTTTTTTTGATATTCTTCCCAAAGCCGCTGGTGCGAAACAGGAAACGCATATTGTTGCAATTCTTCCTCGCTGACCAGTTTTAGCCGGTCGGTTTCGCTGACATCGCCCACAATCGTACCATAGTAAGCGACAATGTTCCAGACTAAATGGGAAAAAACGTGCTGCAAAGCGGCAAACGGAAATTGTAGCGTAACGCTTACCCCATACCTCTCTAGAAAAAATGATTCTAATTGTTGCCTCCGGTTTTCTGAGACGACTTCACAATTTGGAAACTCCCATAAATTCGCTAGCAGCCCGTCGCTGTCACGTTTATGAATAAGCACTCGTCCTTTTTCATCAACGACTACCGCAGCGACGATGTCCACTTCTTTTCCTTTCGCTTTTTTCGTTTTGACCGGCAACTGCTCCTGCACCCCTTCGTGAAAGGCGCGGCAATGGCTGCGAACGGGACAAAGTAAACACGCTGGTTTCCTTGGAACGCAAATTAATGCGCCAAGCTCCATGAGTGCCTGATTAAAATACGACGGGTGGTCGCGAGCAATAATCGCGCGAACGATGGCCTCAAATAACGTCCGCGTTTTCGCCTTTGCAATATCTTCCCATACGAGAAAAATGCGTGACAACACGCGCATGACGTTGCCGTCGACTGCTGGCTCGGGGATTCCGTAAGCGATGCTTAACACAGCTCCCGTCGTATATGGGCCGACGCCTTTTAGCTTCGAAAAGTGCTCTACATTATCTGGGACTTTTCCGCCATATCGTTCTTTCACTTCTTTCACTGCCGCATGCAAGTTGCGAACGCGCGAATAATAGCCAAGTCCTTCCCATGCTTTCAACACTTTTTCTTCATCGGCATCCGCAAGCGCTTCTAATGTCGGAAATTGCTCCATAAACTGTTGAAAGTAAGGGATAACCGTATCGACTTTAGTTTGTTGCAACATCACTTCGGAAACCCAAATTTTGTACGGGTCAGTTTCTTTTCGCCACGGCAACTCGCGCTGTTCTCGTTCGAACCATTGAATGAGGTCACGTTGAAACCTTTCTGTCGCAAATCCTTCAAGAAATGGGGCAATTTTTTCGTTCACGATGACTCCTCCAAGATGATAAACTAATGATAGTATCTCGCGATTTTAAAAAAATTGCAATTGTCCAAGCGTCATTGGAAAATATGGATATACTATGAAGCAGAAACTTAAAGGAGGATTTTTCGTTGGATACAGGAACACATATCGTCATGGGCGTAGCGTTAGGGAGTATAGCGACACTCGATCCTGCCGTTAGCCATGACCCAGTTTTAGCCCATGCTGTACTTATTGGTGCATTAGCTGGCTCCCAAATACCAGATATTGATACGGTCTTAAAATTAAAAAATAACGCCAAATATATTCGCAACCACCGCGGGATGACGCATTCGATTCCAGCGCTATTCCTTTGGCCGCTGCTTTTAACAGGGGTTCTCGTCTATTTTTATCCAGACGTGAACGTTTTTCATCTTTGGGTATGGATTTCGGTTGCGGTTTGGTTACACGTATTCGTCGACCTTTTTAATGCGTATGGGACACAAGCGCTGCGTCCGTTTACAAAAAAATGGGTAGCTTTTGGCGTCATTAATACGTTTGACCCATTTATTTTCGGGCTTCATCTCGTTGGTATCGGCTTATTATTTCTTGGGACACAGCCTGGGTATACGTTTTTAGCCATTTATGCGATTCTCGTTGGATATTATGTCGTTCGATTTCGGCAACAAGCAGCGATTAAACGGGCCGTCCAGCAGCAAATTCGCGACGTGGAACAAATTATTACCGTGCCGACCTTTCGTTTTCGGGAATGGCATTTAGCGATTACGGCGAAAGACTATTTTTACGTGGCACGCGCGAAAAATGGTGTCATTCATCTGCAAGACACGTTCGAACGATGCCCGGTTCCTGCCCATCCAGCCATTGAAGCGGCGAAGCAAGATGAAAACTTAGCGGCGTTTTTATCGTTTTCGCCAGTTTACCGTTGGGAAGTAAACGAATATAGCGACCATTACGAAGTGCGTTTTACCGATTTGCGCTACCGCAGTAAAGGGTATTATCCGTTTGTAGCGGTCGTTCAGCTCGACCTTCATTTTCAAATCGTCAGTTCGTATACTGGCTGGATTTTTAGCGAAGGGAAGTTGCGCAAAAAACTAGAACTTATCCCAAGCTAACCCGAGCATTTTGCTCGGGTTAATGTTTCAAATAGTCCTCTTGGTTCAACAAATGTTTATATTTTGGGTTCGTCGTCCGAAACTCATGTAGTTGCGCCCCATATTGGTCAATCCACTGGCGAACGACTTTTTCTGTCAGTTCTTTTCCCTTATACGAATATCCTGCGCGTGCGTATGTCGTTTCAAAATCTTCCCAAAGTAATTCCACCCACGTGCGCGCCTGTGCGTACGCAAGCGAATCGTTTTTTTCGAGCAAATAATTCGTTAATCGTTCAAAGTGTTCGTTCATCGTTTCACCTCCCTTTTGTACCAACATTTGAACTACATAACCATTCGGTCATTCGCCATACTAAAAATGTGTTGGGACAACACAAACGAATGCCGAGGAGGGATGAGTCATGCGGAATAAAGCGAAAAGTTTTCCTAACCAAAATAATAACAAATTGGAAGGCGAGCCGCGCGCGAAAGCAGAGTATGCTTCTAAACGCGCCAATGGGACGATTAATACCCACCCGCAAGAACGCATGAGCGCCTCCAATCAACGCGATGAGTAACCGCTTTTCCAATAGTGAGGAGGTACTCGAATGGGTCGACATCAACGGAAAAACTTTTATGACAACTTATATTCCAACCCGTTCCAGCAACCGTGGGCAAACCCGAAGCATGCCCATTCCCAAGTGAATGGGGAAACCCAGCAAACACTTGATTTAATTATTTTAGAACGGCAGACACGAAAACAATCATAACGGAAAAGGGTGCTCCAAATGAGCGGAGCACCTTTCATATGTTACGGTTTAATAAGCAATGAAATCGGTAGCGCCTCTTCGCTTCCATCACCGGTTAATCGGTACCCCCACGCAAATACTCCATTCAAATAACGGATTTTAAACACTGAACCCGGATCACCGTCAATTTCGTATATATCTCCCGGTCGAAAGTCTTCTGGGTTCAATAAATACGCTTTTGCCATCGCGATTTTTCGTTCATAGACCGCAAGTTCATTTACCATCCCCATTTGCTCGGCTTTGCGTGCTTTTTCGGTCAGATGGGCAATTTCTTGTTTCAACTCATACTCCGTCATTTCGCTGTACCGTTTTTGTTGCATCTTTTCCACTCCTTCCGATTGGTATATGATAATCATGATGAAATCATGAAATGGAGATGTGCACAATGGAAGCAATCGTCATTACTGGAGCTGGGACAGGTCTCGGCAAAGAATTAGCGCTATTGTACGCCGAGAAAGGATACGCGGTCATTTTGCTTGGAAGACGCGAATCTCCGCTGTTAAGCGTCCAGCAAGAAATTGAAGCCAATCATGGAACCGCGTTCGTCTATCCGCTTGATATTCGCCGCTACGACGAAGTAAGCGAAACAGCGAAAGCGATTTTAAAAAAACATCGTGTCACGTGCTTAGTGAATAACGCCGGCATCGGCTATTTTGGACCGCTTTCCTCGCTTTCGCACGAGCAAATTGCGGATATGATTGCGACAAATATTAACGGAACGATTTATATGACAAAAGCGTTCCTTCCATACTTCCGCTTGTTGCCGAAAGCAAAAATTATCAACATTATTTCCACCGCTGGCTTGCGTGGAAAAGTGAACGAATCTGTTTATGTTGCAACGAAATTTGCGATTCGCGGGTTTAGCGAAAGCCTTGTCAAAGAGCTCGAACAAACGAATATTTCCGTCACTGCTGTGTATATGGGCGGCATGGACACCCCGTTTTGGGAAGGAAGCGACCATATTCAAGACCGCTCTCGCCTTCGGTCGCCGCGCCAAGTCGCCGAACAAATCGTTGCACAAGAAAACGGACAGCCGGAAATCATCATTGAGTAGCGAATGTGGCGAGTATTGATTATCCATTGTTTTACGAAAAACACACAATCATATGGCTGAACACCAGCTTTTCTGCCTCTTCCCTCGAACAAGAACGCCGGCGGGCAAATGTCATTTGCCCGCAAAGCGTTCATTGTTCGAGGAGGGCATGCGTACAGCATGCCCAGTCGGCAAAAGTGCCGACTACAGCAGAAAAGCTGGGAATAGAGCGATGCCAGCTGGCTTTTAAATGGTTAATCAACACGCCTAAGCGGACGTTCCCGCTATTCTTCGTTTAGTCGATGCAATACTTTCTCGATTTGTTCTAGCGAAAATCCTTTCCGGTAAAGGGCTTGTTTCATTTTTCGTTCATATTCCCATCCGCTGTAATTAGCGTAGCGGCGATGGATTTTGCGCGCGTGGTATTCGAGTGCTTCCCATTCTTCCTCTTCCGTCTGCCATTCATCGAGTTCTGAAAGAACGTCGTCGATGACCGCACGTGAAAAGCCTTTTCGCTGCAAAAGCTGCATAAGTTGTTGCTTCCATTCAAGCGACGAACGTTTTTTCGACTGCTTTTTCGCCTTTTCCACCACCTTTTTAGCGGTTTCTCGTTGCTTTTCGATTGGGAATAGACGCAAGCTTTCGTCGATTAGCGCTTTCGCAATTCCGAAGTTCTCTAGCTCTTTCGCGATGACGAGAGGACCTTTTAGCGTTGTGTTCATTTGGGTGCGCACAAACGCAAGCGCAAATTCGCGGTCGTCTACGTACCGATGCTTCCTTAGTTCGTGCAATACGTCGCGAATAATAGCATCTGTATTTCCTTTTTTCTTTAAATGATCGACGATTTCTTTCTCCGAACGCATGCGCGAAGCAAGAAATAATAATGCCGCATGATACGCTTTTTTCACCGCATCTGCATATACTATTTCCCCGAATGTAAATTCATCCAATTCCGTCCCTTTTTTCAAGCGAAATTCAACTAACACGTTTTGGTCGATGCTAACGGACATCGTTTCACCATTTTCGTGCAACAAATGAAGAACAAACCGCTCATGGTCGCGGGGGTCTGCCGCAATTTTTGTCACCAGCCACATTTCCAACACCTCATGATTTATAGTACCATAAAAAAAATGAGGGGAAAGGGTGGTTTTTTTGAACATTGCTATCGCCGGTGGAACAGGATTTGTTGGAAAAGCAGTAGTCGATTATTTGAAAGAACAAGGGCATCATCTTTATGTATTAACGAGAACTCCACGTATATCGCCTTCTCCAAACGTTCATTATGTGCAATGGCTTACGCCCGAAAGCAAGCCAGAGGCAGAACTGCCTGCACTAGATGCAGTTATCAACTTAGCAGGCGAATCGATTAATAGTGGACGATGGACGAAAGCGCGAAAAGAACGGATTATGCAAAGCCGCATCCAAACAACGGAAGAAGTGATTCGGATGATTCGCCGCTTGCCAAAACCGCCAAACGTCCTTATTAACGCAAGCGCCATCGGTATTTATGGAACGTCGCTTACCGATGTATTTACGGAAAACTCTCCACACATCGGAAATGACTTTTTAGCGCAAACGGTATACCATTGGGAAAAAACAGCGAAACAAGCAGAGACGCTCGGTGTTCGCACCGTTTTCGCTCGTTTCGGCATCGTGCTTGGTCTTCACGGCGGGGCGTTGCCGAAAATAGTGACGCCTTACAAATGGTGGATTGGTGGAACGATTGGTTCTGGAGCGCAATGGATGTCTTGGATTCATCTTCATGACGTCGTTCGAGCAATCGAGCATGTATTACATCATGATATATTAGGGGCGGTCAATTTTACAGCGCCGTTTCCAGTAACGATGAAACAGTTTGGGAAAACAGTCGCTCGCATTGTTCGCCGCCCGCATTGGCTGCCTGTCCCAAGTGTTATGCTTCGCCTTTTACTTGGAGAAATGAGCATGCTTGTCTTAGAAGGACAAAAAGTGTTGCCAAATAAATTGATGGAATCTGGTTTCGTTTTTTCCTTCCCGTCCCTCGAAGAAGCGCTCTGCGATCTTTTAACAAAAAGTTAACAAAATAGCTATTTCTTTTTTCCGTATAATGATGTATGATGGAAGAAAGCTGTGCATATCACAACTGGATATCGTCGTCAATAACAGGGAAGGCAAATGGTGCGCCACCAGCGGAAAGCTGGTTCTAGTGGGTTCGATTCCCACCCCGAAATTTTTTGATTGAAATAAATTAAAAAATTTCGAGGGTGGTTTTCCCACGTGTAAACTGCCCTCAGAACAGGAGGGAAACATGATTCTAAAAAAACGCGAATTGCAAGATTGTCAAGCGCTTTATGAATTAATGGTGCACCCTGAGGTCTTCCCTTTCGTGCGCCAAAAAGCTTATTCGTATGAAGAATTTTTGTTTGTCACTAAACAAACGATAGAAGCGGAAGAACGAGGCGAAGTCATTTCGCGGACGATTATCGACGAATGGGGCAATCCGATCGGCACGATTAATTTATATGATATTCAAGACGGGGCTGGGTTTTTAGGCACTTGGCTCGGCAAGCCTTATCATGGGCAAGGCTATAACCAACGCGCGAAACAAGCGTTTTTCAATGAACTGTTTTACGAGTTATCGATTCAAACAGTTTTTATGCGCATTCGCAAAGTGAATGTCCGTTCGACAAAGGCAGCAGAAAAGCTCCCGTATGTGACGCTAGCAAACGAAACGAGAAAAGCGTTGTTCGAGCAAATTAACCAAGGGGAAGACATTTATAACTTGTATGAAATTTCCAAAGACAACTACACACTTTATACACTGCGTTGTCCGCTGTTATTAGAGGAGCAGCAACGAAAAGAAGCATAGCAGAAAAGGAACTGTTTCACAAACGTGACAGTTCTTTTTTTATGCTTAAAAACGAAAGAGATTGGAAAAAATATGAATGTATTTTAAGAAAGTGAGGGATGGATATGGCGGAAAAACGGAAAGCGGAAAAAACGAAAAGCACGTTATCCAGTGCACAAGAAGTTAGTTATGCCCGCGATTTTAAAATGGCGGATCAAGCTGGTGGGTACACAACGAAAAAAGCAAGGCATTAACAAAAAATTCTATTTATACTTTCTTCCCGTTGCGTCATCCTAAGTGTGAAGTGCAAGCGATAACACGAAGGAGGAATTCACATGGGTCGATCTCGAGGGCAAAAAACGCGGGATAAAAATAAATCGTCGCTCCCGCAAGTGCCGAAGCAATGGAAATCCGACGGCGTGGACGTCGAGTATTCGCGCGAATTTGCCGACCACGAAGATTTAGAAGCCGAAGCACGAGCCGCTGCGGCAGGAATTCGGCAAAAGAACGAGTGAGAAAAGGCGGCTTTTGTTATAGAGCCGCCTTTTGTTCAGTATGCAAACTCGGGATTTCCGTCACGGATTCAATCCGCATCCACTCTGGCTTCAACCGATACTCTTTCGTCTTTTTCCACACAACCTGCTCCGCCGCTTCTTCCGGCGAATCCGCATACACAAGACTGCGTCCTTCTAAAATGCTTCCATCCTCCACCCACGAATGCCAACAAACGCGGTAGGCTTTCATTTTTGGTCACCTTCTGATTGTTGGTATTTCTTTTCACATAAATTATACAATGCTAACCCATCATTATCCACAGGTATTATCCCTTTTTGTAGGTACATTTTTAAAATCATATACAAGAGCTATATGGGAATTATCATCTTAAGTATAAATAGGAATAGCGTGCTATTCCATTATATTACAGACTGCATTATTATATAATTACAAACAATATCAGGAAAAAATTTCATAAAAATAGGCAAACTACTCGAAAGGGTAGGGCGCAAAGCTAAAGGGGCTACCTCTATTGAGTTGTTCAATAGACATGCCAGCCAGTTGCCCTTCTTAGTACCACCTCTAAGAAGGATATAATATGTCAGCCTTGCTGACGGCTCGCAAAACTGCCTCTTTAGAAAAAATAGAGGCAGTTTTTTATTGATTTACGGAACAAGGAGAGAAGTAAAAATGGAACTAGAAACAATTAGAGAAATTACTGAGAGAAAAATGTTTACAAATGTATTCCAACCAATTTATCATCTACCAAGTCAAACTATCGTTGGATATGAAAGTTTACTGCGCTGCCCGCTTATCAAAAGCCCTGATTTACTTTTTGACGCTGCTCGAAAACAAGGATACGTGCATGAACTAGACATGGCTTCGATTGCGAATTCAATCCAAACTTTCGATTTATATTATCAACAAAATTACGTCAATGATTTGTTTTTAGCCGTGAATGTCTATCCTTCGACAATGTCATTTCCGTTCTTTCCTCAGTTTTTGGAAAAGATCATTACAAAAACATGTTTATCAAATCGACAAATTATACTGGAGATAAACGAGTCCGAACCTTTAAAGGATATAAGCAAAATTATGAAAAACATCTCTTCGTTAAAAGAAAAAGGATTTATTATTGCGCTCGACGATTTAGGGACAGGTGAGCATTCCTTATATACTTTATTAGAAATAGAACCAGATGTCATTAAGTTTGATAATTATTTAGCAAAAGACTTATCTAGCAATCCAAAAAAGCAAAAAGTACTTACTTATTTTTTAGACTTTTTTGATAATAACAAAAAAATTATACTGGAAGGAATTGAAACGAAAGAAGATATGCTTTGTGCACAAAAGATAGGAGTTCCATATGCACAAGGTTATTATTTATCTAAACCTCACTTACTACACATTTCTTGTTAATATGATATAATAAAAAGGCCTCGACACTCTCAAGGCCTTTTTTCTAACATCATTTTTAGCACTGGATATCATCGCTAACCCACCGTGTATTTTTAATACTTACAATGAGAAAGGAATTCTTATCTATCCCTATTGTAAATTAATTGTTTATTTACAAAATTATCCTTAATTATAAAAAATAGTCGTCATTATGAGCATTTGGCTCTTCACCGATAGTTGTACTTGACTATTTCAGAACACGCCTTCTTTGTACTTATAAGGAAAAAATCAGTAAATCATATTTTTCGTACACGACGGCACAAGAAAATCCCCTGCTTGTCAAGTACATGTTGTGGTGATGAACTGAGCATTTAGAAAATGATAAAAAGAATGGACGGCGATAAAATCCATGACAAAATTTAAAATTATTTATTTGAAAGGAAATATCACATTAGATAATGTTAAAAAATTCCAAAAAACAATAAGTAGACTAGTTTTTAGTAATTATAATTTTATTATATTGAACATGGAAAAAACAACCTTCATCAATAAAACTGGTTTAGAAGCTATTATTAAATATGCTATTTTAGCTAGAAAACGGAACAAGGAAATAATTATCACAAATATCGGAAATTCGTTAAAAGAAATTTTCCAAACTACCGCTTTTTTTATGGTTGCAAAGTTTTTTGATTCAGATAAGGAAGCAATCGAGTACCTTTATCAAAATAATCGAGTTTCAAAAACAAAATAATCGCCTCACAGGACATGTCCACTTAGATAGTAGACATGTCCGTTTTAAACGTATCAATAAGTTTCTCTAGTTCTTCTGCAAGAGTTTGCAATTCCGCAGAAGAACGATTCACTAAATTTGCTGCAGTTGCTTGTTCTTCAATGACAGCGTTCGCTTCTTGGCTAGAAGCCGCGATTTGTTGAGCAGCGCTGGAAATTGTTTCGATAGATTGGCTAATGATTTGAGTTGCTTCGGACTGTTGCTCTACAGCAGCTGCAATATTTGCTGAACTTCTATCAATTTCCTCTGTACTTTGCATAATAGCAGATAGTGCTTCTTCCGCTTGATTTGATAAGTGCCTACTTTCAGCTACTTGTTCTCGTAGTTTGTCAATGATTGCTGCAGCTGCTTTTGTTTCTTTTTCATTTTCTACAACAATTTCATCAATACGCTTTGCCGCATTCGCACTTTCTTCTGCTAATTTTCTGACCTCGTCTGCCACAATTGCGAATCCTCGTCCATGCTCTCCTGCTCTAGCAGCTTCAATCGCTGCGTTCAAAGCTAATAAATTTGTTTGGTCTGCCATATGAGTTATTAATGCAATCATTTCTGTAATTTGTTTAGAACTACTCTCTAATTTTTCAATAGCATTTTGTAAAATATCTGATTGGTTTTCAACAAAGGATAATTGTTCTGCTACGTAGTGCACTGCATTAACACCATTTTTTGAAGTTTGAATGGCACTTGTCGCTACAGCACTTGCTTGCTGTGCTGACGCTGCAATCTCTTCCATCGAAGAAGTAATCTCTTCGATTGTTGATTGTAGTTCCTCGATATTAGCGCTTTGTTCTTGCGTAGCAGCAGAAGCTTGGGTAAATGTACTCGCTAACATTTCAATAGCTTGATCTGAAGTATCTGCTGCTTTTGCTAAGCTAGTTGCAGCTTCTGTTAAATTTCTTGAATCGTCCTTAATTTTAATTACTAAATTTCGTAAACTTTCTGTCATTCCCTCTATTGTTTTTGCTAAATGTTCTACTTCTCCAATCGCTCTAATATTTACTTCTTGAGTTAAATCCCCTTCTAACACCGCCTGAGAACATCGGGTCAATTCACGCAGTGGAAGAATAAATAGAGACCTTATTATTACAAATCCAATAATAGAAAGTAGCACCGCTAAAACAAACTCAACCACCAAATTCTGAATCCATATATTAACTAGTACAGGTATATGACTCACTACAAGAAGCAACGTAAAAATAATAACATCCAATTTTTTATTGGTTTCTCTGTTCATTCATCTTCCCCTACCCAACTTAACTTTAAAGACAATGTCATTTTAACTAATGAAACGGTATTGCCGGTATCCTTTTTCATTCCTATTTCCCTACTTTTGTTCATAAGCAATTCTATATCGATAGTAATAAGGTACTAAAAAAAGAAGCACCAAACGATATTTTTGGTGCTTTAGAAATATATTTCAATTATTGTATTTATCAGTTAAATCATACAATCGAGTTTTGTATATCATCGCTATTAATTGAGAACGATCAGAAACCCCTAATTTTTGAAATATATTAGTAATATGGTTTTTAACGGTATGGATACTAATAAACAAATTTTCCGCTATCTCACGATTACTGTATCCTTGTACAAGTAATTTTAATACTTCTAATTCTCTTTTGGTTAAATGCTTAAGTAGCATCTGCTGTTCTTCAGCCACTTCTGAAACAGTCATTTGTTCACCTAATAATTGCTTTAATTTATCATAGCTAACAGTAAGTAACGTATTGGTATATACTTCAGCCTCTTTTACTTCATCTTCTTTATCGATACAAACAGCTAACACCCCTACTATCGTTTCTGATAGCAAAAAAGGAACTTCTACCATTAGCCCAAATGGCGCATTAAACAAATATGGTAAAAACGAACGCCCTTCTCTTACCTTTTTTACATAGCGACTTTGTAGGCTACTAACATATTCGCTAAGCTGTTTTTCAAAAACAAGTTTTTCATTTTTAATGTGGCGGTATTTATCGCCAATTGTAATGATAAATAATTTATTCGGTATTAAATGAGAAGCTAAGTCACTTATCATATATAACAATTCTTCCATTTTTTTGCATTATCGATAATAGATCCCATATCGTTTAACATAGAAAGTCGCATTAAATGACGGTCTACAGCGGACATTGCCTTTTCATATTGTAGGCGGAGAGAGGCGACATTCATAGCGATTTGCATCGTTTTTTTTGTCGTAATAGTTGTAAAAAATTTTTTATGGAAGCTTCCAGCAAGTAAAATTCCCGCCAGCTCATCATCAAGCATTAATGGATATGCAAAGAAAAGTAATGGTTTCAATTGTTGCAAAAAAGACGGTAGAAGTAAATGAGTTGACGCATTTTCAATAACAAGCGGTTTACCATTTTCTAAAAACCATTTAACAAATAACTCATCATCCTTTAAAGGGGTCTGTTTCCATTTTTTTATTTCTTCCCCCACTGTATATTTAATCAAAAACTTGTTTTCATTTATCTTTTGGGCATATGCAGCGAACTCAATAGATGAATCTAATTTGGGAAGTATGTTTAAACTCGTTTCCATATCAAAATTTTTTTTAGAAAATGGTTGTACCGCCTCATTTAACCATTGAAAATGACGAACATATTCACCTTTGTGTTTATTAGTTTCTAAAATTTGCTGACATGTATATGCCATTTGTTCAATATATTCGAGTTTTTCCTGCATATCATCTAGCGTAATTTCCTCAGGAAAACAAGATGTAGAAGGAAGTTGCTGATTTTTTAAAGAAGATTCGACCCATTGCTTTTCTCCCTTTTCCATAAATGCTCCTGCCCAAATAAAAAGAGACGTTTCGTTATAAATCTTAATAGGAGCGATTAGAACTTTTACACCAGGAATATCAGTAGATACTAACATCGTACGGCGTAGCCGTGAAAAATCGTTAGTGATGCGAGAAGTTAAGAGAATATGTTTTGTAAAATCGTTCAGTTTAGATGCTCTTGTGACAGGTATGAACGATTGATTGACAATAACAACGGTGCAATTTAACAGCGATGCATACGCATCTTGAATGTTTTGAAGTAATTTTTCTAGTTCCATTCGTACTCACTCTCTTTGCTTTGTTTATTTGCGGCAGCTTTTATCGATTGTCTCCCTCCTAACAAACGTGTTTCCACTAACTTTGGCTCTTAACGCTTATTTTAACAAAAAACAACAAAAAAACTACTCCCATTCTCCTCCTTCCATTCTTTCAATAATAGTTTATTTGGAAAAACATTGTGGAAATGCTATTGAAGTAGAAATACTTTTATCCAAAAGCATAATAAACAACAATTTTTATTCTTGCAAACAAAACGCCCGTAGGCAAAGCTTGCTTTTTTCTCCAGAGGTGAAAAGTGTCACTCAAAACATTTCTATCAACAATTTATATTCATCGTTTCAAAAATGTTGAGTACATAAAAAAAATAGGTTCATAGACCTATTCACGTAAAAATAATGGGAAGATAGTGTATCGACCCCACTATACTATTTCTACATTTAATTTTTTGGGCTTCCCTAAATAATATCCTTGTCCATAGGAAACACCTAGCAATTTCGCACAATGAAAATCTTCTTCTGTTTCAATTCCTTCCAATACGATTTTTGTATTCTTTCCAAAAAGACGAACGATAGATGATACATCTCGCTGTTTTTTCGCATCTTTTGATAAGTTTTTCGCAAGCGATCGGTCAATTTTTATGACATTCGGTGCTAGTTCAATCAGCAGCTGCAGCGAATAGTCTCCTTTCCCTAAATCGTCAAGCGCGATAAGAAACCCCTGTTCTTTTAACAAATATATATTATTCAATACTTTCTCTAAATTCTCCATCTTCTCCAATTCGTTAATTTCTAAAATCACTTGTTGATGAAACAAAGAAGCATTTTTCACTAGCTGATTCATCACTTGCGGAAAAAAAGGCATTTCAATTGTATATGGATATACATTTAAAGACAAAAAAACATTATAAGAACAAACAGAATTGAAAAACGCAGAAAATTCCTTCAATGAATTCACTATGGAAGCAATATCAAGATTATAAACATTCCCACGTTCGCTCGCATAAAGAAATAGTTCTTCAGGATTAGGAACAAATGGACAACGAAGTAGACTCTCATACCCAACTAACTCTAAATTAGGCAAACAATAAATTGGCTGAAATACGTTTTCAAATAATTGATTAACGATAATGCCCCTGACAGTGACGTTACTTTCCATAGCCGACCTCGATATTCAAGCTAATTTTACCTAATACTTAAAACCTCTTTATAAAAATTTGAAATGAAGGACTTTTTAAGAAAATGATAAAATATATCTAACGCCTTTTTACAACAACAAATTATGGTCATAATCGATTTATATGCCTAAAACAGAAATAATAAACCGAGAACAGATACACTGAATGAATATGCTAAAATGTTTATATCTTGTAAATAACAACCATTAGATAGTCTCTCGTTAAAAAATAAATGAATGTAACAAAATCAACCCATATTTATTACCCAGTTAACATACTTAACCTATAACATTTAGCAATATTAAAAATCACTCCTTTAGTGCAATAAAGCCGTATATTGAAATGAAACAAAGTTCATTCATATAATGATAACCATTTATCGGAAACGATGATATAACATATTTTTTCCTCTTAACTCAGATTATAGTTCCTTATTGGGAATTTTTCAACAAAAAAATAACCAAAAAAGGATATTATATTACCCTTTTCTGAAAGGATTGAATTTTCATGAACGATGTGAAGCAAATATTAAGTAAACAAATTAAAAAGCGACTAAAGGAGTTAAATATGAAACAAAAAGATTTAATAGAAAAAACAGGGCAACCAAAAAGTACAATTAGCAAAGTGATTAACGGAGTTGTCACTCCAAGAATAGATGTCATCATTCCCGTAAGCAAAGTATTGAACGTTTCAATCGATTGGCTTGTACATGAGCACGAAGAACAACTGGATGATATGGAGAAAGAGATTATTGCTCTGTTAAAGAAGTTGGATAAAAAGCAAAAAATCCATGTTTATCGAATTATCAAAGATATTATTTCCTTAGTTGAACATAGTCAGACTACTTCCATAAAAAATAAATAAAAGGGCTACATATTCACACGCATTTACATATTATTACTTCAAGACGAGGAAGAGTGACCGCTCTTTGGCTCACCTTCCCTCCCCCACATCTACTCTCCTTGAAGCTGTTTTTCTAATTGGTTATGATAAAATTATCTTTTTCACACATGGAGGTTGCCTAATGGACGGAAAAAGAAAAGAACAAATGAAAACGTGGTTAATGATTATTATGCTTCTTTCACTCATCAGCTCCTTTTTGCTTTTTTTCTTAGGGTATTACAAAGTCGGATTTGCGGTTGGGAGTGTGTTTATGGTGCTGTCGTTGACGGTCGGGCAGTGGTATTCGATGAAAAAAGTGGACGATTTGCATCGGTATGGTGGGGATCGGTATCGAAAATAAGGCTCGGCATGTTTGCCGAGCCTATAGTTTAAACGCTCCAACTACCTGCCGCAGCTGTTCTGCCATGTTTGCTAATTCTGTGGCGGATGATGTCACTTCCTCGACAGACGCTAGCTGCTCTTCAGAAGCAGAGGCGACTTCAGCTGTGCTTTCGCCGAATCGTTTCGCGATGGTTGCAACTTCCTCCATCGAGGCGTGAACTTGGTGAACGCTTGCTGCCATTTCTTCTGAAACAGCGGATAGTTCTTGAATTTGTGCACTAACGTGGGCTACCGACTGCAAAATACGCTCGAAAAACGCACCGGTTTCCTCTATTAGCTTCGTTCCTTGCTGCACCTCCTCTGTCCCTTTAGCAACAATTTCGACCACGCCTAGCGTATCTTGCTGAATGACTTCAATTAACTGGGCAATTTCATTGGCAGATTGCCGTGATTGTTCGGCTAATTTTCTCACTTCATCGGCTACTACCGCAAACCCTCGGCCATGCTCCCCTGCCCTTGCAGATTCAATCGCCGCATTCAATGCGAGAAGATTTGTCTGTTCAGCAATCGTCACAATGACATCAACAATACGGCCGATTTGCGTCGATTTATGATTCAGTTCTTTAATGACGTGATTCATTTCGTTTGTCGATTCGTTAATCGTATGCATTTGGCCGATAACTTTTCCTAAATATTCGTGTCCCGCTGTTGCTTGTTTGTTCGTCTCGAGCGCTGATTCGGCAACAAGCGCCGCCGTTTCTGTCACTCGTCGAATCGACACCGCAATTTCATTCGCTGCTTTTGCGCTTTCTTCCGTACTTTTCTCTTGATACTCGGCACCGCTCGCCACTTCTTGAATCGCCATCGTCACTTGGTTTGTCGCCGCGCTCGCTTGTTCCGCGCTCGCTGTCAACTCTTCTGCCGAACTAGCGACATGCTCTGTCGCTTGACTTACTTCGTGAATGAGCGTTCGCAAATTTTTCACCATCGCGTTAAACGAGTGCGCTAATTGACCAATTTCGTCGCGGTTTTTCACGTGAAGCTCTTCAACAGCTAAATTTCCGTTAGCGATTTGTTCCGCTTGCTTTGAAAGTTGCTCCACAGGATCAGAAATTCGTTTGCTTATGTATAGCGCCACCGCGATACTCACAATTAGTGAAAAAACACTAATAAGCAGTGTAATTTGTTTAATCCCATCTACTTGCCGTGACAATGTTTCACTCACCGTTTTGACGTACGCCGCTTGGTCAGCTCGCGCCTTTTCTCCAGCTTCCGTCACTTGAACGGTAATAGCGTTGCCTCGTTCTTTCATTAACCGCGAAATTTCCGCCATATTGTTTTGTTGTTTTAACACAATCGCTTGTTCTGCCAATTGCCGGTACTCTTTTTCTGCTGCGATTAATTGTTCGATAATCGCTTGCGATTGCGCGCTAAATTTTCTCTGCATTAACTCGTCTGCATGCTTTGCAAAATCGTCTGCTGCTTGCCGAAATGCCGTTAAGCTTTCTTCTTTCCCATTAATTAAATAGCCGCGAACCGCGATTTGTTCTCTTAATACCGAATTTTGCATTTCCGTTACTAAATTTACCCGTTGAAAACTTTCTGTTGTCATCATCGAGTATTGGTGGTCAATCGTGCCAAATCGGCTATACGTGATAACCGTAACAGTAGAAAAAAGCAATAAAACCGCAAAAAAAGTCGCTACTAGTTTTTTTCTTACGCTTAGCTGCATGTGCTATCTCCTCCCATTTTTCTGTGTGTAAGAGAATTCGTCCACATAAAAAAACTGCCCTTGATAAAGAGGCAGTTTTCGACACGTGAATCCAAGTCCGTGAAACCTTCTTAAAAAAGAAGGGCAACTGGCTGGCATGTCTATTGAACAACTCAATAGAGGTAGCCCCTTTAGCTTTGCGCCCTACCCTTTCGAGTAGTTTGCCATATATTCATTTTTTCACATATTATTATAGCACAAACGTTAATAAGATTTATATTTGTATTTTTTACCATTATTTTATTAAGCGTTCATAAACGTTCTATCTCGCTCAATTTTTTCTATTAATCCATTGATATACCCTACTACTTCCGCAGATGCTGTTTCTAATTCACGCAAATGACTTTCCGCTTGGCGAATATCTCCGCGCTCATATGCTTCTGCAGCTTTTTTCGCTGCTGCGTGCACCGCTTGATGCGGCATATCTAGACGATCAAACGCTGCGATGCCTTTTAGCCATTTTTGCGTCTCTTCGTCAAAATACCATTTCCCAAGGCGGCAGTGACGGTGGGAGGCAACCGCGTCTGGGCGAACGTGTTCAATCCCAATCAACATATTATAAATACGCCATTTCCATAATAGATGATCTGCCTTTGCTAAGGAAAGTAGCGCCTTGGATGATAGCTTGACCCCGTTTCCTTCGACCGTTTGCAAACGGAAACGATCAATCGCTTGGCTTAATTCATGAATCGTTTTCCCTGTTCTTTCTCCCAACTGCTTTACGTGTTCGGTCAACGATGCTATCTCTGCCATGCGATTCGATATTTCGTCCACAGCTGCAGCTTGTTCTTGGGCAACAGCTGCATTTGTGTTTGTGCTATCTTGAATATCTCCCATTGCTTGTGTAATCGTTTGTAAAATCGGCAACGCTTCTTCCGCTTGATTTACCGCTTGACGAATAACAGTGGACGTGGAATGAATAGCGGAAGAAACGTTATCGGAGATACCTCTTAGCTCCCCAATATTTTTCCGGATTTCATCGAGCGATTGAACCGTATGATCCGCTAGCTTGCGAATTTCCTCTGCGACGATGGAAAAGCCTTTTCCATATTCCCCTGCCCTTGCCGCTTCGATGGAAGCATTAAGTGCTAGCAAGTTTGTCTGGTCGGCAATCCCGTTTACTAGCTGCATGACTTTTTCAATGGCGGTTAAGTGGTGCTGCAAATGTTCAAATTGTCGCACCATATTCGCAAACGTTTGATCGGTTTCAATAATTTCATGAAATGCTTCTGCAATCATTTTTTGTCCTTGTTCTGCTTGCTCTACTGCCATCGTCGTCTTTTCTGCAATCACGGTCGCCGCATTTGCCACTTCAAACACGGAAGAATTAATTTCCTCTGTTGCTGCTGTCACCATTTGAATATTTCCGTTTTGTTCATCGAGCGAGCGCAATAAATCTTTCACAAACATAATTTCTGTATTTTGTTCCATCAGTGCGGCAGTACCATCAGCAATTTGCTCTAACATCGCCTCTGTATATACTTCAACTAAAAGCTGCTGCTCGATATTGATTGCCCGTTGCAATACAGCCATTAAGGAGATACAACGCTTTGGAGATAGCGCTACTCTAGCTAATAGCGTTGTTAGTACAAAAAAATTAAATTGGTTAAATGCAACAATTAACTTTCCGATATTTACGCTTTCTTTTCTTAGCCGATGGAAAAAGCGCAAACTTTCGTCCACATACTCCCGTTGCCGTTCCATCGTAAAAAACGTACGGAGATAATCAGCGATGTTTTTCTTTGTCACCGTTTGCGCAGCTTTAGGGCTAATACCTTTTAATGCTTCATAAAACAACTCTACTATTTCTTCTTGATAGGGGGAAAGCAACTGGTGAATTTGTTGTAATTTCATAAAATCGTCTTTTGTAAAATGGTTGAACGAAAGCGTATCAACAAAACGCCCTTCAAAAGAATAGTTTGTTCCTTGTTCGAGCAGTTCACCTTTTTTCGGAAAAAAGCGCCTAAACAGCATACATCCACCCCTGTCTTTAATTTTAAAACTATTTTTTACATATAGAACATTTATCCTATTGTTAGTGTAACAGAGGGCAGATTGGTATGACAACAATCACATGAACAAACTACTAGTTTTCTCGTACTCGCTAATTTTTATCCTCTATTTAAGAAAAACACAAAACGCCCGCCTGAGGAGGCTTTCTTATCTTTAAAAAAATAACCTAAGCGTTTGCTTAGGTTATTTTTTCGTTGTATTAATCCGAAATGGTACATAAAGTGGGCAAAATTTCATGAATGCAGTAACAATAAGAACAATTCCTAAAATGCCAACGTATTTGATATTCCCTTCAAGAAAAAATAATCCTAATAAAGAAATTCCTAGTATGAAACGAACGATACGATCAGCCGAACCAACATTTGCTTTCATTGCTTTTTCCTCCCCTCGCCTTTCTACCTTTATCATAGAGGAAACAATCGATTCGTTCCGTGATAAAGTCACATTGTTGCTAATTTGTCATATAATTTTTCTTTATCAACAATTTTTATTTTTCCGCGCGCTAATTGCACATATCCTTCTCGCTCGAGTTGTTTTAAAATGCGACTGACAACTTCACGCGCCGTTCCAAGTTCCGTCGCGATATACTCATGTGTCATCTCGATAACATTTGTTTTATTTTTCTCACACCATCCAAGCAAAAACTCAATAAGACGCTTGTCCATTTTTTCAAATACTATGTGTTCAATCATCTGCATCATCGCCATAAAGCGATTCATCATCATGTCATAAACAAACGTTTGTAGCTGTGTATGTGTTGTCATCATCGTCACAAACGTATCTTTCGGAACGATCATCGCTTCCGCATCTTCTTCCACAATCGCAGTCGCTGGAAAAGGTGAACGCGACAATACGCTTGAAATGGTCAACACGCACGACTCTCCACGACAAACACGATATAAATTCACTTCTTTCCCGTTTTCCCCTATCTTTGCTACTCGGATAACACCGGAAACGATAAATGCAACATGTTCACATATATCTCCTTCACGAAAAACAACCGTTCCTTTTGGGAGCTTTACCTTTGTGTATAAATTGTTTTGCAAAAATGGAAACAATATTTCTCCCCCTTTCTTTCCTTATATTACAACGCAACAACAGCCCCTTTCCATAAGAAAAAACTTCTCTCAACAAAGAGAAGTTTTCCTACGTCCCACAAAACGTCCGATATGGTCGGTCAGACGGTGCAGGGGGCTTGGCGTATTCGTCTTGTTCTTTCGTGTATGCATAGGGAGCGGAAAGTACATAAAGTAACCGTTCCATAACGGTATTGTCCCCTTGCTCGGCTGCGGCAAGCGCTTCTTCGACCCGATAGTTTCGTGGAACGATCGCAGGGTTGTTTTGTCGCATGAATTCATACACTTCTTCTTTTTTCATGTCTTGGCGAGCGATTCTTTGTTGCCACCGTGTATGCCAGTCGCGAAACTCTTTTTCACTAAAATTCCATTCATCTAGCGTCAACGCGCGAAACGTATTCGTATAATCGGCGCGATGTGTATGCATAAGATGAAGCAACTCACCAATGAGCTTTTTATCTTCCTCCTCTTCCGTACAAAGCCCAAGTTTTGCTCGCATCCCTTTCAGCCAATACGTTTCATACAACGTCGGAAATGGAGCGATTACTTCTTGCGCTAGTTCGATCGCTTTTTCTTCTTCGTCATGGAAAAGCGGCAATAGGCTTTCTGCAAAGCGTGCGATGTTCCACCCAGCAATATACGGCTGATTGCCGTACGCATAGCGACCTTGCGTATCAATCGAACTAAACACCGTCTTCGGATCGTACACATCCATAAACGCGCACGGTCCGTAATCAATCGTCTCTCCGCTAATCGTCATATTATCGGTATTCATCACCCCATGAATAAACCCGACCAATTGCCATTTCGCGACAAGCGCCGCCTGTTTTTTCATCACTTCTTCAAGTAAAAAAAGATAGCGGTTGGACGCATGTTCACCGTTCGGGTAATGCCGCTTTATCGCATAATCGGCTAACGTCTGCAATTCCTCTTTGGATAAAAACCGTGCCGCATATTGAAACGTCCCGACCCGTAAATGACTCGCCGCCACGCGCGTTAAAATCGCCCCTCGAAGTTCCGTTTCTCGAATGACAACTTCCCCTGTCGTCACAACAGCTAAACTTCTAGTCGTCGGAATACGAAGGGCGTGCATTGCCTCGCTAATGATATACTCACGAAGCATCGGCCCAAGCGCCGCACGACCATCCCCACCGCGCGAATATGGCGTCCGTCCCGACCCTTTCAGCTGAATATCGACCCGCTCTCCATTTGAATTCACGTGCTCCCCAAGCAAAATGGCGCGACCATCGCCAAGCATATTAAAATACCCGAACTGATGCCCGGCATACGCCTGCGCCAAAGGCTCCGCTCCTTCCGGAATATGATTTCCCGCAAACACTGCCACCCCTTCTTCACTCGCCAACGCCTCTACATTCAACCCTAGCTCCTCGGCAAGCGAACGATTAAGCATGACAAGTTCCGGATCACTGACAGGCGTTGGGTGAATCCTCGTAAAAAATCGCTCGGGTAAACGGGCATAGCTATTGTCAAAGTTCCAATTTGCGTTCAACATATTTCCCTCCTGCATGAAATATCCCAGTCCAACCCTTGTTCTTTTTTCACTGCTTCTCACTCCATACACAAAAATTGTAGTTCTATTTGTTTTTCAGTATACCCCATTTTCCTTAACAACGCTGCGGTGACGGATTGTTATGACAAAATTCTAACAAATGATGACAATGAAAGGAGGCAACAGGTATAATAATAGTAAAAAGCGGAGGGCAACAAAATGGCGCACGGAATATCGTATCACGCTAAAGATATTTTGTTTAAGTCGCTAAGCGAATTGTATCGTAATCAAGCGCTTGATGTGTACGGTCTCCATGACCTTCCGAAAATTAAAGCGCTTCTGCCGAACGAATTCCCAGCAGTGCGAGCTGATGAAAAGCGTTCTGACACATTATTTCTTCTCGAAGACGATTCTATTCTCCTACTCGAATACGAAAGCAATGAACGGTTTATCGACAATCATCTGAAATACCTCGATTATGCTTACCGAATTTTGTACACATACTATAAACAAGAAAAACAACTGAGACACATTCGTATCGTGGTCATTTACACAAGTGATGTCACACGAAAATATGAACAATTTTACGCTGGTGATGTATTTCTTTCTTCCAAAGCCGTGTTGCTTTCTGAGTACAACGGTGATGCAATTTTTGCAACGATCGAAGAAAAAATTTGCAACAATGAACCGCTAACAGCAGAGGAAACGATGAAGCTCATTCTCGTTCCGCTTATGCATAGCCGTTTTGACCGACAAATGATGATTGAAAAAACGATTGAATTGGCAAAAAATATTCACAACGAACGAACACAATTGCACGTCATTGCTGGCATTTTAACCGCTACCGATAAGTTTATTGACGAACAATATGCACAAAAAATAAAGGAGTGGATGAAAATGAACAAAGTCATGCGCTTACTTGTCGAAGAGTTTGAGCAAGAAAAAGAAAAAGAAGTGCACGAAAAAACACTTGAAATAGCAAAAAATTTATTAGACGTACTACCGATTCACGAAATTGCAAAACGAACAGGGCTTACAATTAGCGAGGTTGCTGATTTGGCGAAGAAAATGGAGAAATAATAGCATATCGATGATGTCGCTTTTCGTGTATGGTACGATGACTATGCATGAAAGTGCAAAGGGGCTCATGTCTATGATCATTCAAAAAGAAATCGAAATTATGGTTCAGCATATTATTCGTGAACTTATTGTCGAATTTGGAAAATGTGAAACTGAAGCAAAAGAGCTTATCAAAAAGTCAGGTGCTGTTAAGTCATTAATGGAAGACCCAATTGGTTTTCATGAATCTCCTTACCATTGGGCTTTAAGTATATTGACTGACGCTGATGATTTGGAAACGTTAGAAAAATACTTAAGTCAACAATAATCCCCAGAAGAACAAATAATGTGCTCTCTGGGGATTTATTTTGGCTTCTTTCTCATGCAAAACAACCAATTTCAACACTTGTTCTTTTGTTTCCACCTCGTTCATCTCGTTTCAAAAAGAGGGGCGTTCATGCCCCTATTCCAGATAATCGCACGATGCTATGCCCCTGCAATCTCTTCTGAATTTCGATTAATCTCATCGATAATGCTAATAATTCTACGTGCATCGTCTAAGTTGTCTTTAAACAAATCGACAATGCTTCCGACCGTTTTAAACGGTTCCTCTTGTAATACTTTTTTGTCCATCACGCCATTTTTTACAAAGTAATCGACGATCAATTTGACAAAGCGGCTTTGGTGAATGTTTAGCCGTTCGTTTGATAAAAATTCCGAAAACGCTTCGTTTGCTGCTTGCGGATCAAGCCCGACCGTTTTGCGAACAAGTTTCATAATTGGCGTGTCGCCAAATTCTTTTTCGTAATCGGCTTTCGTCCCGAGTTCGTTCCAAAGAATGTGTTCTAATGTGCGCAAATCTTGCACGGTTAACTTTTTATTATGGCGCAGTTTGTAAATCGCTAGCTGATCGCGATGTTCATGAAGATAATGCTCGACTTTTTTGCGATAATTTCTTAAGTCGTTTACTTCTAACATCGAACCGTTTTCTTTCACTTCCAACACTTGATCTTTAAAATTCGTGTAGTAAATTTTCCTTGTTTCTCGTTCAAGAAACTTCACTAATTCACGCAACGCTTCGCGAACAGCTTCTAGTTCAAAAAGATCTGCTTCTTTCCAAAACTCTTCCGTCTGCACTTTTTCAATAATATTTTTTTGTTCCGCGACTTGAGGAATCGAACCGAGCTTAGATAATGCCTCCGCAGTGCGAATTACGCTCCGAATTGGTTTTGTGGCGTTTTTCGTTTGCAGTTTTGCTAGTTCAATCGTATACATAAGCAAATCAAACCGCTTCGCAAACTCATCATCGTTAAGCGGAACAATAAGCGGCGCGATGTATTGTTGGAGCTCATTCACATCCATCGCCGTCAACGAATCCCAATTCGCGCGATTTTTAAACTTATGCACATACTGAATGGATTGCCTTACGCGGAAGCTTTCTTCGTTTAATTTCTTGATTTGTGCAAGCACATCATCAATTAATTCATTGCGATAAACAACATATTCTTCCTCTTGATAACGTAAATGTTGAAGCTCTTTAATCATTTCAACTTTGGCGTGAAATAAGCGCTCTGTTAAACTTTCTCCTATTTCTCCGTCGATTCCTTTTGGGTTTTGACGGAAAAACTCAAAGTTCCCGCAATAATCGAAAATAAGAAAATGCGTTTTATCTTGACCGATTCCTAATAAATCTTTACATAAACGCGTGCCCCGTCCAATCATTTGCCAAAACTTTGCTTTCGAACGCACTTTTTTGAAAAAAACAAGATTGACGACTTCTGGAATATCGACACCCGTATCAAGCATATCGACCGATACGGCAATTTGCGGAAATTTGTTCCGATCCGAAAAGTCATCAATTAACGTTTGATAGTAGTTGACGCTATAATCAATGACGCGTGCAAAGCCGCCTTTATATTCAGGATACAATCGATCAAAACGCTCCACAATCCGTTCCGCATGGCGGTGATTTTTCGCAAAAATAATCGTTTTGCCGAGTTTGTCCCCGCCTTCGACGCGAATTCCTTTTTCCATTAAATCTCTCAGTACCGTATCAATCGTATCGTCGTTAAACAGCCATTCATTTAACGCGGCACTGTCAATATCCTCACCTACTTCATCGTCAAAGGTTTCTTCATATCGTTCTTTTTCTTCATCGGATAAGTCATCGTAACGAATGCCTTCTTCAAGAAACTTCAGGGTTGTTTCAATCGTCCGATAATCGACTAAATAGCCGTCTTTCACCGCTTGATCTAACTCATAGGCATAGGTCGGAACACCGTTTTCTAAATCAAACACTTCATACGTATTGCGGTCAATTTCGTCTTTTGGTGTGGCGGTCAGCCCGAGCAATATTGCGTCAAAGTAGTCAAAAATCGCCCGATATTTTTTATAAATGCTGCGATGCGACTCATCGACGATAATTAAGTCAAAATGTCCGACGGTAAAGAGGCGTTTGCCGTCTTTTCGCTTCGCTTCGTCAATCGCATTCATCATCGTTGGATATGTCGAAAATACCATACGGCTTTCTTCTGGGTTATCTTTGTTGTCAAGCAAATTACATAGCGTTAAATTCGGAAGCAGGTGGCTAAAGTTATTTTTCGCTTGCGTGACAAGCGTTTTACGGTCTGCTAAAAACAAAATATTTTTTACCCAATTATGGCGCGTGAGCACATCGACAATCGCGATCGCCGTTCGCGTTTTGCCGCTCCCCGTCGCCATGACAAGCAACGCTTTGCGCTGTTTTTTCTCGAGCGCATCGCATACAGCTAACACCGCTTCTTTTTGATAGTAACGATTGATGATGTTTTCGTTAATTTGCACATAGTTAAAAGGCTTTTTCATCATTCGGCGATCAATCAATAAGCTCAATTCTTCTTTGTTGTAAAATCCAGAAACTTTTCGCGCTGGATAATGAATATCATCCCAAATATACGTTTCAAAACCGTTTGTGTAAAAAATAATCGGGCGTTGACCGTGCATGTTTTCCATGCAGTCGGCGTACAGTTTTGCCTGTTGCTTTCCTTTGTTCGGATCAGCGGTTGTTCGTTTTGCTTCGATAACCGCAAGCGGCTTGCCGTTATCGCCAAACAAGACGTAATCGACATAGCCGACTCCTTCTTGATTCGGCATGCCAACGACAGGATATTCCACAACAACGTCCTTTTTAAATTCCCAACCCGCTAACTTTAAATCTAAATCGATATATTTCTTTCTCGTTTCATATTCACTTAACTCGTCAACTTGGAAATCGTACTCTTTCGTATTCGCTTCCCTTTTGGCGGTGAGAAGCGCGCGAAGTTTTTCGTTTTCTTTCATCATTTCTTCAAGACGCTTGTCTTTCGAACTTAACCGCTCATATAAATCTTTTAGCTCCTCTGGACGTTCACGCTTTTCCTCCCCCATTTGCAGCAGCGATTCGTCAAAGTCTGTCGCGGTATATTCATCGGAATAACAATAGTCAATCCAAGAAACAAATTGATGAAGATGATGCAACGAAAGAATCGCTTCTTCCCTCGTAATCATCGAGTTCGTATGAACCGCGACATTTCCCAGTTTGACAATGTAACGCAACAGCGGCAACAACTCTTCGTCAATAATTTCCATAAACCCATGATCGTGAATTAAGCTCGATAAATTGTCTTGATACGGCACTTTTAACGCGCTATCAAAGCTATATACCCACTTCACCGCAAGCTCCAGCGCCCGGCGCGTCAAAATCGCGCACGTCGCCGGACTCACGATCAAACTTCTCTCCGCCTCGACACACGCATTCGCAAAACTTTCGTAATGGGGCTTGCCTATTAAAAAGTGAAAGTTAGATAACACTCAATCCCCTCCCCTGACAAACACGATATCAATTCCGTTGACGTGCATTAATTGTTAAATAGCTCCCCCTTAAACGCGCGGTGCATTAGGGAGTGGAAAGCAATCTCCAAATCATTCAAACTTTTGTGTAAAAGGCTCTTTTGCATTTGAATTTTCTTCAAAAAGTTTATGAATTTATTCTGAAGTTCTAAAGGCGGAACAGGAATAACAAAATTCTTCATAATTTTTGTATTAATAATTCCCATCGTCCCACCATGAGAAACGTGCTCTATTTGTGAAATGATACTTGGAACAGAAAACAAATACTTAAAATATTCAGGTTTCATTATATTTTGATTTAAGGTGATTTTCATAAGACGTGGGTTAATAATTCCTGGCTCAAACTCTTCTGGAACAATACTTATTTTACCAAAAGTTCCTACAAGACTAATGAGTATATCTCCTGCTGATATTTTATAACTTTCTAAACTCTTGTACAGATTTTCATCTATATAATAATCACCAAAAGAAAAATCGTCTCTGATCACTTGTTCTTGTCCATATATTTTGTAGCCTTTACTTACATAAAATTCTTTTTTTAAAGCTGAGCCAAATGGTCCTGATTTAATTGCATTTTTATCTGATTTCGCAATATCTTTAATTGACATTTTAGGAAAGTTTTTTTTATTTCGAACCGGATCCCCAAACATCTCCAAAAACACACTTTGCGCCAGTTGATCCAACGCTTCAATTTGGGCCTTACGTTTGTCGATAAGTTCTTGGGCTTTGTCAAGTACACGAACGATACGCTTTTGCACCTCTATATTAGGAATAGGAATTATAACTTCTTTTAAAAATTTAAAATGGCGGTTATATCCTGTGTCAGGTATATTCACTGTACATAGATAATAATATATGTACTTTGTAAGAACTTCTTCCTCAGAAAATGTATTTTTTAACAGCTTTACACCATCCGCACCTATGAATATAGGGAAATCAATATACTTTAAGAGCCTTGTATGATCACCAAATACAATTAATGGAGGAGTAGCGTAAATACCGTCTCCCTC
The DNA here is from genome assembly GCF_014196205.1 of Anoxybacteroides voinovskiense. Classification (GTDB taxonomy): domain Bacteria; phylum Bacillota; class Bacilli; order Bacillales; family Anoxybacillaceae; genus Anoxybacteroides; species Anoxybacteroides voinovskiense. The sequence continues at coordinate 110,842 of NZ_JACIDE010000006.1, read as the reverse complement.
ATTGGTAAACCCAGCAATATAGTCTTTCCCCTGGTCAATAATTGGATAACTCCCTTGTGAAAGGTAATCTTCTTTTTTTATTTTTCTTGCATTCTTAGTATCATCCCTTAAAACATCACTAAACCTAAATAAATTCCAATCATTTTTTCTTTGCAAACTTCTTAAAGATTTACTATCCTGATACTTACTAAACATAGCATCACTCTATCCCCGTATTAAATTTTTTAATTCCGATAAGCCATTCATAATCTCTTTCTCCAACGTTTCCACTCGTTCTAAGATGACACTCGGCGCTTCATACTGCACTTCTTCATACTCAATCTCTTTATACTTGTTAATCGACAAGTCATAGTCATTTTCCCGGATTTCTTCCACAGGCACAAAGAACGATTGCTCTGTGCGCTTCCGGTCTTTTTCCGCTTCACGGTTGTGGAAGCGCGCAATGATGTCGGGAATATCATTTTGTTCGATTGGATTGCGTTTGTCGTCCAATGAGTAGCCGTCCGCTTTCATGTCGTAAAACCAGACGTAATCTGTTCCGCCGACGCCTGTTTTTGTAAAAATCATAATCGCTGTCGAAACACCAGCGTACGGTTTAAATACACCGCTTGGCATCGAAATAATTGCTTCTAGCTTATGGTTTTCGACAATTTCTTTCCGAATCGCTTTGTGGGCAGTTGAGCTTCCGAACAATACCCCGTCTGGCACGATGCACGCACAACGTCCGCCCTTTTTCAAAATGCGCAAAAATAATGCTAAAAACAATAGCTCTGTTTTTTTCGTTCTTGTAATTTTCAACAAGTCGCTTGAAACTGCTTCGTAATCTAACGAACCTTTAAATGGTGGATTGGCGAGGACGAGCGTATATTTCTCGTTATCTTTATTTTGCTCGGAAAGGGAATCACGATATTCAATATTTGGATTTTCAATGCCGTGAAGCATCATATTCATCGCACCGATTCGCAACATCGTGCGATCCATATCAAAGCCATAGAACATATCGTTATGAAAATGTTCTTTTAGTCCTTGCACTAAAAATAAGTCCGCATGCTTTTTTCGCAAATATTCGCCTGCCGCTACTAAAAATCCTGCCGAACCCGCCGCTGGATCGACGATAATATCTTCTGGAGTCGGTTTCATCAAGTCAACGATCATCTCGATAATATGACGCGGCGTGCGGAATTGACCGTTCGTTCCCGCCGTTGCGATTTTTGATAATAAATATTCGTATAAATCCCCTTTTGTATCGCGGTCTTTCATCGGAATGTTATCAATGCCATCGACAATTTTCGCAAGCATTTGTGGCGTTGGAATCATAAAAATGGCATCGCTCATATATTTCGCGTACGCTGAATTTTTATTGCCATGCAAACTTTTAATAAACGGGAACACTTCGTTCGATACAATGTCGTACATTTGCGACGCTTCTAAGTTTTTAAATTTGCTCCAACGAAGGTGCTGCTTATCTTCTGGAAACATCCGTTCAAAATCAACACCTAATATAGCCGCCTCTTGTTCACGATACGTTTCTGCTTCATCAAGACCTTTAATAAACAACAAATAGGTAAACTGTTCAATGACGGTTAGCGGATTAGTAATCCCTCCCGTCCAAAACGTTTCCCATATTTTATCGACTTTATTGCGCAATTCACCTGTAAGCATCGTATACCTCCTTTTTATTTCCAAATTTAATTATAACTTGTCCACGCGATGTGTAAAACAAAAAGCGATGACTTTTCATAAAAATCGACCGATATGAAAGTTTGGTATGCCGTTTTTCCGACATATTTTTAAAATCTCTTCTTCACATAAAGGAATTTAGTGGCTATTGTTGAAGAAATATACGAAAATAAGAAGTGGTAAAGGTGAGTTCAATGAAGGTATTTGTAGCTGGTCCACGGGCAGTGTCCATTTTGAATAAACAAGTAAAAGAAAGATTGTCCAACATTATAAACAACAATTTCACTGTTTTGGTCGGGGATGCAAATGGAGTCGATAAGCAAGTACAAAAGTTTTTACATTCGTTGAATTATCGAAATGTTAAAGTTTATGCAACAAATGGAAGAGCAAGAAACAATATCGGACAATGGGAAGTAGAGAAGGTGGAGGTTGAACCACACAAAAAAGGATTTGATTACTATGCAGCCAAAGATATAGAAATGGCAAAAAACGCAGACTACGGTTTTATGATTTGGAATGGGCAAAGTAAAGGAACATTGAATAACATCATCAATCTTGCCAAACTAAACAAAAAAGTATTAGTATACTTTATCCCTGCTAAACAATTTTACACAATTAAAGATGTGGACGACATTCAAATGATGATAAATACCGACAATGCCCCTGTTGTCGCTAAACTTCATGAGCTTATGCACAATTCAGAGCAGTTAAAGCTGTTTTAAATTTAATGCACGAAAAATAAAGGAGGACTGTCATGAAATTATGGGAATATGTTGGGAAAAACGTACGAATTGTATATAAAGACGGAGATGTGTTAGAAGGGTTTGTTCGCGATTACTGCGATGGGGAAGACAGCGAGGATGGAATAGATAGTTTAGTGATTACAAACAAAGAAACAAAAGGAAAAGGCTATGTTTTTGGAGTATCGGAAAACGAAATAAAATCGATTACAATCCTTAACGAAAAGCGAGGGAGAGACAAATGATTGTGGAAGAATTGGATGTTATACGTCTAAAAGACGGGACAGAGGCGACTGTTTTGGAAGTGTTTCCGACTGAACCAAAATATTTTTGCCAACGCGCAGATGATTTTGATGATATGTTTTACGTCACAACCGATGAAGTTGTTGAAGTTACGTATAAATGTAGGAAAAATGATTGAGAACAAAGCGTATTTTACAATATTAAGGGGATTCTTATGAAGTTATGGAGATACATTCAAAAAAGAGTGCGAATTGTGTTTAAAGATGGAACCGTGCTGGAAGGGTTTGTTCATGATTATATTGATCAAGAAGATACAGATTTCGATGATGATGAAATCATATTTACTCCAGATGGTGGGAGGATGGTCGCTGTTGGAGAAGAAGAGATAAAACAAATTCAACTCATTTAAAAAACACGTAACCATGTTCGGTTATGTGTTTTTTCTTACACCTATGGCTGTATCGTCATTTTCACTTCAAACACTTCGCACCGCACTTTAACTTCTTCCATTGACAATTTCGTTCGTGAATCGTTTTTATCCCCTTTCGCAAGCATTTTTTTGCGACATGACGTTCTAATCAGATTGTAATGTTTTGAAAACAAGCATATCATTGACGCTCATCTTCTCATCACATATAATAACCATATAATAGTTAAAAAAATATTTTAACTTTTACGGGGGTATAAATTTGTATAGCATTAGCAAAGAAAAAGTTAGGAAGTATATGACGAAATCGGGAATTTCTACGCAAAAAGAGCTTGCGGAAAAGATGGGAATTAGTAAAAACCAATTATCTATGCTCCTTTCCCCTACCTTCAATCCTATCAAGTCAAACGCCTTAAAGCTTTGCCATACACTTGGAGTAGACATTGAAGATATCATTTACTCCGAACAACTTGAGCTTGATTTAGGAGATATAGATACAAGAACTGATGTTGAAATAGAAGATACTGTTAATGTTTTTCACTATGAAGGCTCCCATAGTGTAGAAGTGAGAGATATCGTTGCAGCTAAACAATATACAGCTGTTGAATTATTTGCAGGTGCCGGAGGGTTAGCGCTTGGGCTTGAAATGGCAGGTTTCCACTCCTTGGGGCTAGTAGAAATTGATAAATATGCATGCAAAACATTAAGAAAAAATCGACCTCATTGGAACGTAATCGAAAAAGATATTATTGAAGTGGCTGAGCATGGAATAAAAAACTTTATTAACAACTGTCCAAACGACATCGACCTGTTATCTGGAGGGTATCCTTGCCAGTCATTTAGCTATGCAGGGAAAAAACTAGGGTTAAATGACGCAAGAGGGACATTATTTTACTATTACGCAAAGATTTTGCAAGAACTGCAGCCAAAAATGTTTTTAGCCGAAAATGTGAAAGGGCTTGTCAACCACGACAACGGAAAAACATTAGCAACGATGCTCTCCGTTTTCGAAGAAATTGGCTACAACGTTCAATGGAAAGTATTGAATGCTTTAGACTATGATGTAGCACAAAAAAGAGAACGAATATTCATTATAGGGATAAGAAAAGATTTAGTTGAAAAATATAGCATTTCTTATCGTTTTCCTAAACCATATGGATATACGTTGACATTAAGAGATGTTTTACAAGATGTTCCTCCATCCGAGGGCGCTAAATACCCTGAAGAAAAGAGAAAAGTTCTTGAACTTGTTCCTCCTGGCGGTTATTGGAGGGATCTCCCAGAAGAAGTTGCCAAACAGTACATGGGAAAAAGTTACTACTCAGGCGGCGGAAGAACAGGAATGGCAAGAAGATTGTCATGGGACGAGCCGTGCCTAACGTTAACATGTTCTCCTGCCCAAAAGCAAACGGAAAGATGCCATCCAGAAGAAACAAGACCTTTTACGGTTAGAGAATATGCAAGAATACAAAGCTTCCCTGACGACTGGGTATTTGATTGCTCGATGAACAATGCTTATAAACAAATTGGCAACGCTGTTCCGGTTCATATGGCTAAAGCTGTAGGTCTATCGATCGTAAAAGTTTTGAACGAAATGAACAAAAAGGGAAATGCCTAGGCATTTCCTTTTGCTTTATCAGCGTTCAGCGTTTTCTCAATCTCTTTTGCGAGCTGTTCAATAATCTCCTCAATTAGCTTTGAAGAGTCAAATTCTGTTGCAACTTCCCCTATTGCATCTGTTAATCTTTGATAAAAGTTTTCAATCCCCGTAAGCCTGTACCAAAACTCTTGCCCAACAATGACAGGATATTCTTGATTAATTTTTTGATAATGACCGCTTAACTGACCAGGTGTACCATAAAGAACACCAACGACTAAATCAGTGAATCCAATATGAAGATTATTCGTCCTCGCAAGCCTTTTAACACCTGCAAAATGATTTTTTATCGTTTCTACATCGTCTTTATTAATAGTGTTGGGTCCTGCTTTCACTTGACAATATTTTCTTCTTCCGTCTACTTTATCAATAAATTCAATGTCTATCCCTGCTGTAGTAGAAGCAAAGCTCCCCAATACTTCGCTACAAAATTTTTGAAGTTTATTTCCAAACGTTGTGTTAATAGATGTCCCCAATACTCTTGGGTAAACCAGCGCTTTTGCAATGCTAACAGGATCGTCATTCCCTGTTAAAAATCTCGCTTTATACTTGTCTAAAAACGGGTTTAAATGAAATTCCTTTAATTTCTTCAATTTTTTTGTGTTACGTATATGGCTAGAAGCGATTTCTTTCCTAAAAAATTCTTTCGCCCTTTCAATCATTTTATTAGATTCTTCTTCACTCAATACATTTACATGTGACGTTTCCCCCGACATTTCTATTCCCCCCACGAACATTCACTGCTTTTATATTACCATTTCTATCCTCCAGAATGTGTTAAAGTAGAACAATTTTATTTGAGTTTTAACTTCGCCACACTTTCCACATGCGCCGTATGTGGAAAAAGATCGAACGGTTGAATGTATTCGACGCGATATTGTTTCGCAAGTGTGTCGATGTCGCGAGCGAGGCTGGATGGGTTACAAGAAACGTACACGACCGTTTTTGGCTTGACTTGTAATATCGTTTTTAGTAAGGCGTTGTCGCAGCCCGTTCGTGGTGGGTCGACGACGATGACGTCTGGTTTCCATCCTTCTTTCACCCATTTTGGCAACAACGTTTCTGCTTTTCCAACCGCATACGTGACGTTGGTGAAGCCGTGACGTTCGGCATTTTGACGCGCATCGTCAATCGCTTCTTGGATAATATCCATGCCGCGCACTTCTTTCGCCTCTCGTGCCAACCAAAGCCCAATCGTGCCAACACCGCAATATGCATCGACAATGCGTTCCTGTCCGGTCAGCGCTGCCGCTTTTTTCACTTCGTCGTATAGCTTCACCGTTTGAATCGGATTGAGTTGGAAAAAAGCGCGGGCGGATAGTTCAAACGATAAGTCGCCAAGCACTTCTTGAATGTACGGTTCACCGGCGAGAACGATCGTTTCATCGCCAAAAATAAGCGACGTTTTTTGTCCGTTTATGTTTTGCGCGATGGATTTCACTTCTGGCAACCGCCGCTTCACTTCCGCTACAAACAGCTCTTTGCGCGGCAGTTCTTTCGTCGCCGTCACAACGACAAGCTGCACATCGCCTGTAAAAAATCCGACACGAGCAACAATCGTGCGCACAACGCCTGTTTTCTTCCGTTCGTGATAAATCGGAATGCGCAAATCTTGCAAAATCGTTTTGACGACCGTTGTGACGCGGTTAGTGGCGTCATGTTGAATGAAACAGCGGTCAATGTCAATCAGTTCATGCGAGTTCATGCTGTAAAGCCCGGCGATGACGCGCCCTTTTTTCACTCCTGTTTGAAATTGGCTTTTGTTGCGATAATGCCACGGATCGTCCATTCCAATCGTCGGACGAATATCAAGCGCTTCTATATTTAATCGGCTATGGCGTTCTAGCGCTTGCATAACGATATCGCGCTTCGCTTCTAGCTGGGCGTTGTAGTCCAGATGTTGCAATTGGCAGCCACCGCATCGGTCATATACCGGGCAGCGCGGCTTAACGCGGTGCGGGGAGCGTTTGCGGATGTGGACAATTTTTCCTTCGGCATACGTTGGATACACGTTCGTCGCCTGAACAACGACTTCTTCTCCTGGAAGCGCTCCTGGAACAAATACGACTTGCTTTTTAAAATAGCCGACCCCTTCCCCATTAATGCCGAGCCGTTTAATCGTTAGTGGAAATTGTTGTCCTTGCTGTAGCATTGTTCTCTCTCCTATTCAATACTTCTCCATAAATATAGCGATGCATAGCTTAAATACGGCTCCCATCGCTTACTTAACGCCTCCATTTGCGCCATCGAAGGCTTCGTTTCTAATGAAAGCAATTTTTGCACCGCCCGCTGCAAGCCGATATCTGCTTTCGGAAATAAATTCGGGCGACCAAGCCCAAATAACAAGAAGTTTTGCACCGTCCACGGCCCGACGCCGCGCAGCGGAAGCAACGTGTCCATAATTTCCTTATCTGTTGCTTCGGCTAGCTTCTCTAGTGCTAATTTTCCTTCCGCAACAAGTCGCGAAATATCAATCATATACTCCGCTTTTTTTCCGCTAAACTGCAACGCTCTCAGCTCATCGTACGATAAGCGAGCGATTTGTTCTGGGCGCGGATAAAACCATATGCCGTCCATTTCTCGCCCAAACGCTTTCACAAACCGCTCCGTCATTTTGTACGCCACTTTCATATGTAGCTGCTGGTGAATAATGCATTTGATTAAACAAAAATATAAATCCGCTTCTAACACAAGCGGTGTCCCTTCATGTTCACGAAAAATGTCCCGCAGCTCCGTTTGCAAAAAATGTTCATGAATCGGCAAAAGCGAGCGATCCCAATGCAATATGCGAAACAACCGTGACAATATCGCTTCTTTGAATTGTTCGTGCTGCGCCTCGACAAGAAAAACCGGTGCTTGTTTTGTGCCGATACTGCGAACGGAAACAGCAACAGGAGTTTCATTTATATAAAGAGGCAAGACTAGCTGTTGTTTGCCGACATCTACTACAGATAACGGATCTTGTCTAAGCCGCTCTAATACACGTGAAAAATCGTATGGAGCCTCTACTTCGATTCGTTGTTGCCACATCTCGATTCCTACCTTTTTTCCTTTATTATAACGAAACAAAGCCCTTTGCACAAAGTCAAAGGGCAAATAGCCATGGGGAAAGCCCCGTTTTTTCCATCATTACATCGTCTAGCCGTTTAAATGTATATCCTTGTTTGCGTAAATCGTCAATCACTTTTGCTAGAGCCTCGGCATTGTCTTTAGAAACCGTATGAAGCAAAATGACCGCTCCAGGATGAATTTGCTTCATAATATTATTATAGGCGTATTCCCATCCCTTTTGCTTATCAACGTGCCAGTCCACAAACGCCAGCGACCAAAAGACGTGGTAATAGCCAAGTTCACGAGCGATAGCGAGCGTCCGTTCGCTAAAAATGCCTCTTGGCGGTCGAAGGTACATCATCCCTTTTTGCCCGGTTAATTCCTCCGTTTTTTTCCGCACGGCCTCCAGTTCCGCACGTAGCCGCTCGTCGCTTACCGTCGTCAAATCTGGATGGTACCAAGAGTGGTTGCCAATAATGTGCCCTTCTTTCGCCATTCGCTTCACTAATTCTGGCGCCGTTTCTAAATAATGACCTGTAACAAAAAAAGTGGCGGGCACATGCTTTTCTTTTAACACGTTTAAAATTTGTTCCGTATAGCCGTTTTCATAGCCGTTATCAAACGTTAAATAAATCGCCTTTTCATGCGGATTTCCTAAATAAAACGCGTCGTATTTCGCAAGAAGCGCATCCCATTCTTTTCCAGCAGAAGGTGGTTCGTGGTTTTTGCTTTTGGAAAACCCCCAATGAATCGCTTCGTTCGACAGCGCATAAACAGATGACGGTGCAAACGAAACGATAAACGCTAGCAACAAAAACATGTAACGGTTCACCGCAATCCCCCTCTTAAAAAAGCTACTACATATAGGGTTTTCCATTTCCAGCACTTTACCCACGACAAATTTTAACAAAAATCCCCGCAACGCGACGGTTGCGGGGTTCATCTATTATTTAAATACCGGTTCTTTCAATTGCGCCAATTTTTCAAGCGATGATTTTTCCACATCTTCGTGCAAGCTGTTGCCGTGCGAGTCCATCGTCACAACGGCTGTAAAGTTTTCGACACGCAAATGCCACATCGCTTCTGGAATGCCAAACTCTAAAAAGTCAACGCCTTCGACCGACTTAATGCAATCGGCATAATATTGCGCCGCACCACCGATGGCGTTTAAGTACACGCCGCCATGCTCTTTTAACGCCGCCAACGTTTTGGCGCCCATGCCGCCTTTACCAATCACCGCGCGAATGCCAAACTTTTTCATAATTTCTCCTTGGTAAGGCTCCTCACGAATGCTTGTCGTCGGACCTGCCGCTTTGACATGCCAATTGCCGTTCTCGTCTTTCAGCATCACCGGTCCACAGTGATAAATAATTTGCCCATTTAAGTCAATCGGTGCATCATGGTCCATTAAATGTTTATGAATCGCATCGCGGCCTGTATACATCATGCCGTTAATGCGGACAACATCGCCAACTTTTAGCTGCCGCACTTGTTCTTCCGTTAGCGGTGCTTCTAGAACGATTTCACGCCCTTCTGCCGGTACGGATTGCGCTGCTTTTTCTAGCTCTTTCGCAAAATCGACGTTTTCTCCCTCTTGGTAAAGCCATTCTTGAATTTCACCTGTTTCTGGGCTCACTTTCACTCCTAAGCGGCGAAACGCCCAGCAGTTGTAGGCAACGGAAACGAAAAAGCTCGCTGGAAGGCGGTGCATGACGCCAATTTTACAGCCTAAAAGTGTCGTTTCGCCCCCAAAGCCCATCGTTCCAATCCCAAGCTTATTCGCGTTTTCCATAATATAGTCTTCGAGCTTGCGAAGTTCTTCGTTTGGATTGACGTCGTCGACCGAACGGAACAGCTGCTCTTTCGCTAATTCGTAGCCAGAGGAGCGATCCCCACCGATGCCAACGCCAATAAAGCCTGCGCTACATCCTTGCCCTTGCGCTTGGTAGACGGCATGCAAAATGCATTTGCGAATCCCATCTAAATCGCGACCAGCACGACCAAGCCCTTCTAGTTCACACGGAAGGCTGTATTGAATATTTTTATTTTCACAGCCGCCACCTTTTAAAATTAAGCGAACATCAATGTAATCTTTCTCCCACTGTTCAAACTTAATGACTGGCACGCCATCGCCTAAATTGTTGCCGCTATTTTCCCCAGTGAGCGAATCGACCGAGTTTGGACGAAGTTTGCCGTCTTTCGTTGCCTGAGCGATCGCTCGATGAATCGCCTCTTTCATTTTCAGTTGGTTGACGCCAACCGGCACTTTAATTTTAAACGTTGGCATCCCCGTATCTTGGCAAATCGGCGAAACATTTTCATCTGCCATTTGAATGTTCTCCGCAATTGTCGTTAATGCCATTGCCGCCCTAGTGCCTGCGTTTTCACGCAGCTTTGCTTTCGCAATCGCCCGTCGCACATCTTTCGGCAATTTGGTTGACGTTTCGACAATCAGCTGATACATGCTTTCTTGAAATTTTTCCATGCGTAACGCCCCTTCCCCTTTGTCCATCTTTTTCCCCTTTATTATACTGCTTTTTCCCAATCAATGAAAACGGATGGTGACCAAAAAAAGAAAAAAGCTGGATGCTCCAGCTTTTCACCACGTTTTCTTGAATTGCTCGTACTTCACTTCAAGCGAATCAATTACCTCAAGAAGACGGTCAATGTCGTCGACATCCGTCGACTCCGGATCGAGGGAATCGAGCATATGCAAAAGCATATTCAACCGCTCTTTTAAATATTTTAGTTGTAGATCTTTTTCGTACACTGCATTGCCCAAATTGTTTCTCTCCCTTCCTTTCCATCGTACCCGATTGTTGAAAAAATGACAATGGACTATAATGGACATGGTTAAATTTTCGATAGTGAAGGAGACGCGTATGACTCAGATAACATTTGAACCGATTACCCCATCGTTCGATCCGTGGGAAGCATATATGGATGTAAAGCAATATGGAAGCATGCAGCTAACGAATATTGAGTTTACGACAACGACGCTTTGCAATATGCGTTGTGAGCATTGTGCCGTCGGCTATACGTTGCAGACGAAAGACCCAGAAGCGCTGCGTGTAGAGCTTTTGATTCGGCGGCTTGATGAAATTCCGCATTTGCGCTCATTAAGCATTACTGGCGGCGAGCCAATGCTTTCGCTAAAGTCTGTCGAACAATACGTCGTGCCACTCTTAAAATATGCGCATGAACGCGGCGTACGCACACAACTAAACTCCAATTTAACGATTGATTTGGAACGATACGAAAAAATTATCCCTTACTTAGACGTTTTACACATTTCCCATAACTGGGGCACAATCGACGATTTCGTCGAGGGCGGCTTTGCGATGATGGAGAAAAAGCCGAGCCGAAAACAACGGGAAGCGTATTTTTTCCGAATGATTGAAAACGCGAAAGTACTTTCCAAAATGGGAGTGTTTGTTTCTGCAGAAACGATGATTAATAAACGAACATTGCCACATTTAGAAACGATTCATCGACAAATTGTCGAAGAAATGCACTGTAAGCGGCATGAAGTGCATCCGATGTATGCGAGCGATTTTGCAAGTGCACTTGAAACGGTCAGCCTTTCTGAACTTCGAGCAGCGATTCATCATTTGCTAGACGTCCGCGATGAAAACGTCTGGATGCTGTTTGGCACGCTTCCGTTTTATCCGTGCAGCGACAACGAAGAAGACCTTGCCTTGTTAAAACGGCTATACGAAAGCAAAAACGTCACCGTGCGCAACGACCCCGATGGGCGTTCCCGGCTAAATGTCAACATTTTCACAGGGGAAATCATCGTAACCGATTTCGGCGATGAGCCGTCGCTTGGCAACATCCAGCACGATACGTTGCTAGAAGCGTACGAAAAATGGATGCGCTCGCCGCTCGCTAAGCAATTAAACTGCCACTGTCCTTCCGTGCAATGTCTAGGACCAAATGTGCTCGTCAAAAACATTTATTATCCAACCGTTGATTTTACGACACGGAAAACGCATCTGACGAAATAAACGTCAAGGCAGCTTGCCTTGACGTTTTATCGTGGCTGATCGCTTATAATATACAAAAACGACAGCCGGTCTTGCACCGGAATCCATGCACCGACGCCTTGTGTCATCACGTTTTTGACGACAATTTTCTTTTTATTTCCTTTTAGTACGATGTATACTTCCCCGTACGTCACTTTTCCTTTTTCATTGACCGCCGGACTAAACGCATACAAATAGCCGAGCTTTTTGACAGGCACTTGATACGGCTGATCTTTTTTCGTGCCAATGCCGATGACGGTGCTAAATGATAGCGGTAAATTCGTTTTTTTCATCGCCGTAAGGAGCATCATTTTTTTCACTGCTTCTTCGTTTGGCACTGGCGCTGTTAGCCCGCCGCGGATATGTTTTTGCATTTCTTGTTTATAATACAGCTTTTGCGCAGTATTGCCGCCGCGATTGTCTAAAAAGTTCGTATTCACTTTTTGATATTCCCAATTCGTCGATGTTTCTAACGATTGATAGTTCAACGGCCACTGCCCTAAATAAATCGTTGCCCGATAGCCGAGCGCAAACGGGGTGCTAGATACCGATGACTCGTTTAACAATCGAATAAGTTCAGGATTTTCAATTTTGACGTTCGCCGTTTCAATTAGTTGTTTGGCGAACGGGCTCGGCTGCAAGTACGGCAAATCTTGTGTCGGATTTGGATACGTATTTTCTTTTGAAATGTCGACAGGCGTCGCTGCAATAGCTAGCGCTGGAGAATAAGCGACGAACAAACTTATCGCGCAAGCAAGAAACCATTTTCTCATTGCATCTACTCCTTTCTATTGCTTTCCTCGTTATTTTTTTCAAAAAAAGCGCATTTATCCATCGAGAATACATAATATTTTTATTTTAATATTTGAAATTTTCTAATAACATGATATACTATATACACATGTGCTGTTTTTCCTCCTATTTTTTATAATAGGAAAAGGACTCTGCCGTCTGACAGAGTCCTCTTTTTTACAGCAAATAAAAACCAATACCCATAATTGTATATGCCGCCAGTAACGTTGCTCCTTCAAACCAGTTCGTGTCGCCATCATTCGAAAGAACGATCATAAGCAAGACCGATGTCGCCATCGCCGCTAACTCCGGAAGCGAGAACACTAGCGCCATGCTCGTCGGAAAGAGAAGCGAAACGAGCACTAAAACAGGGGCGACAAACATCGCAATTTGCAGCGTCGAGCCAATCGCAATTTCTACCGCGACATTCATTTTGTTTTTATACGCCATAATGACTGCAGAAGCATGTTCTGCCGCGTTGCCGACGATGGCGACGATGATAATCCCGATAAACAACTCGCTCCAGCCAAACGACTCGGCAACCGTTTCGAACGTATGTACAAGCTTTTCCGAAATGTACGCAACAGCAAGCGTCGAAAGTGCTAAAATCGCAATCGCTTTTCCTTTTCCCCATTCCGGTTCTTCATGCTCTTCTACTTCGTCTGATTTATGTTGGTATACCCCGCGGTGCGTCACTAATTTAAAATAAAGCGCGGCTACATACAAAATGATCATAATGACAGAGATGCCGATACTAAGCGACAACGTTTCTGCCTCTGACATATGTAAAGAAAACACTTCCGGAATGACAAACGCAACTAAAATCGCAAACGTTAACAATCCTGCGTTATGGCGAGCATCATAGACGTTAAATTCTTGGCGTTTATATTTAAGTCCGCCGACGAAAAACGATAGTCCGGCGACTAATAGTAAGTTTCCTAATACTGAACCGGTAAGCGAGGCTAAGACGACTCCGACAAGTCCTGCTTTTAGCGCAAAAACGGAAATGATAAGCTCTACCGCGTTGCCAAACGTGGCGTTTAACAATCCGCCAACGCGTGGGCCAGCAACGATGGCTAAACTTTCCGTCGCTCTTCCCATATAGCTTGCCAATGCAATAATCGTCACGCAATATACCGCAAACATGACGACGGAAGGCCAATGAAAAAGACCTCCAATGATAGAAAGTGGAACACCAGCTAAAACGAGCAGCGCAAACACTTTATTCATCGTTATTCTCCAACCCCTTTTTAATTTCAAATGTTTCCGTAATACGAATGCATCCCTCGACCGACCGAACGATCGGACAATTTTTCCGTGTGACTTCTAGCGATTTTGCTACTTTTTCTTCCGTTAGCTCTTCTCCTTCGAGCACGAAATGAAGGTGAATTGCTTCGACGCGATTTGCCTCTCGCTCATTGCGCGTCACGTTGGCATGAATCGTCATGTTTTGTACAGGAAGCCGCTTTTTTTCTAATATTTTTCTTAGCACCCCACCGCTGCACACCGCAACCGAGGAAACGAGCAACTGATACGGTCGGAAACCGTGTGCTTCATCACCAGCTACGTGCAACTCCCCATATTCGAACGTTGTCCGAAAGCCAATTTCTTTCATTGTAAATTCCATATCGCTCACCTCTTTTTGCTTGTCTTTCTTCCATGAACTATGTACGATGATAATCGATGCACTTTTAACAAACGGGGGAATTCGTTATGCGGCTGTTCATTTTAGTTAGCGTTGTCGCCATTTCTGGGTTATCGCAAGGGATGCTTCTTCCACTAATTTCAATTTTATTAGAGAAACATGGTGTTTCTTCTTCCATCAATGGGGTGCATGCGACAGCGATGTATATCGGCATTTTGCTCGTTTCCCCGTTTATGGAAAAACCGTTACGAAAATATGGATACAAGCCCATGATTATACTAGGTGGTTTTATTGTACTATTATCGCTCGCCCTTTTTCCACTATGGGAGTCGTTTTTGTTTTGGTTTTTCTTGCGTTTCGTCATCGGAATCGGGGACCATATGCTTCATTTTGCCGTCCAAACGTGGATTACCGATTTTTCTCTTCCCCATCGCCGCGGGCGAAACGTGTCGCTCTATGGGTTATCTTTTGGCATCGGATTTGCCATCGGACCGATGGTTGCGTCGCTCGTCGAAAAACAGGAAGCGCTGCCGTTTTTCGTTTCTTCATTGCTTAGTTTAGTTAGCTGGGCGATGGTGTTTTTGTTGCGAAACGAACGGCCAGAACCAACAAAAGACGCCCCGAAAAGCGCAACACATCGTTTTTCGGAAACGTGGAAATATGCGTGGGCAGCGCTGTTGCTCCCATTTACTTACGGATTTTTAGAGGCTGCCATTCACGGCATTTTTCCAGTATATGCACTTCGTGAACATTTATCGGTGCAACAGGTGGCTTCATTGTTGCCTGCTTTTTCGATCGGCAGCATTTTGTTTCAACTGCCACTTGGCATGCTAAGCGATCATTTTTATCGAAAGCGTGTGCTTATTGTTTCGCTATGGATTGGGACAGCAAGTTTTATCAGTGCCCTGTTTTTTCTTCACTCTGCGGGTTTATTCCTTTGCTTTTTTGTTGCTGGGATGTTTGTCGGCTCCCTTTTCTCGCTTGGAATTACGTATATGGCAGATTTGCTTCCGAAACATCTATTGCCGACGGGCAATTTGCTTTCTGGCATTCTTTATAGCGTCGGCAGCATGTTTGGCCCGCTTTTCATCGGCATGATGCTTCAATACGAACCACACGGGAGCTTTTTTCTCACCATTAGTTCTCTTCTTTTCTTCGTTTCAGTCGCGCTGTTTTATAACAAACGGACGGAGGTTGCTGCAAAGTAGCCTTCCATTTTTTTTGCCTATTTTTTAAAAAAAGTGTTGACCGATTTTTTCGCACTGTTATATAATACAAATAACAAATAAATAAACTGTTTTAAAACAGAACAAAGGAGCGAAAAACGATGAGCAGAGCGGAACGGAAAAATATGATTGAGTTTATCGAGAAAGTAAAAGGAATGACGAGAGAGCAGCTTGTGTACATGACCGATGCAGAAATCGAACATATTTACAACCAAACATATTATCATTACGAAGAAATTGCAGAATAAAAGGCTGTCGGGGGCGACAGCCTTTCTTTTTTTAATGATATCCGTTTTGTCCGTTCGCACTACCGCTTGTTTTATGCGTTGGCTTATGCTTTCCTTTTTGCTTTGTTCCGCCATCTTTTTTTGTTTTTTTCGTCATCCTTAACCCCTCCTCTAACCGGCTACACCGATTAATATCCCCCTTTTCCTCACATTTATCCTCGTTTTCGTCCTTCGCGCCGGCAAGCAAAAATCGCATTTAACTCCCCGCCAAGCACGATAATCATGCCCGATAAATAAAACCAAATGAGTAAAATGATAATTCCACCGAGACTTCCATACATCGACGTATAACTCGCAAACGTCCCGACGTAATAAGAAAACGCAAGCGATGTCGCAATCCAACCGACCGTGGCAAAAAGAGCACCGACATACACCTCTTTACAATGGAGCTCTTTATTTGGCGCAAAGTAATACAATGCCGTAAATACGATAAATAAAATAAGGGCACTGACCGTCCAACGCAACGTATCCCAAAGTGCCAAAAAAACGGAAGAAACGCCTAATACCGACGATAAAAAAAGCCCGATCGCCTTGCCGAACACAGGAACGAGTAGTGCCACGACAATGACAAGCATCATCCCAAACGTCAGGACAATCGACATCCCGCGTGCGACGAGAAACGACCGGCTTTCTTCTACATCATACGCGCGGTTTAGCGCACGAACAATCGCATCAATGCCGTTAGACGCCGACCATATCGCGCCAATAATCCCTAATGACAGTAGCTTGCCGTTTTGATGATTCATCACATAATGAATGTTCGTTTCAATGAGATCAATCGCTTCTTTCGGTGCATACTGCCGGACGATGGTAAGCACATCTTCGTGCGGAATCGGCAAATACGCTAGTAGCGTCAATAGAAAAATTAAAAACGGAAAGAGGGAAAGAAGGAAAAAGTACGCTAACTCCGCTGACAACCGCGATACTTCGTCTTCTTGAAACCGCCGGATTAATTCACGAATAAACGTGAGATTAACCATCACTTCCCCCCCTTTCGCCTAGTTTTATAGTCCTTGTTCTTTTTTAATCGTCTCAAGCAAATGACGACATCCCTTTTGAACTAATTCATATACTTCCGCAAAATTGCCTGTATAATACGGATCTGGTACATCGGTCAGGTCACTATCTGGAACGAAATCGAGCAGTCGACCGATAAAGCCTGTTTTCGTATATCCTGCTAATCGACGTAAATTTCCGAGATTCTCGACATCCATCGCAATAATGTAATCAAAATTCCGCAAATCTTCTTCCGTAATTTGTCTCGCACGAATCCCTTCAAACTCGATGGCGTTTTTTTGCAAAACTTCCTGTGTTCCGCGATGTGGTGGCTTGCCGACGTGCCAATTTCCCGTTCCTGCTGAATCAATTGAAATTTTATCCGCTAATCCTTCTTTTTTCACAAGATCGCGAAATACTGCCTCTGCCATCGGTGAACGGCAAATATTCCCTAAACAAACGAACAACACTTTCACCATTGCCAAATCCCCCTCTCGTTCTCCATTATAAACAAAAGATGCACTAGCATGCATCTCTATGGTACAATAAGCGGTAACAACGAGCCGAAAGGAAGGACGAACGTGGATTTATCGAAAAAATCACCAGAAAACATCGCATATATGATTGAACAGCTAAAAGAAAAACTAAAGGTGTTAAACTTCTCTGTTTTAAAACCGTCGCATTTCGATGACGAAATGTACGAAGAACTAAAAGACATTTATGACCTCGTCATGAAAAAACAGTCATTCAGCCCAAGTGAAATGCAAGCAATTGTTGAAGAGCTAGGAAACTTACGAAAAAAATGAGAAAGATGGCGTCTCCATCTTTCTTTTTTCTTTTTTCGTTACGATAACATAGTAGAACGTCTTTCACCATTCGATGATTTATACATATGATATGACGAAATCATGTTAAAGGAAGGTGGACAAACATGGAATATGCCATTACTCGCGACTATATTCAAATCGGCAACGCCCGTTCTGGTCAAAAACTACAAGGAGTAAAATTTATCGTCAGCCACTCTACCGGCAATCCTGGCTCGACTGCTTATGCTAACCGCAACTATTTTGACAAACGACAGCCATCCTCGTCGGCACATACATTTATCGATGACAAATATATTCTTGAAATCATTCCGCTAGACGAAAAAGCGTGGCACGTGTTATATAACAAGCCTACCGACAACCAGCTGTTCGGGGTCGATGCAAACGATGCTGCCATCGGGGTGGAGCTTTGTTACGGAGGAACGATTGATTTTTCCGAAGCGTATAAACGGTACGTCTGGTATCACGCCTATCTTTGCAAAACGTTCCGCCTTGACCCGAAGCGGCACATCGTGTCCCATCATGCGCTTGACCCTGAACGAAGAAGCGACCCGCTCGATGCGTTTCGCCTCTATGGGGTAACATGGGATAGTTTTATCCAAGATGTTGTCGATACAATGACACCTGCTAATCAACCGACTAAAAACAATCCCGCAACACCAGTCGTAAAAGGCACTACCGTTCGATTGCCGCTCAAGCTCGGAGATAAAGGAACGTTTGTGAAAGAAATTCAACAAGACCTTATCCGCATCGGCTTTCCGCTTCCAAAATACGGGGCAGACGGCACTTTCGGCGAAGAAACAGAAAATGCCGTCATGGCATTTCAAAAAAAATACGGCTTGCACGTAGACGGTATCGTTGGCCAAGAAACGTTAGCAAAATTAACCGAGGTCGTCAACCAAAAACTGCGCCAAGAACCATTCCCATTACCAAACAAACTATTAAAAAGAGGCGACAAAGGGGAAGAAGTGAAAATGGTGCAACGTGCCTTAAAACATCTCGGCTTTGACCCGAAAGCAATTGATGGCGTATACGGTGAACAAACAGAAGATGCCGTACGGCGTTTCCAATCAATGTACGCGGCGCTAGAAGACGACGGAATATACGGACCGAATACACGAAAGTTTATGCGCATGGAATTGGATCAGAAAAAATAACCCCTTCCTAAAGGGGCTTTTTTTAAAAAAAAATAATTCCTATCGAAAAACTAGGATTGACTTTTGTATGAATTATGTTAAAATTTTAGTCAATTACAATCAACTTATCAAGAGAGGGGGAGAGAACTGGCTCGATGAACCCCAGCAACCTGCTTTTGGAAGCAAGGTGCTACGTCCAGCCAAATGGAAACCATTTTGGGAGATAAGGGAAAATAATTCGTCTTTCACCTTTCCGAAATGGAAAGTTTTTTTATTACGAATTAAGGGGGGATTTCCTTGCTTACGTATCACACATGGGATGGAGAGAAACCGTCATTTCCAAGCGATAACGACACAAAAGGCGCGCTTGATGTGTTGCGCTGGGCATACGACCATTACGAAGACGACATCGTCTATGCCTGCAGCTTCGGCATCGAAGGGATTGTGCTGATCGACCTTATCGCCAAAGTAAGACCGAATGCAGAAATCGTCTTTTTAGATACCGATCTTCATTTTCCAGAAACGTACGAAACAATCGAAAAAGTAAAACAACAATACCCATCGCTTCGCATCGTCATGAAAAAACCACACCTCACGCTCGACGAGCAAGCAGAACAGTTTGGGGCTGAACTTTGGAAACAAAATCCAAACAAATGTTGTGAACTACGAAAAATTATTCCGTTACGGGAAGTACTAACGGGGGTTACTGCTTGGATTTCTGGGTTACGGCGCGAACAATCACCGACACGCCAGCACGTCCAATATTTGAACAAAGATGACAAATTCCAATCGATAAAAGTGTGTCCGCTCATTCATTGGACGTGGAAAGACGTTTGGAATTATGTATACAAACACGAATTGCCGTATAACGTGCTGCACGACCGCGGCTATCCGAGCATCGGCTGTGAACCATGCACCTCCCCTGCCCTCGACATAAACGATTTGCGCTCAGGAAGATGGGCTGGACACGGAAAAACCGAATGCGGGCTGCATTTATAGAGGGGGCGTGTAGATGATCACCTTTGCATTTATCGTCTCTTTCTTTTTCGCCATGAACATCGGCGCAAGCGGTGCAGCGGCCGCCATGGGCGTCGCTTACGGAGCAGGAGCAATCAAACGGAAATACGTCGCCCTCCTTCTTTGTGGCCTTGGTGTATTTCTCGGCAGCCTTGGTGGCGGGGAAGTCGTCAAAACGATTGGCTCAGGCATTATTCCGTCTTCCGTGTTAAGCGTTAAAATTGTCATCATCATTTTAACGGCGGCAGCGATTTCCTTATTTGCCGCAAACATCATGGGAATCCCGCTCTCAACAAGCGAAATTACCGTCGGTTCGGTCGTTGGCGTCGGCATCGCTTACGAAGCGCTTTATGTATCGAAACTATTATTTATCGTGTCCATTTGGGTCGTTGTTCCGATTATTGCGTTTACGTTGACCTTTTTCATCGGCAAATGGTTTTTAGCGCTAAAGCGCAAATACCCGCAAGTCGAAAGAGGGAAATGGCAACAAAGCTTTATGGCGTTATTGATTGTTGCCGGCTTTTTTGAAGCATTTTCGGCAGGAATGAACAACGTCGCGAACGCGGTCGGACCGCTTGTCGGTGCAGGGCTTATTTCCGTCACAACGGGAACGATATTCGGTGGATTGTTCGTTGCACTCGGCGCGCTATTACTCGGCAGGCGTGTGCTCGAAACAAACGGAAAAAAAATTACGCGCTTTTCCCCGTTTGAAGGGTGTGCCATTTCCGGCACAGGGGCAATTCTCGTTATCATTTCTTCCGTTTTTGGGCTTCCAGTGCCGCTAACACAAATTACGACATCGGCCATTATCGGAATCGGCACTGCCAAAACGGGATTTTATATTTGGCAAAAGCGAATCGTCATTCAACTATTAAAAGTATGGTTTGTTTCACCGATTTTTTCGCTCGTTATTTCGTATAGTTTAGTAAAATTATTGCTTGATAGCGATTTATACACCGTCATCGCCATCTTTAGCGTCTGCTTGGCGACGATTGGGGTCATTAGCTTAAAAAAGACAATCTCCGAAGAAAAACGGTCGCTTCATGAAAACGGTGGCGGCATTTAAAGTTAATTCCTAGTTATCTTATAAATTTTATTGAACAAGGAGGAATACAAAATGAGTGTAAGCATCCCTCACGGAGGCACGTTAATCAATCGTTGGAATCCAGACTATCCTATCGAAAACGTTGCAAAAGAAATTCGTTTAAGCAATGCCGAACTAAGCGATCTTGAGTTGATCGGCATCGGTGGCTACAGCCCACTTATCGGATTTTTAACAAAAACCGATTACGAGGCGGTCGTCGAAACGATGCGCCTTGCCGATGGAACGGTATGGAGCATTCCAATCACGCTTGCCGTCAGTGAAGAAAAAGCAAATGAACTAGCTGTCGGAGAAACAGTAAAGCTTGTTTACGACGGCGACGTCTATGGCGTCATTGATATTCAAGACATTTACGTGCCAGATAAACAAAAAGAAGCCGTTCATGTATATAAAACCGATGATAACAACCATCCTGGCGTTAAAAAACTATTTGAAAAACCTAACGTGTATATCGGCGGACCAATTACGCTTGTGAAACGAACGGATAAAGGACGGTTTGCTTCCTTTTATTTCGACCCAGCCGAAACGCGCCAACGATTTGCCGAGCTTGGCTGGAACACGGTTGTTGGGTTTCAAACACGCAATCCGGTTCACCGTGCCCATGAATATATTCAAAAATGCGCGCTGGAAATTGTCGACGGTTTATTTTTAAACCCGCTCGTCGGCGAAACGAAAGACGATGACATTCCAGCCGATATCCGCATGGAAAGCTATCAAGTTTTGCTCGAAAATTATTATCCGAAAGACCGTGTCTTTCTCGGTGTCTTCCAAGCAGCGATGCGCTACGCTGGTCCGCGCGAAGCAATTTTCCATGCAATGGTGCGCAAAAATTTCGGTTGCACACATTTCATTGTCGGTCGCGACCATGCGGGGGTTGGAAATTATTACGGCACATACGATGCGCAAAAAATCTTCTTAAACTTTACACAAGAAGAGCTTGGCATTACCCCGCTCTTTTTCGAGCATAGCTTTTATTGCACAAAATGCGAAGGAATGGCTTCCACAAAAACGTGCCCGCACGACCGTGAATACCATGTCGTCTTGTCAGGAACGAAAGTGCGAGAAATGTTGCGAGCAGGCGAAGTACCGCCAAGCACGTTCAGCCGACCAGAAGTCGCGCAAGTGCTTATTAAAGGGCTTCAACAACGCGAAGCTGTTTCAACGACGAAGTAAAGGAGAGGAAGACTATTGGCAAACATCGTTTGGCATCACGCGACCGTTACAAAAGAAGACCGCCGCACAAAAAACGGTCATCATAGCGCTGTTTTATGGTTTACTGGATTATCTGGTTCAGGAAAATCGACAATTGCAAACGCAGTATCAAAAAAGTTGTTTGAACTTGGCGTGCAAAATTACGTACTAGATGGCGATAACATTCGCCACGGCTTAAATAAAGATTTAGGCTTTTCCGCGGAAGACCGGACGGAAAACATTCGCCGCATCGGGGAAGTGGCAAAACTATTTGTCGACAGCGGACAATTTGTGTTAACCGCTTTTATCTCGCCATTTGCCCGTGACCGTCAGCTCGTTCGGCAACTATTAGCAAACGACGAATTTATCGAAATTTACGTGAAATGTCCGTTAGAAGAATGTGAAAAACGCGACCCGAAAGGACTATATAAAAAAGCGCGGAACGGGGAAATTCGTGAATTCACTGGCATCGACTCCCCATATGAAGAGCCGGTTTCGCCAGAGTTGACGATTGAAACGCACCGCCATTCGCTCGAGCAGTGCGTTGAACAAGTCATTGCGTATTTACAGCACCATCAATTCATTCACATCGCACATTAATTTTTGTTTGTTGATGTTTTTAACACATTCGTTGATGTAGGCAAAAAAACTCGTTACGATAATGCAAACAAAGGGCAACCTGCATAGCGGGTTGCTTCTTTATACCTAGAAATTTTTTATGATCACACATAGAAAAGAAAGGGCGGAACGAAAATGGGCAAAGTATATTTAGTCGGAGCAGGTCCTGGCGATCCAGAATTGATTACGGTCAAAGGCTTAACATGCATTCAACAAGCAGACGTTATTTTATACGACCGCCTCGTGAATGAACAATTATTGACGTTTGCCAAAAAGGATGCGGAGCTTATTTTTTGTGGCAAACTGCCCGGATACCATACGATGCAGCAAGAAACGATTAACCATTTTCTCGTTCACCATGCGAAAAAAGGGAAAACCGTGGTACGATTAAAAAGTGGCGACCCGTTCGTTTTCGGTAGAGGTGGCGAAGAAGCGGAAACGCTTGCGAAGCACGGCATCGAGTTTGAAATCGTTCCTGGCATTACAGCAGGCATTGCAGCAGCTGCTTACGCCGGTATCCCTGTCACCCATCGCCAGTTTAGTGCAAACGTTGCTTTTATTACAGGCCATCGACAAGATGGAAGCAGCGAAGGAAGATGGGAAAGCCTTGCGAAAGGGATCGATACCATCGTTATTTATATGGGCATGAGCAACTTGCCGTACATTCGCGACCAGCTCATCCAACACGGAAAGCCATCGTCTACTCCAGTAGCAGTCATTCAATGGGGAACGTTTTCTAGCCAACGTACTGTAACCGCGACGCTAGCAACGATTGTCGAAGCCGTCCAACAAAATAAATTAGAAAACCCAAGCATCATTATTATCGGCGAAGTTGTCGCACTTCGCCAGCGCATTCATTGGTTTGAGCAACTATCGTCGCTAGCAATAGAAGCATTATAAATTTATTCAAAAAAATCAGTGATTCATCCCCATGCCTAAAAGCAGGGGCTTTCTCGCTAAAATTTTGTGAGGAGGACAATATGCAAGCTATTTTATACATTTGCCACGGCAGCCGCGTAGCGAAAGCGCGTGAAGAAGCCGCCCTATTTATCGAGCGATGCAAACAAAAAATCGCTTGTCCGATTCAAGAAATTGCTTTTCTTGAACATGCCGAACCAACGATTGAAACAAGCATCGACCGTTGCGTACAAAAAGGCGCTACATCCATTATCGTCGTCCCGATATTATTGCTTGCGGCAGGACATGCAAAACAAGACATTCCTGCCGCCATCGAACGTGCAAAACAACGCCACCCGCACCTCACATTTTCTGTGAGCGAACCGTTTGGCGTCCACGACAATATGATTAATATTATTATGGAGCGAATTTTGGAACAATCTATTCCTGTCGATGAACGGTCGGTCGTCTTGCTCGTTGGTCGTGGAAGTAGCGATGTTGATACGAAACGGGACATGGAAGCGATCGCAAGGAAGTTGCGACAACGAAACATTCCTGCTGTAGAGGTTTGCTTTCTCGCTAGCGCTAAGCCGTCCATTACTGACAGCATACAACAACTAAACCGTTCTTCTTACGAAACGATTTTCATCGTCCCTTATTTGCTTTTTACTGGCGTACTCATGAAAAAAATAGAAGCAATGATTCAAATGCTTCCGCAAACGAGCAAACGATGGATAGTATGCCGCTACCTCGGGTATCATCCGCTGTTAGAAGAGCTTGTAAAAGAAAAAGTAGCACACCAACTCTCTCTGCAAAAAAATTGACCACTCCTCATCTTTTTTCGTTTTCCGTAGGCAAAGCACCCTATCTTGTTGTATGATGGATGGTAGGAAAATGAGGAGGGGTTGCGATGCGACGGTTACATGTTGTTGTCCACGGTCGCGTGCAAGGCGTCGGCTTTCGCTACTATGCACAAGTTGAAGCGCTCAAATGGGACCTAACCGGCTGGGTAAAAAACAAAGACGACGGAACGGTGGAGTTGGAAGTACAAGGAACGGACGAGCGACTGCAAATGTTTCTCGACAAAATCGAACAAGGCTCTCCGTTCGCACGCGTCACGAACATAGAAACCGAGTACATACCACCGCTTCCAAACGAAAAAACGTTCCGCATTATTTATTAAGAAAAGCGCCCGGTGTAGTTCAACTGGGCGCTTTTTCCTACGCTAACCGCGGATGATGAAGCGTATGGTGCAAGTACGTTTCGGCAATACAAAGATTGGCATACTCATTTTTTCGATTCGCTTCACGGTGAAGTGGGTGAAACAAGTCAACTGCCGCTTGTGGATATTCCCCGCACACGTCCATGCCTATGACTCTTTTATAGGCAAATAACGTTTGCAAGCAGCGAAGCAAAAACGAAAGCGACATCGTCCCTTGCTCCCAGTTTGTCACTGCATCTTCACGGCAAAGAACATCTTTATCAATGCTAATGTACACATGCTCTGTTTGAATATGTGAGAGAAGAAGTTTTGGAGAAAGCAATGTTGGAAAAATCGTGATGCTTTTAGCAAAAGAAGGCGACCATTCAGACGGTCCGACGATGATTACTTTGTCTAGCGCAGGAATCGTTAGCGCGTGAGAAACCCACGAGCCACAAGAAATCACCCCGTCTTTGCTAGTGCCGATGTCGGTATGATTGTCAAACAGCACGAGCGTAAACGGTTCGGTTATGCGTTTCATTAATAAGTAAGACACATAATGATAGTTGCCGCTACCGATAAACGTCATTCCTTGAAAACGACGCTGCAAAAGGCGCTTTTCTATTTCCGTTAATGCTTGCGGGGCACAATACAAATTCGTCTGTGGTATATCGGTCGCGTCAATCCATTCGTGTGGCAACCGTAAAAGGCGCTGTTGCGAAGAATAAGTGCCATCAATGTTTAAAAACGTTACACCATGAAAGCGCATCGTCCCCCACCTCTTTTTTTGTTTCGGTGCAAGTTTTCAAACAATCGCCTGTTTCTATTACACTAAAAAATTCGCTAAACGAAATATTTCCTTTTCTACCTCATTTTCATGTACAATAAGGAAAAACGACAAGGGAGGGGTTTTGGTGCAGCCGATTCGTATCGAGGAAGTACAAAAAGCGCTAAACCGTTTCGCCAATCAAGACGTTTATTTGCATTTAGAAACGACCAATGGCGCCTATGCGTCTCACCATAACGAAGGATTTTTTGCTGCGGGGGCATACATTCGCAACGGTCGCATCCGTTTTAGCCGCGCCAAAATCGCGGGCAACGGCCCTTACCGCGTCGGGCTAAAACTGGACCTTGGCTGGGTATACGCGGAAGGATTAACCGATTGGGAAGTGACCGATAAAGGGCAACTTTTATTAGCAGGACATGATTACGAAGGGAAATTAGCGGTTGCGTTGCAACTAAGCGATGAGCCGTTTTAAAGGGAGGGATAATATGGAAAGACATATTCTCGTCGTATTTCCTCATCCAGACGATGAATCGTTTGGCGTATCCGGGACGTTAGCGCTGTACGCCGAACAAGGTGTTCCGATTACGTATGCGTGCTTAACGCTTGGAGAAATGGGACGCAATATGGGAATTCCGCCATTTGCCAATCGTGAGACACTGCCATCGATCCGGAAAAAAGAGCTAGAAGATGCTTGTCGCGTCATTGGCATTCGTGATTTGCGCTTGCTCGGATTCCGCGATAAAACGGTTGAGTTTGAAGATGAAGAACTGCTTGCCGACCGCATTCATGCCATCATCGCGGAAACGAACCCATCGCTGATTATTACGTTCTATCCAGGCTATAGCGTCCACCCGGACCATGATGCGTGCGGGGCAGCCGTCATCCGTGCGGTCGAGCGAATTCCAAGCGAAAAACGCCCCGTTGTCCATTGCGTGGCATTTGCGAAAAACTGCGAAAAAGAAATCGGCAAACCAGACGTCGTCCGCAACGTCAGTGCGGTCATTGACAAAAAAATTGCCGCCATAAAAGCGCATCGCTCGCAAACCGAAGGGCTCATGAAAGCAGCGGCCAAGTACGGTGGCGATGCCATCGCACGATTTAAAACAGAACGATTCTGGACTTATAAATGGTAAAGCAGCCGTCATGGCTGCTTTTTGTATTGAGAAAGTAGCTTCGTAAATTGTTCTTCCCAATTTCCGCTTTTGCGAAACGATTCGGTCGCAATCGTCTTTAACAGCGACCGTCTTATGCTTGCATCATCAACATGCTGTAAAATATAGCGGCGGCATGCTGTTAAAAAATCGACGTACCGTTCGTATTCTTCATCATATATGTTTGCAATCTCGTCGCGAATTTGTTTTGCCAGCGTTGGGCTTGCACCGCTTGTGGACACGGAAATCGTCAGCTTCCCACGGCGGACAACAGACGGGACGTAAAAGTTCGAACGCTCAGGGTCATCAACAATATTGATTAATTGGTACGGTTTTGCTGCTTGCGCCACCGCTTCATTGACGTGACGGTCGCTCGTTGCCGCAATAACAAGAAACGCTTTATCTATGTCATCAGCGGAAAACGTTTTTTCCTTCCAGCGAATCTTTTCTTTTGCTGCCAATTCCTTTAGCGCCTCCGTCACAGCGGGAGAAACGACCGTCACAGCAGCATTCGCCTCTAACAATCCAACCACTTTTCGCTCTGCTACGCTTCCGCCGCCAACGACGACTACCGACTGATTCGCAATTTGTAGCATCACTGGATACATTTTTCTTCCCCTTTCAAAAAAGGCTTACTGCCCGTTACAGTAAGCCTTTAGCGAAATTTCTCGTCAATGCGTTGCTGGTATTCTCTCAATGCAAGTGAATTGCTTATGTTACGCTTTCTCATCACCGCCTGTAACCGCAACAATTTCTCATTCCATTTCTGTGTCAATCGTTCTTTTTCTTTCTCATCTTCACAACAGCGAAGCAAATCTTCAATTGTCATTAACTCTTTTTTCAAATCAGTAGCTTCCGATACGTATCCAGCATTTTTTAACATTAAATAACCTATGCGCAATTCTTCCGGAATGTGCGATAAATCATCGATATCGAGCGGTTTTCCAAAACCAGGCAAGTCACGAAATTCTCCGTTTTTCATCGCTTCGCGAATTTTTTCATCTGCTATTTTCCAAATAATATCCATTGTTATCCATCCCTTTGGGCGTGTTGCGCCAAAAATGCCGTTAACTCACGATACGGAAGCGGTCTCGCATAATAATATCCTTGTGCTTCATCGCATTGCTTTTCTTTTAAATACGCTGCTTCTTGCTCTGTTTCTACCCCTTCCGCCAATACTTTCACACCAATATTATGCCCTAATGAAATAATCGTTGGCAAAATGGCTTCTTTTTCGTGCATGTTTTGCACAAACGAACGGTCGATTTTCAGCCGGTCAATCGGCAATTTTTTTAAATAGCTTAACGAACTGTAGCCTGTGCCAAAATCATCAACACTAATCGTTACGCCAATTGACTTTAGCCGTTTTAAAATCGGAATCGCTTTTTCCGTATCCATCGTCATTCGTTCCGTAATTTCGACGTCAAGGCAGTGCGGCGGCAGTTTCGTTTTTTCTAATATTTTCATTATTTTTTGCACAAGCCGTCTGCTCTCAAACTCATACGGTGATAAATTCACTGACACGGTTAGGTGTTGGTTTTGCGCTAATAATTCTTTCGTTTGCCGACAAGCTGTTTCCATCACCCATTCATTAATTGGGATAATAAGCCCCGTTTCCTCCGCAATTGGAATGAATTTATTTGGCGGAATCATGCCTTTCTCTGGATGGTTCCAGCGAATCAGCGCTTCCATTCCAACGATTTTTCCAGTCTGTAACTGTATTTGCGGTTGGTAATATACTTCAAACTCTTCTAACTCGAGCGCCTTCCGCAATTCTCGCTCCATTTGTATTTTTTCATGAATCGTTCGATTCATCTGCTTTTCAAAAAAACGGAACTGGCTAATCGCCTTTTTCGACAGCTCGTGCCGTGCGATATCGGCTTTGCGAATTAACGTTTTTCCATCTTCTCCGTCTTTTGGATACAAGCTAATGCCGATTTTCAATGTCATGAAAAATTCTTGCCCGTTCACAAGAAGCGGTTCTTCCATCGTTTCTATCAGCTGGTACGCTAGTTCTTTTACTTGTTCTTCTTTTTCAACAGGCAATACTAAAACAAATTCGTTGCCGCTCCATCGACCGAGCACGCTTTCTTCCGCCATTGCTTGGCGAATTTGCGTCGTGGCTGCCAATAGCACTTGGTCGCCGATTGCGTAGCCGTACAAGTCGTTTACAATCTTTAATCCTTTCATTTCAATAAACAGCACCGCGATTTTTTTTCGCATGCTTTTGGCGTTCTCAATTTGTTCTGCCAATACTCGATGAAGCAACCCTTTATTCGGCAATCCAGTTAAATCATCATGGAAAGCGATATAATGCATCGTTTCTTCCTGCTGTTTCCGCTCGGTAATGTCGCGAACGGCGGTCACGCTTACCCGCTTTCCATCATACTCGTATTCGCGGCGAAGAATTTCTGCTGGAAACAACGAGCCGTCTTTGCGCCGTAAATACATTTCATATACATCTTCTTCATCGATTGTTCGCTTTAAATCTTGCAGCGAAGCTGGTGCTACAAGTTCTTTAATCGGCATATGCACCATTTCGTTCGCTGCATAGCCAAACATCCGGCATGCTGCTTCATTTATTTCCAAAACGATACCTTGCGAATGAATGATAATTCCTTCCATCGACACTTCCGACAGCAATTGAAACCGCTGCTGACTCACCATCAATTCTTCACGATATTTTTTAAACACTAATTTTTCTATCCGAATATATACAAGCAATAAATAAAAAATATAGCTAACAAGAAAGACGAGAAAAATTTCCCCTATTGCTTTATTGCGTTCCCACTCCATTCGCGCATTGTATTCGTTAGCGTCAAAATCGATTCCAAATACGGCATCTACGCGTCCTTCTTTATCAAAAACCGGATGGAACGCACCTAAGCTCTCTCCCCAATCATCTATTGTCGGCTTTTTTTCGATGCTAAACTTCCCGCGAAACGCTTGCTCAAGTTCTGGAATATATTTTGTATATACCGTCCCAATTGGTATCAGTTGTTCCTTTTTGCCATCAATTTTCCCGTTTTTGTTATAATCCACTGCCGGATCAACGACAAAATAATTTTTTCCATCGGCACGTTTTTTTAATGTATAAATGCTCAACACTTCTGGGTGCTCGTGCTGCCAGCGTGTCATCGCACTTAAAATACGAACATATGTTTTATCCGTCGGTTTTGTATGCTCGTTTAATAGGTGATGATTCATTTGCCGTAACTCGGAAGCAAAAATGGAAGAAAAATGGTGCGCGAAATCTTCATACTGCTTATGCTCCATTTTTTCTACATATTGCACAAACCAAACCCCAGAAACTAATAGAAAAAAAATAAATATATAAAAAACGCTTGTCAGTTGCTGCGAAATATAAAGGAGCGACACATTTAATTTTTTTTGAATCAATTGATTCATTTGTCGCTGTACAAATATAACCGTTAAAAGAATGAATAATACAAATAATGTATATTCCAGCACGTTTGATAGCATAAGTTCTCTCTCACCATGTTTTTACTATTATTATAAACCGAGTAAATACTATACTTCTCCTACCATCCGTCCTATTTTTTCGACATCTTCCGACACATTCTTCTTTATTATACTTTATTTCTTGTCGAAAAATCATGTCAATTTTATTGAAAACCATCGTTTTTAATACCTGCTCCTAATGTCTTATCTCTATTTTTTGTAACGTCGTTGTAATATTATTTAATTCAACTGTAACAACATTTCGACAATATTTTTGCTATACTAAACCTTGTGAGAAGGGAAACGGGAACTCGGCGTTGGAGGTTTAGAGAAATGAGAATGGTGACTACTATTTTTCTAGCGTTTACACTGTTATTTAGTTCTCTTTTTGTTAACGCTTTCAAAGCAGAAGCAGCGATGAACCCGCAACGGATTATTGCAGAAGCAAAAAAATTTGTTGGGACACCGTATAAATTCGGCGGTACTTCACCTAGCGGATTTGATTGCTCTGGGTTCGTTTATTATACACATAAGCGAGTAGGTAAAACGCTTCCTCGTTCTTCCACGTTAATGTTTCAACGGGGAACATCTGTACATAAATCTCATTTACGCCCTGGGGATTTAGTCTTTTTCAGTACATACAAAAAAGGCGCTTCCCATGTCGCCATTTATATTGGTAACAATCTAATCATCCATGCCACATCAAAAGGCGTCACAATTGATAACTTAAACAGCGCTTACTGGAGCTCTAAATTTATCGGAGCAAAGCGTATTATATAGGTGCACGTTGAAGCTTTAACATTTTTATCATTTACGTCGTTATTTTTCGACTGTCGGGCGACCGAACAACCAGCCGCTCCCAGACAAATGAATTTGTCTGGGAGCGGTGTTGTTCGGTTCTCCGTCACGCTTTGGCGTGACGAAAGCAAGCCAAAGGCTTGCCTCGACAGTCGAAAAAATGAAGTTAAACTTCTCAGTTGCATGTATATATAAAAAGTAGCCCTCCGCATTGCGGAGGGCTCATTTATTTCACAGGGGATCGGGGGAATACCTAGCCTCCATTATGCCCATTCTTTTTGTTTTTATACATAGAAACAAAAAATTTTTACGACGTTTTTTTCGCTATT
This sequence comes from Anoxybacteroides voinovskiense, assembly GCF_014196205.1. Classification (GTDB taxonomy): domain Bacteria; phylum Bacillota; class Bacilli; order Bacillales; family Anoxybacillaceae; genus Anoxybacteroides; species Anoxybacteroides voinovskiense. The sequence goes on along the minus strand of NZ_JACIDE010000006.1, from coordinate 79,560 downwards.
CCGCTCTCTACTGCTTCTAATAAAAATTCGACGATGTGCACGGCGCGCACACGTCCTGCAAGCCCCTCTCGCTCAATTCCTAATTTCATTTGCAACAAACATCCAGGGTTAGCAGTTACAATTGTCCGTGCATCCGTTTGTTTTGCTTGCGCCATTTTATAATCGAGAATTTGCATCGACATATCTGGCTGTACAATGTTATAAATCCCTGCCGAACCACAGCAACGGTCAGCGTCTTTCATTTCGCAAAACTCCACTCCTTCAATCGATTGAAGCAATTGCCGAGGGGCGCTTGCTACTTTCATGACGTTGCGCAAATGGCAAGAATCTTGATACGTCACGATTTGTGGAGATACTTTTAGCCCGATGCTTGAAAACTCCAATTCTAACAACACTTCTGAAATATCTTTTATCTTTTTCGTGAACGTTTTTGCTCGTTCGTTCCACTCGCTATCGTCTTTCAATAAGTGGTCGTATTCAATTAAAAATGCGCCGCATCCACCTGCGTTCGTAACGATGTAATCGACATCTAACTGCTCAAATGCTTCGATATTTCGTTTTGCCAATTCTTTTGCTTGCCCTTTTTCGCCGCCATGTCCATGTAACGCTCCACAACATACTTGATGAGATGGAATGACAACTTCGCATCCCACCAATTGCAATAGGTTCATTGTCGCGTCGTTTATGTTCATAAACATCGTATCCATTAAACAGCCAGTAAAATTTCTTTCTTAGCTTTTGAAAAAGCTAGCATCTCGCTTGGATGCTAGCTTCCATTATACGATTCGTTCTTTTTTGCTTTGCGCTTCCGCCTTTTTGTTTGTGATGTAGCCAGCAGCTAACACAAAAACAGTTAATCCTGCAGTAACCGCATACGTCATCGGTCCGTGCGGGAGGTGCAACATTTGTATAAATCCTTCATCTTCCATCATCATTTTTCCCCCGGTCCATGCTAAAATGCCAGACCCGGCATACACAATCCATTTATATTTTTCCATTGCCGCCACAATCGCTTTCGAGCCGAAAATCATAATTGGAATGCTAATGGCGACACCGAACGCAATCATGCCGATATGCCCCTCAGACGCACCAGCCACTGCCACTACGTTATCTAAGCTCATCACCGCATCTGCAACAATAATCGTCCAAACCGCTTGAAACAACCGGTCAGAAGATTGGATGTTTGCTTCTTCTTCTTGTTCTAGCAACACTTTATACGCAATCCATAGCAATAACAACCCGCCAACTAAATGGACAAACGGAATGTTTAAAAGAAAGACGATGACTGCCGCAAATAAAACTCGTAAAACAACCGCACCGCCTGTCCCCCAAAAAATCGCCTTGTTCCGCTGATCTTTCGCAAGCTTCCTTGTTGCCATCGCAATGACAACCGCATTATCCCCCGATAAAATAATATCGATCATCACAATTTTCACTAACGCCGCCAACGCTTCTGAAGACACCTATCATTTCTCCTTTTCTCATACTAGCTATCTCCTCTCATCTTATCTGAAACAGCTAGGAAGAGCAACTTTCTTGTTTTCTCGCGGTGGAAGTGAAAACTTTCTTATCTTTTAAAAAACAACTCGCCTCAAGCGAGTTGTTTTCCTTTTAAAAACTGTAATATAACCCACGCCGCCAGCCGGCTTGTCATTTGTCGAAAATCAATCGTCGGGTCGATTTCGACAATGTCCATTGCCTGCACCGCGTCATAGCGCGCAAGTAGCGAAATGGCGTGCAACAACGTACGGCTATCCATGCCGCCTGGACCAATCGCTGGACACCCTGGCGCAAACGCTTGATCGAGCACGTCCATATCGACCGACACGTACACTGCATCCACGTCCGATAACATTTGCATACTTTTGTCGATAATCGTTTGTATACCGAGACGGTGCACCTCTTCGATCGTGTACATCGTAACCCCACGCTGCTTTCCGTATTCCGTATACGCGAGGCTATTCGCGAAATCGCGCAAGCCAATTTGTACAAGCCGGCTGCCATCGATGACACCCGCTTCGATTAACCGACGAAATGGCGTGCCGTTTGTTGGCCCCCCATCTTCTAAGTTGCGCAAGTCGTGATGGGCATCGAACTGGATAATGCCAATTGTCCCTTTTTGTTTTTGCCAGCCGCTAACGACTGGACACGTAATGGAATGGTCGCCCCCAAGCGTAATCCATAGTGATTCCTGATGTAACGCAACGACTTGCTCGACTGTTTCTGCAATACGCTTTTGTGACTCGACGATATCGGTCGGGTGCATCACAATATCGCCATAATCAGTAACCGTGATGTCCGCTAAATCAATCCCCGCTTCGATCGAGTATGTGCTATAAAACGACAGCGCTTGCCGAATCGCCTGTGGGGCAAATGCCGCACCAGAATGGCTAATCGACGATTTGGACAGCGGTGCGCCAATCAATCCGATGTTGCTGGCATGCTTTCCGTCCCACGGAACGAGTAATTCGTTCGCTTTTTTCACATAGCGGTCTTGAAAATTTGCTTTTCCTGCTTCTTTAAGATACGGAAACATCGCCTTTTCCCCTTTCGCTCACCACTTTTCCGTTTTTTAACACGATCCGGACATGGTTGATTCCGTAATGGTATGGTACGTACATATAATTCGGTGCGTCCCATAGGACGATGTCCGCTTTTCTTCCAACCATAATTCGCCCTGCGTCTTGCCCGCGATTGACCGCATATGCCGCATTGACTGTTACCGCATGCCAAATTTCTTCTGGGGTCATTCGTAAATATAGTGCAGCGAGCGTCATAATGAATTGCAAATTTTCTGTTGGCGAGCTACCTGGGTTAAAGTCTGTCGCAAGCGCCACCGCTGCCCCTTCGTCAATCATTTGCCGCGCGTTTGCATACTTTCCTTTCCCTAAATAAAAAGACGTCCCTGGAAGCAGCACTGCAATAGTATTTGAATGAGCAAGCTGGTGAATTCCTGCTTTAGATGCCCCAACAAGATGATCGGCGCTTACCGCTCCGACTTCGACTGCTAGCTCCGTTCCGCCAAGTGGGTCAATTTCATCAGCATGAATTTTGACGGCAAACCCTTTTTCTTTTGCTTTTTGTAAAAAGAGGCGCGACTGTTCGACCGTAAATACACCTGTTTCACAAAAAATGTCGGCAAACTCGGCAAGCTGCTCTTGTTTAATGACATCCATTAAGTCGACCATTTGCTGCAAAAAATCATCAGGATTGTCTTTATGGTCTGTAGGAATGGCGTGTGCGCCTAAAAACGTTGACACAACTTCTACCGGGTGCGTTTCGTGTAGGCGCTTCGCCACACGCAATTGTTTCAATTCGGTTTCTTCGTCTAACCCGTATCCGCTTTTTGCTTCGACCGTTGTCACCCCATACGAAAGCATGCGGTCTAAATGAACGTGTGCTTTTTCGTACAGCTCTTCTTCGCTTGCTGCTCGCGTCGCGCGTACAGTCGATAAAATGCCGCCGCCACGCTTTAAAATTTCTAAATACGGAACACCTTGCTGCTTTAGCGAAAGTTCGTGTTCGCGCGAACCGGCAAATACAAGATGCGTATGTGGGTCGACAAGCCCTGGCGTCACAAGCTTCCCTTCTGCGTCAATGATATGTTTGGCAGAAAGTGTTTTCGCTTCTTCATTGCTGCCAATCCACACTACAAGCCCATCTTTTATTCCAATCGCTGCATGTTCAATCAAGGGGAGCGTCTTCATTTGCTCCCCCTTTACTGGTCCGTCCCCTTCCATCGTTAACAACTGCCCGATATTCACAATAAGTGTGTCCATCAAATTTACCCCCTTAACATCGGGATATGAATGTTCATTTCTTCCGCTACTTCTATTGCTCGTTCGTAGCCCGCATCTGCATGGCGAATAATACCCATGCCTGGGTCAGTCGTTAACACTCGTTCGAGCCGTTCTTTCGCTAAATCCGTTCCATCGGCAACAACGACCATTCCTGCATGCAATGAATAGCCCATGCCGACCCCACCGCCATGATGGAACGAAATCCATGACCCACCAGCCGCAGTGTTAATGAGTGCGTTGAGCACCGCCCAATCCCCAACGGCATCGCTACCGTCTTTCATCGCTTCTGTTTCGCGGTTTGGCGAGGCGACAGAACCGCAATCTAAATGGTCGCGCCCGATGACGATTGGCGCTTTTAATTCGCCTTTACGCACTAATTCGTTGATTGCTAGCCCCATTTTTACCCGTTCGCCATAGCCTAGCCAACAAATGCGAGCAGGAAGCCCTTGAAACGCCACTTTCTTTTGCGCCATGTCAATCCAGCGCAATAGTGCCTCGTTTTCTGGGAATAGCTCTTTAATGAGCGCATCGGTGCGATAAATGTCTTCCGGATCACCTGACAAAGCCGCCCAACGAAACGGTCCTTTTCCTTCGCAAAATAGCGGACGGATATAGGCAGGAACAAACCCTGGGAATGAAAACGCGTTTCCTACCCCTTCATCTTTGGCAACTTGGCGAATATTGTTGCCGTAGTCAAATACAACCGCCCCGCGTTTTTGGAATTCTAGCATTGCTTCCACATGTTTTGCCATGCTTTGTTTCGAGCGACGGACGTATTCTGTCGGATTATTTTTTCTTAATTCCGCTGCTTCTTGTAATGACAATCCTTCTGGCACATAGCCGTTTAACGGATCGTGGGCAGACGTTTGGTCGGTCACGATGTCAATAGGCACACCACGTCTTAGCAATTCATGATGCACTTCAGCAGCATTTCCAACAAGTCCAATCGATAGCGCTTCCCCATTTTCTTTTGCTTCTTGTGCCCAACGAAGCGCCTCATCAAGCGAATATGTCATCCGGTCGCAATATTTCGTGTCGATTCGTTTTTGAATTCGGCTCGGGTCGATCTCTACAGCGATCACTACCCCTTCATTCATCGTTACCGCCAGCGGCTGCGCTCCGCCCATACCGCCTAACCCAGCGGTGAGCGTAATCGTTCCTTTTAGCGTTCCGCCAAAATGTTGCTTCGCCACCGCGGCAAACGTCTCGTACGTTCCTTGTAAAATGCCTTGGGTGCCGATATAAATCCAGCTTCCCGCTGTCATTTGCCCGTACATGATTAACCCTTTTCGATCGAGCTCATGAAAGTGCTCCCACGTCGCCCATTTCGGCACAAGGACAGAGTTGGATAAAAGCACGCGCGGCGCTCGTTCATGCGTTTTAAACACGCCGACTGGCTTTCCGGATTGGATTAATAATGTTTCATCATTTTCGAGCGTGCGCAATGTCCGCACGATGGCGTCAAATGCTTCCCAATTTCGCGCTGCTTTCCCAATGCCTCCATATACAATTAACTCTTCTGGTTTTTCTGCCACCTCTGGGTCTAAGTTGTTGTATAACATGCGCAATACCGCTTCTTGTTCCCAACCTTTGCATTCAAGTTGTAATCCTTTTTTCGCTTGAATCTGTCTCATCTCACTATCCCCTTTCATCTATTTATCACCGTTTCCATCGTTTGTGAAAAAAAATCCCATTCCACGTCCTTCAGCCATTTTGCCGCTGCCTCGATATCTTTGGCAAAGATGCGGTCTTTTGTAATAGAAGGAATGATTTTCCGTGCCGCTTCATAAAACGCTCGCGTCTTTGGTGCCATGCTTTCCACGCCGCGATATTCCACCGCCTGTAACGCACAAATCAATTCGATTGCCAATACACGCCGCGCGTTTTGGATGATCGCATAGGCATGGCGGGAAGCGATCGTTCCCATGCTGACGTGGTCTTCTTGGTTTGCAGAGGACGGAATCGAATCGACGCTTGCTGGGTGCGCTAACGTTTTATTTTCTGACACAAGCGATGCGGCCGCATATTGCATAATCATTGCCCCTGACTGCAGCCCAGGCGCTGGACTTAAAAACGGGGGCAAATCGTTTAATTGGGGATTGACAAGCCGCTCAATGCGCCGTTCCGAAATGTTGGCCAATTCCGCTACCGCAATTTTCATAAAATCCATCGCCAAGGCGATTGGTTGACCATGAAAGTTTCCACCAGAAATGACGGTCGCACCATCATCGAAAATAAGCGGGTTGTCGGTTGCTGCGTTCATCTCAATTTCGAGCTTTTCTTTCACGTAATCAAGCGCTTGCCACGAAGCGCCGTGCACCTGTGGAATGCAGCGGAGCGAGTAGGCATCTTGGACGCGCAATTCTCCTTGTGCCGTCGTCAACTTGCTTCCAGCTAAATATGAGCGGATGCGTTTCGCCACCTCTGTTTGTTGGCGGTAGCCGCGCACAAGATGTACGCGCTCATCGAATGCGTCAATAATCCCACGCAACCCTTCAATCGTTAATGCGGCAATTAATTCGCTTTCATACGCTAGCTGCTCTGCTTCTAAATAGCCGACAACTCCCATGGCTGTCATTGCTTGCGTACCGTTAATAAGGGCTAATCCTTCTTTCGCCTTTAACGAGAGGGGAGCGATGCCTTCTTTCGCCAACGCTTCCATCGCCAACACGCGCTGTCCGCGGTAAAACACTTCTCCCTCGCCAAGCAATGCGAGCGCTAAATGCGATAGTGGCGCTAAGTCACCGCTCGCTCCAAGAGAACCTTGCTGCGGAACGACCGGATGAATATGAGCATTTAATAAATCAAGCAACCGTTGAATGACGACAGGCCGAACACCCGAATAGCCTTTTAAAAGCGCATTGGCTCGCAACAACAACATCGCACGTGATACGATTTCTGGAAACGGCTCTCCTACCCCGCAAGCGTGCGAATGAATTAAATTCCACTGTAGCTCCTCCACATCGTCTGCCTCAATAAACACATCACTAAACTTTCCAAACCCAGTCGTAATACCGTATACGATTCGTTTATTAGCGACGATTTCGTCAACCGCCTGCCGGCTGCGCGCCGCCTCGTCCATGCTTTCTTTTGCCGCTACGACTTTTTCATTATCGTACAATACTCGCTTTACCTCATCTAACGTCAACGTATGACCTGTTAAAATGACCACGCTCACACCCCATCCCTTTCATGAAATAAAGAAAGAGGCTACACCACCATTTAGTGGGATAGCCTCCTTCTGAACTAAATACCTATAGGCTACATATGATTAATTCCTAATCCGATTGTTTCGTGCTCTAATCCGCGAATCGGTGCCCCGATGGTTCCATATAAGGCGACGGCAATCCATTCCCCTTCTGCTTCGTTTTCATACGGCATGCCGCGCACTACCGCAAATCGAAGACCGACCGTTCGCATTAAATCACCTAACTCTACTTGACCTCTTGTAACCCCTTGCATCGCTTCGATAACCGCATGATATAAGGCGTGCATTTCCCGGTACAACTCTCCGCTCACGACACCGTTTCGTTTCGCTGCTGTTTCGATGGCAGCGACAATTTTTTGCAATTCCATCGATCCGACTTTTCCTTTGCAGTAGCGCCATTGCAATGCCGATAAGTGCTCAAGCACCGCTTGTTCCTCTTCTTCTTCCATTAACGCGAGCAAAATCGCATTGCGACCGATTCTTCCTCCTGCCTGCTTTAGCAACACACACCAACACCTATTTTTTTAATTTTCTAAAAAACTAATCGTCTATCTTCATTGTAACGGTCGGTGGTTCTCGCTGTCAATGATTTTTTACCATATTTTAGTAAATTAATATGGTGATATGGTAGTAAAGTAAAGCAGCTTCCCCTCGACCTGTCATTTAAACATTTGCAAAAATTGCAAAATAGCCGGGCCCAATAATACGATAAACAAACTTGGAAAAATAAACAGGACGAGCGGAAACAACATTTTAATCGGTGCTTTCATCGCTGCTTCTTCCGCACGTTGCCGCCGCTGTTCACGCGCCTCTGCCGATTGGACGCGAAGCACTTGCACCATGCCAATTCCTAATTTCTCTGCTTGCAGCACGCTGTTAATAAATGATTGCACTTCGTTCACAACTATGCGCTCACGAACGCCAGCTAACGCCTCGCGCCTTGGTTTTCCTAAACGAATTTCTTCTAAGCAGCGATGAAATTCGCGTGCTAACACTCCGTCTTTTTTTGCTACTACTTTACTGAGCGCTCCATCAAACCCTAGCCCCGCCTCTAAACTGACGGTCAACAAATCAAGCACATCTGGCAACTCTCGCAACGCTTGTTGATGACGTGCTTTTATTTTTTGGTTTATATACATATGCGGCAAATATCCTCCGGCTGCCACGCCAATCATTCCGAATCCAACCGCCGCTCCTATTGGTAAGTGTAACAATAACGCATAGCCAGAACATGCTACAGGGGATAAAAAGAGTGATACCATTTGCAGCAATCGAAACTCGACCGATGTCATGCCAAACGGATTCCCCGCTTGCCATAGCTTTTGTTCTAATTTTTCTTTTTTTTCGCCGGACATTTTCTTTTTTACACTGCGCTTCCACTCGCGCCATAGCGGAATAGCGACACGCTGAACAAACGGTAATTCGTTAGTTTCCTTTTGCTGATGCTCCATATCTTCTAAAACAAATACCGCTAGCCGCCGTTTTACCCGCTCTTTTCGTTCGGTACGACTAATAAACAACGCGTAGACAAAGAGCGTTACCGTAAAGAAAAAAGTTACATACATCCTCTACACCTCAATCGCTGTCAATTTGCGAATAATTATAAATCCAATAGTGCTAGCGACTCCTCCACCGGTAAGCATCATTAGCCCAATGGGATGGGAAAATAATGTTTTCATATAGTTCGGCTCAATCCAATAAATAACCATTGCTAAAATCGCCGGCAACAAACCAATCACCATTCCAGATAATCGTCCTTGAGCGGTTAATGTTAGTACTTGCCGCTGAATTTTCGTACGGTCGCGAATTGTTTGGACAATTTTTTCAAGCACAGTAGCCAAATTCCCACCGACTTGTCGCTGAATGATAATTGCTTGAATCATTAACTCTAAATCACCGCTTGGCACCCGCTCTTTCAAATGATTTAACGCTTCTTCCAGACTGCCGCCGTACTGCATTTCTCGCAATACCGCTTCCATCTCTTCTTTCATTGGAGAAGGCGCTTCTTCGATCACTATTTGCAAACTTTGCGGGAAACTAAATCCCGCTCGCAATGAACCGATTATCGTCGTCAATACGTCCGGAAGGCTTTCGTTAAATTTGATGATGCGCGCCTTTTGCTTTTTTCGCACATACCATCGCGGCATCATCCAACCAATGGTACACCCAATGACTAAAAAGGCAAACTGGCCGAAAAATAAAAGAAACAAGCTACCGCATAAAGCGGTCACAATCCATTGAAACAATACGTACTCTTCCGGCTTTAATGGTAACCCTGCCCGCTGGAGCATCGTTTCTAGCTTTTCATTTTTTTCTTTTGTTAATAGTTTTTTGCGAATGTTTTGCTTCGTCCATTGTAATTGCCATAGCAACTGAAATGTTTCCCGGTCTAATCGCGGTCGGTCTGACACCGCTAAATATTGTTTTAATCTTCGTTCAAGCCGTTTATCTGATAAAAATAGGCGCGACAAAACGAATGTAAAAAATAAGAAAGATGAAAGAAAAAAGCTTGTGGCGATTATCCATTCCATCCGCTCCACCCCTCTTCAACAAAGACGCTTGGCGGAATAGTGATTCCTGATTGCTCAAGACGTTCATAAAATTTTGGGCGAACCCCTGTCGGCACAAGACGTCCTTTCACTTTTCCATCGGAATCGATACCTTGTTGCTTAAAAAGAAAAATATCTTGTAAAACAATGACATCCCCTTCCATTCCTTGTACTTCGGTAATGTGAACAATTTTACGAGATCCGTCTTTTAATCGCGCTTGGTGAATAATTAAGTCGATCGCTCCGGCAATTTGTTCACGAATGGCTTTGACGGGCAATTCTACGCCCGCAAGTAGTACCATCGTTTCTAATCTTGCTATCATATCGCGTGGGCTATTGGAATGTCCGGTCGCTAACGACCCATCATGCCCTGTATTCATTGCTTGCAACATATCAAGCGCCTCTGCTCCGCGCACTTCCCCAATGACAATGCGGTCTGGACGCATTCGCAACGAGTTTCTGACTAAATCGCGAATCGTTACCGCTCCTTTTCCTTCGATGTTCGGCGGACGTGACTCTAATGAGACAACATGGTTTTGGTGGAGCTGAAGTTCCGCGGCATCCTCAATGGTGACAATCCGCTCGTCATCTGGAATGAAGTTAGAAAGGACGTTCAACGTCGTTGTTTTCCCCGAGCCTGTTCCACCGCTCACAAAAATATTTAACCTTGCTTTTACACACGCCTCTAAAAAAAGAGCAACTTCTTCTGTCAATGTTCCAAACCGAATTAAGTCTTCAATTTGAAGCGGGTCTTTGGAAAATTTGCGAATCGTAATCGTTGGCCCGTTTAAGGAAAGCGGTGGAATGATAGCATTGACACGAGAACCATCCGGTAACCTAGCATCAACCATCGGACTGCTTTCATCAATGCGCCGACCAATTGGAGCAACAATTTTCTCAATCACATTCATGACATGCTCTTCATCACGAAATTGAATATTAGTCAATTCTAGTTTTCCGTTTCGTTCGCAATATACTTGATAGGGACCGTTCACCATAATTTCTGTTACTTCGTCATCTACTAATAACGGGTTAATCGGACCAAATCCGGTTAAATCGTTAATCAGTTCATCTACCACTTTTTTTCTATCCACTGTTCCGCGAAACGATTCATCTTCTTTTATAATTTCTAATGCCATTGCATCAAGTTTTTGAATGATTTCATCGAGGTTATCCTCTTTTAGCTCGCTTAAAATTTGTTTATGCAACAAATTTTTCAACTCTTGTTGCTTATCGTTTGGCGGTTTCGTTTTAGAAGAAACTGCTTCTTTTTTTCGTGTTTCACGAAATGCCGCAATCAAATCTTTTTTCGAGGTTCGTTGTTCTTCTTCGCCTAAATCTAGTGATAACGGTTGGGCATGCTCTTTTGCCTTTGCTTGAATTCGGTCGAGTAAGCTCATCTTATTTCCCCTCTTTCAACCGCTTTTTTTGAAACAACTTTTCAAGAAACGATGGTTGCTTTGCTTTAAACGTTGCAATTTCCCGTCTTGATGTTAGCCCTTCTGCCATTTTAAATACCGCTTTCGCAATTTCACTTTTCCCTTGGCTCACAACAAACGGGATACCAATATTTAGCGACTGTGAAGCAGTTTGAAAATCATTTGGGATGTAAAAAGGGTCTTGTTCCCCTAAAATATCCGGGATGTCAGTTGCTTGAATAACACTCTCCATCGTCGCTCGGTTGATGACAAGCTTCGTCTTTTCTTTCAGCCCTAACAATTGAAATGTTTCTAGCAATAATTTCGTATTTTTTAACGTCGCCATTTCTAAGTTAGTGACTACTAACACTTGGTCTGCCTTTTCCACAATTGCCAACGTTTTATCGTCTAATCCAACACTCGTATCGACAATTAAATAGTCAAATTGATTTAGTAACCATCGAACAACTTGCTCGATTACCTCATTAGTTACTAAATCGGCAAATTCAGGACGGACAGGGGCAGGCAACACTTTCACACCGCTATTGTGACCGCATAAATAGCTTAATACGCTATGTGCATCAATCCGTTCTAATTCTTCTGCAACATCTTTAATTGTAAATGTCGGTTGTAAATCCATCGCCAAAGAAATGTCACCGAACTGAAAATCACCGTCAAGTAAACTGACGGTAATCGTTTTTTTTGTCAATGCTACTGCCAAGTTCACCGCTAATGTCGTTCGCCCGACTCCTCCTTTTGCGCTGACAATCGCGATCATTTCTCCTCGCTTTTTTGCCTGTTCATTTGTCACCGTCCTCACCCCCGTCCTGCTTCTTTATTTTGCTTCATCAGAAGAAATGACTTTTGTATGCAGTGTTAATTGAATGTGCCCACGTTCACTCGCGTTTATTAATAAAACGGCATCTTCTGGCTTTAATTCAAGCGTGACCGAATTGTAGTCGGCGTGTGGTTCTTTTTGTTGTAAAGATTCAGCTATTTTTCTGCCGACAGCTAATACCCGAACGCCCGACAGTAGTTGTTTTGTTTCTACTTTTATTTGGTTATTAGGAAGCTTAATCGTTTCACTGAAAATAACATCGACTTTATCTTCTGGCTCAATTAAATTGGAAACGGATTGTACGAAATTAACACCGACAGAAACGGCACGAAAACCTTCACGTACTTTTCGCGACACAACAGTCGTTTCATCGTTCCACGAACGAACTCGGTGCTTAAGCAATACCTCCCCCTTTTTTATGTCCGAAGTCGCTATCATTCCTTCTAGCTCCGATAGGTGATAAACAGCATTTGGAGGTAACCCTTTTTTAGGAATTTGCACTAGTTGCAGCATTCCTCGCGAAATTTGCTCGTTTTCTTTTATGTCCTCTCTCGCAGCGACAACAGTTACCATTTGTTCATTTTTATCAGCACTTAGCTGTTTCATATATTGAAAAAACAAAACAGTCGTAATCGCTCCCATGACTAACGCTAAGACGAAAATCATTTTTGCGCGCATCGTTTCACCTACTCTATTAATCGAATGCTGAATGCCCCTCTATTGACACTATTTCGTTCTTCTAATCCAGTACCTGTCCTTTTAATAAACATCCCTGTAATCGTTGTATCTTTTGGATTCATCGGTGCAGTAATATAAAAGTACGCAAACCCTGTCACTTCCACTTTTTTTAGTTGATTAACCGTATGTTCGTACGGCCGATATACCGGAATTAAAAGAATGCGTGGACAGTCTCGTTTATAAATATTGTCTGGGGAGTCTGGGCACTCGTTAATCTTTTCTTGAATGACTGAACGTGTCTTTCCAGCAATATTTCCTGTCTGCGTTTCTAATATGTCTCCTACTCGAATTTCTTCTTGATAGCCGTACCGCAAATTTTCTTCGTACGTTTGTGCTCCAGGATCTCCGAGGGCAAGCACTCCGAAATTACCGTATTCTACACCGGAAGAATCGACTTTCAACTGATATTCCTTGTAAAATTCTAGCGGAATCGATTCATCAATTCCTAACGGTGCAGCTCCTTTCGCTCTCCCCATCACCCGCAGCCCTGCCGCTGCATGGGCAGTGACGCGAACGGTTTCCATTCCTAACAGTTTCCCGAATGCTAGCGGTACTGCTCGCTCTAAATCAACCGCTACCTTTTGTTCCAGCACGATATCGATTTGTTTTAAATTTTTTTCTTCTTCGTGGCGAACTAATATGTCGTGGACGACTGCTTGCACAGCCGCTTCGCTCGTCGTCAATTCCTGTGCCCCTGACAATACCGCCGCATTCGCTGCCTTTTGCAAGCGACTTTTCGTCATATAAATCATCCCACCATCAATGACAAAGCCAGCCATTACTAACAAACTAAAAAAAGCAACTGCCATAAGAAGAAGAGCGTTTCCCTCTTCTTGCCTCCAAAATTTTTTCCGCATCTCACTCCACCCGAATTGTCGAGTTTGTTTGAATTTTAACAGGGGAAGGAAGGATTTCTGAAAGAAACGGTGTATACAACTTAAGCGGGTATTCAAGTGTCACCGTTACATATTCCCCTGAATGACGTTCTGTATCAGGCGGCGAAATCGTTACACTCAGCTGTGCTGTTTCCCCAAACCGAACATAATCTTTAGCAAATTGAACAATTTCGCGGTCATTTTTTCCAAGCCCACCTAATCGAACCGTTTCTTGGGCAGCTAAATGCAAATAAGAATACGCATACAACACCCGGCCAAAATCAATCATTCCCACCATTAATAAAAGCAATACCGGCAAGAGCAGCGCCATTTCAACAAGCGATTGCCCGTTCTCATCCCGGATCATAGCAGTAACCAACCTTTCCCCATAAGAGTAACTAATGCTCCCCCAACAATCGCTACTCCATACGGGTACGTTTGTTTAACGTGCCGTGAATCAATATAAATTGGGATTTTCAATCCATATCTGAAGCCGCAAAGGGAATAAATGACCGCTTTGGCCTGTTGCCACATTCCTTTGCGGAATAAAAGCACCCCGATTGCTAAAATTCCTCCTAATAGCCCCATATATACAGCTGTCGTAAGGACAAAGACCGTTCCTTTTGCAGCTCCTATGACTGCCATTAATTTTACGTCCCCTGCTCCCATGCCTCCTAACAGATATGGAATCAAAAGAATCCCAAAACCGATGAAGCAGCCAGAAAGCGAAAATAGTAAGCCGTCCCAGCCGCCTGTCGCGGTGTGCCAAACCAGGGAAACGATTAAGCTTGGAAACGTGACGATATTATAAATTTTCCGCTTTTTTATATCCGTCACAAAACAAATTGCTAATATGACAAAAAGAAGAAGATTGATGAATGCCATCGCCATCCCTCGCTTATAAAAATAGCCTTACGTCAGCGAAACGCAAGGCTATTTCTTCATTTATTGTCCCGTTGTGCTTCCGTTTCCTGTTTCGCGCCCTGTCACTGCGTTGACGACGTTGTCAAACATTGCAATAATTTGCCCACGCAACGCCGCAAGCGCACCAACAACCGCCACAGCAATAATACCTAATACTAGTCCGTACTCTGTCATTCCTTGTCCTTCTTCTTCGATGATGAACGATTTAAACTTTTCCATTCCCCTCATCCTTTCTTCATTCATAAAGTAAACGCTTTCATTTTTTCGTAAAAACCATTTGATGACCGATTTTCGTCGCTGTTTCGTTAATTCTTCCGGCTGGAAGCTCAATGACGGAATTTGCATCTGGATAGTACTTTCCAACCTTTCCCGGCGGCAAATTCTCTTCTAATCCAATCACAATGCCATGTTCGTTAACATAAAGAACGTCAATTGGATAATTCATGAAAAACGTATGAATGGAACGGCAGGGCTTTAGATGAAGGGCACAACCTGATCCGAGCTCACTTGTAAACATTAACCCTCGCAATCTTGCAAAAAAACGATCGGCTGTACGTACTTGTTCCGCAATAATTTGCCCGGTACTCAGGTTGATTAGTTGCATTCACTCACCTCCCAATTCGCCCGAAAAAATAACCCCCGCCTTTACCGAAAGCGGGGGAATGGCATCATTGCTCACAACACAATGATTCGCACTGTATATAACCCTGCATCTTTCGGTAACTGGCTGGCATAGCACGACGTGCCTTAGCCCCTGTAGCTTTGCGTCACTGGCTTTCACCAGTTTTGCCTTTATCGAGATTCAGTGGTTTGTCCGACTGATCTCTTATCTTTATCTTAAAAGCGCTTTCATTTTTGAACAACGGACAAAATGTTTATTTTTAAAAGATAGGCGGCTCCTTCCCTCTCCAACCCTTTTCCTATCTTCTTTATTCTGGAGTAGTAAATAAGGCTTATCACATAAGTAAATGGCACATTTTTGATAAATGTGCTGCATAAATTATTGTTTTTTTACATGAAACAAGTTCTTTTTCTATGGTGAAAACTAGTACATTCCCCCTATAATCATTTTTCCTTTCTCATAGTACTTTCGCCACTCTTGCTCAGGCACAAAACTACCACCAGTAGCCCAGCATAAATGGGTCGCTTCGACCATGGTCTCTGCGAAGTGTGGAGAATGTCGAAGTAGAGCAACGGGACCATAAACACCGGCAAGAGCGGATGGCTCTAAGGAAAGCCGTTCATTGTCGTACATGAGCGCTAATAATCGAAACAACGTTTGGTCATCGACAGTATAAATGCCTCTTACTAATTGTTCTACCGTTTTTCCGACGAAGCGGGACGGTCGCCCGACCGCAAGTCCGTCTGCCTCTGTTCGATGATCAATCCCGAAATCTTGCACACTTATTTGGTCGTGAAGTCCGGTCATCATTCCGAGCAACATGCACGGGGCATGGGTCGGTTCGGCAAAAAAGCAATGGACTGCATCGCCAAACACTAGCTTTAAACCGAACGTGATGCCGCCTGGCGCTCCCCCGACGCCACAAGGAAGGTAGACAAAAAGCGGATGGTCACGGTCGACAACGATTCCTTTTTCTTTTAACTGTTTTTTCAGCCGCAGCGCTGCGACTGCGTAACCAAGAAATAAATGCGGAGAATTTTCATCATCGACAAAATAATTGTTCGGCTCTTGCGCCGCTTCCTTTCTTCCTTGTTCGACTGCCGCACTGTAATCCGCCAAATGTTCGATGACGTGGACACCGTGTTTTCGTAACAGCTCTTTTTTCCACTGTTTCGCCTCTGCTGACATATGTACTACGACACGAAACCCGAGTTTCGCACCAATAATGCCGATACTTAGCCCGAGGTTGCCTGTCGAACCGACGGTAAGCGAAAAGCGGGAAAAAAACTGACGAAATGGTTCGCTCGCAAAAACGGAATAATTGTCGTCATGCGAAAGCAATCCGTTCGCTAATCCCAATTGCTCCGCATGCACTAATACTTCGTACACTCCGCCTCTTGCTTTTACCGAACCAGCAATCGGCAAATGGCTGTCGCACTTAAGCCACATTTTCCCCACAATCGGTGTTCGGAACATCGCCTCCATTGCCTGCTGTGCCTGCTCGATTTCGATAAGCGGCGATTCAATGATTCCGTTCGTTTCCGGAAAAGCGGTCGCAAAAAACGGGGCAAACCGCCGCAGCCGTGCCTCTGCTTCGAATACATCACGTTCGCTAAACGGTAGATGGTAGCTAACGTCCGCAAACGGTCGGTAGTTTGGATTGTGCCAAAACACTTCGTCTGTCGCTAAAATACGAGGGAATAGCGGATACGTCGCTTTCCATTCCTCTAGCCGTTTGCCATGAATGATTTGTTCCATTTTCCTCATCTCCTTCGTCTATTAATTCCACCATTTCATTGCTTTTTCCTCTTTTCATTATTTACATTTTTTTCAAAACATGATATCATTATGATATAATATGGAAGGAGGAGAAAAAGATGAAAGAAACGAAAGCATGGTATGTCAATGGCGGTATTGGTGTCGTGCTCATTATTTTTTTAGTAGTTTGGGCAGCGTTGTTATTCGTCCAGTATATGTCGATAGTGCTTCCAGCTGTTTTAGTCGTACTTGCGTTGTTATTAGCTACAGGAATGACGATTGTTCAACCGAACCAAGCAAAAGTCGTCACCTTTTTCGGGCGCTATTTAGGAAGTATTCGCGATAGCGGGTTGTTTTTGACCGTACCGCTGACGATTCGGCAAACCGTTTCTCTCCGCGTCCGCAACTTTAATAGCAGCACGCTAAAAGTGAACGACGTCGAAGGAAACCCGATTGAAATCGCGGCAGTTATCGTCTTTAAAGTTGTCGATTCCGCTAAAGCGGTATTTGATGTCGAAAATTATGAAAAATTTGTCGCGATTCAAAGCGAAACAGCGATTCGCCATGTTGCTACGAAATATCCGTACGATACGTTTGAAGGACATGAAATTACATTACGAGGAAACGCAGATATTATTTCAGACGTCTTAGCTAACGAACTACAAGCTCGGCTCACGGTTGCTGGCGTAGAAGTCGTCGAGGCACGGCTTAGCCACCTCGCCTACTCACCAGAAATTGCAAGCGCCATGCTTCAGCGCCAGCAAGCATCTGCGATTTTAGCCGCGCGCAAAAAAATCGTGGAAGGAGCCGTTTCTATGGCGCAAATGGCCATTGAACAGCTTGACAAAGAAGGAATTTTAGAGTTAGATGATGAAAGAAAAGCGAATATGGTTAATAATTTAATGGTGGCGATCGTTTCTGAACGCGCCACTCAGCCGGTCATTAATACCGGAAGTTTATATTGATGGTTGTGGAGTGCGATGACAAACAAAAAAAGCTTTCCGTTGCGAATTGACCCTGCATTATACGAAGTCATTGCCCGCTGGGCGCAAGACGAGTTCCGCAGCGTCAACGCCCATATCGAATTTTTGTTGCGCGAAGCCGCCCGCAAAGAAGGTCGGCTAAAAAAAGACGGCACGAAAGCAAACGAATCCTCTTAGCCTCTTGTTCCTATCGAGCAAGAGGTTTTCTATTGCTTATGTAAGTAAATATACATACACTATTAATAATTATGCAAAACTAAATTTTATCGGCGTTCTACTTATTTTCATCATATTTCCACAAATATGTTATACCATTTATCCAATTTTGTTATATGATATATGTAAAAATCTTTGGGGGATATAAGGATGTGAACGATGATGCTAACAGAAAAAGAGAGAAAAAGCATATGGCTAGTCATTGGGGCGTTTTTCGTCTTTGTTGCTGCATACGTTTTTCGCGATAAACTGTACGTCGTTCCGCACGGCGAGCATTATTTGACGGTGCATACGATTTTAGAGTTTTTTAGTATTACAGTTTCGTTCGCCATCGCGATTCAAGGGCTAATGCTTTTTCCGCAACATTTATCGCGCCATCGGCTTTGGATTTCTGGGACGTTTCTCGCCATCGGACTCATTGACTTGTTGCATACCCTTTCGTATCAAGGAATGCCTGGACTAATTGTCACCGAAAGCTCCACACAAAAAGCGACATGGTTTTGGATTACCGCACGTCTTACGCAAGCAGTTTTGCTATTTGCTGTTCTTTTATTTCCAGACAAACCGGTCAAGCGGTACGAAAAAGGGGGTGTAGCAATTGTCGCGCTCTTTTATGTAACGATTCTTTCCTTTGTTGTCGTTCGCTACGAGCAACAACTGCCACTCCTTGTCATTGAAGGGGTAGGAACGACCACGTTGAAAAATCAGCTTGAATATTTCGTCTGCTTCTTAAAAGCAGCGACGATTCTTTCGCTCTTTCTTTCTTACCGAAAGCATAAAAAACCTTCGGCGCTTGACTTAATGGTGGCATTCGCCTTTTTATTGTTTAGCGAACTTGCGTTTACATTATATAAAAGCGTATACGATTTGCAAAACTTGCTTGGCCATATTTATAAAGTTGCCGGTTACGTTTATTTTATGAAAGGCATTTATATCGCAACGATTCAAGAGCCGTTTGAAGCAAGACAGCAAGCCGAAAAAGCGTTGCAACAAAGCGAGCGGCGTTTACGAGCGATTACTGCATCGCTTGGAGAAGGAGTCGTCGTATTAAATCGTGAACAAAAAGCGGTGTTTTTAAATGAGGAAGCGGTGCGTTTACTTGGCTACCAAAAAGAAGAATTACTCGGGCAAAACATGCATGAAAAAATCCATTATCGAAAAATCGATGGGAGTCCGTTCCCAGCAGAAGAATGCCCGATTCGGAACACGGTAGAAACAAAACAAACCGTCCGCGTCGAAGAAGATTATTTTATTCGAAAAGACAGCACGATGTTACCTGTTTCCTATGTCGCAGCTCCGATGGTCGAAGACGGGGAACTTGTCGGGGTAGTCGTTGCCATTCAAGATATTACAGAACGAAAACAATACCACGAAAAAATCAAATACCAAGCTTATCATGACGCCCTTACAGGATTGCCAAACCGCCATCACTTTATCGAGCACGTGAAAACCGAACTCGAAAAAACAAAACAATCGAACGGAAAACTCGCAATTTTATACCTTGATTTAGATAACTTTAAAAACGTCAACGACTCGTTTGGACATGTTGTCGGTGATTTGTTGTTGCAACAAGTAGCAAACCGGCTTGCTTCCATTCACCCGCACCAATTCGTATCGCGTCTAGGCGGTGATGAATTTGCCATTGTCTTTCCGGTGCACTCCATCAGTGCGGAAACGGTTGCAGAACAAACGATTCAAGCATTATCTAAACCAATTGTAATCGAAGGAAAAGAACTATTTGTCACTACAAGTATCGGCATCTGTTTGTACCCTGACGATGGAGAAACGGAAATGGATTTAATTTTACATGCCGATATGGCAATGTACGAAGCAAAAAAGAAAGGAAAAAATCAGTTTTTGCGCTATACGAAACAGCTAGAACAGCGGCGGGCAAGAAACTTATTAATCGAACGTCTTTTGCATACGGCACTGGAGCAGAAAGAAATTGCGTTGTATTACCAACCAATCGTTGATACATCGTTGAAAAAAACGGTCGGATTAGAAGCGTTAGTGCGCTGGCACCACCCAGACATCGGGTTCATTTCCCCAAGCGAATTTATTCCGATCGCGGAAGAAAACGGGCTCATCGTTCCTATCGGCGAATATGTGCTGCGAACAGCTTGCGAGCATTTGAGCGAATTGCAGCATAGCGGGTTTACCGATTTATACATGAGCGTTAATTTATCACTTAAACAGCTACAACACGAACACTTTTTATCATTTGTTCAACAGTTGCTTCATGACATACATGTTCATCCACACAATATCGAATTGGAAATTACTGAAACGATTGCTCTTAGCGACGATGAACATGTCATTCGTACAATTCAAGCGTTAAAACAACTAGGCTTTCGCATTGCCATTGATGATTTCGGTAGCGGCTATTCATCGATTGGCTATTTAAAACAATTTACGATTGATACATTAAAAATTGATAAATCATTCATATTCGATGTGATAAATCATGACGCTACCGCCCGCTTGACCGCTGCCGTCATTACGCTCGGGCATAGTTTAGGGTTGCAAATTGTCGCCGAAGGGGTCGAAAGCACAGAACATCTTTCCTTTTTAAACAAACATCGCTGCGACCGCGTACAAGGCTATTTATTTAGCCCGCCGGTTCCGTTTGGACAGCTTTTCCCGCTTTTGCAACAGCGCGTCAATGTGTAACTCTCCTCATCTCATAAGCGGGGATTGTCGATTCAACTAGTAGAGGGAGCGTTAACGCTCCCTCGCTAAATAATCGATTAGTGTTTCTTTTTCGATACAACGAGCAAATACCCCGTACGTTCGCGCTACTTCTTTCGTTTCGTCGTCGAAACAAAGAATCGTCCGCTCTTTGAGCCATGCTTTGTCGCTCATTGCAAGCAAACGATGAACGGAAGCGACTGTTGGAAAAATGACCGTACGAACGTCTGCCTCTTCTTTCATCCGTTCCCATAACAGCTGGCTCGTTTCCTCTTGTTTTACTTCGTGCGTCAAACACCACTCTTCGTTTTCAACAGCTTCTTCTCCAACAACTAACGTTTTTCCCTTTTGCTGTCCGTCGCTTACGCAAAATCCCCGCTCTTCTAGCGCTCGTTTAGCGCTAGGTGTGCGAGCGTACAGCTCCGCTTTTATCGTCCGGACATCTATTTTTTCTGAACGAAGCGCGGCGAAAAAGAAATGGACACTCTCACTCGAAACAAAAACAATCTGTTCGTAAGAAGAAAGGTTAGTAAACACATAGTGAGCGATTTCTTTTTTTACTAGCTTCCATTTCGGAAATTCGAACACGTCCGCTCCTTCTGCCCGCAACGTTTGAGCAAATTCGGTTTCTGTCCCATCGCTCGCAAGTAAAATTTGCTGCCCAAACAATCGCTTTTTCTCAAACCAATTCGTCGTTTTTCGCAATGCGACGACGTCGCCGACAAGCGTAATCGCCGGATTGGAAAACGCCGCTTCCTCTGCTTTTTTGGCAATCGTTTCAAGCGTTCCTTCGAGCGTCTGTTGCCGTCCCATCGTTCCCCATCGAATTAAAATGACCGGCGTATCATTTCGCTTTCCGTGCGCTAGCAACTGGTCGCAAATCAGCGGGAGATTAGCAACCCCCATATAAAACGCAATCGTATCCATTTTCGCTAGCGACGCCCAATCGACTTGTGGTTCCGTTGCTTTTCCGTGCGCAGACACAAGAGCGAACGAATGGCCATATTCTCGATGCGTCACCGGGATGCCAGCATAAAGTGGTGCGGCGATGCCGGACGTAATGCCAGGAACGATTTCAAACGGGATGCCGTGTTTTGCAAGTTCAGCCGCTTCTTCCCCGACGCGACCAAATACGCCAGGATCCCCGCCTTTTAGCCGCACGACCGTTTTTCCTTCTTTCGCTTTAGCGACAAGTTCCGCATTAATTTGTTCCTGCCGTAAGATGTGGTGTTTTGGCAATTTCCCACAATATACTTTTTCACAATTTGGGCGAGTATAAGCTAATAGCTCTGGATTCACAAGCCGGTCATATAACACAACGTCGGCTTGTTTTAATCGTTCCAGTCCTTTCACCGTAATTAGACCAATATCGCCAGGGCCAGCCCCGACGAAATAGACCGTTCCTACAGGCATTCTTTTTTCCTTCTTTCATAATAAAAGATATACGTCATCGCCATCGACTTCCACAGCGTACGTTTTCACTTTTCCTTCATCTGGCGGTTGGACATTCCCGTCAATTAAAGAAATTTTCCAATCATAAAGCGGGCAGAAAACGTATTCTCCGCTAACCAATCCTTCCGAAAGCACTCCGCCTTTTGGGTGTGGGCTTTTGTTTTCAATCGCCCGTACGTCCCCGTTCGTTAAGCGAAAGAGCGCAATTTCTTCCTCTCCAACTTTCACTGCTTGACCGATTCGCTCTGGCAGTTCGGAATATTTCGCAACGAAAACGCGTGTGACAGTTTGTTGCATCGTTAATCCTCCTTCACCGAAACAGGAATGGAACGTTTCGTGTAATAATGTTGCCGAAGAGGTTCGTCTTCTAGCACTTTTCGCCATGGGTCTTCATAGCGAACAAGCGTGCGTTGCAGCCGTTCGTTCAATGCGGTGCGTTTCTCTTCGTCCGCTACGACTTCTTTGACGTGAGAAAGTCCGACTCGTTCAAGCCACTTTGACGTCCGTTCTAAATATTTTGCTGTTTCGCGGTAATATTGCAAATATGCGCCAACAATCTCGAACACTTCTTCCGCTGTTTTGACGGTGCACAATAAATCCGCTGCCCGTAAATCGGTGCCGCCGTTTCCCCCGACATAAATTTCCCAGCCACCATCGACCCCTACAATGCCGACATCTTTTACGCCTGCTTCGGCGCAGTTGCGCGGGCAAGCCGATACGCCCATTTTTACTTTGTGCGGCGTATCAAGCCGCTCAAACCGTTTTTCTAGCTCAATGCCAAGCTGCATCGAATCTTGCGTTCCATATCGGCAAAACGTAGCACCAACGCACGTTTTCACCGTCCGTAACGTTTTTCCGTAAGCGTAGCCCGAAAGCATGCCTAAATCTGCCCATACGTTTGGCAAATCTTCTTTTTTAATGCCAAACAACGCGATGCGCTGACCACCCGTTAATTTCACAAGCGGCACACGATATTTTTCCGCGACATCAGCAATGCGGCGAAGGTCTTCTGGTGTCGTCACCCCTCCGTACATTCTTGGCACGACCGAATACGTGCCGTCTTTTTGAATATTGGCGTGCATTTTTTCGTTCACAAGCCGCGAATCGCGGTCATCACGATATTCTGGGTAAATGACGCCAAGGTAATAATTCAGCGCTGGTCGGCATTTCGAGCACCCTTCTTCGTTTTTCCAGCCTAAGACGTGCATTACTTCTTTTACGGTTGTTAGTCCTTTCGCTTGAATTTCGGCTACAACTTCGTCGCGGTTTAAGTCGGTACAGCTACATAACGTTTCTTTTTGCGCTTGCCCGGCGAACGCATCCCCAAGCGTATGTTCTAAAATTTTCGCAATCAACGGCTTGCATCTGCCGCACGAGCGCCCAGCGTTCGTACAGCCGCCGACTTGTTCGACCGTCGATGCCCCTTGTTGAATCGCCTGCACAATCGTTCCTTTCGTAACACCGTTACATCCGCACACCAGTTCCTCATCCGCCATCATCGCAACGTCTTCTTCTTTTGCTCCCCCTTCTTTTAAAAAGGCGATGTCTGTTAAAGAAGAAACGTCTTGTTTTTGCTGCATCATCCGAAATAGGCGGGTGCTATCGGACGTATCGCCATATAAGACAATGCCGACAATGCGGCCGTCGCGAATCAATACTTTTTTATAAACGCCGTCTAATTCGTTATGCACTTTAATCGCTTTTGTTTCGTACGCTTCGTAAATCTCTCCTGCAGAAAATAAATCGATGCCAGATACTTTTAACTGTGTGCCGACAATCGAGCCTTCATAGCCCTTCTCTACCATGCCAACGAGTCGTTTTGCTAACACTTGTGCCTGCTCATAAAGCGGTGCAACAAGCCCGTATACAATTTCGCGATGTTCTGCGCACTCTCCGACGGCGTACACGTTCGGAACGCTCGTTTCTAAATAATCGTTTACAACGATGCCGCGATTGACAAATAACCCGCTTTCTTTCGCCAATTTCACATTTGGTACGATGCCTGCGGCCATGACGACGAAATCTGCCGCAATTTCCGAGCCATCTTTAAAGCGGAGACCCGTAACGCGATCATCGCCGAGAATTTCTACTGTCTCTTTTTCTAATAAAAAGTTCATGCCTTGCGCTTCTAGTTCACGCTGTAATAAACGAGCAGCTGTTTCATCTAATTGCTTTTCCATAATATGTCCAAACAAATGTACGACATGAACGTCCATACCAAGATGCACTAACCCGCTTGCCGCTTCTAACCCGAGCAACCCTGCCCCGATGACTGCTGCTTTTTTATATTGTTTGGCTGCTTGCATCATCATTTCGCAATCGTGAATATCGCGAAACCCGATTACGCCTTGTTTATTGATGCCTGGAATCGGCAACATAAGCGGAAGCGAGCCAGTCGCGAAAATAAGTTCATCATATGGCACCGCTCGACCAGACTCTGAGTAAACGATTTTTTCTTTCGTATCGACCCGCACCACTTGGTCACCGGCATATAATTGAATATGATTGCTTTCATACCAATCCCAATCGTTCATAATGATATCAGAAAACGACATTTCCCCTTGCAAAATCGTGGATAATTGAATGCGGTTATAGTTTGGATACGGCTCTTTTCCGAAAATGGTAATATCAAACGCATCTGGAGCAATTTTTACTAGTTCTTCAATCGTCCGTACCCCTGCCATTCCGTTTCCGATCATTACTAGTTTTCGCTTCTGCATCGTTGAAACACTCCTTATTTGCTCAATAATTCACATATAAATATCTACAGATTCGCTAGTTTTATTTTATTATTGAATCATTTTTATGTTTGTGAATTTTATCACATTAAGAACAATGAATGTGAATAGTTTCACAAAATTGTAACATTCCCATTCACATATACATATTGCAGAAAAGTCGTTAATACAATACGAATGGAGGGAAAACAATGGAATATCATCTATTGGAAATAGTCGGGCATTGTAGTTGGCATGTGCTAGCGACGATTATTCATGTCGAAGGCTCGTCGTATCAAAAAGAAGGAACATGTATGCTATTTGGGGAAAACGGGGCGCAAATGGGAATATTGAGCGGCGGCTGCCTTGAAGAAGATTTAGCCGCTAAAGCAGACGACGTATGGCGCACGAAAACCGCTACTGTCGTTGTTTATGATTTAACACAAGAAGATGATTTTTCTTGGGGGCAAGTAGGATGCAACGGAACGATTCACGTGTTGTTACAGCCGCTTACCGCATCCTTTCGTGCCCATTTACTCGCCGTGAAAGCATGCCTTGACCGCGGAGAACATGTCGTGTTTGCTAGACCAATTGACAAACTACAAATAAATCGGCCATGGCTTTTTGTCACTGAAAGCGGGCAAGTATTTGGTGAGCTTTCAGGAATTCATGATGAACTGATTAACATTTTACAAACGACCCCATCTTTTTCGATGGCTAACGGCATCTGTACAATTGGCAACCTCCCTATTTATGTACACCATTTTTGGCCAAAGCCTCGTCTTATTTTGTTTGGAGCGAATCCAGATGTGCGTCCACTTGCTTCTTTCGCCCATCAACTCGGGTTTCGTATCATTGTTGTCGATTGGCGACCAGCTTATGCGGATGCACAGTATTTCCCGTTCGCAGAAATAAAGCATGGGTTTCCACGGGAGGTTATCCCAACGCTTTCTATGCATGAGCGAGATTTCGTTGTCGTCATGACCCATCATTTTCAGCGCGATCAAGAAATTTTAGCCTTGCTGCGTGACAAGCCGCTTTATTATCTTGGTGTGTTAAGTTCGAAAGCTCGCACCGCTCGCTTGTTTAGCGGCCATATCCCTTCGACTGTTCGCTCGCCAGCAGGGCTTGCCATTCGCGCGCGCAGTCCAGAGGAAATTGCAATTAGCATCGTCGCTGAAATGATCGAGGCTTTACGAGGAGGAAAAGGATGATCACTGTCGGCATTTATTTAGCCGCTGGAAACAGCAGGCGAATGGAAACGGATAAACGGGCGCTTCCGCTTGCTGACTCTTCCCTCGGCTCATGCGCGTTGCAAGCCGCTCTCTCTTCTTTTCTTTCGACCGTTTTTCTCATCGTACAGCCAAATGATTCGCTCGATTGGGTAGTATCTCCGTTATTACACCACGAAAAAATCACGATTGTTCGTTGTCCTTCAGCTACCCAGTCTTTTTCACTGCGATGCGGCGTTCGTGAAGCCATTCGCCACCAAGCAGAAGCCGCTATCGTCTTACTAGCCGATCAACCATTTGTCCGAAAGGAAACGATTAACGAGCTCATCGCTTGCTTCGCGCAAACGCGCACGGACTATGTAGCGTTTACCAATAACAGCATTCCGTTTCCGCCCATTTTGTTTAACGCGACTGTCTTTCCTTTGCTCC
The DNA here is from genome assembly GCF_014196205.1 of Anoxybacteroides voinovskiense. Taxonomy (GTDB): domain Bacteria; phylum Bacillota; class Bacilli; order Bacillales; family Anoxybacillaceae; genus Anoxybacteroides; species Anoxybacteroides voinovskiense. The sequence continues at coordinate 53,113 of NZ_JACIDE010000006.1, read as the reverse complement.
TGAACATTCAAGGCGACGAAGGAGCACGGCAGCTCATTCGCCAAAAACATTGGAACGGAACATTGCTTTATACTGATGACCATCGCCTTTTTTTCGACATTGACACAATGGAAGAGTACAAACAAGCACTTGAGTACTGGGAAAAAGGGGGAATAGGATGATTGGAAAAAGCGTCATTCGAAAAGAAGCGTGGGAAAAAGTAACAGGAAAAGCAAAATATACGCTCGATACGGTTAGTAGTGGAACGTTACATGCAAAGCTTGTCACAAGCCCATACGCCCACGCTCGCATTCGCGACATTCGCACCGAAAAAGCGTACGCTGCCCCCGGAGTACGCGCTATTCTCACAGGTGAAGGGCTGCCATTAACAGGAGAAGATTTGCGCGATCGCCCGCCAATCGCATGGGAAAAAGTTCGCTACCACGGTGAAGTCGTCGCCGTTGTAGTGGCAGATACGCTTATGCAAGCAGAACAAGCAGCGCAGCTTATTTCTATTATCTATGAGCCACTCCGTGTCGTCGGTTCACCGAAAGAAGCGCTAGCAGAAGGAGCACCGCTTCTTCATGAAAACTTAGCAACCTATCAAAAAGGAAAATATACGTACCCCGAACCTGGCACAAACATTGCCCACCGCACGAAAATTCGCAAAGGATCAATGGAAAAAGGATGGGCGGAAAGTGATGTAGTTGTCGAAGCAAGCTTTTCGTTTTCCCCTTCCGACCACGCCGCGATGGAAACGAGATGTGCAACCGCGGAAATTCGAGCAGACGGAACAGTTGTCATCACAGCGTCGACGCAAGCGCCATTTATGATTAAACGGCTCATTGGGGAATATTTCGGAGAAGAAGTGGGCAAAGTGGTCGTTCATACCCCATTCGTTGGCGGAGCGTACGGCGGAAAAGCGCCTGTTCAACTAGAATTGCTCGCTTATCTTGCGGCGAAAGCGGTTGGTGGACGAAAGGTGAGCGTATGGAACACACGTGAACAAGACATGGTCACTTCGCCTGTTCATATCGGCATGGAAGCAACGATTAAGCTAGGGGCAACGAAAGATGGTAAAATAACAGCAGCCGAAATGGTCTTTTTATTTGACGGCGGGGCATATTCTGATAAGGCGATTGATGTGACCCGAGCGGCCGCGGCGGATTGCACTGGTCCATATCACATTAACAACGTATGGTGCGACTCGTTATGCGTCTATACAAACCATCCGTACGCTTCTCCGTTTCGCAGTTTCGGCCATTGTGAGCAAGCATTTGCCATTGAGCGAACGATTGATATGCTAGCGGAAAAATTACAAATGGACAAATTAGCGATTCGCGAACGAAATGCCATTCTCCCTGGCAATACTACTCCGACACAAGTCATGCTCAATAAAAGCAATGTCGGCAACTTGCCTGCTTGTATCGCTCGAGTGCGCGAACTAATCGAATGGGATGAATGGCAACGTATCGAAATCAACTCCCGTCTCGTACGAGCGAAAGGTGTTAGCTGTAGCTGGAAAACGTCTACCATCGACACAGACGCTAGCTCAGGTGCCATCATTACTTTTAACACAGACGGAAGCATAAACCTTATCACTGGCGTTGTCGAAATCGGAACAGGGACAAAAACCGTCTTAGCGCAAATCCTTGCCGAAAAGTTGAAAATGGACATTAACGATATTCATGTCAAAATGGACATCGATACGCAAACGACACCAGAACATTGGAAAACGGTCGCAAGCCGCGGCACGTTTATGGCTGGACGCGCTGTCTTATCCGCGGCGGATGACGCCATTCGCCAGTTAAAAGCCATCGCTGCCTGCATCCTCCGCGTTTCTAGCGAAGATTTAGAAGTCGGTTACGGCAACGTTTTTTTGCGCGACGATCCAAGCGTCTATATACCGATAAAAGAAATCGCCTACGGCTACAAATACCCGAACGGAAATGCCATCGGCGGGCAAATTATTGGGCGCGGCCACTATATTTTACGCCACTTAACCCCGCTTGACAAAGAAACAGGCGCCGGAAAACCTGGGCCAGAATGGACGGTATGTTCGCATGCCGTCGAAGTAGAGTTCGATAAACGTGACTATACGTATCGCATTATAAAAGCCGTTTCGGTTATTGATATTGGAAAAGTGCTAAATGAAAAGGCTGCGCTTGGGCAAGTGATGGGAGCAATGAGCATGGGATTGAGCTTTGCTAGTCGCGAAACGTTTTTCTTCGACCGATATGAGCGCGTGTTAAACGCGCAATTTCGAACGTACCGCCCGCTTCGGTTTGGGGAACATCCAGAGTACATCGCTGATTTCGTCTATACCCCACAAATTGATGCGCCATATGGCTCTCGCGGCGTCGGAGAACACGGACTAATTGGGATGCCTGCTGCCTTAGCGAACGCCTTATCGACGGCCGCCCAAGTTCCACTTAACCAATTGCCGCTCCTTCCAGAGCTGATTTGGCGGACAAAGGAAGGGTGGTTTAATGATTCCGTTTGATGTAGCGTACTATCGCCCGTCTACGATTGAAGAAGCAGTCCAACTGTTTTCCTCCCTCGAAGCCGAAGGAAAGCGCCCTCTTTATTACGGCGGCGGCACCGAATTTATTACGTTAGCACGCCTAGGACGGACGTTTGCCGATGCGGTCATTGACCTTAAATCTCTTCCTGAATGCCGTATCCTTTCTGTCACAGCGCATGAGTTGACGTTCGGCGCAGCCCTTTCACTTTCTACGATTGAAGAAGCAAATTCGTTTCCGCTATTGACAAAAGCCGTACGTGAAATCGCTGACCGAACCGCGCGCAACCAAATTACACTCGGCGGCAATATTTGTGGGCGTATTTTTTACCACGAAGCCGTCCTTCCTTTCTTGCTTGCCGATAGTCGGGTTGTTATCGCTGGGAAAGAAGGAATAAGTGAACAGTCCATTCATGAGGTGTTCGAGCAATATATGCGCCTTTCTCCATCTCAATTTCTCGTGCAAGTAAAAATTGATGCCGTATACAATAAACTGCCATACGTCCATACGAAACGTCGGCAACAAGGAAATACTGGGTATCCGCTCGTGACGGTCGCTGCATTGAAAAAAGACGAGAAGCTTCGCGTCGCCTTCAGCGGTGTCTGTCCGTTTCCGTTTCGCTCATTGGAAGTGGAAGAACGGCTAAACAGAAAGCTACCGCTTGATGTTCGCATCGCTAATGCGATCGAAGCACTTCCATCTCCGGTGTTGGATGATATCGAAGGGTCAGCAAACTACCGTTTGTTTGTACTAAGACATGCGCTTTTGGACGTCATTACTGCGCTGGAAGGGGAATCAGCATGAAATCCGAAGTCATTTTGCATATTAACGGCGAACAACGGTCGACAGTCATTCGTCAAGCAGATACGTTATTGGTCGTGCTTCGCCATTTAGAGCTAACCGGTGCAAAGCCTGGCTGTTTAAACGGTGATTGCGGGGCGTGTACAGTCCTTGTGAACGATACGCCAATAAAATCGTGCATGATGCTAGCGATAGAAACGGTTGGACAGGAGATTACGACGATTGAAGGGCTGCATGACACTGCCATTCAACGCGCTTTCGTCGAACAGTTTGCGTTTCAGTGCGGCTATTGTACGCCAGGATTTGTGATGAATGCTTACGCTTTAACAACACAAAAGCCAGACGCAGACGAGGAAACGATTCGAAAATGGCTGGAGTCCAACATTTGCCGCTGCACAAGCTATCAGGAAATTGAGCAGGCAGTGCGTTCTGTTCTCGTACAAAAGAAGCGGTAGCATGTCCATGGGCAAATTTTGCTCGCCATCTAAACATGGAAGTAGCCGTTTCATTGGTCGGTTATTTCACAGAAAAACATCCATGAGCAGGTGTTCCTCCTCATCCAAGCATGAAAAATAACCGCTCATCGATTTGCTATATAAGTTGAAATTTTGTTTTACATCCAGCTGATTACCTTCCACGTTATACTATATCTGCTTGTATTGAGATGAAAACGGAAATGAAAAATCGGAAATTCTTTATTGCAACTTATATATTTTCACAGAAGAAAGAGGCGCTAGCAAGGCGACCTCTTTCTGTTAAGCAGTTTAGTAGTACATGCTTTCCGTATACCCACATTTCACGCATTTACGCATGATGGGCGTTTCAGAAAAGATATGTTGGCATTTTGCTTGAATGTCTGCGATTTGTTGCTCTAATTGCGCGATTCGTCCTTTTAGTTGGGCGATTTCTTCTTTTAATGCGGCAACGGTTTCATTGGTAAAGGGCTGAGCCATTGTCAACAAACTCCTTCGCTTTTTGTTTCATCCCTTCTTCTTTCACCGCCTTTTGCAGCTCGTGCGAAATTTTCATCGAGCAAAACTTCGGTCCGCACATGGAGCAAAAGTGAGCGATTTTCGCTCCTTCCGCTGGCAACGTTTCGTCATGGTATTCCCGCGCTCGCTCTGGGTCAAGAGAGAGATTAAATTGATCGTGCCAACGGAATTCAAAACGCGCTTTCGACAATGCATCATCGCGCAATTGCGCCCCAGGATGCCCTTTGGCTAAATCGGCGGCATGGGCAGCAATTTTATACGCAATAACCCCTTGTCGTACATCTTCTTTATTCGGCAATCCTAAATGTTCTTTCGGGGTAACGTAACAAAGCATCGATGTCCCAAACCAGCCAATCATTGCTGCTCCGATTGCCGATGTAATATGGTCATACCCTGGGGCAATATCTGTCGTGAGCGGACCTAATGTATAAAACGGTGCCCCTTGGCAAATGTCGATTTGTTTGTCAACATTTTCTTTAATTTTGTGCATTGGCACATGTCCAGGTCCTTCAATCATGACTTGCACATCGTGCTTCCATGCGATTTTCGTTAGTTCTCCAAGCGTTTCTAATTCCGCAAACTGTGCTTCGTCGTTTGCATCAGCAATCGAACCAGGCCGCAAACCGTCCCCTAACGAAACGGCAATGTCATAGGCTTTTAAAATTTCGCAAATTTCTTCAAAATGCGTGTATAGGAAGTTTTCTTGATGATGAGCTAAACACCATTGTGCCATAATCGAGCCACCGCGCGACACGATGCCAGTCGTCCGCTGAACCGTCAACGGAATATAGCGAAGCAAGACGCCAGCATGAATCGTAAAATAATCGACCCCTTGTTCCGCTTGTTCGATGAGTGTATCGCGATAAATTTCCCATGTTAAATCTTCGACAACGCCATTGACTTTTTCTAACGCTTGATAAATTGGCACCGTCCCGACAGGAACTGGCGAGTTGCGAATAATAAATTCTCTCGTTGCATGAATGTTTTTTCCAGTCGATAAATCCATAATCGTATCAGCGCCCCAGCGGACTGCCCAAAGCATTTTTTCAACTTCTTCTTCAATCGACGACGTGACTGCCGAGTTGCCGATGTTCGCATTAATTTTGACATGGAATCGGCTGCCGATAATCATCGGTTCGCTTTCTGGGTGGTTAATATTCGACGGGATAATCGCTCGCCCTGCAGCCACTTCTTGGCGGACGAATTCTGGATCCATTTGCTCACGAAGCGCAACAAATTCCATCTCCGGTGTAATCATTCCTTTTTTGGCGTAATGCATTTGGGTGACGACATGCCCTTTTTTTGCTCGAAGCGGCTTACGGGCAAACGGTGGAACGATTTCTGGCTGTTTTCCGTTGCGAACACCGTTATCTTCCGGTTTTACCGGCCGTCCGTCATATTGTTCGACGTCGCCGCGCTCTAAAATCCAGCGCTTGCGCAATTCTGGCAAGCCTTTATGAATGTCGGGCTGAAACTGTGGATCTGTGTATGGCCCGCTTGTGTCATAGACGCGAACGGGTGCGTTTTCAAACGTGCCAAATTCTGTTTTCGTCGGGCTTAGCGTAATTTCTCGCATCGGCACGCGAATATCTGGGCGCGATCCTTCCACATACACTTTTTTGCTTGCTGGAAACGGCATAGAAGATAAAACGTTTTGCATGCAACTTCCTCCTTTTTTGATTTGATCCGAAGTTACACCAAAACGTATGGACAAATAAAATCGGGCTCTCTTATAAAGAGAACCCGATGGAATGTATAAATAGCGTAAAGTATATAGGATACTCCCACTATCTACTTCCCTACGCTGGTATAACCCAGATCAGGTTCGAAGGGTCAAAGAACTTTCGCGCGTTCTTCTCTCAGTCCAAGCTATTGGACTCCCCTAGTAGATCAAGCATGGATTTATTTTTTCTAAAATTCTAGCATATTTATTCACGCTTGTAAACGTTTTTTATGCTCGGAATCTCTGCATAAGTCGCTGCATATCTTCCGCCATTTTGCGGAGCGAGGCAGCAGAAGAAGCGATTTCCTCCATTGATGCCATTTGCTCTTCCGTAGCTGCGGAGATGTTTGTAGAACCTGCCGATGATTGTTCTACAATGGCAATGATTTGTTCAATCGAGGTGGCTACTTGTTGGGCGCTTGTTGTCATTTGCTGAATGACGGAAGAAACGTGTTCCATTTGTTCATTGACGCCGTTGATGGACTGACGAATTTGTTCAAATGACAAGCCAGCGGTTTGCACAGCATGAAGCCCTTCCGATACTTCGCCAACGACCGTTTCTGTCGAGCGAATCGCTTGTTCTGTTTCTTTCTGAATGTCGCCGATTAGTTGGGTAATTTGCTGAGCAGATTGAGCGGATTGCTCGGCGAGTTTACGCACTTCGTCGGCAACGACAGCAAATCCTTTTCCTTGTTCGCCTGCTCGTGCCGCTTCGATGGCTGCATTTAACGCCAACAAATTCGTTTGCGAAGCAATGCCAGTAATGACTTGCGTAATTTGCCCGATTTCGTTCGAGCGCTCCCCTAATCCTTTTACCACTTGTCCAAGCGTTTGCACATGTGCATGAATAAATTTCATTTGTTCTTCCATTTGCTCAATGGATTGCTTCCCTGTCGTTGCTTTCACTAACGTTTCCCCTGTGTTCGCTGATACACGCTCCGTATTCGCTGCAACATTCGTGAGCGAATGCGAAATTTCATTCATCGACCGAGACGTTTCCTGTACCATTTTTACTTGCTGTTCAGCGTGCACGGCGATATCTTCCATCGTGGTTGCAATTTGTTCCGTTGCTTTTGTCGTTTGTTCGGCAATGTGCGAAAGCTGTTCAGAAAAATGTGCCATCTCATCGGAATGACGTTTCATGTTTCCCATCATTTCGCCCCATGTTTCTGCCATGGTATTCATACAAACAGCAATCGGTTTTAACTCCCGTACACGCTCAAGCGGAACACGAGTTAATAAGTCCCCGTTCGTCATTTTTTGCAAATGTTCGTTAATGACGGCAATTGGTGCGACAAAGCGGCGATAGTTTATCGTTGCGGATAACGTTCCAAGAATAATACCTAGCAATACGGTTGCTGCCATTGTCCACCAAAAAGCAAGACCATCCACTCCGTTTCCAATGCACACCCCTAAGCCAATAAGCGCCGTCCCTGGAATGACGACTAACAGTGTGCGAATAATATAACTCGACAGCGACACGTTTTCCCCCTCCAAATTTTCGGTAAATTAAGAATTTATTTTTTATTATATCATTTCCTTGAAGAAAGGAAAGAGAATTTTTATTATAATATACTGTTAAAAAACGATATAATAAAACATCCAAAGGTCCTATTTTTCTTTTTTGTTTTGTAAATATAGTTTTTAAGAAAAGCGCAAAGCGCCCGCCTATCGGCGAAGATCGCACAAGCCCCACCGAGGAGGCTGTTGCCGCCGCAGTGTGGGGCGGAGCGACTCGAGCCGATGGCGCTTGGAGCTAGACAGCGCCCCACCTAATCGTAAAATTTTATACTTTCTTACCTTAAAATAAAAGATGCCTACCTTGAGTAGGCATCTTGTTTTCTGTACAACAGTGCTTGGGCAATGCCGACAAAGTACTCCGATTCGCGAATAATGTGGTTTAAGACGACGTTCGCGGTTTTATTTTGCCGAACAGCAGCGCTGTCGGTTTTTAGTTGCCGGCATAACTGAATAAATGCTAGACTTTGTTGCAAACAAAATGACACTAAATGCAACACTTGCTGATACAGTTCATTAGATACATACGCCCCCGCACGAACAACGGACTCGATATAGCGAACGATTTGCTGATGGGTAGCTGACAATGCCTCTTCCCATTTTTGCAATGCCTCGACAAACGGTTGTTCTAATCCGGTCACAAGCTCGCGAATGACAACGGTATGCTCTTCTTCTTGATGTTTCCAAAATTCCGCTTCATCTAAAATACGCAACGGCATTTGCTGACCGTAGTAAAATTGCATACGCATCCCCTCCACTTTACTATATGGAGAGAAAGGCCATGTTATTCGTACGGTCGCTTTTGATAAAAGAAGTTCGGCGTTACGGTCGTATTGTCATAGTCTTTATGGAAAATGTGTGTCGTTGCTGGCGAAACAGGCGGAATAAGCCACGTCCAATCGCCGGTGACGTGCCGACCAACTTCCTGTTCTTTTTGCTCGAATCGCTTGAACTGCTGTGCTGCTGTATGGTGGTCGACGATGCTGACGCCTGCTTTTTTGTATGAGTGAAGAACTGCCACATTCAACTCAATTAACGCCTTATCTTTCCAAAGCGTTGCGTTTGTGCTCATATCAAGTCCCATACATGAAGCAATTTTCGGAAGCATGTTATACCGGTAGTCGTCTGCTAAATTACGGGCACCAATTTCCGTCTCCATGTACCAGCCGTTAAACGGAGCAGCCATATAACGAATGCCCCCGATTTCTAGACACATGTCCGAAATAATGGGCACCGCATACCATTTCAGCTGCAAATCTTGAAACCACACAAACTCAGGGTGCTCGATCGGCACTTCTAGTACAAGTTCACGTGGGATGTCAAACCATTTCGGTTGCTTCCCCTTTTGTTGAACGACAAGAGGCAACAAATCAAAATTTGTTCGTTCTCCTTTCCATCCCATCTGTTCGCATGCTTTTGTAAAAGAAATAGAAGACGAGTCACCGATTACCCCAAGTTCTGTTGCATACCCTGCATAGCGGATGAGTTGATGATTCCAAATGCGCACTTCTCCATCTGGCTTAAACACTGTAATTGTCGGGCGAATTTTTCCACCGTTTGTCGCAAACGTTATATGACGAAAGAGCTGTTCAGCTACTTCTTCTTCTGTTTCCACATTCCGCGCATCAAACACATGTAGCGTTTGCCAAAATAAACGACCGATGCAGCGGTTGCTATTGCGCCACGCCATTTTGGCACCGTGTTCCAATTCTTCATATGTATGAGTATACGTACCGGTAAGGGCAATCTCTCGCTCAATCTCCGTAAGACGACGTTCAGTATCGATCCCATTTTTCCCTAGTTCTTGATAACATGTGCGAATAAACGCTTCTGCTTCATTCCATAACGGTTGTTTCTCCAACACACGCCCTCCCTTTTTGTTTTCCCCCACCATTGTACCAAAAAACAGGCCCCTTGTCCGGAAGCCTGTTTTTACCTTCACATTCTCTCCATTTCTACTTTGGAAGTCATTCGTTGTTCGGTTGTTCGGTGTTTTGCGACAAAATGGTAATAAATATAGCAAGCAATCATAAATGGAATGCCGCAATAAAGTGCCATGCGTTGCTCTGGGATAAACGCAAGGCTAACGATAATGAGCACATTTAACGCAAACGCTAAAAGTGGGACGAATGGATAAAGCGGTGTTTTATATTTCAAATCACGCACATTGCCGCCTCGTTTTAAAAACGCTTTTCTCCCTAAATAGTTGGATAATGCGATGGATGCCCATACCGTTACCGCACCAAATCCTGCAATGGAAAGAAGCCATAAGTAGACCGTATCTTCTGCGTAAATGCCGCTTAATAAAGAAAGACAGCCGATGAGCATACTAGCGATGAGCGCGTTGAGCGGTACCCCGTTTTTCGACAACTTGCTGAACACAGGGCTCACCATTCCTTGACGCGACATCGACCAAAGGACGCGGGAAGTAGCGTACAAGCCGGAATTGGCGACAGAAAGAACAGCTGTAATAATTACGAAGTTTACAATGTCAGCTGCATATGGGATGCCGATGCTGTCAAAGACAACAACAAACGGACTCTCTACTAATCCTGCTTTTTCCCACGGGAAAAGCCCTGCCAGCACAAAAATGGCTAATACAAAAAAGAGCAAAATGCGCCAAACCGTATTGTTAATCGCTTTTGGCACCGTTTTTTCTGGATTTTCACTTTCCCCTGCTGCTACACCGACAAGCTCTGTTCCTTGGAAGGAAAAGTTTACCCCAATCATCGTCACTAAAATGGCCGCGATGCCATTCGGGAACAATCCCCCATGGTCTGTAAAGTTAGAAAACATCGGAGCGGGCTTTCCACCTTTCATTTCTAGGAAACCAAACATCGCTGCCCCGCCTAAAATAATAAACGCAATAATCGTTAATACTTTAATGCTCGAAAACCAAAACTCTACTTCGGCAAAACTTCTTGTCGAAAGCGCGTTAATGGAAAATAGTACAACCGCAAAAACGACGCACCAAATCCAAGAAGGAACGTCTGGAAACCACCGTTTCATTAAAATACTGACTGTCAAAAGCTCCAATCCTACTGTCACCGACCAGTTTAGCCATGAAAGCCAGCCGATGACATATCCTGCGGAAGGCGAAATGTATTTGGTTGCATACGTTTGATACGAACCTGCATCCGGCAAGGAAACTGCCAATTCTCCAAGACAAAGCATTGTCAAATACATGACAAGTCCGCCGAACAAGTAAGCAACAAGCGCTCCCCCCGGCCCCGCTTCATGGATTGTGTACCCTGAGCCTAAAAACAATCCTGTTCCGATGACGCCTCCAAGTGCGATCATAAATAAGTGCCTGCTTTTCAACTCCCGTTTTAACCCATGTGATGGTTGCATATACCTTCCTCCCCTTTGTTATCGTTTTTATGTAAGCGCTTTATATTTAATAAAGCCCTTCCCCCTTTTTTATTAATTAAGAATATTTTTAGTTATTCTAATATTAACATTATCCAAGAGAAAAACGCAAAAAGTTTTTTAGTAGAATATTTAAAAACAATGATGAATCTTTATAAATTCGTTTTTATAAATATTTTAAAAAAATTTATATATGAATGAATATGCTTTCTTTAATCTGAAAAAGCATAAAAAATCCGCTCCTCGATGAATAAAAACTCAAAGAGGAGCGGATTTCCTTGCGTAGCACAATAATTGTTGTCGTTTTTACGCCTCCACTTTCGGTTCGGTCGTTACGTATGTTCCAGCGAGAAAGTCGTGAATCGCCCGTTTATCTTCACGAGCCGCAACCATAATGGCACTGACTAAGAAGGCAATTCCTAGCGTAAGCCCATAAATAAGGTAGGCGACAAAGGAGCGCAAAAACATCGCACCAACGCCAAGTTTCTCCCCGTTTACCTTCACAATGCGAATACCGACGATTTTCTTCCCTACTGTATATCCGGACCATACAACCGGAATAAGCCACATATATAGCATGTTCATAAGCGAAGTGAACCAATTTCCATCTGCCTTGCCAGTAATGAAATAACCAATAATACTTAACGGAATACCGATAATAAGACCGTCTAAAAAACTCGCAAGAAATCGTTTCCAAAAGCCCGCTGGTTTTGTCACCAAGCTGTATTCCCCCTTTTCGATATATTACTACTATATGCTTTACAAATACGCCTCATTCGAAGGCAAGCTGCGCTACTCGAGCTCTTTTTCTAATTTTCCAAGCAACATGAGCCGATACATCCGAAAATCTGCTCGAAGCGACCAAAACGGATGGCCGAACGTCGCTGGCTTATTCCCTTCGATGAAAAAGTGGCTAATCCAAGCAAACGAATACGCTACTATCGGAGCGGCTAATATCCACCAAGCGTTCCCCGTCACAAGTGCTATGACAAGAAAAATAAAGACAAAACTAGTCCCAATAAAATGCCAAACTCTCGTTGCTCGCTTGCTGTGTTGCGATAAATAAAACGGCCAAAACTCTTCGTAATTCTTAAACTTCATTTGCCTCCCTCCAATGGTATCGTTTTTATTTTTTAATTCTATATACTAAAAAAAATTCCTTTTTTATCATTTCTATGCACCGATGCCTAAAAAAAATGCGGCCATTCGCCTAAACGATGACCGCGATTTTTTGGTAAACAAGGAATCTTGACCGCATTCTTTTTATTGATCCTTCCGCTCACTTAATTGAAGGGGGATTGTCATGCTTTTGCCGTTACGTAAAATGTGGAGTTGGACGGTTTCGCCAACTTTTGTATTCGTATATAAGTATTTTCTTAATTCGCTGACGTTGTTGATCGTTGTGTCGTTAATCGCTGTAATCACATCCTTCGCTTGCAGCCCTGCTTTGGCAGCTGGCGAAGATGGCTCGACCGCTGTGACAACTACTCCATTCGTTTCATTTTCTGGCAATCCAAGTTGTTCAAAACGAACGTCCGCTGGAATTTCGCTAACGTCTCGCAATCCGACGCCAAGGTACGGACGCTTAATTTTTCCATATTGCATCAATTGCTCAATAATCGGTTTAGCATCTTGAATTGGAATCGCAAATCCTAACCCTTCTACTCCTTCTTGAGCAATTTTTAAACTGTTAATCCCGATAACTTGTCCAGCACTGTTAATTAACGCACCGCCACTATTGCCAGGGTTAATGGCCGCATCGGTTTGAATGACATTCAACTCCCATTCTCCTGCCGATGTCGAAACAGGAATCGTTCGTTTGCCGCTGACAATTCCTTCTGTTACGGTGCGCGACAAATCTAAGCCGAGTGGATTGCCAATCGCTGCAACTGGCTCACCGATACGAAGCGAAGACGAATCACCGAAACTAGCGACTTTTTTCACGTATTTTCCATCGATTTTTAATACGGCTAAGTCCGTTAACGGATCGGCGCCGACAACCGTTGCTGCCACACGTTCTCCTTTACTTAGCGATACTTCTACTTTATTTGCCCCTTCAATGACGTGGTTGTTTGTCACAATATACGCACTGTCCCCTTCTTTTTTAAAAATAACACCCGAGCCAGTCCCTGCCTCTTGTTCTGAAGAAGAGCCAGAGAAAAAGTCCGTTTGTTTTTGAATGTTGACAACCCCAACGACTGCGTCCGCTACTTGATTGATGGCATCAATCATATTGGTTGCGGTGCTGGCCGTTTGTTGAAGCGATAGAGCATTTTCAGTCGTTTCTTGCTTTGTTTCCGTTGAAGCAATTTTCGTTTGTTTCGTTTCTATCGGTAGCACCCCTAAATGCGGTGCAGCATAAAGCGTCACCCCGCTTCCAATCACTGCCCCGATGATAGAAGCAGATAAAACAGAGAAAAACCCTCGCTTTTTCACTGGTGGTGTCGTATATTCATACGGTGTCATGTTCATCACGATTCCTCCTCGTTGTATTTCGTTTTCTAGTTTCAGTGTAAAAAAGAAAAGTGAAAATATGGTGAAAGCAAACCCGTTCTTTTAAACCTCCTTGACAAATCAACAAACAATTGTTAATATACCTTATGGGGTATATAGAAATGGAGGGATGTATTCAACGACATGGAATTATTGCTTACTCTAATTGTTAGTACAATCATATACCAGCTGTATATACGATACGTGCCAGTTTGCGGTGTTTCCATGATTTCAAAGACACAACTATCTAATATAAAACATGTTGCTGTCATTGACTTGCGCGAATATAACGAGGCAACGGCACTCCCTGTTCCAATGGCAATTCTTTTGCCGTTATCGTACATCGAGCGCAATTACCATCAAATTCCTTATAAAGATGTTATTTTGATTACATCTGATGCGATTACGACAAATTTAGGGGTGCGCAAATTGAAGCGGTACGGATTTCAAATAAAGGGAGTATGTTGCTTAGAAATCAAACCAACAATAAAAACAGCATAAATTCTATGGGAGGGGCTACGTGATGAAAAAAATTGTTATCGTCGGCGGAGTGGCAGGGGGAGCTACCGCCGCAGCGCGTTTGCGCCGGTTAAGCGAAAAATACGAAATCGTCATGTTTGAACGCGGAGAATATATTTCTTTCGCCAATTGCGGATTACCGTATTATATCGGGGAAGTCATTACCGACCGCAAAAAATTATTAGTGCAGACAGTCGAAGGCATGTCCAAACGGTTTAAGCTGGATATTCGCAACTTTAGCGAAGTAACTGCGATTCATCGCGACCGAAAAACGGTTTCTGTGAAGCGCGTCTTGACAGGAGAAGAGTACGAAGAAACGTACGATGTACTCATTTTATCCCCTGGCGCAAAGCCAATCGTGCCGCCGATTCCAGGCATTGAAACAGCCGAAGCGCTCTTTACACTTCGCAACGTACCAGATACAGATAAAATTAAAGCATACGTCGATGAACAACAACCAAAACACGCTGTCGTTATCGGCGGTGGATTCATCGGTGTCGAAATGGCAGAAAACTTAGCCGAGCGCGGGGTAAACGTCACGCTCATCGAACGAGCAAATCAAGTAATGCCGCCAATCGACTATGAAATGGCAGCGATTGTGCATACTCACATGAAAGAGCACGGTATTCAACTTATGTTAGAAGATGGGGTGGAATCGTTTGAAAATAACGGTCGCCGCATCGTCTTAACGAGCGGGCAAGTGATTGATACCGATATGATTATTTTAGCGATCGGAGTACAGCCAGAAAGCCAATTAGCAAAAGATGCAGGGCTTGAATTAGGTATCCGCGGGACAATTAAAGTGAATGAGCATTTACAAACGTCCGACCCGAACATTTACGCGATTGGCGATGCGATTGAAGTGAAAAACTACATTCACGGCTTTGAGACATTCGTCCCGCTCGCATGGCCAGCAAACCGGCAAGGTCGCCTTGTCGCTGACCATATTCATGGAATCGACGTGAAATATAACGGCACGCTCGGAACGGCAATTGCGAAAGTGTTTGATTTAACAGTTGCCGTTACAGGAAATAATGAAAAAACGTTAAAACAGCTCGACGTTCCGTACGAAGTCGTACACATTCACCCAATGAGCCATGCAAGCTATTATCCAAACGCCCAACAAATGACGCTAAAGCTCATTTTCGATAAACAAACAGGAAAAATTTACGGGGCACAGGCGGTTGGAAAAGATGGGGTGGACAAACGCATTGACGTCATTGCTACTGCTATTAAAGGCGGGTTAACTGTCCGTGAGTTGCCAGATTTAGAACTTGCTTATGCACCGCCGTTCTCCTCGGCGAAAGACCCGGTAAACATGGCTGGGTACGTGGCATCGAACATCATGGACGGGGTTGAGACAGTACAATGGCACGAGATTGATGACATCGTTGCCAACGGTGGATTCCTCGTCGATGTCCGCACCCCACTAGAAGTAGCACGTGGCGCTATCGATGGGTCTGTCAATATTCCGCTCGACGAACTTCGCGAGCGATTACATGAATTGCCGAGCGACCAACCGATTTATGTTACTTGCCAAGTCGGGCTACGCGGCTATTTAGCCACTCGTATTTTGCAAGAAAACGGATTTGCCGCGAAAAACTTAGATGGCGGATATAAATTATATTCCTTGGTATTTGGCGCGAAATAAAAAGATGTCTTAACCGTAAAAACGGCCTGCTCTTCTTTGTAGAGCAGGTCGTTTTTTAAATCGTCCATTGATCGTGAACGATTCCGACTAAATACCACGTATCTCCTTGTTTTTCAAATACAAGCCGTAAGCTTCGCCAATCCATTCCATTCGCCTGCTTATCAAAACCGGTAAAATGAAACTCGACAAATACGGCGTTCGGGTATACGTCATGAATGTTTTCTAACGTATTTCCTTTTCCGATAACTACGTTGTTTCCGATCATGTGCGGAGAAGCAAAATCGACGTCATACACAAATTTTTGAAAGTAGTCGCGAAACGTCATATCAATCGCCTGTCCGGAACCATCAAACGTACCAAAATGATAAATACGGTCGCTCTCCATTAAAGAAGGAAGTTCGTTCTTCTTAAAAACAACATCGCTGTCAATGTTTACATGACCATATGGACTAAAACGTACTCCTTTTTCTGGATGGACATATGTGGCTACTTTACTCATATCTTTTGCTTGAAGTGCTGCTACAACATCTAGCGCTATATGCAGCACATCCTTGTTCATTTGTTGTTCGGATATTTTTTTCGTCAACTTTTCATTCTCTTGTTTGAGCTGGTGGATGACTTTTTGCTGTTCTTCCACTTTCGTTTTTAACGCATTGATTTGCGCATCATCATTCGTCTTGTTCGTGCAGCCAGAAATAACGGTAACGAGAAAAGTACCGACAAGCAGCCATTTTCGTTTCATTTTTTCTCCCACCTTTTCATTCGTAAACGCTTTCATTTTATGATATAGTGAAAGCAACTCATTGTAAAGGAGCGATGAATATGTTCAACCTTCCACCTAAATTTTCTTCTCGCTGGTATTGGATTACTGGAGGTGTTTTTCTTTTATTATTCATTATGCTTCTACTGTCCCGCTTTATGCTGCATGTAGCGGTAGATGCAAAAAACGTTATCGCTTTTTTAATCGTTTCGTTTCTACTAGCTATGATAGCTGGAGTCGGGGGTTTTTTTGGCGGAACAACTTATTTTACCGTTTCATTTTCTTTTTATGTTATTGCCATTATGTATTTACTCTTTCTTTCATGGACGCGAGCAAACGATGGATGGAGTGATTTAACGAGTATCATTGCTTTTCTTTTTCTTGCAGGGATTGGGATGGTTGCCGGTGTTTTAGCGCAACTAGTTCGTATATTAATAAAGCGACAATGACACATACACAGTACGCCAAGAACGTTATTTTCAAATTTCTGTGAATCATTTATAATATGGGTGGGAAACGATTATCCTCACTTGTTCTGCGCCACAATACCATCCTTTGCCTCAACCACTTACTCTACGCACTCGTTTCCCCATTTTTCAAAGGAAGGAGCGATTCATCACCACACACTTTTCCATGGCTACCATCGTTTACTTTTAGTAGAAGGGAGGGGTTTCCTTGGAAGCGATATTGACACAAATTTTGGACAAGCTTCAAACTATTGAAAGTGAAGTAAGCGACATCAAAACGAACATGGCAACAAAGCAAGAGCTGGAAGAAGTGAAACATAGTTTCACAAAAGAGCTCGAAGACATTAGAGCGAACATGGCAACGAAACAAGAGCTCGAAGAAGTAAAACAAAGCTTCTCAAAGGAACTGGAAGATATTAAAGCTAATATGGCCACGAAACAAGAACTCGAAGAAGTAAAACAAAGCTTCACAAAAGAACTAGAAGATATTAAAGCTAATATGGCCACGAAACAAGAACTGGAAGAAGTGAAGCATAGTTTCACAAAAGAACTGGAAGATATTAAAGCTAATATGGCCACGAAACAAGAACTGGAAGAAGTGAAGCATAGTTTCACAAAAGAGCTCG
>NZ_JACIDE010000006.1:0-35599 GCF_014196205.1 Anoxybacteroides voinovskiense | reverse complement strand
ACAAAAGAACTGGAAGATATTAAAGCTAATATGGCCACGAAACAAGAACTGGAAGAAGTGAAGCATAGTTTCACAAAAGAGCTCGAAGACATTAGGGTCAACATGGCAACGAAACAAGAACTCGAAGAAGTAAAGCAGAGCTTCACAAAAGAACTGGAAGATATTAAAGCTAATATGGCCACGAAACAAGAACTGGAAGAAGTGAAGCATAGTTTCACAAAAGAGCTCGAAGACATTAGGATCAACATGGCAACGAAACAAGAGCTCGAAGACATTAGAGCGAACATGGCAACGAAACAAGAACTCGAAGACATTAGAGTCAACATGGTCACGAAACAAGAACTCGAAGACATTAGAGCGAACATGGCAACGAAACAAGAACTCGAAGACATTAGAGCGAACATGGCAACGAAACAAGAACTCGAAGACATTAGAGCGAACATGGCAACGAAACAAGAACTCGAAGACATTAGAGCGAACATGGCAACGAAACAAGAGCTCGAAGACATTAGAGTCAACATGGTCACGAAACAAGAGTTTATCTTTGTTCAACAAGCGGTGCTTGAGACGAATGAAATCGTTAAGAAAATAGAACAAAACATGGAGAAGCACGAACGGATTTTAGATCTTCTTTCTAGACGTTCGATTGAACATGAAGCAGCGATTTCTAGCATTCGTCTTATTAAGGCAACGTGAGGCTTGTTACTGGCAAGGAGAGCTAAGTAGCTCCCCTTGTTTTTATCATTCCATGTTGCACATAACAAGCGGAAGCTGAACCGTAAATTCCGCTCCTTCTCCTAATCGGCTGCGAACAGAAATCTTTCCTCGATGCATCTTGACAATTTTGTCCGCAATCGCTAGCCCTAGCCCACTGCCACCAACGGCACGGTTACGTGATTTATCTGCTTTGTAAAAACGTTCAAAAATACGTGGTTGCTCTTCCTCCGCAATGCCTGGGCCATTGTCTGAAACGGTCACGATGGCGTTATTGTCTTGTTGCTGAAGCTCAATTGTAATCGTCCCACCTTTTGGCGTAAACTTAATCGCATTATGAAGTAAGTTCAACCACACTTGGCTCAGCAAATCTTCATCTGCGGTAATAACTACTTTCTCAAGCGTTACACACATCTCAATCTCTTTTTCCATCCACTGCGGCTCACAATAGAGAATAAGCGATTGTAATTGTGTGTCTAGGCGATAGGATATCGGTTGGAATGGGTATCGCTCGGAGTCTAACATCGCCAAACGCAACAAATTATCGCTCAACTTCGATAGACGGACGCACTCCGTTTCAATAATGTCGAGATAATGCATTCGCTGTTCGTGAGGCAAATGTTCGTTTTTTAACGCCCGAGCAAACCCGCGAATCGACGTAAGCGGCGACCCAATTTCGTGCGAAACGTTCGAGATAAATTCTTGTCGCATTTCTTCCATCGCCCGCAAATTCGCTGCCATATCGTTAAGTCCTTCGACTAGTTCTGTAAATGGGTGGTTTCTCTCCCCCCAGTCCGCACGGAGATTTACTTGAAAATCCCCTTTCGCAATTCGATTAATCGCATCCATCAAATTTTTCCAAAACACTCGTTCCCGCTTTCGGAAAAAAGGGCTAAGAAGACTCATACTAATGCCAAATAAAAAAAAGCCCGAGATGGATGTGATGATTTGTCGAACTAACGGCTGCGGCTGCCAAGCAAAATGAGCGTATATCGCTTCTGTGATGAAATACGCAGCTGTCCAAAAGAGGCTGATCATCGCCGTCACAGCAATGACCGTCAACGCCGACTTGAGCACAAACGAAAGCCGCTTCATTTGCATACCTCCAACCGATAGCCAAGCCCGCGAATCGTCCGAATGATAAACACATGACAATCGGCAAACCGCTCGCGCAACCGCTTAATGTGCACATCGACCGTCCGTTCGTCCCCTTCGTAATCATAGCCCCAAATTTGTTCAATGAGTTCATCACGAGTAAACGTTTTTCCAGGATAGCTAGCTAGCGTAAAAAGTAGCTCAAATTCTTTAGGTGGCAAAGCAATCTCTTCGCCTCCTAATCGGCATTCGTACGTCTGGCGATTCAACAATAAATCCCCAATTTGTACTGTTTGCGACGCGGCGATTCGGTATCGTTTGAGCAGCGCTTTGACTCTGGCAACAAGCTCAAGCGGGTCAAACGGTTTGACAAGATAGTCATCTGCCCCTAATGCAAATCCTTTCACTTTTTGCGCCGTTTCTCCTTTGGCCGTCAACATTAAAATTGGCACATCGTCATATTGGCGAAGTTCACGGCATAGTTCCCATCCGTCCATTTCGGGCATCATAATGTCCAATACGACTAAGTCAACTTTGGCCTCTTCGAGCACCACTAATGCTTCTTTGCCAGTCGCTGCTTCGTATATCTCAAACCCTTCAAGGCTTAAAAAATGCCCGACAAGTTCGCGAATATGTGCATCATCATCGACAATTAACACTTGTGGCATGCTTTTCCCCTTTCTTTTCCAAATCTATCTCCATTGTAGCGAATTTCCGGTCATCTGTCGCATTTGAATCTTGTATAGGAAAATATCGTGCACCGTTTCGGGCACGGGCACGATATTTATGCTCGACGCATATAGACGCGAACGGTAATAGGGGCAAAAATAGCGACGATAACCGCAGCGCCAAGAAGCGAAATCGCAAAGTCCGAACCAATCGTTCCGTGATTCGTCAACTCGCGAACAGCTGTAATCATGTGGGAAATCGGATTGATGTTCGCAAACCATTGCAGCCAATCGGGCATTGTCTTTACCGGCACGAACGCATTCGAAAGAAACATGAGCGGAAACAACGCCAGCATAGAAATTCCTTGTACGCTCGCCGCGTTGCGCGCGGTGACGCCAAAAAAAGCGAAAATCCAGCTAACAGCCCATGCGCACCCGATGGCAAAAACAGCAGCGAACGCAACGCTCGTCATCCCTCCTTCTGGGCGATACCCAATGACATACCCCATCGTAAAAGTAAGCACAGTAGCGATCGTATAACGAACCGTATCAGCTAATAAAGCTCCTGCCAACGGTGCGATGCGAGCAATTGGCAAAGACTTAAACCGGTCGAAGACGCCTTTGTCCATATCATCACGAAGCTGAACACCGGAGGCGACGGAAGCCCCAATTAACGTCTGCACAAGGATGCCTGGAATGATCATTGGCAAGTAGTTGTGCACATTTCCAGCGATCGCTCCACCGAAAATGTAGGTAAACATCAAGGTGAAAATGATTGGTTGGAACGTAACGTCAAATAATTGCTCTGGCGTACGCCGCACTTTTAATAAACTTCGATACGCCATTGTGAATGTTTGTTGTACCGTTTGCCGAAAACTTGTATAGTTTTTTAATTCGCGGTTCACTGTATGATTCATGCGCTTTCCTCCCCTTTTACTCCATGGCCTGTAATTGCTAAAAAAACTTCGTCTAGCGTTGGTTTTTGTACGCTTAATTCTGCTAGTTGAATGTTTGCTTCGCGGAGTGCAATGAGTAAATCGGTTACCTTGTCAGCATCCGCCATCGGTGCCGTAATTTTTCCTGTATCCGATGATACATTGGCACGGGCGCTCAACACACGTTCGACTGTTTGGCGTGCCATTTCTACATGTTGCGGGTTGTCAATTTTTAATTGCAACGATGAATTGCCAATCGACGTTTTTAGTTCATCTGCTGTTCCTTCTGCCACGACACGGCCACGGTCGATCACAGCGATACGATCGGCGAGTTCATCTGCTTCTTGTAAATATTGTGTCGTCAACAATACCGTGGAGCCCATGTTGACTAGTCGGCGAATCGTGTCCCACATTTGATTGCGTGTTCGTGGATCGAGTCCTGTCGTCGGCTCATCAAGGAAAATGAGCGGTGGCTGAGCAATTAAGCTCGCGGCAAGATCCAACCGGCGCCGCATGCCGCCTGAAAAATGCTTAAGCGGTCGTTTCGCCGCTTCGGTCAAACCAAACTCTTCTAACAGTTCCATTGCCTTGCGCCGCGCCTCGGTGCGACTCAGCCCAAGCAAGCGAGAAAAAATGATTAAGTTTTCTAGCGCAGTGAGCGATTCATCCACTGAGGCGTATTGCCCGGTGACCCCAATCAATTGCCGCACGATTTGCGGCTCTTTGGCTACGTCATAGCCAAAAATGCGTGCGGAACCTCCATCTGGCCGCAACAACGTCGCGAGCATCTTAACCGTCGTCGTTTTTCCCGCCCCGTTCGGTCCAAGCACACCGTAAATCGTACCGGCGCGAACTTGTAAATCAACGCCATCGACCGCACGATTGTCACCAAATATTTTCACAAGCCCTTTCGCTTCAATCGCCCAATCACTAGTTAATTTCCACATCGTTCTTTCCTCCTTATCACTTCATGCAACATGATCATAACATGCCTTTATGAACGGAATATGAACAAGCAAAATGAAAAAACCCACCAATATCGGCAGGTTTTTATTTATAAAGGTACACATATAGCCCAATGCCTTCTTTTCTTATCAGTCGTGTTGATTAACCACTAAAAACCAGTTGACCTCGCTTTATTCCTAGCTTTTCTGCCGTAGTCGGCAAGCGAACCGCTTGCCGACAGGGCATGCTGTACGCATGCCCTCCTCGAACAATGAACGCTTTGCGGGCAAATGACATTTGCCCGCCGGCGTTCTTGTTCGAGGGAAGAGGCAGAAAAGCTTGTGTTCAGTCAAATGATTCTGTGTTTTTTAGTAAAATAATGGATAATCAACAGCCATGTTTTCTTATCTTGTGCTGCTGAAACGGGGTTTGTTTGATAAATGCTTCAAACTCTTCTTTTGTGTAAGCGCCCTGTTTTAAAAAGGTCTTAAACGAAAATTTGACGAAATACTTGTCAAATCCTTTCATTTTGCTTACTTCATGCTCAATCTCTTCATCTGTCGCCTCACGGTTCATGTCTATAATAAGCGCTGTTCCTTCTTGTTTCAGTACTCGATGCATCTCACATAGTGCTTTTACAGGCTCTTTAAAGTTTTTAAATGCTGCCGTACAAACAATAAAATCGAAACGATGATCCTCAAAAGGTAAATGCGCGGCATTTCCTTCCATAAAGTTTACAAAAACATTCGCTTCTTTTGCGTTATGTTTGGCAATTTCCACAAAATCAGGACTTATATCGACAGCGGTGACGTGAAATCCTCTTTTAGCAAGTTCAATGGATAAATAACCTGGACCAGGGGCGACTTCTAATATGTGAGCCCCTTTCGTCACATGCTTCGCCACTTCATCCGCATATGCTTTCATTTCCGCAAGCCGGCTTTTTCGCGAGTTGCGATCATACCATTTTGCCGCTAAGCCATAAATGCCGAGATCTTTGTTTTTTCTCACGTTTCTCATCATATGACCTTCCCCCTACGAACTACTTTTTTCGTTTCAACACAATGATGGCGTTGCTCAAAAGCCCTAATCCCGTTCCGATCAAAAAGCCGACAATCGCGCCAATGAGCGTGCGAATCCATCCGCCAGACAAAAACATTTCCCAACCACCGCTGCCGATAAAGCCAACTAGTGCGCCAATCGAAAGCCCTAAGAAAACAAATGCTCCGTAAAACAACCCAATTGCTTCATAATCGGCAATGTCCATGTGATGATAGTGCGCGACAATCCGCTCTTGTAAATCGGCGGACTTTGTCGTTTCGCTGCGAAACTTTAATTCCTCTTTCGCTCGTTCAAACGCTTCTTGTTCCGACAGCCCTTGTTCCATCAAATCTTTCATATAGTCGCTCATGTAGAGAATCATATCGTTTTCTGCTTCCATCGCCGTCTCTGAGCGACTTTTGAATTTAGCGAACTTTGCCATGAGTTTGCTTTTTGTCTCCCCTGTTTTCCGCCGGAGTTTCTCCATATACGTCATCTCTGCTTCTTCTAAATAATACGGCGCTTGCTCTTTCGCAAATTGCTTGATTTTTTCTTTCATCTCATGACTAAACATTTTTTTCTCCTCCATTCGTTCGTAACAGATGAATACGCTCGCTTAAAAAATCCCATTTTGCCCAAAAAGCTGCTAGTTCCTCAAACCCTCGTTCGTTTAGGGTATAAAATTTTCTTGGCGGCCCCATGTCTGACGGTTTTTTCGTAATGTGCACGAGCTTATTTTTTTCTAGCCGCAACAACAATGCATATACCGTCGCTTCCGCAATCCCTTGGAAACCTAAGGCGTGAAGCTTTTTTGTAATCTCGTAGCCATATATTTCGCCGCGGCTTATAATCTCAAGTACGATGCCTTCCAAAATCCCTTTCAGCATTTCGCTTAGATTATCCAAAAAAACACCTCCTACGTACTCAATAACGTTGGTATTCAATAATATTGAGTACTACTATATAGTAACATAGAGTAGTTGATTAAGCAATTGAAAACGTCATTTTCCTTATTATGTTAAAGAAATGGACTCATTATTTGTCATATCCAACTATTGGAAAAATTTCAATTCGGGCTTAGTCATAACTTTAAAAGCGAAAAGTAGTCCTTAAGCAAGTGGACTACTTTTTTATTCCTCTATACGTTTAAATTTATTTTCCTCAATGACATACTTTCTCATTTCGATCATCGTCCCATCTTCTTTCCTCTTCCGCAAAACAACGACATCTCTTCCATCATTTGTTTTACTTTGGGATGTTTCGTACACGTATCGAATCCCTTGTTCGATTACTTCACGCGTCCCAAGCCAATCCGGACACTCACTCAAAAATGAGTCGCTACCAAGCATCGTAAGAAAATGGTTCATCGCTTCTCCGGAAATGTTGAGCGGTTGTTTTTCCACATACGATGTACTCACTTTTGCATCGCGACCAATCTTTTTTAAATACTCCCTCGCCTGTCTTTCTTGCTGTTTAGCAAGTTCATCATAGTATTTCTCTGCATATAACACCTTCGAATAATATTTTTTCGGAAACAAGCGCTTAACCGATTCTGCATATGCATCCCCATCAAGTGGCTCTTCATAGGCGATAAGCTTATATTGCCCGTGCTCATCAATGGAAAATGTCATCACAGTCGGAATCGCTCCACTACCTGATACGATTGTAAATATACCGTCTTGAAATTCAAATACCCCTACACTTGCGATTGTATACACTTTCACTGCATTCGCTTTCTGTGCTGTACTAAGAATGATGTGCCCTTCGGCAATGTATTCTCCCTTTCGATAAGACTTTCCATGTTTTTTAATCGCTTCACTCACTGCTTTCTCAATACCTGTCATGTCTTTTAATGCATATAAAAATGAGCGAAAGCTATCCATATCCTTTGCATATACAGATAAGTGCTCATCCAGTTGCTTTTGCACTCCTTCTCTCTCAAACGAATAAGAAATGTGTTTTGCGTCTACATTCACATCAAAAGTGATACGATCCAAATTTTCAATTAAAACGAACAGAATAACGGCATTGTCATACAACAATTTTTCCACTTTCTTCAAGCCTATCTCTGTATTTTCCATATCATAATGCACTGTCATTCCATACGGCTCTTTCACCGTTTGAAGCGATAGGCTTCTTCGATATGTCCCAAAAGCTAATTGGTCAAGTAAACGGGAAACATTGCTCACATCTCCTACATATTTTGATTTATGGGCAAATAGCGCCTCTCCATCAAGACTAGGAGAATCAATGTTTTGTTTAAAATCATTCTCTTGGTAAAAAAATACCCCTACGATCATGACCACAATCAGTAAACTAAAGATCGCAAAGGCTTTTTTCATGCCAACATCCCTCCTTCCATTTGCTGAAAATGAACTTTGTTTAGGATTATATTATACTTTAGAATAAATTAACAATATTTTAACAAAATTCTAGACATATATGATGTCGTTTAGCCCATGTGGAAGATGCGGAAACGGTTCATCAAGTCATGATTTCTGTCTTTGAAGAATATAGGCATAGCGATGTCCCATCAAGCGCTCTGTTTGAAACAGTAGATGGTATAAAAAAAGCGTTACAAACTGGAGAGGAAAAGGCGTTGCTCTGCTTTGAACACAATGTTGCCATCGGTACAGTAAGATTTACAGTCGGTGAAAGAGATCTTTACTTTTTCCGCCTTTCTGTTTGTCCGAAAGCGCGCGGAAAATCGATGCTATTATGGCTCGAAAATGATGCAAAAGAGCACGGAAAATTGTCATTATCCTGTAAAGTACGAAGCTCCATCCTGAAGAATGTACCACTGTACAACAGCTTAAGTACCAATTAGTAGAAAAACAAATCGTAACAAGCCATAACGGCTTTCCAATCGAAACGATCACCATGCCAAAAACGATTGACGAGTAAAAAAGGAAAGGGGTAGTCCCCTTCCTAAATTTTTAAAACAGAAACTTAAATAGTTCTCTCGTTTTTCCGCGAACATAGACAGAGCAGACTGGGTAGCAAACGCTATTTTCTTAATTTTTCCATGTGGTAATAGGCAAATGCTGCACTGACCAACCCAACGAGCCCAAATAACATCCCAATGATTTGTATCATTATATTCCCCCATTTATCGGATTTATCTTACTTAAGCGGTGGAACGTGTTGCAAAACTTAGTTTGATGGCATAAATCATCCATAAAAAATATCCTCATGGAAACCACACACATACATTGTAAATTATTTTGGAATAATAGGAACCCATAACTCATTCCTTGGTTTATGTTTCAGATCGTAATAGCATTCAATACACGGTAAATCGGCAAGTTCATAACCAGAAATTAGGAGAAATTCGGAGTACAATCGTTTCCACGCATCTACAGCATTCGGGAAAACTGCCCATAAACTTGGCGGAATAACAAGAGTTTCCATATCGTCCGGAGCCTCTCCCTCATATCTTACCCCCATAAAATAATCAAACTGCTCATCTTTCATGGTAGCCTCTTTCCCACAAATGCCCAAAAGGCTTTCTAGTGTACATTTAGGATTTTCCCACGCCATATGAATCAACGCTTCCATAAACCCATCTTTTTTTGCATTATCCCAAAGGGTAGGAACTTCTTTAAAAGCTTTACTCGTTTTTACCGATTTTCTCTTCCCTACAATCCTTAATTCAAAATCAAGATGCTCAATTCTGTACTCCATTTCCGTATCTCCCTTATGAATCGTTATTTTACAAGTGGAACGAGTTTATTTGGTGTTTACACACTAAAGCTCTAATTTCGCCACACACTCCACATGCACGGTATGCGGGAACATGTCGACGGGCTGGACTTCGAGCGTTTGGTAGCCGCCGTCTTCGAGAATGCGAAGGTCTCGCGCAAGGGTGGCTGGGTTGCACGAGACGTAGACGATGCGCTTCGGTTTCATGGCGATCATCGTCTGTAATAACGCTTCGTCGCAGCCTTTGCGCGGCGGGTCAACGACGATGCAATCGGCGTTTATCCCCTGCTCGTACCATCTCGGGATGACCGCTTCCGCCTCTCCAACCGCAAATTCCACATTAGTGATGCCGTTTAACGCAGCATTTCGCTTCGCGTCTTCAATCGCTTCTCGAACGACTTCGACCCCGTACACTTTTTTCGCGTTCTTCGCTAAAAAAAGCGAAATCGTTCCGATGCCACAGTAGGCGTCAATGACCGTTTCCTTTCCAGTTAACTCCGCATATTCCAGCGCTTTTTCATACAATACTTTCGTTTGTTCTGGGTTCACTTGATAAAACGACCGGGCGGAAATCGCGAAGCGAATGTCGCCGATATAATCATAAATATATTCCGAGCCCCAAAGCACGCGCGTCTCTTCCCCCATAATGACATTTGTTCGCTTCGGGTTAATATTTTGCACAATCGATTTTACATTTGGGATGCGGGCAACTATTTCCTCAATGATTTTCTTTTTATGCGGCAACTCTTCCGTGCGCGTAATGAAAACGACCATGACTTCTTTCGTCGTTGCCCCGTAGCGCGCCATCATATGGCGAAGGACACCCGTATGCGTCTGTTCGTTGTAGGCTGGGATGTTGTATTGCTCGCAAATCGCTTTCACTGTCTGCACGACCGTGTCGTTCATTTCTTGTTGGATTATACAGGCGTCCATATCAATAATGTCATGGCTTCGCTCTTTGTAAAAGCCTGCCACAAGCCCTCCTTCGCGCTCACCGATAGGGACTTGCGCTTTGTTTCGATATCGCCATGGATCATTCATACCGAGAACAGGATGAACGGTCGCATGTTCAATTTTTCCGATGCGCGCCAATACTTCTTTCACCTGCTTATGTTTCGCTTTCAATTGCCCTTCGTAGCTAAGGTGCTGCAGCTGACAGCCCCCGCACTGCTTATAAACGGTACATGGCGCCTCTACACGGTCCGCGCTTGGCTCGTATATTTCGATTAAACGGCCGTAGCCATAGCCTTTTTTTACTTTAATAACTTTAATTTTCGCCTTTTCTCCCGGCAGTCCGTTCGCAACAAAAATCGGAAAACCATCGATTTTTGCCACCCCCGCACCATCATGTGTCAAATCTTCAAAAATGACATCATAGTATTCGTTTTTTACTACTGGAGCTTCTACTTTTCCCATCGTTTCTACTTCCTTTTCGTGAACATGCTGCAATGATTGTATCACACGATTGATAGGAACACAAAAAGAGAACAGGACAACCTCAAAATCCTGCTCTCATTTGTTCCGCTTTTTCTTTTGGAACAAATACTTCTAAATGACGGTATAAGTTGACAAACTCCCCCGGCAGCAATCCCCCGTACTCGCCGTCTAAATTAAGCTGCATATTGTTCGGAGCGGTTACTTTAATGCGATTTGCTTTTGTGTAAATTAAATTTGGGTCGTTAATATGCTCTCCTCTTGATGCAAGCGTCACAATGCGAATAAATTCCGCCAAATTCGTTTTCTTTAAAATGATTAAATCAAACATCCCGTCATTTAGCGACGAATCGGGCGCCAATTTTTCAAACCCACCGACGGAGTTCGTCAATGACACTAAAAATAGCATAATTTCGCCTTCGTACACTTTCCCATCATACTCAATTCGCGCTTCGGTCGCTTTAATGGATGGTAACATTTCTATTCCTTTTAAATAGTACGCAAGTTGTCCGAGCATCGTTTTTAGTTTACTTGGCACTTCATA
Organism: Anoxybacteroides voinovskiense; assembly: GCF_014196205.1. Classification (GTDB taxonomy): domain Bacteria; phylum Bacillota; class Bacilli; order Bacillales; family Anoxybacillaceae; genus Anoxybacteroides; species Anoxybacteroides voinovskiense. The sequence continues at coordinate 24,524 of NZ_JACIDE010000006.1, read as the reverse complement.
CGTCAATTCCGTCAGACGACCGCCGCCAGCAATGTTAATAAAATAGCGCGTCTTCCCTTCGTTCATCACACAGCCGATATCAATCGGCACTGCTTCCCCTGTCGTAATAACTTCACATGCTCCTTCAATCGTCCGCGGCACCGCAATCGCCCGCGCAAAATCGTTCGTCGTGCCGACTGGAATAATGCCCAGCTTTGGACGATATTCTTGGCTGGCAATGCCGTTGACGACTTCATGAATCGTTCCATCCCCCCCAGCAGCAATGACAAGATCAAACTGCCGTTCCACTGCCTTTTTCGCTGCTTCTGTCGCATCACCTGCCCCTGTTGTCGCATGGCAAGACGTTTCATATCCCGCCTGCTCCAGCTGAATGAGTACCTCTGGCAAATGCTTCTTAAACAGTTCTCGTCCTGACGTTGGATTATAAATAATTCTTGCTCGTTTCATAGCTCCATCATCCTAATATATGTTTTCAATCGATTCCACTATTTAACATAATACCGAAATCAATGAATCGTTGCAATGATTTCGCCTGAAAAAATGAAAGACTGGCGCTTTGCCAGTCTCTCTAGGATTACTCTTTTTCCACCGTTTGCGTCGGTACACTCTTTCCAGATAAGTTTTCTAAAAGTTCTTTGACGTCAATGCCGGAAGAGGCTTTGAGCGATTCCTGCAGCGTCGCCATTAAGTTTGTCGCATAGCCGGTGATGCGGTTAGCGCCGCCGTTTGCGCTGTTTGAACCAGTATCGACAACGGTAATTTTCTCAATATTCGCAAGCGGACTAGCGACTTGTTTTGCATATTCAGGAAGCATTTTCAAAATCATGTCGAGTACTGCCGCTTGGCCGTACCGTTCGAACGCTTCGGCGATTTTTTGCTTCGCTTCTGCTTCCGCCAATCCTTTTAGGCGGATAACTTCTGCTTCCGCTTCCCCTTTTGCTTTTTCCGCTTCCGCTTTCGCCAATCCGTCCAGCCGAATTTTTTCCGCCTCGGCTTTTGCCATTGCTTCGATTCGATATTTTTGCGCATCTGCTTCGGCAATTTGTTTCACCTTCGCCGCAACGGCCGCTTGCTCGACGGCATAACGGTCGGCATCGGCTTTTTTCTTCACTTCAGAGTCGTACTGGCGCTCACGGCGCAAAATTTCTTTTTCTTCGAGCTCAATTTGTTTTTGCCGCTCGATAATTTTAATTTGCATTTGCTGTTCCGTGACTTCTTGTTTTGCTTTCGCTTCTTCTAAATGATACGCTTGGTCAGCGCGCGCTTTGGCGATATCTTGTTCGCGGCGGAATTCAGCGAGCTTCAACTGGTTAATTTTTTCCGCCTCGGCAATTTCCGTCAAGCGCTCTAACTCTGCTTTCCGCGCCTCTTTATCTGCTTCTGCCCGCTTAATGCGCGTTTCTTTTTCCGCCTCGGCTGTTGCGATATCGGCATCGCGTTTTACTTGAGCAATGCGCGGTTTCCCGAGCGCATCTAAATAACCGTTTTTGTCGCGCACGTCTTTAATCGTAAACGACACGATGACAAGCCCCATTTTCGCTAAATCGTGCGAGGCCACCCGCTGCACTTCTTGTGAAAACTTGTCACGGTTTTTATAAATTTCTTCGACCGTCATCGAACCGAGAATCGAACGAAGGTGCCCTTCTAACACTTCTTTCGCTTCATTCTCCATATCTTGGCGTGTTTTTCCTAAAAACTGTTCCGCCGCAGTGGCAATTTCGCCAATCGAGCTGCCGACTTTAATGATCGCTACACCATCCGCCATCACTGGAACGCCTTGTTCCGTATATACTTCCGGCGTTTGTACGTCTAATTTAATCGACAATAAGCTAAGCGGCTCCGCTTGTTGGAAAATCGGCAACACAAACGTTCCGCCGCCGCGGACAATTTTAATTTTGTTTCCTGATTCGTCGACATGGACGTTTTTACTGCCAAGGTAGCTCCCTGTAACAATTAGCGCCTCATCTGGACCGACCGTGCGATAACGCAACATAAATACCGCAATCAACCCAAGAAGCAAGAAAACAACGACTCCAATTACGATTAACATCGGCATCATCTTTTCTTTCCCCTCTCATGAAAGATAGTATGGATCGCGCTTCGCTACAGTGGCGACGCCGCTTTCCATCTTAATAATAATGACTTCTGTTCCACTCGCAATTTCTTCGTTTTGCAGACTTTTCGCTGGTTTGGCAATCGCTCCGCTCGTGCGCTCGATTAAAATTTCACCAAACCCATCCGTTGGAACGGGAACGATGACTTTCGCTACACTTCCTTCTAAATCCGTTTCATTGTAATGAAGCGATGCTTCGGCGGAACGAAGCGGGATAAAGACGAAAAAGTGCAAAAGCAACACAACAATAAACGCAATTCCTGCGCTTAAAAAACCGATGGCGCTTGACGGCATACTGGTATATTTTTCAAACAAATATCCTCCCGCACTAAAGACGGTGAAAAACGAGAAAATAAGCTGCAGGCTAAATAAAGGATGGTCCGGTACGTGCAAAATGCCGTCTAATACGTCACTTAATAAAATGTAAAAAAACGTCAAGCTGCCACTGATGATAAGAACAAATAAATACACTGTTTCGGTCGGATATCCGAACATGGCATCACGTCCTTTCCCCCAGGTCATTATGTAATACGTGCGCACGAAAAAATAGTTTCGTATTTTTTGTTATTTTGATAAAAAATGTATTTTCTTTCATTGTACAAAGTTTTCACTTTTTTTTCATCAAAATTTGGTATGATTTGAGTAGAAATTTTGCGTGGAAAGAAGGGAGAAACGGTGAAGCTGCTTTTAGCGGAAGACGATCTTTACTTAGGTGAACTCATCGTCCATATGTTAAAGAAAAAAGGCGCGGATAAAGTAGACTGGGTGCAAGACGGCGAAGATGCGTATGAGTATGCGCTTGCTTCGTTTTACGACGTCCTTATTTTAGATTGGATGTTGCCAGGGAAAGACGGGGTGGATGTGTGCAAACAATTGCGGAAACAAGGCTACTCGGGGGCGATTTTAATGTTGACGGCGAAAGATGCGGTACAGGACCGGGTGCAAGGGCTAGAAGCGGGAGCGGACGATTATCTCGTCAAACCGTTTGAAATCGATGAACTTGTCGCACGGTTAAAAGCGTTGTCCCGCCGCACGTTCGTGCCGATTCAAGAGGAGGTCGTGCGTTTTAAAGATTTTGTCCTAAACCGGACGAGCCATACGCTTCATCGCGGAGAAAAAGAAATTTTGCTAACGCCGCGCGAATTTCAACTGCTTGATTTGCTCTTGCAAAATAAGGGGCGTGTCTTAACGCGTGAAACGTTGCTTGACCGCATTTGGGGCTATGATGCAGATGTATCGATGAAAACGATTGATGCGACGGTAAAGCTATTAAGAAAAAAATTAGAGGAAGACATCATTCAAACGGTGCGCGGGGTGGGGTATAAAATTGAAGACTAACCTGTTGGCATGTTGGCGCAAAAACAGTCGCGATATGTTCCGCCTGACACAGTTTCGCCTCACGGCACTGTATAGCGGAATGCTGATGGTGTTTTTGACGCTTTTTATTGTTATCGTCTATTCGATTCTTTATGTCATCATTACGCACGATCAAGAGCGACGGGTGAATGCCCTTGCCGATCAAGAAAGGAAGGCGATTGAGGACATTCTAGCAAAACAGACGATGCTCGATTTTCTCGATGAACAAAACGTTGTGTTTTTAAGCGAAGATCAGTTTTTTTTCTATGTCGTCAGTCCGCGCGGGCAGTTAATGATGGGCGATGAAGTGAATAAAGCCGTTCGTCCTGCGCTGTTAGCTGCTTTGCAACAATGGGAGCCTGATGAAAAAGGGCTAAAATATATTGATGTGCAACTGTCGGCTCACCAACATGAGTTTTCGCGGTTTCGTTCGCTTGATCTCAAACTGTTAACCGCCGCCCGCCCGATTGTCGTCCATGACCAGCTTGTCGGCATCTTATATGTTGGGATGGACGCGACAACATTTTCACGGTTGTTTCATTGGTTGTGGATCGTTTTTATCGGGCTTGCGGTCTTATTTATTGGTGTAGCGATTTTGCTTAGCCATTTCATGTCGAAACGGGCGCTCGTTCCGATTCAAGAAGCGTACAATCGCCAACGCGAGTTTGTCGCCAATGCTTCGCACGAATTGCGCACACCGTTAAGCGTCATTTTCTCGTCTGTTGAAGCGCTAGAGATGGATGACGACTTAAAGGTGAACGAGTTTAGCCAAAAAGTGATGCACCGACTGCGCGAGGAAGTGAAGCGAATGACGAAGCTCATTAACGATTTATTAACGCTCGCCCGTTCAGATTCAGAACATGCTTTTTTAGAAATTGTGAAAGAGCCGTTTGATTTCCGTCCGCATGCCGAACGAACTGTCCAAGTGTTAAAAGAACTAGCCGACAAAAAAGACATTCATTTGCATTTCAATAGCCCAGCGTCTGTTGTCGGCACCGGCGATGCCGATAAATTGACGCAGCTTTTATACATTTTGCTAGACAATGCCATTAAATACACACCAAACGGCGGACACGTGTCGCTTTCGCTTCGGGTCGAGCCATATAAGCAACACCAGCTACTAGTAATCTCTGTAAAAGACACCGGCATCGGTATTGCGAAAGAAGACATCGGCCGCATTTTTGACCGCTTTTATCGCGCCGATAAAGCACGGACGCGTCAACACGGCGGACACGGCCTTGGATTATCGATCGCCAAATGGATTGTCGATGCCCACCGCGGCACCATCGACGTCCAAAGCGAAGTCGGCAAAGGGACGGAGTTTATTGTAAAAATTCCGTTTTAAAGGGGCTTTTCAAGTACGAGAAGCTCTTTTTTTTGACTAAAAAATTTTTTATCCCCCCTTTCATTTTCACCTAATTTTCTCTTTTCTTTTCTACAATACAACATGTAGACAAGCGAAGGAGGTGAGAGGATGAAAAAGAGAAATGTGTTGCTTTTAGTGTTGCTTGCAGTGGTGGCGTTAGGTGGAGTGGCGTTGTTCATGAACATGGGATTTGATGGACGAATGCACGGGATGATGATGGACGGGCCGCGCCATTTTCAATCGTTCCACGGACAGCCGGGAATGATGGGAGAACATCGTGTTTTCCGTCATGAAATGCATCATGGCATGATGGCTGGCGGCTGGATGATGTTCGGTGTCTTCGCGCTTCTTTTCCAATTGGCGATGGTTGCCATCGGCTGGGTCATGTGGAAAACAGCAAAACAGTCCGGTTGGAAATGGGCAGGAATGGCATTGATGGGCGCTGGTATTCTCGCGCTTCTACCAAAAGTGTTGCTCATTCCGTTCGTGCTATTTGTTGCCTACGTGCTCTATAAGAAACGCCAACCAAAAACGAGCGAACCATTTGAACCAATGACCATGCCGACGACACCAATTCATGACTTTTTAGACGAATGGGAAAAAAATATCCAAAAGGAGGAAAAATAAATGGGACTTTTTAAACGTGTGAAAACAATCGTTCTTGCAGACTTGAACGACCTTATCGATAAATGCGAAGACCCAATAAGCATGACAAAACAGTACCTTCGCGAACTAGAGGAACAAATCGAAAAAGCGCAACAAGCACTTGCTCAACAATTTATCGTCGAAAACCGCTATGAGCGCTTGATTCAACATGCAGAAGAAATGATCGAAAAGCGGTCACGCCAAGCGAAACTCGCGGTGGAAAAAAATGAAGAGGCCATCGCAAAAATGGCCTTGCAAGAAAAATTGCTTTATGAGAAAAAACTTGATGCATACAAACAGCAGTATACCACATTAACTGAAAAAACGACATACTTAAAAGAACAAATTAAAAAACTAAAAGAAACATACGAAGAACTAAAAGTGAAACAGCTTGATTTAATCGCCCGCGCGAATATGGCAAAAGCGATTCAAACCATCAATCAAACGCTTGTTTCTTTCCGTCCAGATCATGTGCTGAAAGGCTTTGCCCGCATGGAAGAACGCGTTTTCGCCCTTGAAGCCGAAGCAAAAGCAAGCAGCTATGTGTATGAATCACAACGTGCCGTAACGCCGCCTGTTTTTGACGAAGAAGTCGAAAAACAATTAGCGAAACTGAAAGCCGAGTAACATTCCCCCCTTTCTCATATAGATGACCCCCCTTGCGGCACGCAAGGGGGGATGTTATTTTCGATGCATTTTAAACTCAAGAAACAATTCGTTATAATACGCCAACATTCGCTTCCCTAAATTCTCATACACTTCTAAATGACCGATTTTATCAAAATCAGGGTAGAAGCGTTTATCTTCCGTAATTTCTTTTGGCAAATATTGAAGCGCCTGTTTATTCGGCGTCGCATAGCCGACGTATTCCGCATTTTGTGCCGCATGTTTTGGATCGAGCATGAAGTTAATAAATTGGTGCGCCCCCTCAATATTTTTCGCCGTTTTCGGAATGATCATATTGTCAAACCATAAATTCGACCCTTCTTTCGGCACGACATAGTCGAGTTTGTCGTTTTCGGCAATCATTTCTGCGGCATCACCTGACCAAACGACGCCAATCGCTGCTTCTTCGTTTGGGATTAATATTTTAATCTCATCACCAACAATGGCTTTCACATTCGGCACAAGCGCATCAAGTTTTCGTTTTGCTTCTTGTAAATGCGCTTTGTTCGTATCGTTCAGCGAATAATGAAGGCTGTTTAACGCCATGCCCATCACTTCCCGCGCCCCATCGATAAGCAAAATTTGATTGCGCAACTCTTTGTCCCATAAGTCGTTCCAACTCGTAATTTTTTTGCCGCCAAGCATGTTGCGGTTATACACAATGCCGACCGTTCCCCAAAAATACGGAACAGAGTAGCGATTATTCGGGTCAAACGATAAGTTTAAAAAGCGTGGGTCGATATATTTTAAGTTTGGCAGCTTCTTATGATCTAATGGAAGAAGCAGCCCTTCTTCTTTCATTTTGCTGATGGCGTATTCTGACGGAACAGCAACGTCAAACGTCGTCCCGCCTTGCGCAATTTTCGCCATCATCGCTTCGTTCGAATCAAACGTTTGGTAAATGACTTTTAACCCCGTTTGTTTTTCAAACATCGTAATAAGCTTTGGGTCGATGTAATCGCCCCAGTTGTAGACGATGAGCGTATTGTCCCCTGCATACCCTCCTGCTTCATTCAGACGGTTGGACACATATAAAAGCAAAAGCGAAAGAAGCAACACTGCGATAAACGATTGCACGAGCTTTCTCATTTTTTCCACATCCCATACAAACGACTGCCTTTTTGGCTTATCCAATAATAGCCGGCGACAAGAACGATCGTCAGTAAAAACAACAACGCCGACAGCGCATTAATCGATAAAGAAATGCCTTGCCGCGCCCGCGAGTAAATTTCGACCGACAATGTCGAAAAACCGTTTCCGGTCACAAAAAACGTCACCGCAAAATCATCAAGCGAATACGTCAATGCCATAAAAAACCCAGCAAAAATTCCTGGCGTAATAAACGGAAGGACGATTCTCGTTAAAATATGCCACTCATTCGCTCCTAAATCGCGCGCCGCATCGATCCACGTCGGGCTCATTTCTTGCAGCTTCGGCAATACCATTAATACAACAATCGGTACACTAAAGGCGATATGCGACAATAGCACCGAAACAAAACCGAGCTTAATCCCAGCAATGGTAAATAAAATTAAAAACGACGCCCCAATAATTACGTCTGGGCTTACAATAAGCACATTATTGAACGTCAAAAGCGTATTTTTCACTTGCCGGCTTTTGACATAATAAATCGCCAATGCGCCGATCACACCGAGCACGGTGGAAATAAGCGCAGACAGTAACGCAACAATAAGCGTATTTAACACGATGATCAATAGCCGGGTATCGTGAAATACTTCTTTATACCATTCGAGCGTAAACCCTTGAAAATGGTGCATCGTCCCACCACTGTTGAACGAATAAAAGAGCAAATAAAAAATCGGTGTATACAAGATGATAAAGACAAAAATTAAATACACATTTCCCCATTTCATCCGCCGCATGTGTATCACCTCCGATTCCCCGTCAACACGACAACAAACGCCATAATCATAATTAAAAATACCGCAATCGTCGCTCCCATTCCCCAATCTTGCGTGACGAGGAAATGCTCTTCGATGGCAGTCCCGAGCGTTATAACGCGGTTGCCGGCAATTAAGCGGGTAATCATAAAGAGCGACAACGCTGGGATAAAGACAGCTTGGCACCCTGCTTTTACGCCATCAAGTGTGAGTGGAAACACGACGCGCCGAAACGTCGTCCACGCCGAAGCCCCTAAGTCGCGCGCCGCATCGACAAGCGACGGATTCAACTCTTCCAGCGCATTAAAAATCGGCAGCACCATAAACGGAATAAAAATATATACCGACACAAATACAAAGCTAAAATCGGTAAATAAAATTTGTTTTGTGCCAATACCGACAGCGTTCAACACCGCATTCGCCAGCCCAAACGTACCGAAAATCCCTAAAAACGCATACACCTTTAACAACAAATTCACCCATGTCGGCAAAATAATCATCAAAAGCCATAGCTGTTTATGCTTTGTCTTCGTCAACAAATATGCTGTTGGATAAGCGATGATGAGCGAAAAGAGCGTAATTAAAAACGCGTACCAAAATGAACTAAGCGTCATTTTTAAATACACAGGCGTAAAAAATTTTTCATAGTTTTCTAACGTCCAATGCCCTTCGATATCAAAAAAGGAATCATATACGATTAACGCGATCGGTGCGACGACACATAAGGCAATCCACAAAATGTACGGAAATAAATAGACGTTGCGTACGCTATTTTTCATCGTCCCCATCCTTTACATGCATGACGTGAATCGCTTCCGCTTCAAAATAAAGCCCGATTTCTTCGCCGACTTCCGCTTTTTTCGTCGAGTGAACGAGCCATTCGTTGCCGTTTTCATCATAGCAACAAATTTCGTAATGCACCCCGCGAAACAGCTGCGAATCTACACGCACGCGCAATTTCCCGCGGTCTGGGGCGGTGATTTCTAAATCTTCTGGACGGATGACGATATCAACCTGCTCATTTTCCTGAAATCCGTAGTCGACGCACGTAAACTGCTTTCCAGCAAACTCAACGAGATAGTCTTTCACCATCCGTCCGGCTAAAATGTTCGACTCGCCAATAAAATCAGCAACAAACCGATTAACCGGCTCATCATAAATATCTTTCGGCGTGCCGCTTTGCTCGATTTTCCCTTTATTCAACACAAAAATTTGGTCGGACATCGCCAACGCTTCTTCTTGGTCATGGGTGACAAAAATAAACGTAATGCCGAGCCGGCGCTGCAGCTCGCGCAATTCGTACTGCATTTCCGTGCGCAATTTTAAATCGAGCGCAGAAAGGGGCTCGTCTAGAAGCAACACTTCTGGTTCGTTGACAATCGCGCGTGCAATCGCCACCCGCTGCCGTTGCCCTCCGGACATTTCTTGAATGTTCCGCGTTTCGTATCCTTGTAAGTTAACAAACTGAAGCGCCTCTGCGACTTTGTCGCGAATTTCAGCTTCTTTCATCTTTTTCACCCGCAGGCCGAACGCGACGTTTTCAAAGACATTTAAATGCGGAAACAGCGCATAGTCTTGAAACACCGTATTCACTTGGCGCTTATTCGCCGGTACGTGATTGACCGGCTGCCCGTGAAAATAAATCGTTCCTTCCGTCGGCTCGGTAAATCCCGCAATTAGGCGCAAAATCGTCGTCTTCCCGCATCCCGACGGTCCAAGCAATGTATAAAACTTCCCGCGCTCGATTTCAAAACTGACCCAATCGAGCACCACAAGCCCATCATACTGCTTCGTCACACCATCGAAGCGAATAATTACCTCCTGCTCCAACTCAAACCCTCCGTTACACACAAAATAAACTCGGAATTTTCCTATCATTTCTATTAGAACACGTAGGAAAAGGGAGCGCAATGGGGAGTTTTTGTGGGCGAAAAATTTTTCAAACAATGAGGAGTGATAAGTATCATTTTTCATAGATAGGATTAAAATGGAAGGTCGACGATGATTGTGAACTATTGAATAATGATTCCATCGTTTCTTTTCGGTTATAAATTTTTCCATCAAAAGTTCATTTTTTCCGAAAAAAACCCGTGTCCCCCCTGCTTTTTCCCACTACTTTTGTAAAAAAAAGCACCGCAAAATTGAATTTTCCACATTTGCATTTCCCATATTTCCCGAGTGTAATCAAATTGTATCCGAATATTTCACGAAAGGATGAGGTACATGCAGTATCTTGATTTAAAAATGGATTTTATGTTTAAACAGTTGTTTGGCCATCCGAGCCGAAAATCAATTACGATGGCGTTTTTAAACGCGCTCTTACATCGGAAAGAAGATGACCGCATCGTCGATGTGCAGTTTGAAAACACCGAACTGACGAAAGAAACAGAAGACGGAAAAACGGGACGGCTAGACGTCATCGTCCGCACAAATCGTGGCGAACGCATTCACGTCGAAATTCAAATCATCCCGCAATACGGCATGCCTGAACGGCTATTGTATTACTGGGCGCGGCTATTTTCCTCTTCGTTATCAAAAGGAGAACGGTACGTGACACTCCCCCCAACCATTATGATTGCCATCTTAAACTATCCACTTTTCCCGCACGAAACCGACCGCTTTCATACCGTGTTCCACATCCGCGAAGACGAAGAACAGTTTCTTTGGAGCCATCACCTTGAATTTCATGTGCTTGATTTGTCACAATTTATGGTAAAATGGAAGAAACACCGTCGGGAAGTAAAACAATCGCCCGAATGGCCGTGGTTGACGATGTTGTCGGCTGTTGATAGCCGATCAAAGAAAGTGGATGAAGAAATGGTTCGCGAATTGGAGGGAATCGCGATGACAGAACAAGAAATTTTAGAAGCGTTAGAGGAATGGCAAAGTTTAAGCGTTGACCCGGAAAACCGCTACGCATACGAAATGCGGCTCAAATGGCTACTTGACCAACTATCGAACATTCGCGGAAGTCGGGAAGAAGGCATAAAAGAAGGCATGAAAGAAGGCATGAAGCAAAAAGAGCGCGAACTGATTCAAAAAATGCTTGAAAAAGGAATGAGCGTTGCGGAGATTGCGAATATACTCGATATGACGGAAGAAGAAGTACGTGAACGCTTGAAAGCGTAGACCATATTAAAAAAGTCAGCGTATTGAGCGCTGGCTTTTTTATTCGCATCAATACGAAATCTAAATGGCGGTATAGAAAGGCGTTCTGCTTGCGGCACTTCACGAATGGAAAAGCTTCCACCATGGTGCGGATGTAGCGAAGGTGGATAGATTGCTAACGTTTCATGATTCGACAGTTTCTAAAAAAACGGAAGACGTTCCGTACGATATCATGAAACACCTATTTGCTTTGGTTGTTTCCAAGTGCAAACGCCAAATCCGCCGTTCGCTTCGCAAAAGCGTTGCGTGTGGTGGACGTTGCCCTTATGTTGCCAAACATGACGTATCATTTGTATAATAAAAGCAGGTATTTCATAGAATAAAAAAGACTGAGCGCTCGGAACGCTCAGCCACGGCAACTGCATGCCGCAAGAAGAGCGGCTGGCCTTAATGTAATGTTACAAAAAGAAGTAACTACCCTGCATTCTTTGGCCAAGAGCGGAGGGAGGTTACTTCTTTCTTCTGTCGGTGACAAGAGCGATTACTGCCACGATAGCTGTTAACGCCGTAGCTAAGAAAATGCCAAATTGAAAGAGTATATTTATTGCTTCGTACGTCACCATGTAAAACACCCCCTTTCTTACAGGGAGTGCCAACCATCCCATCCGCTTCATGCAGCTGCTACTGCGATTGTAGCACGTTCAGATGCTTTTTTCTACAAATCTAAGCACTATGTTTCAGACATAACTGCTCTGTTCAAAGCCACAAAAACATGAAAAATTCCACTATTTTGCAAACAGGGATTGAATGGATTAAAAGAAGGGTTAAAAAAAGATTAGAACAAGGTCAGAAAAAAGAGATAAAGAGAACAATAAGAAAAATGAGCAAAAAAGGAATGAACGTTGCGGAGATTGCTAATATACTTGATATGGCAGAAGATGTACGGGAACGCTTGAAAAAGTAGATCATACTGAAAAAGTCGGCGTGTTGAACGCTGGCTTTTCTATTTGCATTAATATGAAATCTAAGTAGTATAGGTGCGAAAATCCGAATCCTCGTAGGTACGATACACCCCCCAAAAAAACACTGATGTATCAATACATGAAAAAAATGTACAAATTCATTTGTTTAAAAATTCCATCAATATGTGAAATTTGTTTTTATAGCTGATATGGGCGTAAAAAATAAGCTGTCGTCGATCCCCCGGGATTTTCGCAAGATTGGAGGTCGACGACAGTTATGGAAAATTTCACTATTTAAAAACGAGGCAAAATGCATTTCTTGGATATATATCCCCCTACCCCATCAACTTCCTTACCCACTTGAGCGCATTTGGGAAGTTCGGGTAGCGGAGGGGGATGTCGAATTTCGTTGTTTGTTTGACGACGCTTTTGTAGTGCGAAAAGGCATCGAAGCTTGCCTTGCCGTGGTAAGCGCCGATTCCGCTTTGTCCGACCCCGCCAAACGGCAAATGCGGGTTGGCGATGTGCATGATGGTGTCGTTGATGCAGCCGCCGCCAAAGCTTACTTGCGTGAGCACTTGTTGCTGGATGTGCTTGTCTTCTGCAAACAAATAAAGGGCGAGCGGTTTTTCATGATCTTGTACCGTACGAATCGCTTCCTCGATCGTTTGGAACGTAAGAATAGGTAAGAGAGGACCGAAAATTTCTTCTTGCATGATGGCATCGTCCCACGTCACATCATCTAGTAGCGTCGGCTCAATCCATCGCTGTTCGATGTTATAGTTTCCACCGTATACCACCGTCCCGTTGTTTAAAAACCGAACGAGCCGCTCCGCATGACGCTCGCTCACAATGCGGCCGTATGCATCGGGGTTGCCGTACAGTTCATCCATATATCGCTTCATTTTTTCAAGCAGCGGCTGCTTCATCGCTTCATGCACAAGCACGTAATCAGGGGCAATGCACGTTTGTCCAGCATTTAAAAACTTGCCCCAAATGATTCGTTTCGCGGCTAATTCGAGATGGGCAGACTGATCGACAATCGCTGGGCTTTTCCCACCGAGTTCTAATGTGACAGGAGTAAGGTGTTTCGCAGCCGCCGCCATGACGATTTTTCCGACCGGTACGCTTCCGGTGAAAAAAATATGGTCAAAGCGTAAATCGAGCAACTGTTGACTGACGTCCGCACCGCCCTCTACGACAGCAACATACTCTTCCGAAAACGCTTCGGCAACAATTATTTTTAACAACGCCGACATCGCCGGCGTATATTCCGACGGTTTCACTACTGCACAATTTCCTGCCGCAATCGCGCCAATAAGCGGACTAATCGCGAGCTGAAACGGATAGTTCCACGGCGCAATAATGAGGCTTACTCCGTATGGCTCTGGATATACGTAGCTTTTTGAGCCAAAGTGCGTCAACGGCGTCGGTACGCGCTTCGGCTTCATCCATCGAGCAAGCCGCTTCGTGATAAAATGGATTTCTTCATACACGATCCCGATTTCTGTCGTATATGCTTCAAATGGTGATTTATTCAGCTCTTTCGCCAATGTATCAATAATCGTTTGTTCATGTGCTTGAATCGTTTCTTTCAAACGAGCAAGCTGCGCAAGCCGAAAAGACAACGAAAGCGTTGCCCCTGTGCGAAAATACCGCTTCTGTTTTTGCACAATGTCATTCATCGCTTTCCCTCTCTTTAAATACATATTCCATATCAGATAAATACCTATAAAACTCCCTCGGATGAATGCGCTTAATCGATCCAATCTGGGCTGGAAATCGCCGATAATTGGTCGTAAGTATGTAATCACATTCCTCTTGAATAGCTGTTATCCAAACATGAAAGTCTTCTTGATCAAAACGATAAAGTGGCTCAGACATTTCTTCCGAAGTAATAATCTGCTTAGCAGTTTCGTGATCACATCCGCTTAACTCGACCAATACTTCTCCAATCGGACGATTCTCTCGCATGATTGTTTCAACACTATACCGACCAACTAAGCTATTGACAGGAAGGTTTGTATAGTACCGAAAGATTGGACATAAAAATTCGTTTAAAAATGCTTCGATTTCTTGCAGAGTGTATATAACCATCTTATCTCCTTTTCCAAGTCCTTGGAAAGCATTTCTAACAAACTCAAATAAACAAACACGTGATATGACTGGCTGAAAGAAATGTGGGAAACGAGCAGCTTTAAGAATCTTTCGGTTAATTCCATCGACTCGCAGCGCACCGCATAAAACGGTCGTGTCGATCAATACTTTAGGGGGGACGCAGGGAATCATAGATTAAATTCATCTACATCCCCTGCCTCTTGATTCTTTCTATCGATTTGGTGTAGGACTTGCTCTGCACGGTCATCTTGTTCCGGCGTTGTAACAAAAATGTCTTGTGGAATTCTCCAATGACCGCCATCTGTTTTATATGCTCCTGGGAATTTTCCAATTTCACACATTCGTCGAATCGTTTGGTCACTTAACCCGAGCTTTTTCGCCACTTCAGTCGTCGTGTAATAAGCAATAGCAGTCTGTCTAGATGGAAATGAAACGATAGAGGTTGGTAGCTGGTAGTTTTTTATTTTATTGTTTAATTTAGCACTTTCATTTAACAAGGAAACAAGCAATTTTTTGCGAACAGTCAGTGAATCACCTTCCGCTATTTCGGACAGCTGTTCAATATAATCCACTAAATATTCATACGCCTTCTCCTGTTCTTTCGTTGTATAAGCCTCTCGCATTTTCTTTTCGATGTCCCGAAGCAAGAAAAGGTGCTCCTCATTTGGCAATGAAAAGCGAATGGTTGAAAAAACAGGGAGCGTAATCCCTAGTTGCCAAAAAGATTTTTCAATTGCTGCTTTAAATACAGCTTTCGCCTTTTCACTATTAATTTGCGAAAGAATGTACACACTATCCCACATATGTTCTTGCTCTCGGTCGATGGCACGTGTCACTTTTCCCACCTCCTGTTAAAATTATTTTACTACCAAAACTCCAACAAAATCAACAATTCAACTAAAATCAACATCTCCCTCCACCTCCCTCCTCAACGCTTCCACAAGCGCCTCTTGGTATCCTGCTTTTTTCCGCCGTAACATTTCTTGTTTTACTGGCTGCAAGTCACGAAGCGTAACCGATTGCAATTTCGCTAAGCGCTCGTCGGATAGCGGAACGGTCGGTTTCGTTGCCAAATAATCGGCACGGTTGTAATGCCAAAGCCGCACCGATTGCCCGTACCGCTCGACAAGGCGCTGCGCCATTTTTAATCCTTCTGGGTCAAAATCGCCCGAATAATAAAGAGTGACTCCTTCTTGGACAAGCAAATCCAGCAGCCACATCGTCGCTAAATTGAGCTGGCCGTTTGTGCTAATGAGCGGCACGTTCGTATCTAATAGCGTCGAAAACACGCCCGCATTTTCGACGACAAAGACGGTGTTGCCAATGGACGGATACGCCCGTGCCAACGGCATTACTTCCCGAAGCGGCACATTTAGCGCCGTATTCGTTTCGCATGCAGCAGCGAAAACAGGATGGCGATCTTTTTCTATTTCTGCCATCACGCCCGCACACGTCACAAAATTTAACACATCTTCCCGCAACAGCCGATACGACTGCAATAGTTCGTTCACGTCTTCTACCGACGAAAGGTCGTACTCGGTGTCCGCATAAAATTGTAGCGCCGAAAGCAATAGCTTCCCTGAGAGCGTATGCAAATCAAACGCGTGCGGGTCGTTTGTTACTTTTTGCGCAAACACAGGAAGGCGCGTGTAAGTGGACGGAAGCTGTTCAAGCGCGCGGCAAACGGCAGAAAGTGCTACCTCTAACGTTTGAGGAGTTTGTTGATATGCTAATTGCACAAACCGCTGCTTCTCTACCGCTATCAGCCAATCGCGCTGTGCTCGATACGTATGCATCAACCGTGTAAAATATGCTTCTTTTTCCCGCTCCGCTTCTATCTGCTGTTCTTTTTTCGTCACAAGCGGTTCGCCAAAATAATGCTCTAATAGTTCAATCAGCGAAATACCGGCAAACCTTGTATTAGTAAGCTGTTGTTCAAACGCTGCGAGCGACACACGGCTCATTTCTTTGCCAAAAAACGACGCAATCGCATCTTTTTCTTCCATTGAAAAAGATGCAACGGAAATCGTGCCGCCAATGCGGCCAAGCGATTCGTATTTCTTTTTCATTTCGCAAAAAAGGCGGTGAAACGAACGTTCACCGCGAAAAAATTGCACCGCCTCATCTAATCGGTTCAATGATCTCACCCTTTCTTGCATCCTCAGCGACAAGCTGCTTTACTTTTCCATTCCAATAATAGCGAATGACCGTCACGAACGAGGCATTTTTCGGACGAACGAGTTCGCAAATCGATAGCGCCGGTACCGTATCGTAATCGCCCCAGAGCGCTTGCGAGTTCATCACATAGTTAAACCCGAGCTGTTCGACAAGCCCGAACATGTTGCGGATGTTGTTTTCGTCTACCCCCGCGAACGCTTCATCCAACGAAATAATGTACGGTGCATCTTCTGCCGCTTCTTGATAGCGCGAATACGTCGCGGCAAATAGCGGAATATACATCGCCATCGCTTTCTCCCCGCCGCTAAATTGATAGAAACGTTGGTTCGTCAACTCTCGTTTCGGTTCATTCGTCTTTTGGTAATAAAGGGTGAACGAAAACCATTTCCGATAATCCAACACTTCTTTAATAATTTGGTGCAGCGTATTGCCTTGACCACGCTCTTCTAACAACTCGCGGGCGCGGTTAATTTTTGAGCGGAAATGTTTCGTCACCCGCTGCAAATCTTCCTCTTTCAATAGCCGCGAGTTCATTCGCAACAACTCGACAAGCTCTTTCGTATCCATCTCTTCTTCCGTTTCCGCAGTGCGCGGCTTCCATTGAATAAACAACACAAGACCGGAAGATGTGTCGAGCTGTTGCATTAGTTCGTTCATATCTTTTACCCAACGCTCCGCCCGTTGAATGCGGCTGCGCAAAATCCGCCCGATTGTTTTTAAAATAATTTCTTCATACAATTCGCGGTCTTGCTCTTTCATATATTCGCGCTGCAAGAAAATGTCATGCTCGATTTCATGTAGTACATAAAATGGTGATACGCGCTGCCCTTTATAATCAAGCAAAAGGACGATGCGGTCTTGCTTTTCTCTCCACCCTGCGACTTTTAATTCCATTTCTTCGTCTAATTCGATATCGATAAATGGATTCGTTTCCTCTACCGAGACTGGCTCTTGGCTGAGCCGGTATTCCGTTAAATTCGCTGATTCTTGAAAAAAGATGCTATTTAATCGGTTCACAAGCGACGTCCGTGTTTCTTTCGCTAGCGTTCCATACCGTTGCAGCGCCTCTTTTGCTTTTTCTAACAAATTAGAACTATGAAGTTCTACCAGTTCAAGGGCAAGTTCCCGCTCAAACGAATGCTTCCACGCTGTCGCGAGCTGCTTAGCAAACGATTCTTTCGCTGACAGCTGTTCGCATTTTTCACGAATGGCTTTTAGCTCATGTTCTAGCGCGATACGCTCGTTCAGTTTTGCCGGCATTTCTCGCTGTAAAAATGCCAACCGGTCACGGACGCGTTGAATCTCTGCTTGGATTTCTTCTGCGCCCATTAGTTGCAGCGTCCGTTCGATTTCTTGCCGTTTTAGTTCGAGTTTTTGCTGCTCTTTTGCAAGCACATGTCGTTCGCCTTTTGTTTCATCGATTTCTTGTTGCAACGTTTCTAGCTGTTCTGTACGATGGCAAATCATGTCGAGCAAATGAAGAAATTCACGATGGGTCATTTGCAGTTCGTGAAGCCCGCGCATATACGATTTCATCAAAAGAAGCGCCTGTTCATAGCCGTCTTTGGAAAACTCTAAATCGAGTCCTTCGGTTTGTTCACGCAACGTTTGTTTTGCTTGTTGCCAGTCGCGGGCTAGTTGGGCAAGCTTCTCGTTTTTCCGCTCCCATTCTTGTTGTTTGCTTATAAGGTGCCGTTTCGTTTTCTCCCGTTCTTCAAAAGCTGCCCGCATGTCGCGGTCAGTTGGAAAGGCGCGAAACCAGCTGTTTATTTGCGCAATCGTCTGCTCGAGCTGTTTGAGCCTATCGGTTTGCTCGTGCAACTGAGCACGAAGCTCAATTAATTCCGCTTCAAGGGCAGCGATTTTTTCTAACCGCCAACGCTTGCGGGCAGCCCGCCCGATAAACAACGCTTTTTCCCGCATCGGTGCGTGCCCTTTGACTAACCCGAGCGTATAATGCCCCTCTTCGTTGAGCATAAACGCCCCGTCCATTTCTCCATCGGCAAGCACGATGCTTTGGAGTACTTCTTTAATGCGCGTTGTGGACACTTTGCATCCTTCATCTACGTCTGGCTGTAAGTAGTCTGCTAATGTATGCGCCAGTTCAACAGGGCGTGGAACAAGCACTCGGTCACACCTTACTTCCACGTCGGTTTCCGTAATTAACGCATCCAATAGCCCTGCATGATACAATGCCGATTCGATCCGCTCGCGAAGCGGTTCTGGTACGTGGTCTTGAAATTCCACTCCTGCATAAAACGGGACAAAAGCAATCCCTTTTTCGTCTAACTCCGCCCGCGCTGCCATCGTTTGTTCATCGCGTGCTAGCTCTGGGTCTTTTTGCGTTTTCCATTGGTTCCATTCCGCCTCTTTTGCGGCAATCTTCTCTTCTAGTAACGTGCACGCATGCTTTTGCGCCATTTTTTCTTCGTTTTTTCGATTGAGTGCTTCGTAATACGCTTCTGTAAACGGCTGCTTCATCTCATCGACATGATACGTTTCGTATAGTGCATGGAGGCGCTGCAAAAATAGTTGGACAGATGCTTCTCGTACGGAAACGTCTTGGCATTGTTCGAGCCAGCGAAATACTTCTTGTTGGAACCGTGATTTTTCGTTTTCTAACAGTTCGAGCCATTTCGTTTCTTCATGGCGCAATTCGTCTACTTCCCGCTGCAAGTCGCCTACCTCTTTACTCGTCTCTTCATAGCGCGCCTTCATTTCGTCGTGTCGGCGCCAAAGCGCAATCGCCTGTTCTAGTTTTTCGGCGTATTCTTGCCCTTCTCTCTTCCAGACGGTAAAGTCAAATTTCGTTTGGCGCTGGCGAGAGAAATCAGCTTCGTTCAGATCATGCGCAGAAAATGAACTTTCCATCGCATCATGCCGTAAATCTTCTAGTTGCTGTGCGAGTTGCTTTTCTATCTGATACCGCTTGTCTTCGTCTTCTTCTAACTGGCGCTTATAGCGGCGTTCTAGTTGCTCTTTCTCGTCAATTTGCCGCAATAGTTTTTGTTGCTTTTCGTGAATGTCGTTTATTTCTTGTTGAACTCGTTCATATTCTTTTGCCGCTTGGAACACTTCGTGGCTTGCTAATTCTAATTCTCGTTGATGCAATACGTCCTGTTCGTTTGCAAGCGTTTGAATGTATTCGCTTAAATCCGCAAGGTGCGTTTGTTTTTCTGCTTCCTCCGTAAGCCATTGTTTTCCTTCTTCTGCTAGCCGCTTTACCTGTTTGTCTGCCTTTATCCATTCACTTGCTTTTTCTGCGATCATATACTCGTTATATGCTCGATATTGCGCACAAAGCCGCTTTAGCGATTGCTCGTCGCGCTCTAGCTGCTCGAGTTGTTGCTTTGTTTGATCCATATTTTCAATCGTTTCCGATAAATGGCGCAACTCGTCGTCTGTCAACGCCGGAAGCGAGCTTTCTAAAATTTCATAAATAACCGTCGGCTTAAAATCTTTCGATAGTTTCGGGCTACGCAATTGAATCAATAGCTCAATTAATTCTTGAAACGCCTCCATCGATTCAAAGCGGAAGACGTGCTTATTGACGAGCTCCATATATTCTTTTTGTGAATCAACAACCGTTCCGCCGCTGCCAAGCAAATTGGCTAACTCGCGTTTCGTGAGCGGGATTTTTTCTGTTCCGTTCGCTGATTTTTCCGTTTTATATAAAAATAAATCGCGACCGATGCGGCGGTTATCAAAAATGACGAACCCCCAAAAATCCATATTTTTTTGCCGCTTTGCCCGCAACCCGATTCCCGTTGTCACATATTGCTCCGTTTGCTTTCGTTTATATTCTAAAAACAAATAGCCTGTCCGCTCATCGCGATCGACAATTTCTTTTTCACCAAGCAAGTAATCTTCCATTCGCCGTGCCCGGGAACCGAACGGGTCGAGCCGGTCCGGCGTTTTTTTGCCGTCCAATAAAACAGGAAGCAAGCTTTGCATCGTCACTGACTTCCCAGAACCGTTCGTCCCACGAAGCAACAACTTGCCGTCGGCAAATTCGAAATATTGCTCGTCGTAATACCAAAAATTAATCAATCCCGCGCGATGAAGCACCCATTTATTCGTCATCATCGTCTCTTCCTTTCATTAGAAAATCGTCTGGATATCGACCGACAAGCCGTCCAAGCAGCGGATACAGCACGACCATGCCCGTTCCCTGTTCATGCTCTGCCATTTTCCATTCTTTTAAAGCAGCGAGCAGCTCAGACGAGAGTTGTGCCATCGTCATTTCACGATACGTTTTGCTCCAGCCTTCGCCATATTGCTCCATACAGTGATTGAGCAACTGCTGAAAATCGGACATCGTCACATGAATTTGTCCGTATTCATCCGGTGGATAGTTGTCCAAATGATTGCGAACGACAGAAGCGAAATGAAGGATAATATCCGACGTCCCTTTTTGATCTGGAAACAATGTATACACATGTTGCCGTTCTGGAATGGTTAGCAACGCTGCGTTTTTATATAGCTCGTAGCGAAAATCGGTATGCGCTTCGATGTCGTCACGCAATCGGTGGCGGAAGTTGCGCAAGTAATAAAAGTTTGGATCGTCTTTTTGCCGGCGATATACAACAGGCGATAAAAAGAGCTGCCGATAAATAAAGTGGCGACGGTAGTCGTCCGGCGCTGCTTTCCACTCTTCCTCCAACAGTTGCTCGATCGTTTCATATTGAATAAAATCTTTCGGATAGGACCGCATAAAATAGCGAGACAATACAGGGACTTCATACAACGCTTCTTCGTCTTCTTGATTGGCAAACGCCTCGAGTTCCCCGTCGACGTGATGTACAATCCCGATTTGCTCGGCTGTTTTCAACACGCGAATAAGAGCGCGCCGATGTTGATAGTTCGTCCAGTCAAGCGCTGTTTCACCTAGATACATCGCTTTTATTTCTTCGCATACGTCAGATAATAAAAATTTTTCTTCGACCGCTTTTCCTTCTAAATATGCTAACAAGCAACAAAACAACGCGTAATCGAGCGGTTCTTGAAACGACTCAATTCCCATCCACGCTTCTGGCTCGGCTGGTATTTTTTCGAGCTTAGCAAAATAGCGGTGGACAATGAGCCGATAGCCAAATTTCTCTTGCACATATCGCTTTAACACTTTTTCGCGTTCGCGTATTTTTTGAAAAAGTTCTGGCTCTTTTTCCCGAACAATCCAAAAATGTTCAAACAACGCCGTTAACGCTTCTTTCGCTTTCTCATCAAACTCTTTTTCCATTCTCTCTTCTCCTAGTCTAGCAAATGGATTTCGTAATTTGGCATCATTAACGTACCATCTTCTGCTTTCAGTGTAATCGTTCCTTCGCATTGGACCACTTTCACTTTCCATCCGTTTTCCGTTTGGACGATCCGGTCTTCTCGCCCCATCGCTTTCGCAATCCACCCGAGCAACGTTTTGCGAATATGTGAAGCAACAACCGGAAGCTCCCGAAGTACAATTTTCCCGTCGTCTATCAGCTGTGCGAGCTCTTCTTCTTCTTGTTGCTTCGCTGCTAAGTAGGCGGTCATCGTTTCCTCTTTTTCTTTTCGCCGATCAATCATTGCTTCTGGCTTTTTCTTTTCTCGATAGTGGCGAACGCGCGGTTTGACGAGCCATTCTGCCGGTTGTTCCTCCCAAATATCGCGGTACATGTTTTCCGTTGCATCATTTTCGGCGACGATGTGTTTCGTATGGAAACAGCCGAACACAACCGCGGACAGTTTATGTGCTTCTTCTACCGTTTCTAATGACGAAAACCATTTGGCTAAATGCAAGTAGTCTTTCTTTCGGCTGCGAAAATGATGATGGCGCTCCCCTAACCGCTGGACGACGCGCGTCATTCGCCGAATCGCTTCGTTCGTCTGCTTTTGCAAAAACGACAGTTCGCTTTCGTGGCCGTTTCGCCCTAAAAACCATTCTTTTAAACTGCGCCACGTGTCTAGCTTCTCTTCCGTTAGCTGTTCACGCGAAAAAACTGCGCCTTCAAAACGGGGAATGGCGAGTTGATAAGCGACCACTTCCTCAATAAAACGGCGAACACCGTCTTCTGGCAAGTCTTCGAGCAGCTTTTCAATTTGCATCGATGTTTTTTGCAATGCGACGATAAAATCGCGCAAATAGGCGGTAAACTGTTCTTTATACGCAAGAAACGAATCCGACATCATCCGTTCTTCCATGTTTTCTCCGTTCAAATAAGCGATGTAGTCGGCAGAATTTTGGATGATTTTTTTAAAATAATCGAACGTTTCTTCCCACACTTGATTCATTTCCTCCCGCTTCTCCCTAAACCCATCGTGAATAATCGATTCCATCCGGACAAGCGACGCATACAAGCGGTCAAACCGCGTTTTTTCGAGCGAGCCGCCAAACGTCTCCCCTAGCTGCTCAAGCGTGCGAATCATTCGTTCGATTTCGACCGTATATGGGCTGCATTGATAGCGAAACCGTTTCTTTTTAAATTCCTCAATCGTCCGAATATGGCCCGTTTCTTGTCTAGCGATTAAGTTTTTCCATTTGACGAGCTGCTCTAAGTCTTGTTGCAGCTCTTCTTCTGTATACGCTTGAAATTCATCGAATTGTTTTAAAAAAGCGTACACTTCTTCTGGGAACAAATATTGGCGCATTCGCTCGTGCTGTGTGTAAAAATAGCGCAAAATCGCACGGTATCGGTACGCGTTGTCTACTACTAAATATTTCGCCTCTGTAATCGGCTTTAGCCATGACGTATCCATCTCGTACTCCCCTTCTATTACTCGTCTATTATTATTGTAATCGATTCGCTATTCGTTCTCTACTAAAACGTCGTTGGGAAAATGTGCTCCTCAACCAGCTTTCCTAAAAAATGAACATGTTCGCTAGTCATCCGCTGTCGATTCGTGTAAAATGGAAACGAAAAGGAGGTGAACGGAATGGTGGAACAGTTGCTGTATGAAATTCTTCATGAAGTAAAAGCAACACGAGAAAAAGTCGAATCGCTGGAAAAACGAGTAGAAGCAGTCGAGCAAAAGGTAGAAACTCTTGAAAAAGAAGTATCTTCTTTACGTCAACAAGTTCAAGCGCTAGATGAAAAAGTTCAAGCGCTAGATGAAAAAGTTCAAGCGCTAGATGAAAAAGTTCAAGCGCTAGATGAAAAAGTTCAAGCGCTAGATGGGAAAGTTCAAGCACTCGATGGGAAAGTTCAAGCACTCGATGGGAAAGTCCAGCTGCTTGACGAACGAACACTCGAAACGAAAGCGATTTGTGAAGCGGTTCGTCACGGTCAAGAGGTGCTCGCCGCAAAATACGATGCACTCGCACTCGATGTCCACAACATGCAAGGAAACATCACCCGCTTAACCAACATACTAGAAGAGAAAGTACTCCCTGCCCTCACCGACCACGAATCGAGCATCCAAGTATTAAACAATCGTGTATTTAAAGTAGAAAGCACCTTGCAAAAGCTTGTTCATCTGTAAGAAAAGCGCAAAGCGCCCGCCTATCGGCGAGATCGCACAAGCCCCACCGAGGAGGCTCAGCCGCCGCAGTGTGGGGCGGAGCGATTCGAGCCGATGGCGCTTGGAGCTAGACATCTCTCTGTACCGAAATTTTATACTCCTATCTTTTAAAAAAAACTGAGTGGGGAAAACACCTCACTCAGTTTTTTACAAATATCGGTAAATATTCAACCACATCATAAAATGAACTGGATATTTTTTGTTGCTTGTCTATCATGTGAATAACGATAGACAATGAGAGAAAGCGAATGTCGATGGTAAAATAGGCTGTTTGTGCGGTCGAAAGTTTAATCGACAAAGTTCAACAACAAAAAACAGCTCATTCACCAACTCATTCAAGAAAACAAACATTTTCTCCAGAAAAACAACTACATAAAGAAAGAGAGAGCCACTTAGCCTGGCCACACTACAATTTATAGCACTTTTAGCTCTGAGTAACTAACGTCCTTGAGTTATCCAATGATTTATGGTTTCACGGCTGTTGATTATCCAAAATTAGGCATACTCTTCCCGTATATTCGGGCATACTCAAATAAGACAGCTGCCATCTCGGATTTCCATTCGAGAGGAAGTTGTCCAGAGAAAAAACGACGAACAAACGAAAGAAAGGTAAGGGA
>NZ_JACIDE010000005.1 GCF_014196205.1 Anoxybacteroides voinovskiense | reverse complement strand
ATGCATCTTGCGAAAGATGCGTTTTTGCAAGATATCGCCATTCTGTTTAATTTTCACATGGACTCCACGAATCCGTTCGTGTTGATTTTGGCAGGGCTGCCCCACTTACAGATACGGTTGCGCTTGAATCACCACCGTCCGCTTCACCAACGCATCATCATGCGGTATCGGATGGGGGCGCTCTCGAAAGAAGAAGTGGCCGCGTACATTGAGCAGCGAATGAAGCAAGCAGGAGCGAAACACTCGATTTTTACCCCTGCGGCTTTAGAGGCGATCGCCCTACAGTCGCAAGGATGGCCACGAGTCATCAATACGTTAACGACGACATGCCTTTTGTACGGCTACCAGCTAAAAAAGGACGTGATTGACGAAGAAATTGTTCGAATGGCGGTGGAGGAAACAGGGGCATAAGGAAAGGGGCCGAACGGCTCCTCTTCTTTTTCTGATTTTCGTCTGAGATAATGTGCAAAGGATCGGAAAAAGCGTGCAAAATCGGAGAGAATTCGCAAACATTTTGCGCGGTATTTCCGATTTTCATCCAAAATAATTTGAAAAAGTAGTTCTGGAATAGTGTGCTAATTTACAGTAATACCTTTAAATGAAAAACAGTCCCCTGTTCAGGGACTGTTTTATATAGTAAGCCGATGGTTACTAGGATGACCCGTTCACATCCTTTTCTGTTGTTTTTGTTCCGTTCGAATTTATAGCGCGTGTTCGTCATCTTCTAGTTTCCGTACGTATACATTTGACCGATGCGAGAAAAAAATAGAAGCGAGCATGAGAACGAACACTGCTCCAAGTACGAGCAGTCGCTTCGTTCCGTCGATGGCACTTGGGATGAGTGTGCCGATATATAAAAATGCGCTAAGCGCAAACAAGACGAGACTGTATGCTTTATAGTCACGCGCTTTTCCTAACCAATTTCGTTTTTGTTCATCCACAACAGCCGTCCCCCTTTCCTTTTTTCAATGTATCATAGAAAGGGAAAAAGAGGACGATGTAATTTATGCCAATGCTTGCGCTAAGTCTTCGATTAAGTCGTCCGCATCTTCTAAGCCGACGGAAATGCGAATGAGTCCGTCCGTAATGCCGAGTTCGTCGCGGCGCTCTTTCGGGATGGACGCGTGCGTCATTTTTGCCGGAAGGGAAATTAAGCTCTCGACCGCTCCTAAACTTTCCGCTAACGTAAAGTAGCGCACGCGCGTTAATACTTGTTCCGCTTTTTCCGCACTGCCAACGTCAAACGACACCATGCCGCCAAAGCCGCGCATTTGCTTTTTCGCTACTTCGTGATTCGGGTGCGTTTCCAGCCCTGGGTAGTACACTTTTTGCACTGCTGGATGGTTCACTAAAAAGTCAACAATTTTTCTTGTATTTGCCTCATGCTCTTCCATCCGAATGCCGAGCGTTTTGATGCCGCGCATCAATAACCATGAGTCTTGCGGGCCGAGAATGCCGCCTGTGGAGTTTTGGATAAAGTGCAAGTCGGTCGCCAGTTGTTCCGAGTTGACGACGACAAGCCCAGCAACGACGTCGCTATGGCCGCCTAAATATTTCGTCGCACTATGGATCACGATATCTGCACCAAGCGCAATTGGGGTTTGCCAGTAAGGTGTGCTGAACGTATTGTCGACGATCGTAAGCAGCCCATATTGCTTCGCAAGCGTGGACACCGCCTGCAAATCCGTAATTTTCAACAACGGATTCGTCGGTGTTTCGATATGAATTGCCTTCGTGTTTTGTTTTATATGTTTTTCGATCTGAGAAATATCGCTCGTATCGACAAACGTTGATTCGATGCCGAGGCGGTTTAATACTTTCGTCATGACGCGGTATGTGCCGCCGTATACATCGTCCGTTAAAATAACATGGTCGCCGCTGTTGAACAACATCATCACCGCCGTAATTGCCGCCATGCCTGAACTGAACGCAAAGCCAGCGTATCCTTCTTCCACATCTTTAATGAGTTCCTCTAACGCATGGCGCGTCGGATTACCGGTACGTGAATATTCGTATCCTTTATGGACGCCGACTGCTTCTTGTTTATACGTGCTCACTTGGTAAATCGGCACCGACACCGCTCCTGTATGCGCGTCGCCAACGATGCCGCCATGAATTAATTTCGTTTTTCTTCTCACCTTACATCCCGCCTTCGTAAATGTTTTTGCTTAAATACCGCTCGCTGCTATCAGGAAAAATAACGACGATATTTGTTCCCGGCGTTGCTTGTTTTGCTTCTAAAAGCGCCGCATGAAACGCTGCGCCAGATGAACTTCCAACGAGCAATCCTTCTTTTTCCGCCAACTCTTTCACGAAGCGAAACGCATCTTCATCCAGCACGGTATGAACGGCATCAAAATAGCGTTTGTCCATATAATCCGGCAAAAATTCCATACCGATGCCTTCCGTTTTATGCGGTCCTGGATTACCCCCGTTTAAAATCGAGCCTTCTGGTTCGACGATGACCGTTTTAATCTCTGGCTTTTTCTCTTTTAAAAATTGCGCCGTTCCCATAAACGTACCGCCTGAACCAGCACCAGCGACAAAGACGTCAATTTGTCCATCCAACTGTTCCCAAAGCTCTGGGCCAAGCGTTTTATAATACGTCCGCGGATTCGCTGGATTTTCAAACTGCTGCGGACAATACGCGTTTGGGATCGTCGCCGCAAGCTCTTTCGCTTTGCGAATCGCTCCTTGCATTCCTTCGCTTGTTGGCGTATGAATAATCGTCGCCCCGAGCGCTTTCATGAGCTGCTGCTTTTCGATGCTAAATTTTTCTGGGACGCAAAAAATGACGCGAATATTTTTGCCAATCGCCGCCAACGCCAACCCTATCCCTGTATTTCCTGCGGTCGGTTCAATAATGGTGCCGCCTTCTGTTAATTTGCCTGTTTCGAGCGCATCGCGAAGCAACTCTTGTCCTAAACGATCTTTTATGCTTCCGCCAGGGTTAAAATATTCCAGTTTCGCAAACAAACGAACCCCTTCAGGAAGCGGAAAGTGCGTAATTTCCACGACCGGCGTATTGCCGATTAACTCATGTACGTTTTTTGCTACTCTCATGGTGTCACCTCATAAAGAAAATAAAGAGTAACTCCTGCACTCTTTCTAAAGAAAATAAGGAGAGAACCTCTCCTTACGACTGTTTTAATTCGTTCACCATCGCCTGCACAAGTTCCGACGAATGAAGCGCTGCTTTATGCAAAAACTGTTCAAACGATACGTTCGATTCTTTGCCAGCGATATCGGAAAGCGCGCGAATGACGACAAACGGCACGCCAAACTGGTGGCATACTTGCGCAATCGCCGCCGCTTCCATTTCTACTGCGCAAAGCTCCGGAAATTGCGTGCGCACAAAATCGACGCGCGCTGGGTCGTGCATAAACGAATCGCCCGTCGCAATCAGCCCTTTCGCCACTTGCACGTCGCGAATGTTAGCGGCACTTTTTTCAGCAATATTGATAAGCTTCTCGTCTGCGGCGTAGCGCGCCGGCAAGCCTGGCACTTGGCCATACGCATAGCCAAACGCCGTTACATCGACGTCATGATGGGCCACTTCTGTCGAAATGACGATATCACCGACATTTAACGAAGCGAGAAATCCGCCAGCAGACCCTGTGTTAATGACGACATCTGGCTGAAACCGTTCCAATAAAATCGTTGTCGACATCGCCGCATTTACTTTGCCAATGCCGGATTTTAGTAAAATTACGTCCACCCCGTGTAACGTGCCAGTATAAAATTCGCAGCTGGCAACCGTTGTATCGTTTCTGTTTTCGATTTTTTCGCGCAAAATCGCGACTTCTTCTTCCATCGCGCCAATGATTGCTACTTTCATCCCTTCGACCTCTTTCCCTTATTGTTTCACAGCCTCCATCAACCAAACGAAACGATTCATTGGCGTAAAGGTGACGGTAAAACCGTTTGTTGTAAATATGCGTTCCAGAATAGGGATCGTCGTGTAATATTCGCGTTGTAAGTCTTCCGCTAAATCGACAAATCCTTTTTGCTTCGCTTCCGCAATCATCGCCTCATACGCTTCGCGGTCAATAAACGCTGTATCCGCAAACACTATTTTACCACCTTTCGTCAACAGCTTGCCATACTTCCTAATCGCATGTTCTTTTTCTTCATCGGTTAAATGATGAAAGGCGTATGTGCTGACGATCGTATCAATTGCTTCCTTTGGAAACGGAAACTGCAAAAAATCCCCATCTTGTATCGATACCCCTTCTAGTTTTTCCATTGCTAGTTCGCGCATCGGCGCTGATGGCTCGATGCCGTATACGGTTTTTCCTGCTTCAAGTAATTTTTTCGTTAAATTCCCTGTGCCAACACCAAACTCTAAAACAACGTTGCCGCTTTTTTCGACCACTGTATTTAAAATCGCTTCATACCCGTCAAATACGTCGCGATATTGCTCATCGTGTCCATATACAGACGAATCGTACGACTGTGCCCACGTTTCAAAGATGTCTAAAAATTCTCTGCCCATGATGTCACGCTCCATAATTCTTATAATTCCTATTTATATACTATGAATTATTTTATGTCCTGTTCTTAATCTACCATAATTTTTTCATTCGTTCAATGAAAATATGCTACACTACAGATGGAAAGGAGGAGGACAATGCTTACGTTTGACCTCATTCAAGACAAAGTGGAGTTTTTTGAAGCAGCGGATGTACAGACGTTAGAGAAAAAAATAAACGAACAAATTGAACAAAATAAAGCACTTATGCTCGAAGTGCATCACGTCTCGCACCAAATGCACGTCGCGGAAAACGGGCAACGGTTTTATAGCGCGGTCGTTCATTTTAAAGCAAAAAAATGAGCGGATGTCCTAACGCATCCGCTACTTTGTTAATTGCTCGATTTTTTCCGGCTTCCAGCCTTGATGATCTACCCAAGCGATATATACTTTATATTTCACGCTTTTATCGTTTGGTGATACGGTAGCTATCGCTTTATTCGGACCGTTGTTGCCGATAAACCAGACGATCATGTTGTCGTGCGCTAATCCGGTCGCATAGCTTACCGCATCGAGCATTTCTTTCCAATCGACCGAGTTTTCGTCAAACGTCGTCACGTGCGGCTCCGACTGCGTCGTGCCAATCGGTTGCCATGACGGGTCGACGATTTCTTTTTCCACTCCTGATGCCGGGTCGCCTGCTGTTTCGATCACTTCTGCTTTCTCGGTTGTTGGTGCTGTTTCCTCGTTATTTGTTTTTTCCGTTTCTCCGATTTCCACTTCCACTTTATCGCTATCCGTTTTTTTCGTTTCGTTTATGTTTGTTTTTCGTTCAGTCGCTTGTTTCGATTGGTCGGCGGTGAAAAAAAGCTTCCAGCTAAAAAAGGCAATTAATGAAAGCACGAACGCAAGGGCGATGTTTAATATCCGATTCGCTTTCCGCCGCTTGGCGCGCTGTTCAAAACGGGAATTTGTTTCCTTCACACCTGCTCCTCCTCTCCGTCTTTATTGTAGTACACAAACGCTTTGTTGTCATTTCGGACTTATGTCTTTCGCTTGTTGCGCCGCATCCCACTCATAAAGCCTCTTGACAAGTTCAGCGAACACGTCGTTTGTCACTGCTCGTTCGCTCGTGCTATCTAACGCAACGACAACGAGCACGTATTTTGGCGAATCGGCTGGAAAATAACCGGCAAACCATTTATTGATAAGCGGTTCGCCTGATGCATTCGTTTTCCCTGTTTGCGCCGTTCCTGATTTTCCCGCCACCGCATACGGAAGCGTTTGAAACCTTCTCCCCGTACCGTGTGCATTGGTCACGACGCCCCGTAACAATTCCTGTAGCTTTCGCACCGTCGCCTCATGAAGCGGGTCGCTCGGAGAAAAAGGCTCGTCGGAAAACGTAAAAAGCGTCGTCCCGTTTTTATATAGCATTTTATTAACGACGCGCACTTGCTTTGCTTCCCCACCGCGGGCAATCGTCGCCATCATGTTGGCGACAGCTAATGGGGAAACGCGCACATTTTTTTGCCCGATCGACGTTTGCCCAACCGCGAGCGGAACATATTTGTCGCTTTTGTCGTGCCAAATCGTGCCGCTTTTTTCTTCCGGTAGCTGGCGAAAATTCGTGAGATGGTAGACGTCGCCTTGCCAGCCAGCAAGCGGGTACAATCCAAGCTTTTCGGCGTATTGCTCGATAATGTTTTTGTTTTCGTTGACGAGTTGCTTCCCTAACGTCGCAAAGGCGTTATTGCAGCTCACCGCAAAACTTTCGGCAAACGAAAGCTTCCCGTACGAATGCTCCGTATCGGGCGAACCGTCAATTTTTCGGCTGCAATCAAACGTTTGGTCTGCGATGCCCGTTTCGATGGCGGCAGCGGCAATCACCGTCTTAAACACCGACCCTGGAATTTGTGGCAAAAGCATTTCGTTTACTGCGCCATTATTTTTATACGGGTCGTTCGGGTCCATCGCCGGACGGCTTGCCATTGCCAATACGCTATTTGTCGCGACATCTAATAGCACCGCCCCACCTTTTTCTAGCCCTTTTTCATCGAGCACCTTTTCCGTCATTTCTTGCAACTCCCGATCTAATGTCGTTTGCACCGTAATCGGATAAAACGGATTGCCAGGGGCGCTATATTTCACATCCAATCCAAATAGCGGCCCTCCTTCCGCATCGACGTGGTATAAAAGCCGTGTTTTCCCTTCTGGAAGTAAAAATTCATCAAACGCTTTTTGTAGCCCTTGAATGCCGACTTTTGTTTGGGCAGGAAGGCTTCGGTCGCTGTAACGCGTGCGGATGATTTGTTCATCTTTGCGCGTAAAGCCGATTAGTTGGGCAGCATAAACATGGTCAAGCGGATATTGTTTTTTGACCGCCAATACGCCAGGAAAACGAAGCGTATTGATTTTGTTCATTTGCGCTTCCGTCAACGGAAACGGTTTCTCGCCGCTCGAAAAGACGATCGGTTCGTTTGCTTTTAGTAGCTGCATCCGAATCGCGTTCGTGGAGACGTGAAGAATGTTCGCCACCGTCTCAATCGGCCAATTCATCGTTTTTAAAAACGGAAATAAGACAAGCACCGGAATCTCTTCGTCCACGAGCGGATTTCCCGCTCTATCGACAAACGTGCCGCGCCCGTCGCTCACGACCATTGCTTGCGTCCGTTGGGCAACGCTTGCTTCGATTAAGTTAATGTGCTTGGTAGAAAATGATTCTGTACTTACTAACTGAAGCTGTGCCAACCGCCCGATTAAGCCAACAAGACAAAGCTGAATCATCAGTAAAATAACCATCGTTCGTTTCGTTCGCATAAAAAACACCTCGTCTCCATTGTTGACGAGGTGTAGATGTTTCAAACCTATTTCACCGCAACGATTTTTACGAGCATTTCGCCGCCTGGCGTTTGCACGCTCACTTCGTCGCCTACTTTTTTGCCCATGAGCGATTTGGCAATCGGCGAGTCGTTCGAAATTTTCCCTTCAAATGGGTCAGCTTCGGCGCTACCGACGATTGTGTACGTTTCTTCTTCTCCATCTGGGAGCTCGATGAACGTAACCGATTTTCCAAGCGACACAACGTCTGGGTTCGTCGTATCTTCTTCGATAATTTGGGCGTTGCGAATCATGTTTTCAAGCGTTTGGATGCGCGCTTCGACAAACGCTTGCTCGTCTTTTGCTGCATCGTACTCGGAGTTTTCGGAAAGGTCGCCAAAGCCGCGGGCAATTTTAATACGCTCGACCACTTCTTTTCGTTTGACCGTTTTTAAATATTCGAGCTCTTGCTCTAATTTCTCCTTCCCTTCTTTTGTCATCGGGTATTGCTTTTCGTTCGCCATTTGTATTCCTCCTTTTTATTTGTATGTATAAATGTACGAACGTTTCATACGTTCGTACAAACGAATCGTTCACAACAATGTATACGCTTCATTTGGCATCTATGTTATAGTATTACAAAAAAGACTTTTGTTCAAGAATTGTGCGAATTTTTGTAACCATTAAATCGATCGCAACATAGTTATGTCCGCCTTCTGGGATAATGATGTCGGCATATCGCTTTGTCGGCTCGATAAATTGGTTATGCATCGGTCGGACGACGTTGACGTATTGCTCAATGACCGACTCTAACGTCCGACCGCGTTCGTTAATATCGCGGATTAACCGGCGAATAATGCGGATGTCGGCATCTGTGTCAACATATACTTTAATATCCATTAAGTTGCGCAATCGTTCGTCTTCTAATACGAGAATGCCTTCTAAAATGATGACATCTTTTGGCTCGACATAAATGACTTCGTTTGCTCTCGTATGAAGCGTATAGTCATATACCGGCTTTTCAATCGGTTCGTAATTCAACAGCTTATGGAGATGCTCAATTAATAAATCATTATCAAATGCCAATGGATGGTCATAGTTCGTTTTCAACCGCTCTTCAAATGGCAGATGGCTTTGGTCTTTGTAATAATAGTCTTGCTCGAGCATTAAAATCGAATGCCCTTGAAAATGTTCGTAAATTGCTTTCACCACGCTTGTTTTCCCCGAACCGGAGCCGCCTGCGACCCCGATGACAACCGGTTTCTTCCCCATGTTATTGCTCCTTTCTCATCATGTTGTATGGGAAGACTTCTTTCTCTACTTTAAATTTGACAATTTGCAGCGGATGACGCGCCGCATCGAGCTCGTTTCCGTCTTCGTCCCAAATCGTTCCGACTGTTTGTGTAAAGTTTTCAATTTCTGGTCCGAAAAATTCGACCGTATCGCCTGGTTTAAAGAAGTTGCGCTGCTGCAAGGTGACGATTTTCGTGTCACGGTCATAATCCAATACAAAGCCGGCAAAGTCGTACGTCGTTTTTTTGCTATGGACGCCGAACATTTGCTCTTTATAGCCCGGTACTCCTTCAAAAAAGGCTGGTGCCGTGTCACGGTTTGCGCATTTGTCTAGTTCGTCCAACCATTCTTTCCGAATGACAAAGTTATCTGGGTCAGCACAGTAGGCGTCAATAACTTTGCGATACACGCTCACGACGGTCGCAACGTAATGAATCGACTTCATCCGCCCTTCGATTTTCAAGCTGTCAATGCCTAGTTCAATCATTTTCGGAATCGATTGAATTAAGTTTAAGTCTTTCGGACTCATCGCAAACGGGTCGTCCGTTTCGTCAAATAATGCAATGGTGTTGTTCCCTTCTAGCTTGTACAAGTCGTAGTCCCAGCGGCACGATTGACAGCAGCCGCCGCGGTTCGAGTCACGCGCTGTCATGTGGTTGCTTAATACGCATCGCCCGGAGTAAGCAATGCACATCGCTCCGTGAATAAACGTTTCGATTTCAATATCGACTTTTTCTTTGATTTGGCGAATTTCTTCCGCGCTCGTTTCCCTTGCGAGTACGACGCGCTCTAATCCTTCTTCTTTCCAAAATTGAACCGCTTTCCAGTTGGTGAGCGATTGTTGCGTGCTTAAATGCACTTCCAGTTTTGGTGCGACACGGCGAGCGGTTTCGATAATAAGCGGGTCAGCAACGATAATGCCATGTATGCCTGCTGCTTGCAGCCCTTCTAAATATTCTTCTAGTCCTGGGATGTTTTCATTATGGGCGTAAATGTTGGTCGTTACGTAAATTTTTGCGCCATATTGGCTCGCAAAGCGGACGCCTTCCGCCATTTCTTCGAGCGTAAAGTTGTCGGCGTTCGATCGAAGCCCGTACTCTTGCCCGCCGATAAAGACAGCATCCGCCCCATAGTGGACGGCAACTTTCAGCTTTTCTAAGTTTCCCGCTGGTGCTAATAGCTCCGGCTTTTTCACAATGACACGCTTGCCGTCAACGATTTGCGAGATGCGCTCATTTTTCCACATCGTTCTCCCTCCTTTACGTTTAATACACCGTTTCTTTAAAGAAAAAGCCTGTATCTAACGGACGGTGGCTCGGCTGAATCGCTTCGATTTGCGCAAGCAATTCGTCTTTTTCTTCTTCGTATTGTTCACGCTGCTCTACACATAAATCAATTGCGCGGCGATAAAGCGCCGTTACGTTTGTAATGTATTCCGCTTCATGCAATACCCCGTCAATTTTAAAGCTGTCGATGCCCGCATCGACCATGTCACCTAGTTCATCAATGATGCAAATATCGTTCGGGCTCATAATGTGCGTGCCGTTTTCGTCTTCAAAAATCGGATATTTGTTGTCGCGTTCTTTGTCGTATAAAAACATGCCTTTTTCATACTTTTTCTTTTCGATTTCGAGCCATTTTCCTTGGTATTCAAAATAGTTGCCAATCAATGACCGCTTCGATTGGAACATGCACGTCATGCCGTGCACTTGCACTTCGATTTCCACTTCGGCATGTTGTTTAATTTCTATAATGGCGTCCATGCTTAGCTCACGTGCTAATACGGCACGTTTTGCCCCTTTTCGCCCCCAATAGTTGCACGCATACCAGTTCGTCGCCGTCGTTTCCGTATTCCAGTGAAGCTTCATCTGCGGAGCGACTTCTCGAACCGTCATTAATACGGCAGGATCACCAAAGACGATGGCATCCACTCCTATGTCTGCCAAAAAGCGAACGTAATCGCCAAGTTCATCGACTTTGTCATTATGAAAAAGCGCGTTCATCGCCACATATACCCGAATCCCGTACTTACGCGCCACATCCATCGCTTCGCGAACGTCTTTTCTGGTAAACTCGCCAGCAAGCCGCAACCCGTAGCGCTGCTCGCCAATTAACACCGCATCCGCCCCTGCTTTCGCAAGGTCATGAATATGAGCAACGCTTGTTGGGGTGACTAACAATTCCGGTTTTTTCACTTCGTTTCACCTCTTTTTTTTCGATATGGCAATGCCGTCGCCGATTGGTAAAATGACTGTGTCGTAATCGGTGCGGCGCATTAGCCATTCGTTATATTCACGGATTTTTTTCACTAATTGCCGCCAACGTTTATTTTCGAGCGGTTCGTTTGCCGCTACCAATCCTTTAAATAACACGTTATCAGTAATGACAACGCCCCCATCCGCTAACAGCGGTTCATATAAGCGAAAAAACCGCTCATATTGCCCTTTGGCGGCATCGATAAACATGACGTCAAACGGTGCTCGTTTTTTTACTTCCTCATATAAGTCAAACGCATCCCCTAATAACGCGTCAATGCGCTCGTTTGTTTCCGACCGTTCGATATAAAAAAGCGCTCGCTCATGCCGCGTTTGATCACGCTCGATCGTCACGATGCGCGCGTCTGGCAGCTTTAGCGCCATCCGAATCGCGGAATAACCAATCGCCGTGCCGATTTCTAAAATCGTTTTCGGCTCGATATATTGCAATACGTGCAGCATCGCTTCGATGCCGACGATGTCCATAATCGGCACGCGATGCTCTTTCGCGTATGCTTCCATTTCTTGAACGACAGCCTCACGGGGAGGGATAAGCGTTTCAATATATTTAAGTGCTTCTTGTAACAAACGAATTCCTCCTCGTAAAAATAAGAGTCCGAAGCAGACTCTTAAGAAGGGAATGTATCAACCGATAACTTTATATATACTACCATAAAACGAAACGAAATGCGAACGTTTTTACTGTTTGCCAATATATTTCGCTTTTTCGCGGTTATGTTCTTCTAACGTGTTCGTAAAAATGACGTCCCCGTCTGGTGTGGCTAGGAAATAAAGGTATTTTGTTTGTTCCGGCTCAAGCGCGGCTTGAATCGACATTTCCCCTGGGCTAGCGATCGGCCCTGGCGGCAATCCTTTATGAGTATACGTGTTGTATGGGGAGTTAACTTTTAAGTCTTCGTAATAGACGCGCTCTTTATGTGTCCCGAGCGCATAAAGGATTGTCGGGTCGGTTTGCAGCGGCATGCCGATGTGTAGCCGGTTATAAAAAACGCTCGCAATTTTTTTGCGATCTGCTTTTTCTGTCGCTTCTGCTTCGATTAGCGACGCAATCGTTAACAGGCGATGAGGGGTGAAATTTTTCTCCTCCATCTCTTGCTCGTATTTCCCGACAACTTCTACTGTTTTTTCGACCATCGCTTCAATGATGGAAGAAAGCGGTGGTTTTTCTTCGGAGAAGGAGTACGTTGCTGGGAATAAATAGCCTTCGAGCGGATAACGAATGTTTTTATTTAATACGTCCGTCGATAGCACCATCGGGTATTTTTTGATTAACGTTTGAATGTAGGCACGGTCGTTTAGTTGGTGCATCACTTCTTCTTTCGTATAGCCAGTTTTTTGGGCGATAATTGTCGCAATATCTTCAAGTTTTTTTCCTTCCGGAATTGTCATTTTCACTTTTATTTCTTC
This sequence comes from Anoxybacteroides voinovskiense, assembly GCF_014196205.1. Lineage (GTDB taxonomy): Bacteria > Bacillota > Bacilli > Bacillales > Anoxybacillaceae > Anoxybacteroides > Anoxybacteroides voinovskiense. The sequence continues at coordinate 171,456 of NZ_JACIDE010000005.1, read as the reverse complement.
CATTACTTTTCCCGTTTTTAACGCATCAATGATTTGTTCAAGCGTCATCGCTTTTGTTAATTTATAATTCCCTGCTTGAAAATCGGCATGGTTTTTAAACTTGACGTAATAGCGAAACACGGCGGCGCTTTTAATAATTCCCTTTTTTTCTAACGTCGCCGCAATGTCGCTTACCGTTGAGCCAATCGGAATCGAAATCGCGACCGGGCGTTTGTCTGTTGGGTCGACTGGCTTTAACGCCGATTGAATATATACATAGCTTCCAATCGCCGTCGCAACGACAAGGAAAATGATGACGGCACTAATGATTAAGACGGTCTTTCGTACAAGCTGTATATCTTTTGGAAAAAGTCCGTTCTGTTCCATTGAATCCCTCCATTCTCGACATATTATACTACAAATTTTTGCATTTTTCGCTATTGTTTTTTCAAAAAACGCCATGGGCAAACTTTGCGCGCCATCCCCGCATGAAAATAACTACTTTAGTAGTTATTTTCAGCCGAAACATGAACATCCGTTATGTTTACAGAAAAAAAGATGGCCTCGTCGGCCATCTTTTATTCTTCGTCTTCTTCTTGTTCTGCGCAGAACGTGTTCCACACTTCTTCGATCATGTCCCATTCTTCTTCTGTTTCAATCGGCTGAAGTTCGCCCTCTTGGTCGCCTTCGCCAGGAACGAACGCAGAAACGTGAATTTCCGTTTCTTCTTCGTCATCGAATTCAGCCCCAACTGGATAGTAAAACACATATGATTTTCCAAAGTCTTCAGATTCAAACGTGAATAATACTTCGCATAATTGTTCGTTTCCTTGTTCGTCTACGACGGTAATATGTTTTTCGCCATGTTCCATGTTCATGTCCTCCATTATTGTTTACTGTCAAGGTAAGATTGCAAAATCATGACTGCCGCCATTTTATCGATCACTTTTTTTCGTTTTTGTCGGCTAACATCGGCAGCAATGAGCATGCGCTCCGCTGCCATCGTCGAAAGGCGCTCGTCCCATAAAATGACCGGCAACGAAAACTCCTTTTTTAACAACGCGGCGAACCGCTCGCTCGCTTCGCCGCGCGGGCCGACGGTGCCGTTCATGTTTTTCGGAAACCCGAGCACAATCGTATCGACGTTGTATTCGGTAATAATTTCGCGAAGCCTTTTGAAGCCAAATTGCTTTTTTTCCTCGTCAATCGGAATCGTCTCAATTCCTTGCGCCGTCCAGCCAAGTTCGTCGCTGACCGCTACCCCGAGCGTTTTTGTCCCTAAATCTAAGCCTAATACGCGCATACGTCAATCCTTTCCATCGCCATCGTTAACGACGCACCGTCGTTAAATAGAATTTCACCAATTCCTCGATTAATTCATCCCGTTCAATTTTGCGAATAAGCGCGCGCGCATCTTTATGGCGCGGGATGTAAGCGGGGTCGCCAGATAGTAAATAACCGACAATTTGGTTGATTGGGTTATACCCTTTTTCTTGAAGAGCCTCATACACGGTTAATAACACGTCGCGAACGTTTGTTTCTGCAGGCTCTTCGGAAAAGTTAAATTGCATCGTTTGGTCAAATGAGCTCACCGTCATGCACCTCGCTCTCCATTCAAGAGATCTGGCATCTCCACCTCTTACATCCATTGTACACTATATTCACCAATTATAAAACGGATTTTACCCATTCTTCAACAAATTGTAGCGCTTCGCTGACTTTGTTCGCGTCTTTTCCGCCTGCTTGCGCCATGTCGGCACGTCCGCCGCCGCTTCCGCCGCAACGCGTCGCCACTTCTTTAATTAACTTTCCGGCATGGAAGCCTTTGTCGATTAAGTCGTTCGTGACACCGGCAATGAAGTTCACTTTGTCGCCTTGAACCGATGCAAGCACGATGACGCCAGAACCAAGTTTTTGTTTTAGTTCGTCCATCATCGTCCGCAAGCTGTTCATGTCTGGGGCGTTTACTTTGCTTGCTAGCACCGAGACGCCGCCGATGTCTTTTGCTTTATTGACGATGTTTGCTGCTTCTAGGTTGCTGAGGCGTGCAGCAAGCGACTCGTTTTCGCGCTGAAGCTGGCGAATGTCGTTCATTAACGCCTCAATCCGCCCGACGATTTCTTTCGGGTTCGTTTTTAGTTTTTGCGCGACTTCTTGCAATAACGAGAGCTGGTCGTTCATAAAGCGGTACGCTGCTTCCCCCGTCACTGCTTCAATTCGACGAGTACCAGCGCCGATGCCCGATTCGGAGACGATTTTGAAAAGACCGATTTCCGCTGTGTTCGCGACATGGCAGCCGCCGCAAAGTTCGAGGCTATAGTCTCCGACTTGCACGACGCGGACGATGTCGCCGTATTTTTCGCCAAAGAGTGCCATGGCACCCATCGCTTTCGCTTCCTCAAGCGGTTTGTAGTCAATTTGCACCGGAAGGCTTTGCCAAATTTTTTCGTTGACGATCGCTTCGATTTGTTCTAATTCTTCCGGTTTGACTTGTCCGAAGTGCGAGAAGTCAAAGCGCAAACGGTCTGGCGCGACGAGCGACCCTGCTTGGTTGACGTGAACGCCAAGCACGTCTTTTAACGCTTGGTGCAATAAGTGGGTCGCGGTATGGTTTTTCACGATTTGTGCCCGCTTTTGCTCGAATAGGGAAGCGGTGTACGTTTCGCCTTTTTTCAACGTTCCTTTTTCGACGATAATATGGTGCAAATGTTGCCCGTTTGGCGCTTTTTGTACGTCTTTTACGTACGCTTTGACCGCGTCATTTTCAATAAAGCCTTGGTCGGCAATTTGTCCGCCGCTTTCTGCGTAAAACGGTGTAACGTCTAGCATAATTTGCGCTTCTTCGCCTTCATGCACTTCTTCCGCTAGTTCGCCGTTTTTAACGATGACCGTCACCATTGATTGCGTGCGAAGCTGGTGATAGCCGACGAATTCGCTTTCGACTTTAATCTCGCCGAGCACGCCGCCTTGTACTTGCATCGAATCGACTTCTTGGCGAGCTGCCCGCGCCCGTTCGCGCTGACGCTCCATTTCTTTTTCAAATCCGTCGTGGTCGACGTTCATGCCTTCTTCTTCTGCATATTCTTCCGTTAGTTCCACAGGGAAACCGTACGTATCGTATAAGCGGAACACATCTTCCCCGGAAATGGTTTGGCTGCCGCGCGCTTTTTCTTTTTGAATGACGTTCGCTAAAATCGCCAAGCCTTCATGAAGCGTTTCGTGGAACCGCTCTTCTTCATTTTTAATGACTTTTTGGATAAACTCTGCTTTTTCTTTCACTTCTGGATAGTAATCAACCATAATTTCGCCGACGACTGGTACTAATTCGTACATAAACGGACGGTTAATGTTCAATTTTTTCGCATAGCGAACAGCGCGGCGCAATAAACGGCGCAACACATATCCGCGCCCTTCATTCGATGGAAGCGCCCCGTCGCCAATCGCAAACGTTACGGTACGGATATGGTCGGCAATCACTTTAAAGGCGACGTCTTTTTCCGCATCGGTACGGTATTGCTCGCCAGAAATTTGTTCGGTCGCACGAATAATCGGTAGGAAAAGGTCTGTATCAAAGTTCGTTGGCACGTCTTGCAAAATCGAGCACATCCGCTCCAGCCCCATGCCCGTATCAATGTTTTTCTTCGGCAGCGGTGTATATGTCCCGTCCGGGTTATGGTTGAATTGCGAGAATACTAAGTTCCATACTTCTAAATAGCGCTCGTTTTCGCCGCCTGGATATAATTCCGGGTCATTTGGGTCGTTGCCGAATTGCTCCCCACGATCATAGAAAATTTCCGTGTTCGGTCCGCTTGGTCCTTCTCCAATGTCCCAAAAGTTTCCTTCTAATCGAATGATTCGTTCTTCTGGCAAACCAATTTCTTTATGCCAAATGTCAAACGCTTCGTCGTCTTCTGGGTGAATCGTGACCGATAGCCGGTCCGGGTCAAAGCCAATCCATTTTTCGTTTGTTAAAAATTCCCACGCCCAATGAATTGCTTCTCGTTTAAAATAATCGCCAATCGAGAAGTTGCCGAGCATTTCAAAAAACGTATGGTGGCGCGCCGTTTTTCCGACGTTTTCAATGTCGTTCGTACGAATCGATTTTTGTGCGTTGCAAATGCGCGGATTGTCTGGGATGACACGTCCGTCAAAATATTTTTTTAACGTCGCTACCCCGCTATTAATCCATAATAACGAAGGGTCGTCAATCGGAATGAGCGAGGCGCTCGGTTCGACCGTATGCCCTTTTTCTTGGAAAAAGTCTAAAAACATTTGGCGAACTTGTGCAGATGTTAATTTCTTCATAATGCCTGCCTCCTTTTCATTTTTTCAAATAAAAAAACTCCCAATCCCTTGCAGGGACGAGAGTTATGCTCGCGGTACCACCCTGTTTATGGACAGACGTCCATCACCTCTAAAAGCCGTAACGTGGCTTCGCCGTCAGGTTTTGCCTGCGCTCCGGATTAGCGTTCTGTTACCCTTCATCTGGAATTTCTTTCAGCCGCGGAAATTCCTCTCTGTGCGCCTCGCGCGTTAAGATGGACTGTAACATACTCGATCCGTCATCGCGTTCGTGTATAAACCTTTTCACACAGATTATAGACAAGCTTCCTTTGATTGTCAATGTGTTCGGAAGCGTTCTTTTCCGTGCAAAAAGGCAACTTTCGTAATAGCAACAAGCGGGACAGCGACCATCATCCCGACAACTCCAGCAATTTCCCCGCCAAGAAAAAGGGAAAACATAATGACAAGCGGATGCATATGCAAGCTTTTGCCGACGATAAGCGGAGAAAGGACGTTTCCTTCGATAAATTGCAAAACGAAAATAATCGCAAGGACAATGAGCACCATTTTTACCGAAACGGTGGCGGCTAACAAAGCGGCAGGAACAGCACCAATAATCGGTCCGAAATACGGGATAACGTTCGTCGCACCGATGATAATCCCTAATAGTAGCGGATATTTCATCCCAGCGATCCAAAGCGAAAGGGCAGCGATGCTTCCGATTAACACACAGACGAGCAGTTGGCCGCGAATATAGCTTCCGAGCGACTTATCGACATCCTTTAAAAACGCAACCCCCTCATTTCGCCATTTTTTTGGCGTCCATTCCCAGGCGGCTTTTTTGATATGGTCGATATCTTTTAACAAATAAAAAGCGATAAGTGGAACGAGCAAAAAAACGAGGGCGGAATTTAGCACGTGCTTGACGCTTGTGACTGCTTTGACTAACCATAGTCCTAATAGCGCCTCGATTTCGACAATTGTCGTTTCGATGCGTTCGTGCAGCTGTTTTGGCCAAGCGGCAGTGCCGTCATGAATTTTATCCGTCCATCCTTTATATGTATCGACAAGCATCGGCAAGCTTTCTGTCATGTCTTGCAGCTGGTTGAGAAAAATCGGGATGCCTTTGTACGCTCCGTAGCCGATTCCACCGAAAAAAAGAGCGTAAATAAGTAAAATTGCCAGCGCCCGCGGCCATCCTTTGGCGTGGAGATATTCCACGACTGGATGCAATAAATACGCGATAAACGCCCCAAGCACAAACGGGGTGAGTACGATGCCTAGCACGCGTAACGCCGGCATCCAAAACCCTTTCAGCCTCATAATGAAATAAACTAACACAACGACAAGCAGCACTTTCGTCACGCGAATAAAAAAGCGCCATTGTTCATTTTGCACGAACATCCCTCCTACACATTAGTGTGGAGGATTAGCGGATAATTATGCAAAAAGTTCGATAGGTGACAGGTACAACAACAATCAACACACCTGTTAGCATATCTTAAAATTTAAAATTTGAAAGTGTCTATATAGGTGCACGTTGAAGCTTTAACATTTTTATCATTTACATCGTTATTTTTCGACTGTCGGGCGACCGAACAATCAGCCGCTCCCCAGACAAATGAATTTGTCTGGGAGCGGTGTTGTTCGGTTCTCCGTCACGCTTTAGCGTGACGAAGGCAAGCCAAAGGCTTGCCTCGACAGTCGAAAAAATGAAGGTAAACTTCTCAGTTGCATGTATATATATTTGTTGAAGTTTTGCTTAAAATTAAACATACACATAGTATCTAAGGGAGGGACTCGAATTTGTTTAAATCCAAAGGAAAAAATAAACCTGCTACTAAGGGATTTATATGGCTCGTTATTGCGACTGTAATAAGTTTTCTAAATGAGGAGGTTCAATTAAGATTCGATGAAAGTGCACTGATAGGTAATATTTTTAATTTTATAACTTTTGTAGTATGGATTGTTTTTGCTTTTTATGCGATACTCTTTATGAAAAGTTCCCTGATTAGAAAATGACTGTTGGTGAGCTTTGCTGTTGTGACTATCACTTATACAACCATTCACATTATAAAGCGGCACCTAGAGGGATACTGTTTTGTAATGTGAATGGTTCGATAGATGACAGGTACAGCAACAAAGCAATCGTCTAATGAGCAATGAGTTTCTGTATAACCGCTTTTATCACTTTAATTCTAGCCGCTGACAATGTCAGAACGATAACAGTCAGGAAGATTTTCAAAACAAATTGCATTTGATCATCGTAAATCCAAACAGGAAATAGTAACAGTTTTTGATAAAGGGCTAAACTTATTGGGAGTATGAGAAAAAGGATCGTTGACCAAGCAGGAGACCGGAAAACGATAAGCATGGAAATGATAATAAGAACACACCTACTACAACAGAGGAATTATGATACCAAAAAAGAATGAATGGATTGACGTCATCCCATGTTGGCGCTTGACTGAGAATGTTATAAACATTATGCTGGCTTTTGAGTTGACAAAAGAGAATGATTGAACAAATAAGCGGCAGAATCCAAAAGTATTTGCTTTTCATTTTTTTGTCCTCCATCAAAAGGGTGAGCATGCAAGATCATGTGGCAATCCTTCGATTTTTCTATGAGACTAACGGATTCACGAGCGGTTGTTTTCATACTTGGGTGGTGTGCAAAACTTGCTCTTTATTGAAAGGTACCATATACAGAATCAATTGTCTAGCTCCTCGCCAAAGAGCTGAATATAATGAGTCTTTTGTCGCAGCATCATCGCTTTCTCTATAGGGAGCCCAATTGAGATAATCGGCATTCCAAACATAAGTGTACGAGTTATTGGTATGTTGAAACAAATGATCTTCCAACGCCCATAACGGACTTTGACCGTCAAGTTGATAGACATGCCTAGCATACACAAACACGGCACCCTATGATTAGGGTGCCGTGCTTTGTTACGTGAATGAGCGCATGAGCTGGCGGCCCATTTTTCGTACGTTGCGCATGTTCATTCCGCCATTGCGGCGAGCCATTTGGTAGGCGGCAACGCCTAAACCGATGGCGACGAGCGATGTCATCGTGCGGTTCATCGTCAATCCCCCTCTTGTTATGACGAAAGCGTCCGTTCTTGCTCGCTAAATAAATCATCTAACGAACTGAGCGTTCCGTCTTCTTCGACTTGATGTGTGTAAATCATTCCTTTATGAACCGAAAGTTCGATAAAGCAATTCCAGCAATAATATTGATTGACCCCAATTTTCCCTAAATCTTTGCTTTGGCAATTAGGACATTTCAGCACAAAAAGGCACGCTCCTCTTTCCGTTTTACCATCATTTTTGTCCATTTGTGAAAAAGTTATACGTCTGGTGAGGAACGTGGCCACTCATGTGCGACTACCATTATCCTATCCCTTCGCTCATAAAGTCATACGGTGAAACGTTTTCCATTCCGATGTTCGCATCATCTAGTGGAAGCTCGCCTTCTTCAAACGGCTGAACGGCTTGCATGAGCTTTTCGGAAAGCGTCGTTTGCCGCACGCTGTCATCATAGCGGGCAACCCCCATTTTAAACGCCTCTTCCTCACCGCATAAAACTAAAAATTTTTTGCTGCGCGTCACGGCGGTATATAATAAATTCCGCCTTAACATTCGATAATAGCTTTTGACGACAGGTAAAATGACAATTGGAAATTCGCTTCCTTGCGACTTATGAACCGAGCAGCAATACGCATGCGTAATTTGCGTTAAATCTTGCCGCGTATACGTCACTTCATTCCCATCAAACGACACGACGACTAAATCTTGTTCTTCAACATTTTCCTTCGCATAAAAGATGGCGACGACTTCGCCAATATCGCCGTTAAACACGTTTTGCTCCGGCTGATTCACAAGCTGCAATACTTTATCGCCAATCCGGTACACGGTGTCGCCTACCGACAGCTCGCGCTTTTTCTCTGTTTTCGGATTAAACAGCTCTTGCAGCGCTTCATTCAGCCGGTCGATGCCAGCAGGACCGCGATACATCGGCGCCAGTACTTGAATATCTTTGACGGAATATCCTTTTTTCCACGCATTATCGGCAATTTGCCGCACGACATCGACGACTTGCCCTGCTTGGCAACGAATAAACGAACGGTCCGCTTTCGGGGCAGCCCAATCTGGCGGAAGCTGCCCGCTTTTCATATGGTGAGCGAGTTCAATAATCGACGACCCTTCCGCCTGCCGATACACCTCGGTCAACCGAACGGTCGGGATAATATTCGTCTTTAGCAAATCTTTCAGCACTTGTCCTGGTCCAACCGACGGCAATTGGTCTTCATCGCCGACAAAAATGACTTGCATCCCATCTGGAAGCGATTTTAACAGCTGGTTTAACAGCCACGTATCGACCATCGACATTTCATCGACGATAAGCAGCTTCCCTTGAATCGGCGCTTCTTCATCGTGCGTAAACCCTTCTGCCGCGTTATACCCGAGCAATCGATGAATCGTCACCGCCGGCAAACCGGTCGCCTCGCTCATTCGCTTCGCCGCTCTTCCCGTTGGCGCAGCTAATAAAATCGGAAACGGATTGTCTTTATTGTAGCGATTGACGTCGAGCGACAGGCCGTGCAGCTCGGCAAAAATTTCGACAATCCCTTTAATGACCGTCGTTTTTCCGGTCCCAGGTCCGCCGGTTAAAATAAAGAGCGGGGAAGAAAGCGCCTGTTGGATTGCTTCTTTTTGCCGCGGGGCGTATTGAACAGACAATCGTTCCTCCAACTCCCCAAGCGCCAATAAAAATTCCGACTCTGGAAACGCCGTCACTTCCTGCTGCAACAGTCGTTTCACGTTCGTGACAATTCCTTTTTCCGCAAAATAAAGCGACGGAATATAATATTTGTCATCCTCGCTCATTAGTTTTCCTTCTTCGGTCAACATTAGCAGCACATGGGCGATATTTTCTTCCGGCACAGCTTCGTCGCGCTTTGCTTCTAATAGCTCTTTTACCTTGCCTAATACCTGCTCTTTTGTTAAATACACGTGCCCTTCCTGCAAGCAATCGTTTTCTAAGACATACAAACAAGCGGCACGAATGCGGTCTGGATGACGACCGGAAATGCCAAGCTGATGCCCTAGCTCGTCCGCACGGACAAACCCGATGCCTTCGACGTCTTCGACAAGCTGATACGGGTTTTTTTGAATAACATCAAGCGTCATGTCTTGGTACACTTGATAAATTTTCATCGATAGCTGCGGGCCAAACCCGAGCCTTGATAACGAGATCATAATTTGCTCAAGCCCTTGGTGCGCTTTTAATGTTTCGTACAGTTCTTTCGCTTTTGCTTTCGATAGCTTTGGCACTTTCGAAAGCGCGTCCGGGTCGGCTAAAATCACGGAAATCGCCTGTTCACCAAGCGCCTCTACGATCGCTTCTGCTGTTTTTTTCCCAATTCCTTTAAACAAATCGCTCGATAAATAATGAATGACGCCTTCTTTCGTATGCGGAACGTCTTTGCGGAAATAATCGGCGACATATTGCCGCCCAAAGCGCGGATGTTCCTTAAACGAACCGTAAAACACATACGTCTCTTGTTCGTGCATGCGCGGAAAATAGCCAGTCACAACAACTTCTTCCTCGTTATACGCCTCGTTCGTTTCCTCGACACGAATGCGCACGACCGAATACAAATTGCTTTCGTTATGGAAAATCGTGACGATATGTGTTCCTTTAATAAACGATTTTTCGTCTAAGGCAAACGATCCTTGTTGTTCCAATGGGAATCCCTACCTTTTATCGTTGTCCGAGCGCTTTTTCCATCAGCTTTTTTCCGTGCCCTGCCAACAAATGATCTGGCTGAATCGAAAGCGCTTTTGTAAACCAGTCGAGCGCTGTTTGCGCCTCTTCTTTGTACGCATACGCCACCCCTAAGTTATAGCAGGCGTCGGCATGCTGGTCATCTAACGCAATCGTTCGTTCTAAATAACGGATCGCTTCATCCACAAACTCAAGCTGCGCTAAACAAAGCCCGAGCTGAAACAGTGCTTCGGCATCATCTTCATTCAGTTCTACCGCGCGCTGTAAATACGGCAACGCAAGCCGCGGCTGTTCTAAAAACATAAGCGACATGCCGAGCATAAAAAAGGCGTCGCTGTCGTTCAGCCCTTTTTGCACCGCCTGTTCAAACATGTCTTTCGCTTTAGCAAACTGCTTCTGGTTGTAATAAATCGAACCGAGCCCGTAATACGCCGTCGCCGCCTGCTCATCAAGCGAAAGCGCCTTTTTAAAAAAGCGGATCGCTTTGTCTTCTTCGCCGGCCGCCGCTAATACATTTCCAAAATTAATGTAGCCGACCGGGTCATGAGGATTGGCTTCAATCGCCTCATGAAAACATTTCACCGCTTCTTCATACTTTCCTTCCTGCATATATTGAATGCCTAGCGCATTTTTATTTTCCATCTTTTTCACTCCTCATTATATCATAAGTACGCATTGCCGAAGAATGTCTAGTTTGCTATAACGATAAACCCCAACTCCGCCAAGAGTTGAGGTTTTATCCGACATACCAAAGTTTTTCGCCGTTGCGGAACACTTCGTCGATCGTGCCGCCGCCAAGGCATTCTTCGCCGTTGTAAAAAACGACGGCTTGTCCTGGAGTGACCGCCCTTACAGGATGGTCGAATACGACGTTTACTGTCGTAGCGTCGATGACATGCACGGTTACGCCTGTATCCGGCTGACGATAGCGGAATTTCGCCGTGCATTTTAGCGGCTCTGTCGGCACACGACCGGACACCCAATTTACTTGTGTCGCAATGATCGCATCAGAATACAATAGTTCGTTATCAAATCCTTGCGCGACGTATAAAATGTTCTCTTTTACATTTTTCCCAACGACAAACCACGGCTCGCCGCTCCCGCCGATGCCAAGTCCGTGCCGCTGTCCAATCGTATAATACATGACGCCATCATGTCTTCCTTTTACTTCCCCAGACAGCGTCTGCATTTGCCCTGGCTGCGCTGGCAAATAGTTGCTTAAAAACTGCTTGAAATCACGCTCGCCAATAAAGCAAATGCCGGTGCTATCTTTTTTATTGGCGGTCGCAAGTTTAGCGTCTTTCGCTATTTGGCGAACTTGCGCTTTCTCCAATTCCCCAATCGGAAACATGACTTTTGCAAGCTGCGTTTGTCCAAGCTGGTTTAAAAAGTACGTCTGGTCTTTGTTTGCATCGATGCCGCGCAACATTTTATATTCGCCATCGCGGTACGCAACGCGCGCATAATGTCCGGTCGCTAAATAGTCCGCGCCAAGCGACATCGCATGCTCTAAAAACGCTTTAAACTTGATTTCTTTATTGCACATGACATCTGGATTCGGTGTACGACCTGCTTTATACTCATCGAGAAAATACGTAAACACTTTCTCCCAATATTGCTTTTCAAAATTGACGGCATAGTACGGAATGCCGATTTGGTTGCAAACGCGCATAACGTCTTCGTAATCTTCCGTCGCCGTGCATACGCCGTTTTCATCGGTATCGTCCCAGTTTTTCATAAAAATGCCGATGACATCATAGCCTTGTTGCTTTAAAAGAAGCGCAGCAACCGAGGAATCCACCCCTCCCGACATGCCGACGACGACGCGTGTATCTTTTGGTGCTTTATTCACAATTCTCACCTCCCGTTTGTTAACCGTTTGACGATGTTCACCGTTTCGTAAGCGGCTTTTTCAATTTGTGTTTCTGTGTTTCCAAGCCCAAAACTAAAGCGAATCGAGGAGCGAATGCGGTCAGAGTTTTTCCCAAACATCGCAACAAGGACGTGCGACGGATCAATCGAACCAGCCGTACACGCCGAGCCGCTGGAAGCAGCAATGCCTGCTAAATCTAAATTGACAAGCATCGATTCGACGTTCGTCCCTGGAAACGCGACGTTTAAAATGTGCGGCAAACTCATTTCTTCGTCGCCGTTAACATCATAGCGAATGCCGCTCTCTGCAAAAATAGCGAGCATTTTTGCTTTCCACGTTCGGTACTCGCTTTGCTTTGTTGCCATCGTTTCTTGCGCAATTTCGACCGCTTTTGCTAACCCAGCAACGCCCGCCACGTTTTCCGTCCCTGCTCGACGCTTTCGTTCTTGTTCGCCGCCGAATGCTCGCGGTGCAAGCTTCACATGCTCGCGCGCATATAAAAAGCCGACCCCTTTTGGTCCGTTAATTTTATGGGCAGAAACCGATAAAAGGTCAACCCCTAATTCATTCACGTCGATCGGCACAAGCCCGTATGCTTGAACCGCATCCGTATGAAAATAGGCGGGATGGTCTTTTAATAGCTGTCCGATTGCTTCAATCGGCTGCAACACACCTGTTTCGTTGTTTCCGAACATTACTGATACAACAATCGTGTCGTCACGAAGGGCGCGCTGTAACTCCGCAAGCGATATTTTTCCCCGTTCATCGACAGGTAAATAGGTCACCTCAAACCCTTCGCTTTCAAGATAGCGGCACGCGTGCAACACCGCATGATGCTCAATCGCTGTCGTAATGAGATGACGACCTCGATGCCGATTCGCTAGCGCTGCGCCAATGAGCGCTAAATTATCCGCTTCCGTTCCACCGCTCGTAAAAATAATTTCTGCCGGTTTTGCCCCGATGCTTTTTGCGACCGTTTCGCGCGCCTCATCGAGCACGTGGCGGCTTTGTCTGCCAAAAAAATGAATGCTTGACGGATTGCCGAACACCTCCGTCATCATCGTTGCCATTCGCTCAACGACCGCTCGGTGCACTGGCGATGTCGCGGCATGATCTAAATAAATGCGTTCCAACGACATTCTCCTTTCTCACGATTTAAATATAAAACATATAGGACTCGCTATTGCCGTCGCTATATTTCGCCAAGTCTTCCAGTGTAGTGCTATCAAGCACTTCTTGTACCGCATCACGAATGCGAATCCATAATTCTCGCTTTGCTGGTTCTTCTTCCTCTAGTCCTTCGACCGGGCTAATCGGTCCTTCCAATACACGAATGACATCACCAGCTGTTATTTTGGATGGATGGTCCGTTAATACGTAACCGCCGTACGCCCCACGAATGCTTTTCACAAGCCCAGCGTTGCGAAGCGGCGACACGAGCTGCTCTAAATAATGCTCGGATAAACCGTGCGCTTGGGCAATGGATTTTAATGAAATCGGGCGATCCCCGTATTTTTTCGCTAATTCAATCATAATCGTTAACCCATATCGGCCTTTTGTTGAAATTTTCATCATATTCCCCCTACCGCGTATTACCCGTCTAGAAAACAATCGCAAACCATTATACCATACTTTTTTGCTTCCTTCATTGCTTGTGCCTTAACTCACACAGCCGGCTGTACACTTTCGCATAATGCTTTTCCTCGCCGTTTTCTTTCGGATAGTAATATTGCACATTTTCTAATTCTTTCGGTAAATATTGTTGCAATACCCAACTGTTTGGGTAATCATGCGGATATAGGTACCCTTTTCCGTGCCCGAGCACTTTTGCTCCGTCATAGTGCGCATCTTTTAAATGTGCAGGAATGTCGCCAATTTTCCCTGATTGCACATCGGCAATCGCGTTGTCGAGCGCTTTGTAAGCGGAGTTAGATTTAGCCGATAGACATAATTCCACGGTGACGACAGAAAGCGGAATGCGCGCTTCCGGCAAACCAAGCCGCTCTACTGCTTGAATGGCGGCATTCACTTTCACTCCTAAAAACGGATTCGCTAAGCCAATGTCTTCATACGCAATGACAAGCAGCCGGCGACAAATCGCCGCGACGTCTCCTCCTTCTAATAGTCTTGCCAAATAATGAAGCGCAGCATCGACGTCGCTGCCGCGAACGCTTTTTTGGAAGGCGGACAACAGCGAATAATACGTATCGCCTTTTTTATCATGAGAAAATCCTTTCTTTTCGACGCAATCGAGCACGAGCTGTTCATCGACGACGATGCGCCCGTCTTTTTGCCTAGCAGCGTATACGACCGCTTCTAACGCTTGGAGAGCAGAACGGGCATCGCCGTTTGTCCCGTCAGCAATTAGCTGCAAAAAACGTTCGTCGATATCAACAGAAAGTGATCCAAGCCCGCGCGCTTTGTCTTGTAGCGCTCGCTTCAACAGCACGATGATTTCCTCACGCGTTAGCCGCTTTAGCTGTTTAATTTGCCCGCAGCGGCTGCGGATGGCTGGATTGACTTCGTGAAACGGGTTTTCCGTCGTTGCGCCAATAAGCGTAATGAGCCCGCTTTCGACGTTCGGCAACAAATAGTCTTGTTGTGCTTTATTAAAGCGATGAATTTCATCAATAAACAAAATGACGTTGCCGACCATTTTGGCGGCGGCAACAATTTCCTCCACTTCTTTTTTTCCTGATGTCGTGGCATTTAACGCAAAAAATTCGCGATTCACCGTCCCGGCAATCGCATACGCTAGCGACGTTTTCCCGACGCCTGGTTCTCCATACAATAGCAGCGACGGAACGTAGCCGTTATGAATCATTTTGTATAATGCTGTATCAGGCCCAATGATATGTGCTTGTCCGACAATTTCATCAATCGTACGCGGACGCATGCGAACAGCGAGCGGTTCTTGCAATGTTCCCACCTCCAAAACAGAAAGCTCTGTTACGCAAAATAGCGGCGAATAGCAGCGGCTACTTCCTGCCAATGCGGGAGTCGTTGCTTTTCTAAATACATGAGAAGCGCTTCCGCCATAAATTCCCTTGCGTTTTCCGGCTGCAAAAACTCTTCCTTTAACGTCTTTAGCGAATGAATGACGTCGCGTTTTACCAACTCGTCCTGTTGTAGCTTTTGTAAAATTTCCTCAAGATACGCAACAATTTGCTTTCGGTCGTTTTCTTTCTCGTGTTGTTCTACGTTTAAGTAATCTTGCATTAATTCATCGGTTAAAAGCGGAGCATCGTTTGTTGTAAAGCTTGCCACCATCGCATCGAGCCGCCGCAACATAAACGGTGCGAGCGATGAATAACGCAGCTCTTTTTTTTCGATTGCCATGTAAAACATATATTCTTTCATAATACCGTTAAGCATCGTCGCACAATCAAGCGCAAATGGACGCACGCTCTCCCCATACATATCGATAATCGCTTTTCTATACCAGTTAATCGTCTGCGCACGAATACGAAACACAAGTTGGTGTACTTCATCGTTAATTTTCGCTGCTTGTTCCCCCATATGCATTCCGACAAGTTCTTTCCGCCGTACAAATTCTTCAATTTGCAGCATCAGCTGTTTTTCAAACTTTTCCCTTGCAGACAATGTGGCGTCGTTTGCTACTTGTTCTAGCTTTTGAAACAACATGTCATAATGGTAGCGAAAAATCGAAAGGGCAATTTCCTCTTTTGATTTAAAATAGTTGTAAATCGAGCCTTTCGCCATCCCGCTTTGTTCGGCAATTTCTTGCATGGATGTGGCGTGATACCCTTTTTCGGCAAACAACTTCATCGCTGCTTGAATAATCGTTTCTTTTTTGCTCAACGTTGTCCCTTCCTTATCACTAGTTTCCTCATTTTATTATAGCATAAGAGGCTGACTCGGTTTGAGCCAGCCTATCTTTTATGCGTTTCGTTCTTTTTTCACTTGACGGAAGAAAAATAGTTCGTACATCACCGGGATAATAACGAGCGTCAATAACGTCGATGACGTTAACCCACCGATGACCGTAATCGCTAGACCTTTCGAAATCAACGTTCCCGATGCTTTCGTGAGCGCCAGTGGAATAAGCGCAGTAATCGTCGCAAACGCCGTCATCAAAATCGGGCGCAATCTCGTTTTTCCCGCTTCAATTAGGGCATCGCGCACCGCCATTCCTTTTTGTTCACGGTTTTGTCCGATCCGATCAACAAGTACAATCGCATTTGTCGTCACAATTCCAATTAGCATTAATAGCCCAATCATGACGCTCACCGACATCGGTTCATGAGCGACATACAAGCCGAGTAACGAGCCAATTGGCACGAAAATTAAAGCGGACAAAATAATGAACGGAATTCTTGCTTTTCCAAACGTAATCAGCATCGTAATATACACAAGCCCAATCGCGACAACCATCGCGAGACCAAGTTGCTGGAACGTTTCTACGGTGTCGTCGCTGCCGCCGCCACCTTCAAACGAAACGCCTTTTGGAAGTTCCACTTCTTTTTTCACGTCGTTAATGACATCTTGAGTCACTTTTTGGATGTTGTCCCCGACAATTTGCGCCGATACACGAGCAAATACTTTTCCGTCCAATTTTTGAATCGACGTATACGTATTCACTTCTTTTACGTCCGCAATCGCCGAAACGGGAACAAGACCACGTTTTGTGAAAAGAAGCGTATTTTTTAACGCATCCACGGAATCTATTCCTTTGTCGTACGACAACTGCACTGTGCGGTCAATTCCATCGAGTTTGAGCGTTCCTACTTGAACCGGTCTTGTCGCATCGGCAATCGTCCCGAGTACTTGGAATCCAGACACACCGTACTCCGCTGCTTTTTCTGGATCGATTTGGACAACGACTTGTTTTTGCTGATCGGCAAAGTTGTTTGTTACATATTTTAAGTCTTTCCGCTTATTCATATAGGTTTCGACATTTTTTGCTGCTTTTTGTAATGATGCAAGATCGGTTGAATATAAGTCAATATTGACATTGTTGTTCGAAGGCGGTCCACCAGAGCTAAGTTCCTGCACGCCGACTTTCGTCCCTTTTGCTTCCTCATCGACAATCGACTGCATGTTTTTCTCAAGCGTTTTAATAAAGCGTGTGACGTTGACACCTTCTTTTAAGCGAATGAAATAGTTCGCTTGGTTTGACCGTTTCAGTCCTGTACGGAAATCGCGGCTTCCGACGCCTGCTGTCACATCTTTAATTTCTTGTTGGTCAGCAAACATTTTTTCTATTTTCAACGACACGTCGTTCGTTTTTGCAAGCGACGTAGAAGATGGTAGTTCAATGCTAGCGACAAGCGTCTTTTGCTCTTCGTTCGGCAAAAACGTAAACCCAAGCTTCGGAACGAGCGCAAACGAACCGACAAGAAGAACGACAGATAATGCTAAGACAATCACTTTATGATTGAGCGCCCAAGCAATGACGCGCCCGTAAAACCGTTGCAATGCGCCTTCTTTTTCTTCTGGAGGCACTTTTTTAAACGAAAATTTCGCTAAAATTGGCACGATTGTCACAGCGACGATAAGCGATAAAAAGAGCGAGAAAACGATCGTTAAAGCAAATGGCAAGAAAAATTCACCCGTAATGCCGCCGACAAATCCGAGCGGTAAAAAGACGACAACGGTCGTAATCGTCGAAGACGTAATCGCTTTTAAAATTTCTTTCGTCGAATCTTGCACAAGTTCATCGCTCATGCCTGTTTTCGATTTTCGGACGCGGCGGAAAATATTTTCAATGACAACGATGCTGTCGTCCACCACGCGGCCAACGGCGACCGCCATACCACCGAGCGTCATCACGTTTAGCGATATATCTAAGCGGTATAAGAAAATCGACGCGACGATTAAAGAGAGTGGAATGGAGATAATCGCAATGATCGTTGCCCGCACGTTTCGTAAAAAGACGAGCACGGCAATCGACGCAAACAATGCGCCTAACAATCCTTCCCGCACAAGCGATTCGACCGATTTTTTAATCCCTTCTGCCGAATCAAAGCCGATGGCATAATGGAATTGATCTTTATGGGCGTTTAATACCTTCATCACTTTATCTGCCACTTCGACCGTGTTGGCATCTTGTTTTTTCGTCACTGCCATGGACAGTGACTCTTTTAAATCGTAACGTGTTTTTTCCGGCTGGTCTGTAATCGTTTCAATTGTTGCGATATCTTTTAGCTTTAGCGGTGGCGTAGCCTGCATCATCCGTCCTTGGAACGCCGGTGTCGTCGTTTGTGCCAGCGGCGACGTTAATGTCATGTTCTCAAGCGCTTGGACAGTATCGAGCTTTTCTTGCACACGCACTGGAATTTGTAACGTATCGGTATTCACATTTCCAGCTGGGAACGACAAAAACTTTTCGTTAATTTGGTCTTTTACTTGCGATAACGAAAGCCCTGCTCGTGCCGCTTTTTGTTTGTCGATCGTAATTTGGACAATTTCCTCTTTCAGCCCACCGACCGATACCGAGTTAATGCCGTTAATTTTGTTCAACTCTGGAATAACGTCTTGTTCTAATACTTTTTGTAAATCAACCCCTTGCTTGGCAAAGAGCGAAATGTTAAAAATCGGGAATGTCCCGAACGAAAAACGGTTAATTTTCGTCTGTACGTTGTCTGGAAGTTTTGTATCTTTAATGATCGTATCGACTTGCCGCTCCATGTCGTTCATATCGGTATGGAACGGAAATTCAAGGTTAATAATGGAGATGCTCTCATAAGAAGAGCTTTGCATTTTTTTAATGCCGTCAATCGATTTCAATTTTTCTTCTAGCTTCGACGTAACTTGCTCGTTAATGTCTTCAGGAGAAGCACCTGGATAGACGACTTCAATCGATAGCTGCGGAAACTCGATGTTCGGCAATAAATCGACTTTTAAAGAGGAAAACGAATACAGTCCTCCTAAAATGAGCAGAAATGAAATAATAAACACCGCAACCGCATTTTTTAAGCTAAACCGTGTTAAAAAATTCATTGTTCCCTTCCTTTCTCTTGTCATATGTAGACTGACCGTTTGTTCTTAAATCGTCATGACTGAACGGTCGTTATATTATGACTATACTTGATGTTACCGTTTTTTTCAACTATCTTTATCGTAATGGCTTACACGTTGTTCTATCACATACTTCCGTCATATTTTTTCTACGGCTTGCGACGTATTTTTGTTTCTTTTCCGCACAAAAAAAGGGCTGTCTATTTCGACAAGCCCTTGTTGCTTATTCTTCGCCCACGCGGTAAATTTTTACGTCTTTTAACAGCTCGCGAACGACGTAAGAAGCCATAATCAGTCCAGCGACGGACGGCACGAACGCGTTGGAAGATGGCGGCATTTTCGCCTTGCGAATCGTCGCTTTGTCATTGCCGACTTCTTTGCGCACTTCTTCGCGAATAACGACTGGCTTCTCATCGGAAAACACGACTGGAATTCCTTTTTTAATTCCTTCTTTCCGTAATTTCGTCCGGATTACTTTCGCAATCGGGTCAGTATGTGTTTTCGAAATATCGGCGATGCGGAAGCGAGTTGGATCCATTTTGTTGGCTGCGCCCATGCTTGAAATGATCGGGATGTTTCGTTTTAAACATTCTTTCATTAAATGGATTTTATACGTAATCGTATCGGAAGCGTCAATAACAAAATCTAAGCCATAGCTAAAAAATTGTTCGTACGTTTCTTCCGTATAAAACATTTTCAGCGCAATCACTTCGCATGCGGGATTAATGTCAGCAATACGTTCTTTCATTAACTCCACTTTCGGTTGACCAACGGTTGAAAGAAGCGCATGGATTTGCCGGTTAATGTTCGTAATGTCGACATCGTCTTTATCGACGAGCACAAGCCGACCGACGCCCGAACGCGCGAGCGCCTCCACCGCAAACGAACCGACGCCGCCAATCCCTAATACAGCGACGGTTGCTTTTTTTAACTTCTCTAATCCTTCTTTTCCAATCGCCAATTCATTGCGTGAAAACTGATGCAGCATGACACCCTCCATCACATGTATCATTTTTGTACCGCTACTATCCTACACGATTAAAGTAAGTATTTCAATCGGATTTTTTCTTGACAAAACAAAAACCCTTATGTAAAGCATGTGCTTCACATAAGGGATTCATTCGGAGGTTGAAGTCCCAATCGTGCCGTCGATGCCTTCGTTTTGAACCCGCTCCCAGCAGGTGGGTGCCCTGTTTCAACCATTGCACGTCCTCGAACAGAGGCATGTACGCCGCTTGAAAACTCCGGACTCCCGTATAACTTATTGTTCGGTCAAAACAATAAGGTTATACGACGAACACATCAGGACTATGCTTGAATGTATCATAGCACACTTTGCATGCCTTTTCAACGAACAGATTTGTTACTTTTTCGTGACACACGTTACACACGGCTAACATTTTCTGTTTTGACCGCTAAATGCAATTCTTCGAGCTGGCTTTCGCTCACTTCGCTCGGTGCATCGGTCAACAAGCAGCTTGCGCTTGCCGTTTTCGGGAAAGCGATCGTATCGCGCAAGTTCGTGCGCCCTGCCAAAAGCATGACAAGACGATCTAGCCCGAGCGCAATCCCACCGTGCGGCGGAGTGCCGTATTCAAACGCCTCTAGTAAAAAGCCGAACTGCGCACGCGCTTCTTCTTCCGTAAATCCGAGCACTTGGAACATTTTTTCTTGCACGTCGCGCTCAAAAATCCGGAGCGAGCCGCCGCCTAGCTCATAGCCGTTTAACACAAGGTCGTACGCTTGGGCGCGAACCGAAGCTGGGTCGGTCGAAAGCTTTTCTAAGTCTTCGCGCACCGGCATCGTAAACGGATGGTGCGCTGCATAATAGCGTCCTTCTTCTTCATCGTATTCTAACAGCGGCCAGTCCGTAACCCATAAGAAATGGAATGTTGTTTCATCGATGAGTTTTAATTCTTTGCCAAGCTTCAGCCGCAACGCTCCGAGCGCATCGGCAACGACCGTCTTTTTATCCGCCACAAATAAAAGCAAGTCCCCTATTTCCGCAGCGAGCGCTTGCATAAAGTTTTCTTGTTCTGCTTCGGTGAAAAATTTCGCAATTGGCCCTTTTAACCCGTCTTCTTCGACTTTTAGCCATGCCAGTCCTTTCGCACCGTAACGGGAAACAAATTCGGTCAAGCCGTCAATATCTTTACGGGAATATTTGTCTGCCGCCCCTTTTACGTTAATTGCTTTTACTTGACCGCCGGTTTCTACCGCGCTCGCAAACACTTTAAAGCCGCTTGTTTTCACATGTTCAGACACATCGACTAATTCCATGCCAAAACGCGTGTCCGGCTTGTCCGAGCCGTACCGAGCAATCGCTTCGTCGTACGACAGGCGCGGGAACGGAAGCGGGACGTCGATTCCTTTCGCCACCTTCATGACGCGCGCCATCATTCGCTCGACCATCGCGATAATTTCTTCTTGGCTCATAAACGATGTTTCAATATCGACTTGGGTAAATTCCGGCTGGCGGTCTGCCCGCAAATCTTCGTCGCGGAAACAGCGGGCAATTTGATAATAACGCTCAAAACCGCCGACCATTAATAGCTGCTTAAAAATTTGCGGCGATTGCGGCAACGCATAAAATTCTCCTGGATGCACTCGGCTTGGCACTAAATAGTCGCGCGCTCCTTCTGGCGTGCTTTTCGTCAAAATTGGTGTTTCTACTTCTAAAAAGCCTTCTTCGTCTAAAAAGTCGCGAATCGCCTTCGTCACTTGATGGCGCATTTTAAACGTCTGGAACATCACCGGGCGGCGCAAATCTAAGTAGCGATATTTTAAACGCACATCTTCGGCAACGTCTGTGTCATCGGCAATCGTAAACGGTGGCGTTTTCGCTTCGTTTAAAATCGTTACGCGCTCAACATGCACTTCAATAGTGCCTGTTGCTAAATTTGGGTTTACTTGTCCTGCTTCACGGCGCACAACCGTTCCTTCGACGTCTAGCACATATTCACTGCGAATCGTTTCCGCAATACGTAACGCTTCTTCCGATACATCTGGGCTAAAAACAATTTGTACAATGCCCGTGCGATCGCGCAAGTCAATGAAAATCAATCCACCAAGGTCGCGACGTCGTTGTACCCATCCTTTTAACGTCACTTTTTCGCCAACTGCTTGTTCGCTAACTTCACCACAATAATACGTCCTTCCAAACATCGAAACCCCTCCTATACTAACGCTTGTTTAACATACTCCACAAATGAAGCAAGCGGCACTTCTGTTTGTTCACCCGTTTTCATATTTTTTACATTAATCACTTGTTTTTCGAGCTCGTCATCCCCAAGAATCGCGACATATTGCGCTTGCAAGCGGTCAGCCGCTTTTAGCTGCGCTTTTACTTTCCGATCTTGGTAGTCTTTTTCTGCGGCGATGCCCGCTTGACGCAATGCATGGACAAGCACAACTGCTTCCTCTTTCGCTTTCTCGCCTAACGCAACGACGTAACAATCAAGATCGGTTTCAATTGGCAAGGAAATTCCTTCTGCTTGCAATGCCGCAAGCAACCGTTCAATGCTAAGCGCAAAGCCAATGCCTGGCGTTTCTGGCCCACCAATTTCTTGCACAAGCCCGTTATAGCGGCCGCCACCACATAACGTTGTAATCGCTCCGAATCCTTCCGCCTCGCTCATAATCTCAAACGCTGTATGGTTATAGTAGTCCAACCCGCGAACGAGGCGAGGGTCTACTTCAAACGAAATCCCTAATTTGGTTAAATACGTTTGCACTTTTGCAAAATAGGTGCGCGACGATTCGTTCAAATAGTCTAAAATGGATGGAGCGGTTGCCATCAATTCGTGATCGCGGTCTTTTTTGCAGTCTAAAATGCGCATCGGATTTTTTTCTAAACGCGTTTGGCAGTCTGCACAAAATTCGCCGATTCTTTCTTTGAAGTGGGCAATGAGCGCTTGGCGGTGCGCTTTTCGGCTCTCGATATCCCCGAGGCTATTAATCACAAGCTTTAGCTTCGTTAAGCCGAGCGACTGGTAAATATCCATCGCCAATGCAATCACTTCGGCATCTATTGCTGGGTCGTTGCTTCCAAGCGCTTCGACACCAAACTGGACAAATTGCCGAAACCGTCCAGCTTGCGGCCGTTCGTACCGAAACATCGGTCCGATGTAATAAAGCTTCACGGGTTGGTTTGGCTGCCCATGCATTTTATGTTCCACGAACGACCGAACAACGGCTGCCGTTCCTTCTGGGCGAAGCGTAATGCTTCGGCCGCCGCGGTCTTCAAACGTATACATTTCTTTTTGCACGATATCCGTCGTATCGCCAACGCCGCGTAAAAACAATTCCGTATGTTCAAACATCGGCGTGCGAATTTCTTGATAGTTATAGCGCCGGCAAAGGTCGCGCGCTAGTTGTTCGATATATTGCCATTTCTCTACTTCCCCTGGCAAAATATCTTGCGTCCCTCTCGGAATTTGAAACGACATCCTTCATCCTCCTGCTTCTATGTAAAATAAAAAAGCGTCTTGCCAATAAAAAAACTCCCTTCCCTATGCAAAAACATAGGGACGAGAGTTTATCCCGTGGTGCCACCCTAATTGAAGCTAAAGCTTCCACTTTGTCCCGATAACGCCCGGTGCGCGTTCTCTTCTACTAGCCACTGCGTTCAAAGAGAAACCTACGGAGTGTTCGTTCGTTAAGTCATCATGGAGAAATGCTTGCAGCCTACGGCATTTCCTCTCTGGCCATGTGTACTCTTAACTACTTTTCTCCATCATCGGCTTTTCCCAATTTTATTTTTTATGTTACGAATGAATCTTCTGTTTGTCAAGCGAGAAAACGTATTTATGCGCGGAACAGTTGCTTTTTTAACTTCTGGACATCGCGAAGCGTCAATCCAAACTCCGATGCTAGCTCATAAGGCGTATAGTCCGGTGCTTTGCGAATAAATTCATGAAAATCGACATGAAATAGTTCGCCCCCTTTTTGATGAACGAACTCTCCCTTCTCACTATTTCTCACGGTCGTCATCCTTTCGTTTCGGCATTCATTTTTTAATCTTTCCTGTTTTATAAAAAAATAAAAGGATTTTTTCATTTTTTATCGAATTATTATGATTCCGACGGCTAACGAAAGGAGGAGCTAGCTTGAAACGAACAACTATCGCTTATTTGCTTTTTGCCTTATTGTTCATCCCTCTTTCTACTTTGGCAGAAGCAAAAATGGTCGTCACGACTGCAGACCGGCTAAACGTCCGAGAAGGGCCTGGAACAACATATCGAGTCAAAGCAAAGCTTCGGCAAGGAGAAACGTACCCTGTGCTTCAAGAAACGAACGGATGGGTACACTTGCGACTGACCGCTAAAGAAACGGGCTGGGTTACTCGACAATACGTCGCCGAAACAGCGATGCAAATGAAAGCGGCTGTCAACCAGCTCCGCGTCCGCACTTCTCCGAGCCCACAAGCAAAAATCATCGGCTATTTACAGCGCGGACAAACCGTTCAAGTCATCGATCGAAACGGATAATGGGTAAAAATGAAACAAAATACGCTAACCGGTTGGGTCGCTTCTGACTACCTCGTTCCGGTGTCTTCTAATCCAGCGAATCCAGCACCGCCTGCCATACAGACGAAAACGGGAACGGTCGCTGTCGACATCCTGAACGTACGGGCAGAACCGTCTTTGCAAGCAAACGTCATTCAAAAGCTAACGTTCGGGCAAGAAGTTAGCATCGTTGGCGAAACGACCGATTGGTATCAAATAAACGTGAACGGCACTGTGACCGGGTGGGTATACCGTACATACATTATGACCGCTTCTTATTCTATTAAAGTGTTAGAAGACGGGACGAACGTTCGTACTGCGCCATCGCTGACGGCGAGCGTACGAAAAGTAGCAAAAAAAGGGGAGCAGTTTCACGTCCTTGCGAAAGAAGGAACGTGGTATAAAGTAGAACTTCCAGAGGGCACGAGCGGCTATATCGCCGAATGGGTCGTTTCAATTGTCCGCAGTAGCAATAACAATGGAACGATTGAAAAGAAAATCATCGTCATCGACCCTGGCCATGGGGGCAAAGATAGCGGCACCATCGGAAGCGATGGCGCAATGGAAAAGACATTGACGCTCAACACTGCACTTCGTTTAAAGCAGGAGCTAGAAAAAACAGGAGCCATTGTTTATCTTACGCGAACCGATGACACATACCTTACGCTGCAAGAACGCGTCCGCATCGCCCATCAATCTCATGCCGATGCGTTTATTAGCATTCATTACGACAGCTCGCCAACGTTAGCAAGCGGAATGACTGTGTATTATTACGACCAACAAAGCGACTACCCGCTCGCACTATCGCTTGACCCGTTCTTTTCCAATGGGCTGTCTATTCCGTATCGCGGCGTTCGATTCGGCGATTTCCACGTCATTCGCGAAACAACGGTTCCGTCAGTCTTATTAGAACTCGGGTACGTCAACAACCCAACGGAATTAGCGATCATTCGTTCCGACGCTTACCAGCAGCAAGTAGTAGCCGACATCATCAACGGACTACAGCGCTACTTTAACCAATAGAAGCAGCAAATTCGACTAGCCGTGCATAACTATGTCACGTGGAGGCAAGCTATATGCTTGCCTCCGACGGTCGAAAAAAAAAACGAGCAACCATCCGTTACTCGCTTTTTTCTTTACTTTCAACGATAAGGGTGACCGGTCCGTCATTTGTGAGCGTCACTTCCATCATCGCACCAAATTGGCCCGTTTCGACCGTAATTCCTTTTTTTCTTAATTCTTCATTGAACGTTTCATAAATCGAAAGCGCATGCTCTGGTCGTGCGGCTTCCATAAAATTCGGACGCCGTCCTTTTCGACAATCGCCGTATAGCGTAAACTGCGACACCGACAACACCGCACCGCCAACATCGAGAAGCGATACGTTCATTTTCCCAGCTTCGTCTTCAAAAATGCGCAAATTCGCAATTTTATCGGCAACAAACGCCGCATCTTCGTTTGTATCATGATGGGTAACCCCGACAAGAAGCACCAGCCCAAAATCAATACAGCCGACCGTTTCCCCGTTGACGGTCACTTTCGCCTGTTTTGCACGTTGTACGACTACTCGCATAACAATCCCTTTCTAGTTATTCATTATTCGTTGAACAGAATAAATGTCTGGAATTTGTTTAATTCGTTCGACGACTTTTTGTAAATGGCTAATGTTACGAATCGCAATCGTCATATGAATGGTCGCGATTTTATTTCGATGATCCGATCTCCCGGAAACTGCAGAAATATCTGTTTTCGTTTCATTCACCGCTTGGAGCACTTCGTTTAATAAGCCGCGCCGATCAAAGCCGGAAATTTCAATTTCGACATTGTATTCGCGACTCGTTTTCGCATCGCTTTCCCACTCGACCGAAATGAGCCGGTCTTCCGCTTCTTCTGTTTGCACGTTCGGACAATCGGCGCGATGCACCGAAACACCCCGCCCTCGCGTAATAAAGCCGATAATTTCATCGCCAGGAACTGGGTTACAGCAACGCGACAAACGAATTAATAAATTATCGATTCCTTGCACCCGAATGCCGCAATCGCGTTTTTTCCCAATCGGCGTTTTTATTTCTTGCACCGCTTCGGCTAATTTTTTTTGCTGTTCTTCTAAATCGCGCTGCTTCCGCCATTTATCCGTTAACCGATGGGCAATTTGCGCCGCCGTAATCCCGTGGTAGCCGACCGCTGCGTACATATCTTCTTCATTGGAAAAGTTAAATTTCTCCGCCACTCGTTTGACATTTTCGGTTGTTAAAATGTCTTTGACGTCGAAACCAAGGTTGCGAATTTCTTTTTCTACCATTTCTTTTCCTTTTTCGATATTTTCTTCGCGGCGTTGCTTTTTGAAAAATTGGCGAATTTTATTTTTCGCATGTGACGTTTGCGCTAGTTTCAACCAATCTTGGCTCGGTCCGTACGAATGTTTCGACGTTAAAATTTCAACAATATCCCCCGTTTTTAACTTGTAATCGAGCGGCACCATTTTGCCATTCACTTTAGCGCCGATCGTTTTGTTGCCGATTTCCGAGTGAATCCGGTAGGCGAAATCAATTGGCACTGACCCAGCCGGCAGTTCAATGACGTCCCCTTTTGGCGTAAAGACAAACACCATATCAGAGAACAAGTCCATTTTGAGCGTTTCCATAAACTCTTCTGCATTGCTTGCATCGTTTTGCCATTCTAAAATTTCCCGAAACCAAGAAAGTTTTTCTTCAAACGAATTCGGTTTTACCGTCTTTCCTTCTTTATACGCCCAATGGGCAGCAATCCCGAATTCGGCAATTTGATGCATTTCAAACGTGCGAATTTGCACTTCAAGCGGCTCGCCTTTCGGACCAACGACGGTCGTATGCAGCGATTGATACATGTTTGGCTTTGGCATCGCAATGTAATCTTTAAAACGGCCCGGCATCGGCTTCCAACAGGTATGAATAATGCCTAACACTGCATAACAGTCTTTAATGCTATGGACGATAATGCGAATGGCCAACAAATCGTAAATTTCGTTAAACTGCTTATTTTGTAACACCATTTTCCGATAAATGCTGTAAATATGTTTCGGTCGCCCAGAAATTTCCCCTTTAATGGATACCTCGTTTAACCGCTCGCGCATTTCTTGAATGACTTCTTCTAAATATTGCTCGCGTTCCGCGCGTTTTTTCTTCATCAAGTTGACAATCCGATAATATTGCTGCGGGTTTAAGTAACGAAGTGCCGTATCTTCTAGCTCCCATTTAATTTTTGAAATTCCGAGCCGATGTGCAAGCGGAGCAAAAATTTCCAGCGTTTCATTGGCAATGCGCCGTTGCTTTTCCACCGGCAAATGCTTTAACGTCCGCATGTTATGGAGCCGATCCGCTAATTTGATTAAAATGACGCGAATGTCTTGTGCCATCGCTAAAAACATTTTCCGATGGTTTTCCGCTTGTTGCTCTTCGTGGGATTTATATTTAATTTTTCCAAGCTTCGTGACGCCGTCAACAAGCATCGCTACTTCCTCGCCGAACGCCTTTTCTAAATCTTCTTTTGTCGCTACCGTATCTTCTACGACATCATGCAAAAATCCAGCGGCGATCGTCACCGCGTCCATTTTCAAATCAACTAAAATGCCGGCGACTTGAATCGGATGGATAATATATGGTTCGCCTGATTTTCGATATTGCTCACGGTGAGCATGTTTCGCAAATTCGTACGCGTTTTTTATCAATTCAACGTCTTTTTCGGACAAATAACGACTCGCTTGTTCGATGACTTGTTCCGCCGTTAACACTTGTTCGTTGGCCATGAGATCACCTTTAACTAAAATTTGATACTATTATCGTGGAAATTTTTCGACATGTAAAGTTGGAGTTAATAAGAAAGAGCACCCTACGGAGTGCTCTTTGCAAACATCTCTTCCTTCTATTTTAGCGAATTCATGCGAAGATGTCGATGTTTAAAATTGCATCAATGTTAAAATATCGTATCCTTCTAGCTTTTTCCGACCTTCTAAATATGTCAACTCAATGAGAAACGCAATGCCTGCCACTACACCGCCAAGCTGTTCGACAAGCTTAATCGTTGCTTCAATCGTTCCGCCTGTCGCCAATAAGTCGTCTGTAATTAAGACGCGCTGGCCTGGTTTAATCGCATCTTTATGCATCGTTAACACGTCTTTGCCGTACTCTAATCCGTATTCAACGCGAACGACTTCACGTGGCAATTTTCCTTCTTTTCGTACCGGAGCAAAACCGACGCCGAGCGCATACGCAACCGGACAGCCGATAATAAATCCGCGCGCCTCCGGACCAACGACAATATCAATTTCTTTTTCCCGTGCATATTGCACGATTTGGTCTGTCGCGTATTTGTAAACTTCTCCTTTATCCATGATCGTCGTAATGTCTTTAAACATAATGCCTGGTTTTGGGAAATCCGGAACGATCGTGACGTATTGTTTTAAATCCATGTTTTTGCCTCCTCGTACAGTTGCGAACCTCTCATTTCCAAAAAGGTGCGCTTTAATTGTTCATAAGATGAATAGACAAACATTTTTTCGAGCTCTAGTTGAGCTTGTTTTAATCGGTAGGTTGGAGAATCCATTAAATCGCGCTTCGCTGGCTGTTCAACGAGTTGAACGACGCCATGTTCAAGTGTGACAAATTGCAACTCTAAAAAGACTTGCACCATAAAACGAACCGTTTCGTTCGTCCATCCGCGCGAACGCGCTAGTTTAGCACCGTATTTTTCCACATCAAATGATCGTTTTTGCCGCAAAAACGAATATAACCATTTAAAATGGTCACGCGTTGGCAGCGTGCTAAAAAAATGATTCTCCCTTTGATAGAATAACGCATAAATGCGCGCAGGTAAACTACCATGTAATAAAACTTTTAAGACGTCCAACGACGGCGGCAAATCAAGGAGGACAAGGTAGCGGCCGTCCGTGCAAATGCGTCCTGCTTCTTCCGCCGACGTGATAATATGCACTTCGTCACGATGTGCTCCAAACTTTAATTCCTCTATCGTTTCGGCGTGAAACGCGATTGGCAAACGTTTATCGAGCGGAAGCGCTGAAAAAGCAGATTGTACTTGCTTCATTCCCCGCCAATCAAATAGCTGCCAATCGCGTACCGCGACGTCGGAAATCATGAGCTGCGGCTTCCGTAAATAGTTCCATTCATTCACAGACAATGTGCCAACGACGGACACTTTTGCGTCAGGAGCAATTTCATCGTGCAAATAGCCATATCCGAAACCAACACTGTCAAGCGTATGTCCTTCATGTTCAAACAACATTTTAATATGAGCCTGGTTCGTCCCGATGCGGCGAATCGTTTGCACTGCCACTTCTTCTAACAACACAAACGGTTTTGGGTTATCGACGCCAAACGGAGCGAGTTGTTCTAGTTGCTCTACCGCTTCTAACGTGACGTCTCGGACAGAACAGACAGCATCAATCGGTGTCATCGGCAAAAAGTCTTCTTCTGTTAACGTTTCCCTCGCTTGTTGATTGAGCCGCTCCCTTAACTCGTCCACATGTTCGATCGCAAGCGTCATCCCAGCTGCCATCGGATGACCGCCAAAATGTGGCAAAATATCGCGACTTGCCGATAGGTGGTGAAAAAGATCAAAGCCATGAATGCTTCGCCCTGAACCTTTCGCAATTCCTTTTTCTCGGTCAATGCTCAACACAATCGTTGGCCGATAAAACCGCTCCACCAACTTGGAAGCAACGATGCCAACAACCCCTGCGTTCCATCCTTCCTTCGCCACGACAAGCACACGGTGCGCATGAAGCGGAAACTCACGCTCAATCATCGCTACCGCCTCTTCCGTGATATCGTTGACGAGCTGTTGCCGCTCGCGGTTGAGCACTTCCATTTCTGCCGCTAACTGCTGCGCTTCCGCTTCGTCGTCGGTCATTAATAACTTCACTGCTGGCGAAGCATCGCCTAACCGCCCAACCGCGTTAATGCGCGGCGCAAGGACAAAGCCGACCGTTTCTTCGTTCACCTGCGAAAGATTCGCTCCGCACTGTTTCAGTAATGTCCGAATGCCGATGCGCGCCGTATTGCGCAATTGTTGTAAGCCGCGGACGACGAGCGAACGATTTTCGCCTGTTAATGACACAAGGTCGGCAATCGTCCCAATCGCCACGACGTCTAATAAATGTTCTGGCACGTTTCCAAGCAACGCATGGGCTAGTTTAAACGCGACCCCAACCCCGGCTAGTTCACGAAACGGATACCTTCCGATTTTCGGATGAATGATGGCGAACGCCTCCGGCAACACTGGTCCTGGTTCGTGATGGTCGGTAATGATGACATCCATTCCAAGTTCATTCGCCAGCGCTATCTCTTTCACCGCAGCAATTCCTGTGTCAACCGTAATGATAAGCGAAACGCCTTGCGCTTTTGCTCGGCGAAACGCACTCTCGTTCGGTCCGTATCCTTCGGTAAAGCGGTTAGGAATATAAAAGTCCACATTCGCTCCTAATTCGTTCAGCGCGCTCATCATGACGGTCGTGCTGCTAACGCCGTCGGCATCGTAATCACCAAAGACGAGAATGCGTTCTCTAGCTTGAATCGCTCGATGAATTCGTTCGACCGCTTGCTCCATGTCGTCAAATAAAAACGGGTCATGAAGCGGTTGCTTTTCCGGCAGTAAAAACGCCTTTGCTGCTTCCGCTGTTTCGATGCCGCGATTGACAAGCAATGCCGCGACAAGCGGAGCGATATTTAATCGTTCGACAAGCTGATTGACTTTATCTAGACTAGGACGCTTTACATCCCATCGTGTTTTTGCTGTTAACATATGCTCCACCTCAACTCCCCCTATTATACAAAAGGAGGAAAAGACGAGCAACGAGGTTACTCGTTTTTTTTCTGATAGTGCGGATTCACATGCACAAATACGTTCTCGACATTGGCAAACGAAAGAAGCCGCTCTTTTACGCGTTTACCGATTCGATGCCCTTCTTCGACGGTTAGCGTCGGATCGACGGCGATCTTCACATCAATAATCACGTAATGCCCATGCTCGCGCGCACGCAATTCATGAAGCTTTCGTACTTCAGGAATTTGCAATACCGCGTCGCGAAACGGCTCGATATCTTCTTCGTGCAATACATGGTCAAGCGTCGTATGAATTGATTCTTTTCCAAGTGTCCACGCCATTTTAATGACAAGAATAGAAACAAATAGCCCTGCAACCGGATCGGCATAGACGAGCCAGTCGATGCCAAAAGCAGAACCGACGATGGCAGCACCGATGCCGATCAGCGCAGCGATGGAAGAAAAAACGTCGGAACGATGCTCATAAGCATTCACTATAATCGCGTCGCTCTTTAGTTTTTTCCCAAGCCGATATTTATAGCGAAACATCGCTTCTTTTACAACAAT
Source organism: Anoxybacteroides voinovskiense (assembly GCF_014196205.1). Taxonomy (GTDB): domain Bacteria; phylum Bacillota; class Bacilli; order Bacillales; family Anoxybacillaceae; genus Anoxybacteroides; species Anoxybacteroides voinovskiense. The sequence goes on along the minus strand of NZ_JACIDE010000005.1, from coordinate 139,659 downwards.
CGAAGCAATGACGACATAGACAGTGATCATTTCTGGCGGACGAAGTGGCTTAAAAAATGATGTGAGTGATGCTCTACCAATTTCGATGCCAACAATAAATAGCAGCACAGCGACGATAATCGCAGCAATCGACTCTGCCTTGCCGTGCCCGTACGGATGGTCTTCATCCGGCGGGCGTTTCGCCGCGCGCAGTCCGACTAATACTGCCACCGACCCAGCGACATCGGATGCAGAGTGCACCGCATCGGCAAGAAGTGCTTTACTATGTCCGACTACTCCGGCGATCGCTTTGACTACCGCAAGCACGATGTTTCCAATGATGCCAACTGCTGCGGCAAATTCTGCTTGCCGAAAACGCTCTTCTTTTTTCACCGTTCTCTTCCTTTCCCGTTGATTCCATAAAAATAGGATGCCCATTTGTAGGCATCCTATTGCTTATATTTCCGGCTCCGCTTCTTTCAGCGGTTGTTTCTTCATTTTCCCTTTTTTCAACTGATTTCCTTTCCAAACGACCCATAGCTGGGAAGCGATAAATAACGATGAGTAGACGCCGCAAATTAATCCGACGAATAACGCTATGTTAAAGTTACGGATTGCTTCGCTTCCGAACAGTAAAAGCGCCACGACCGTGAAAATAACGGTTAATACAGTGTTAATGGAGCGCGTAAACGTTTGTTGCAACGCGCGGTTGACGATATACTTTAAGTCGTCCACCGTTTTCACTTTCCGACGTTTCATTAAATCACGAATGCGGTCAAACGTAACGATCGTGTCATTAATCGAATAACCGATAATCGTTAACACTGCGGCGATAAACGTTAAATCTACTTCTAGACGGGTTAAGCTAAAAAACGTAATAATAATGAACGCATCGTGTAGTAACGCAACGATCGCTGCTAGCGCCATATACATTTCAAACCGAAGCGTGACATAAAGAATGATGCCGATAGACGAAATGATGACCGCGATAAACGCATTTCGCGCCAATTCTTTTCCGACGGTCGGCGATACGGTGCTGACGTTCGGCTCAAACCCGTATTGCTTTTTAAAGTGTGTCTTCAGTTCAGAAATTTCTTTTTTGCTTAAGACGCCAATAAAGCGAGCAACGCCAACTTCACCTTTATTTCCTGAGAGCACGATATCTTTCGGCTGTAAATGAAGCTTTTGAAATTCCGTTTCTAGCTGGTGTACGTTTAGTTTTTGGTCGCTCATCACTTCGACGCGCGTCCCGCTCGCAAAGTCAATCCCAAGATTTAGCTTCATCGTCAACAGGGCAATAATGCCAGCAACCGTCAATGCGCCAGAAAGGATAAAGAATTTTTTACTGTGTTTGACGAAATCAAGGCGGTCAAATTTTGTCGGCACTTCCGTGTCTTCATTCGTTTCGGCAATATTTAAAATTTCCGCTTTCTTCACGCCAAAATAGCTTGGTTTATTGTTTAAGAAACGGCTTTGCACAAGCAGTCCGAGCAATAAACGCGTACCGTATACGGCAGTAATAAAGCTTGCTAAAATGCTGATGATAAGCATCGTTGCAAAGCCTTTTACCGAGCTTGTCCCATAAATAAACAAGACGACCCCAGCAATAATGGTTGTAATGTTGGCATCGAAAATCGTCGTAAACGCCCCTTTATTTCCGGTGCGATACGCGGACATAATCGACTTCCCGAGCTTCATTTCTTCTTTAATTCGCTCGTACGTAATAATGTTGGCATCGACCGCCATCCCGACCCCTAAAATGAGCGCCGCGATTCCCGGCAGCGTCAATACACCGTTCATCCAATCAAAGACGAGCAAAATTAAATAAATGTAAACGGAAAGCGTAATAACGGCAATAAGCCCTGGCAAGCGGTAGTAGGCAATCATAAATAAGAAAATTAACGCGACGCCGACAATGCCAGCGAAAATCGTTTTTTGCAACGCATTTTCGCCAAACTGTGCCCCAACGGACGTCGAATAAATTTCTTTTAACTCAACCGGAAGAGCCCCCGCATTCAATAAGCTTGCGAGCTGCTTTGCTTCCTCGACAGTAAAGTTGCCGACGATCGATACGTCTGTCTGGTCAAACACTTGGTTGACAGCGGCAGCGGAAATATATTTTGGCTTTGCTTTTCCTGCTTCTTTGGCGTACGAGTCGACCCCGTCTTTAAAGTCAAGCCAAATGACCAATAAGTTATTTGGCTCCCCCATTTTATACACTTTTTCGGTTACTTGCTTAAATTTGTTTGCATCTTTTAGCTTAATGGCAACGCTCGGTTTTCCATGTTCATCGAACGAAAGCTTCGCGCCGCCTTCGACAAGATCGCTTCCATCCATCAATACGTTATCATGCACGTCACGAAACGTTAATTTCGCTTGCGTCGATAAAATTTCACGCGCTTCGTTCTGGTCTTTCACCCCTGCAAGCTGCACGCGAATTCGGTTGGTTCCTTCCGTTTGAATGTTCGGTTCGCTCACCCCAAGCACGTTAATCCGCTTATTTAAAGCACTTACCGTGCTAGCAAGCGTTTCTTTGTCAATTTTATCGCCTTTTTTCGCCGGCTTTACTTCATACAACACTTCAAAGCCGCCTTGTAAATCAAGCCCTAGCTTTATGTTATGTAAAATTCCTTGAATTGTCGTTCCCATCGTGCCCCCTAATAAAAGCACAATGAGGAAAAACGCAATGATGCGACTTCTTTTTACCATAAAAATCCTCCTTATGTTCTCACCAACCACGAGCCAAACCGCCTCAACATTTTATTATGAAGCAGTTTCGACAAGCTGTCAATTTTCTACAATAATTCATCTACAAGTGATTGTAAGTCGTCTGCTTTTACATGTTGCTCTCGATACGATGACATCGTGAGAAACGCCATATATTCACCAATCGAAAGCGACAAAATATCGCTTACTAGTTCGTATAACTTTTTTTCTTCTAACGTTTTCCATTTTTTTTGTCGCAAACACTCCCAAATTTTTTCGTATGTCACCTGTTCATAGCCTAACAAGCGAAATTCGTCATATTTGCATTGCAATGCAGGCATAAGCTCCGCCCGCAATTTTTCTACTTGCTCTTTCGCCATCGTCACCGCTCCCCATTTTCAAGGCAAACTTGTCATGCTCGTTCGCATGTACTGCATATAGTTAATTGTATAAAAGATTGTCCTATTTGAGAAGGGAGGGGAGTTCGCGATGTCCAAATTTTTGCAAGGAACGATTATTTTAATTGTCGCCGGCCTCGTTACACGTGTGCTCGGGTTTATTAACCGCATCGTCGTTGCCCGCGTCATCGGCGAAGAAGGGGTCGGGTTATATATGATGGCCGTTCCGACGCTAGTGTTGGCCATTACACTCACACAAATGGGGCTGCCTGTTGCCATCTCGAAATTAGTAGCGGAAGCAGAAGCGATGGGTGACCAGCAAAAAGTAAAAAAAATTCTCGTCGTTTCGTTAGTGATTACCGGAACGTTAAGCGTGTTGTTTTTCCCTGCGATGGTGCTGCTTGCTCCTTTTTTAGCAACGTCGCTCTTTACCGATGCCCGCACGTATTATCCGCTACTGGCGATTGCGCCGGTCGTTCCAATCGTTGCCGTCTCTTCTGTATTGCGCGGCTATTTTCAAGGGCGGCAACAAATGAAGCCGTACGCGTATTCGCAACTCATCGAACAAATCGTCCGCATTAGCTTAATCGCCTTTTGCACGAATTTGTTTTTGCCGTACGGCATTGAGTATGCCGCAGCGGGGGCAATGTTTTCTGCCGTCCTCGGGGAATTGGCGTCTCTTTTTTATTTAGTATATATATTCAAACGGAAAAAACCGATGAAGCTTCGCTCGCAATTTTTCCGCTATGTCAAAGCAGGGAAAGAAACGTTCGTCAGTTTATTACGCATCGCCATTCCAACAACCGGAAGCCGTTTAATCGGCTCCATCGCTTGGTTTTTAGAGCCGATTGTCGTTGCACGTAGTTTAGCGATAGCTGGCGTCGCAACAGCGGCGGCAACTAAACAATACGGGGAATTAACCGGATATGCGCTGCCGTTATTAATGCTGCCGTCATTTATTACCTATTCGCTTTCTACGTCGCTCGTTCCAGCGATTAGCGAGGCGGCAGCTCAGCGACAGCCACTACTCATCGAACATCGCGTCCAACAAGGAATGCGTCTTTCTCTTATTACCGGCGGTTTAGCGGTAGTCGTACTGTATGTGTTTGCCGATCCGATCATGCTGCTTATGTACGGAACGAGCAACGCTGCCGGTTTCGTCCAAGTAATGGCCCCTTTTTTCTTATTCTATTACTGCCAAGGGCCGCTCCAAGCGGTGTTGCAAGGCTTGGATTTAGCAAAAGCAGCGATGGTAAATAGCTTTATCGGCTCTGCAGTGAAAACTGCCTGCATTTTCGCGCTCGCTACCCAACCGAAATTAGGCATTATGGGGGCGGCATTAGCGATTGCGATCGGAACAGTGCTTGTGACGTTGCTTCATTTTGCGACGATTGTCAAAGCGATTTCGTATTCCATCTATGTGCTTGAATATGTATATACGCTCCTGACAATGGCAGCTTCTGGACTTATTGGACATATCGCATTTCGTTATTGGCAATACTCACTCCCTATTAATATTCGCACGCTCATCGCAATTACGGTCACAACGGTTACCTATATCATTCTTTTAATCGTGTTCAATCTCGTAAAACGCGAGGAATTGGCACGCCTCCCATTCATTCGGCTGTTTTTACGAAAAAAACGCTTCTAAACATGTCCGAGCGTGAATATATTTTCGGTAAAACGAGAAACGGAGGGAGAACACATGGCTCGGTTTGGAAAAGCCGTGGCATATGGAGTAGTGACCATTTTTTTACTCGCCTCAATAGTGAGCATGTTGCTGTCACTTCTCTTAAAATGGACGGATGTGCAAGAGTCGTCGTTAACATTTGTTATTTTCGCTTGTTCGCTTCTATCTGTCTTTATCGGTGGGGTCGTTGCCGGCGGGAAAGGAAAAGAAAGAGGGTGGCTCATTGGTGGAGCAACAGGTGTTTGCTTTACATTCATCATCTTTTTGTTTCAATTTTTAGGGATGGAGAAAACTTTCTCCGCACAACAATGGTTGTACCATCTCGGCTTTTTGGCCGTCGCAATGATTGGAGGAATCATGGGCGTCAATTTCTCCTCATCGCGTCAACATTAAGAAGAAAAGCGTCCACCGAGCGACTCGAGCCGATGGCACTTGGAGCTAGACAGCTCCTCACCTACTCGTAAAATTCGTAAGAAAAGCTGCCTTTCGCATAAAAAGGCAGCTTTTTTATCGTTATTTATTTTCCGCGATTACTTCACGAACCGCTGAACGGTCGTATGTAAGACGCGTGCCGTCGCCTGCGCGGATGACGACTTTATCTTCGTCGACGGAGTCGATAATGCCGTGCAACCCGCCGATTGTCACGATTTTATCGCCCTTTTTCAAGTTCGCCTGCATTTGCTGTACGGCGCGCTGGCGCTTTTGTTGCGGGCGAATGAGCAAGAAATAAAAAATCACAAACATTAACACAATCGGTAGTAAATTCATCGCTGCTGCCATCTGTTTCCCCCCTTTCTAAAAGTTTTTCGCGTTTGGTTTGTTAAACCCGTATCGTTCGAAAAATTCATCGCGGAAATCACCGAGACGGTCTTCACGAATCGCTTGACGGACTTGCTCCATTAATTTTATCAAAAAATAGACGTTATGGTAAGAAGTTAAGCGAATGCCAAACGTTTCATCGCACTTAATTAAATGGCGAATATATGCCCGAGTATAGTTGCGACACGTATAGCAGTCACAATTCGGGTCAAGCGGGGTGAAATCGCGGGCATATTGGGCATTTTTAATGACGACACGCCCTTCGCTCGTCATTACCGTGCCGTTTCGTCCGATTCTTGTCGGCAAGACGCAGTCAAACATATCAATGCCGCGAATCGCGCCGTCAATTAAGGAATCCGGCGACCCAACGCCCATTAAATAGCGCGGCTTATTCGCTGGCAATAGCGGAGTCGTAAATTCAAGGACGCGATTCATCACGTCTTTCGGTTCTCCGACCGATAACCCGCCGACAGCATAGCCTGGGAAATCGAGCGATACAAGGTCTTGCGCGCTCTGTTTGCGCAAATCTTCAAATTCCCCGCCTTGCACAATGCCAAACAATCCTTGCTCGTTTGGGCGTTGGTGCGCGTTTAAGCAGCGCTCTGCCCAACGGCTCGTCCGTTCGACCGAGCGTTTCATATATTCGTACGTCGCCGGATACGGTGGACATTCGTCGAACGCCATCATAATGTCCGAACCGAGGGCATTTTGAATTTCCATCGCTTTTTCTGGAGACAAAAATAGCTTGTCCCCATTTAAGTGGTTGCGGAAATATACGCCCTCTTCTTCAATTTTGCGAAATTCACTTAAGCTAAATACTTGAAAGCCACCGGAGTCGGTTAAAATGCCACGATCCCAATTCATAAACGAATGAAGCCCACCTGCTTCTTTTACAATCTCGTGTCCAGGACGAAGCCATAAATGATACGTGTTGCTTAAAATAATGCCGGCGCCCATTTCTTTCAATTCTTCCGGCGCCAACGTTTTCACCGTCGCTAGCGTCCCGACTGGCATAAACATCGGTGTTTCAAATGAGCCGTGCGGCGTGTGGATCATTCCAAGCCGCGCACCCGTTTGTTTACATGTTTTCACTAGTTCATATCGAATCGCCAAGCGTATAGCCCCTTTCTTAAATAATTAACATCGCATCGCCAAAGCTAAAAAAGCGATATCGTTCTTTCACTGCTTCTTCATATGCACGCAACACATTTTCGCGCCCTGCCAACGCGCTGACGAGCATAATGAGCGTCGATTTTGGCAAATGAAAATTGGTTACCATCCCGTCAATTGCCCGAAACTCATAGCCCGGATAAATGAAAATATCTGTCCAGCCGCTTTCGGCAACGAACGTGCCATTATGGCGGGCTGCAATTGTTTCGAGCGTGCGCGTCGATGTTGTGCCAACGGCAATAATCCGTCCGCCACGCTGCTTTACATCGTTTAATAGGCGGGCCGTTTCTTCGGTCATTTGGTAAAACTCTGCGTGCATGTCGTGCTCTTCAATATTCTCGACATTGACAGGGCGGAACGTACCAAGCCCAACGTGTAGCGTAATAAAAGCGATGTGTACACCTTTTTTTCGAATATCGTCCAGCAACTGTTCGGTAAAATGCAGCCCTGCCGTCGGCGCCGCTGCCGACCCGCGTTCACGCGCATAAACGGTCTGGTATCGTTCGCGGTCTTCTAACTGTTCTTTTATGTAAGGCGGTAGCGGCATTTCGCCAAGCGATTCTAATATTTCATAAAAAATGCCATTATAGTGGAAAGTGAGCACTCTGCCGCCGTGTTCTAGCGTGCCTTCGCATACGGCTTGTAACCGCCCGTCACCAAATGTAATGACCGTTCCTTCTTTCACACGTTTTGCCGGTTTTACAAGCGTTTCCCATCGGTCGCCATCGAGCTGTTTTAACAAGAGCACTTCCACTTTTGCCCCTGTCCCATCTTTTTCCCCGTAAAGCCTTGCCGGCAATACGCGCGTATCATTTAAAACAAGGCAATCGCCTGCTTGTAAATACGATAAAATGTTGCGAAACGTTTCATGGTTTATTTCACCTGTTCGTTTATTAAGCACCATCAATCGGGAGGCTTCCCGATCAGGTAGCGGTGTCTGGGCAATTAACTCTTCTGGCAAATAAAAATCAAATAAGTCTACTTTCATTTCTTTCACCTATTTCGTTTATTTTAGCGAAATCGACCGATTACATAAAAAATGAGCGAAAGCACGATACTTACTAGTATCGACGTCACGACCGGAAAATAAAAGGTCGTATTCCCTTTTTGAATGATGATATCGCCCGGAAGGCGACCGAGCTTTACAAACTGCATAACAAACCCAACAACAAGCAAAATCGCACCCATTAGCATGATCATTTTCGGGAAATTGCTCATTTTGGTTCCTCCATTCCGAAATGTCGGTACGCTGCAGAAGTGACGATACGGCCGCGCGGTGTTCGCTGCAAAAAGCCGATTTGCAGTAAATACGGCTCGTATACATCTTCGATCGTTTGTGCTTCTTCGCCAATCGTCGCCGCAATCGTTTCTACTCCAACAGGACCGCCGCGAAATTTTTCGATCATCGTCTGCAATAGTTTATGGTCGATATGGTCAAGCCCTAGACGATCGACTTGCAGTAATTCGAGCGCTTCGTTCGCTAACACCGCTGTGATCGTTCCATCGCCTTTTACTTGGGCAAAGTCACGGACGCGCCGCAATAGCCGGTTGGCGATGCGCGGCGTTCCACGCGAGCGCCTAGCAATTTCAACTGCCGCTGCTTCCTCAATCGCCACTTCTAAAAGACTAGCTGCCCTTGTGACAATTTGTGCCAGCTGCTCTGGACGGTAATATTCTAATCGGCTTAATACACCAAATCGGTCACGAAGCGGGGCAGACAATGCGCCTGCTCTTGTCGTTGCCCCAACAAGCGTAAATGGTGGTAAGTCAAGTCGAATCGACCGCGCCGTTTGCCCTTTGCCGATGACGATATCTAAACAATAATCTTCCATCGCTGGATATAACACTTCTTCTACCGCTCGAGGCAGGCGGTGAATTTCATCAATAAATAGGACGTCCCCCGGTTCAAGCGCCGTTAAAATCGCCGCTAAATCACCTGGACGTTCAATCGCTGGTCCCGACGTCGTCCGCAAGCGAACGCCCATTTCATTGGCGATAATGGCAGCGAGCGTCGTTTTTCCAAGCCCTGGGGGGCCGTATAATAGAACGTGGTCAAGCGTTTCATTCCGCATTTTCGCCGCTTCAATAAATATTTTTAAGTTATTTTTCACTTGCTCTTGGCCGATATATTCTTGTAACACTTTCGGACGGAGGCTATATTCTAACGACGCTTCATCAGCCGAAGCACCTCCGGCGACAAGGCGCTCTTCCATGATACTCCCCCCTTACTTTAATAATAGCTGCAACGCGCGCTTAATATACTGGTCGGTAGACATCGTTTCCGTTTTTAAAAATGGTTCGATTTTACGAATTTCCCGCTCCGCATAGCCAAGCGCTTTTAACGCCTCGATCGCTTCTGCGAGCGCTGTTTCTTGTTCTCGCTCGGTCCAATGAGAGAAATCAGCAACATCTGTAGCAATGTGCGCCAATTTTCCTTTTAAATCGAGAATCATTTGCCGCGCTGTTTTTTTTCCGACGCCAGGGAATTTGCATAAAAATGCTTCGTTTTCTGCTTCAATTGCATTGACAAGCTGTGTTGGCTCTCCTGCGGCTAAAATCGCTAATCCTCCCTTTGGTCCGATGCCAGATACTTGTAATAGTTTCGCGAACAGCGTCCGTTCTTCGCGCGTTCGAAACCCGTATAACGCCATGATATCTTCGCGCACGTATTGATATGTATAGACCGTCACGATTGTATCACGGTCTGGCTGAAACGAAAACGGATTGGGGGTAAAAATTTGATAGCCAACCCCGTTCGTTTCGATTACAATATATTCTGGACAAACATAATCCACTACTCCGCGGACAAACTCAATCAACACCGTTCCCCTCTCTTTCTCACTGTTTCTCATTGTACCACATCCAGAAAAAAAAGCGAATGTATATTCTCTCTCTAACAGCGACTGCTCTGCATACAAAAAAGACTTATCGTTCGATAAGCCTTTTATTCGGTGAGGGCAAACGGGCGGTAAGTGGCTAAAATGTCTTCGTACCGCGCTTTCGAAACAACGCGAATGCCTTTTTTCAGCTGTTGTTGTTTTCGGCTTTCTAATTTTTTTACATCAATTTGAAAAAACGATTGGATAATGCGTGAGGACGGCGTCGGCTTTCCTTCAAAAATGGACAAAGTCCCGTCTTTCGTTAAGCCAAAATAACCATTTGCTTTTGCTAATGGCGAAATGTCGTTTATCGTTTTTTGAAAAACGATTTGCTTGTCATCTAAATCAACGAGCTGCCAATCGCTATACTTTTTCCATATTTCATGCATCGACATGACCGTTTCTTTGCGAATTTCTTCACTTACTTGTCCGTCTAAATACATTCGCTCTAATAAAATCGTTAGTTGCATAGGTGACTGTGCTGCTGTATACGAAGAAGCGATAAATAAGGAAACGACCAATAAAAAGCACGCGCTCACCGTTCGCATGTTGTTCCCCCTCTTAGTTGAAAAATATCTTGCTCATTTGTAGTTTCGCCAGCTGTTGAAATTTTATCCAAAAAAATGCCCACAACATGCGGGCATCGTTAATTTGACTCTTTCACTAACCGTTCGCGGTCGAGAAAATGAGGAGGCTGTTCGAGCCAGCCGCGTTCAATCATTAGATTGACACCGTCTTCCGCATATGCCCCCGCTTTCGCCACAAACGCCGCATATAATGCCGCTAAATCTCTGCGCATCGTCAGCGCCAACGCTTGCCCGTACATGGCAATCCCTAAACCGGACAACGTATGAATTAAAAAGAGCATCAGTTGCTCCGAAAATGGCGCAACTGTCGAATCGTTGACGACCGTATCCCATGTCATTGATGCAGGGATATCGTTTTCTTGCAGCACGTCAAAAATCGAAATGATAATATCCGACGTGACTCGTTGTCCGCGAATAAAGAAATTGCGAATATCCGGGTCTTTCGTCACTTGAGCAAAGCCGATAAGCGTCGATTTGGCGATTTCGTTATTGATGGAGTTCATCACTAAATACGCCGCTTCTACTGCCAACAGCGGTCGGCGACGTCCGAGCCATCCCGTTAAAAAGCTTTGCTTTTCAACATAATCGACTTTCTTTGGATACTCCATATATGGCGGGCGAATATGCACCCCTTTTTCTTTCATCACCGTACGCACGCTAGCATTTAACTCAATCGCCTCTTGAATAAATTCCGTAAATAATCGTTGAATATCGTCGCGAGAAGCCATGACAATGGATGTCATATGTGATGAAATTTTAAATTGCGTCATTTGGTTAATATATTCTAAATAAAAGACGTCGGAGAAAAGCTTCGGTGCATCGATGTTCACATGTTTGGCGACTGGAAAGCCATCTGGTTTTGCCATTCCTTCTTCGCGAAATAGCTTTTCTAATGCCTGAAGATGTTTTTGTACGAGCTGAATCAGTTTCTCTACTATCATTTTCACTTCTGCATCTTCTGCGGTTCGTTTAAAATGCGTCATCACGCACTCAACCATACTGTCGTACATATATGTGTGCCAACTATTCGCAACCTCGGCACTTGTTAACCGTATTGTTTTTGTTGTCATTATCCATCCCTCCCATTTGCCATTAGTATGTTCGCGAACGAAAAAAATATGTAAGAAAAGCGTAAAGCGCCCGCCTATCGGCGAAGATCGCACAAACCCCACCGAGGAGGGGTTGTCCATGGCGCTTGGAGCTAGACAGCTCCCCACCTCATCGTAAAATTTTCTACTACCTTTAAAAAAAGAAACCGCTTCTTCTAGCGGTTTCTACTCCATATCGGATTCGTCTAAGTTGTGGTACACTTCTTGGACGTCGTCATCGTCTTCTAACATGTCGATTAATTTTAACATTTTTGTTAAGTCGTCGCCGGTTAATTTCGTATATGTTTGTGGAACCATTGTAATTTGGGCATCAACGAACGTAAAGCCGTTCGCTGCTAACGCGTTTTTCACGTCTTCAAACTGTTCAGGGGCGGTATAAATTTCAAATGAATCGTCCGTCGTTTCCATCTCTTCTGCTCCCGCTTCAATCGCTTGAAGAAGCATATCGTCTTCTTCGATGTCTAACTCTTCTCGGGCGATAACAAGCAACCCTTTCCGTTCAAATAAATACGATACGCACCCCGTTTCCCCAAGGTTTCCTCCATTTTTCGAGAACGCGACGCGCACGTTTGATGCAGTACGGTTTTTATTGTCTGTTAAACACACGACCATCACCGCTACGCCGCCCGGGCCGTATCCTTCGTAGCGAATTTCTTCGTAGTTGGCATGATTTTGGTTTCCCGTCGCTTTTTTAATCGCACGTTCAATATTTTCGTTCGGCATGTTTGCTGCTTTCGCTTTTTCAATGACGAGGCGCAAGCTGGCGTTCGTGCTCGGGTCACCGCCTCCCATTTTTGCGGCAACGTAAATTTCTTTCGCCAATTTCATAAATATTTTTCCGCGTTTAGCATCTTGGGCATTTTTCCGCCGTTGAATATTTTTCCATTTGGAATGTCCAGCCATTGTGAATTTCTCCTCTCATGACACGAAATTTCCGATACTACTATAGCAAAAAATCCGCCAACGGTAAAATAGCATAGAGATGCCTATAAGGCATCTCTATCGGGTATTGGCTGGGTGCTCGATGATTTCCCCTTTATAAAAAATCGTTTTTAACTCGCGTTCGATTTCTGAAAACGGACGACCGTAGCGAATGTTGTTGTCGATGACGCGTGCGCGTTGAAATACGCTTGGATTGGAAACGACGCGCACATGTTTTCCTTTCGTATACGGCGCTACCGTTTTGGCGACTTGTTGTTCAACACGGGTTGTGTCAGAAGCGTTCGTTGCGACTGCTACGAGCACATGTCCTTTATAGACGAGCGCACGCGCATCGGTCACGTTTCTCACCTTCATCGCTTGATGAGCGACCGTTTCCGCTAACCGCCCGTCATAATGGTCATAATACGACGGATGCGTTTTGGCAGTCATCGGGTTTAAATGCCCGTGGTAATTTTTATCGGCTACGCCAAAATTAGCTGGAAGCGGAAGCGTTGGATTCGTTCGCTTTGTGTAGCGCCCCGTCATATCGACGTTTAATAAATCAGCGAGCGGGCCGTTTTGATTGTCCATCATATACGCATTTCCGTCATTTTCACGGTTTGTGCCGTAACGGCCGTACATATATTGATCGTGATCGGTGGAATAATATCCGATCGGACGGGCAGCATCGCGATAACGAGGATTTCTATCCTCTGCATAGTTCGCACATGCCGCGAGTCCCCCGATACAGCAAATAGCACCTACTATTGCGATCGTTTTTCTCAACGAAAAACCCCCCTTATTTGCCATCGGACCAGTGGTCCATTTTTAGCTTGGCAAATACGAGAGGGTTTACTCATCGAACGATTAAAATTTTGGCGGTGCAATTGCCAATTGGCGTTTATGGTGGGAACGGTTATGTAGCCGTTCAATAATTTGTCGGTCTTTTTCCGGAATGTCTTCGCCTTTTAAATATTTATCAATCATTTCGTATGTCGTTCCCATTTCGCTTTCGTCCGTTTGTCCTTCCCAAAGCCCTGCGCTTGGCGCTTTCGTAATAATTTCTTCTGGAACGCCGAGAATACGCGCCATTTCGCGCACTTCTCCTTTCGTAAAATGAACGAGCGGAACTAAATCGACGCCGCCATCGCCGTATTTCGTGAAATAACCGGTATGCCACTCCGCCGCATTGTCTGTTCCGACGACAAGATAGCCGTAGTTATTCGCAACGGCATACAATGTCGTCATGCGTAGACGCGCTCTCGTATTTGCGTCGCCAAGCTTTGCTGCTTCCTCGTTCCATTCCCCTTTTTCTTTCAGCTGTTTTTCAATTTCGCGAAATAACGTTTGATGCGTTTCTGTTAAGTCTATCTCAAGGTGCTTAATGCCGCAACTTGCCACCACTTTTAGCGCATCTTCTTTATCTTTCGGATTGCTTTTGCACGGCATAATCAGCCCAAGCGAATCGTTTGGAAACGCCCGCTTAATTAAATGCGTCACTACCGCTGAATCAATGCCGCCACTAATGCCGACGACCGCTCCGTTTAACCCCGCATTGTGCACTTGTTCACGAAGCCACGCAATCAATTTCTCAATTTTTTGTTCCATCATCTCGATCTGACTCCCTTTCACGAAAAATGGCATATACGCTATCTTATCATATTCATGATTTTTTGCACAAACTGTTTGCGGTAATCAAACTGTGAAATCGTAAACGGCACGTTACGCTGAACGATCCATCGACATTCACGCATCACGTCCGCCGGAAATAAAAGCGCCGCTAAAAACCACGGGTTTTCCATGAACGTCCGCAGCATTGGATGTTGTGTTAAAAACGCCACTGACCATTGAACGTGCGGCATGACGCGGCTTATGTATTGCAAATAATCAACGGCAGGTGGCGCAATCGCAAGTAAATCATAGTCGATTAAATAACTACGTGTTTCCGTGCGCAAAAAATTATGTGAGGCAACATCGCCGTGAATCATCGTCGTTTGTTCCGCGAAAAATGCCGAACGATAAGAAGGAAAATACGTAAAAAACGCCTCAGCGCACGAGAAAACAAACGAGAGCTCTTCCTTTTTCATTAACCGCTGTAACGCTGGCAACATAGAAAGAAACCGTCTATATCGCTCTAGCCACTTCTCGTATAAAAAATAACGCGGTACCATCGTCGGAAAAAACGGATGACGTACGAACGGCTCGGAAAAAGCATGATACGTACGAAGCAATGTCAAACTATCCTCTCGATCTTTTTCGATGCGGTAATCAAATGAACGATGCGCTTGAATATATGGTTGTACCGTCCAGTAATCGTCTACGAACGAAATAACCCCTTCAATAGAAGGCATGGCGAGAAATCCTTCCGCTTTTAATAGTCGCGAAAGCATTTGTTGTCTCGATGCTTCCAAAAACGTGTGGTATTTTTTTACCACCTTTTTTCCACGGCTCGTTTCTATAAGGAACACATGCGGTTTAATCACGGTACATTTTTGTACTTTTACCCCGTACTCGTTTTCAAGAAAGAGGAAGAGACGATGCCAGCCATCGTCTCTTTGTTGTTTATTCATCGTGCTCACTGCTTTCGCCATATTGCGGCATCATAAACAGTTGCTGTGGGCTTGGCGGAAATGCAGACGGCTGCGGTGGCATTGGCGCAAACGGTGCTGAAAAACTAGGCACTTGAGGTTGTGGATAATATGGTGCATATTGTGGCGAACCTCCGTAACTTGGCGGCAGCGGCGCATCCCCTGCTGGCGGTGACGTCATTCCGGCTGTTGGCGCTGGCGCTTGATATTGCTCATCCGTTGGTGATATTTCTGGGGACTGCATCCCTCCAGGCGGTGCCATTGGATATTGCATTCCTCCTGATGGCGCCGGATACGGCATTCCCGCTGGCGGATATTGCATTCCTCCTGATGGCGTTGGATACGGCATTCCTGCTGGCGGATATTGCATTCCTCCTGATGGCGTTGGATACGGCATTCCTGCTGGCGGGTATTGCATCCCTCCCGATGGCGTCGGATACGGCATTCCCGCTGGCGGATATTGCATTCCTCCTGATGGCGTCGGATACGGCATTCCTGCTGGCGGGTATTGCATCCCTCCCGATGGCGTTGGATACGGCATTCCTGCTGGCGGGTATTGCATCCCTCCCGATGGCGTCGGATACGGCATTCCTGCTGGCGGGTATTGCATTCCTCCTGATGGCGTCGGATACTGCGTTCCCGCTGGTGGAGCTGGCGGCATCCAACCATGTGATTCGCTGCTTTCATGAATACCTGGAAACATGTGCGAGCTGCTTTCTACTTGCATCGGCATTGGTGCAGCTGGATAGCCCGCAAATGGCATTGGTGGATAATAAAATCCATAGCCAGGCATGACAGGCGTGACCGGAACGCAATGTTCTTGCGGCTGCGTTTGCGGATTCGCTGGCTCATTTGGCTGATTTGCTTGATTCGCTCCCCATTGTTGCTGCGGCCACATCGGAACGTATGGAACGGCTGGAAGTTCTGGCGGCGCGTCGTGATGAACGGGTTTTTCTGGACTTTCCACATCTTCTACCTCCGGCTTCATCATGTTTGGCAAAATATTTGCTGGCTTTGGCGGAAGCGGTGGCATGTTCCAATGCGCGTACGGCTTAGACGAAACGGGCGGAATTGTATACGGAGCTTCCGCCGGCTTCTTATCATTTGTCACATTTTCTAGCGGAGCTTTCTCCGGCTCTTTTGCCGGCGCTTTCGGTAGTTCTTTTTTCTCTGCCGCCGGTTCTTTTGGTTTTTGTGCGATCGGCGCTTTTGGCGGCTCTGGTAGTGGCTGTTGGATATTTGGCGTTTTCGCTGCTTCGTTCATCGACGG
Source organism: Anoxybacteroides voinovskiense (assembly GCF_014196205.1). Taxonomy (GTDB): domain Bacteria; phylum Bacillota; class Bacilli; order Bacillales; family Anoxybacillaceae; genus Anoxybacteroides; species Anoxybacteroides voinovskiense. The sequence continues at coordinate 123,543 of NZ_JACIDE010000005.1, read as the reverse complement.
ATTGGCGTTCATGTTCGGCGCTTTCGCTGCTTCGTTCATCGGCGGATTGGCATTCATGTTTGGTGCTTTCGCTGCTTCATTCACCGATGGATTGGCGTTCATGTTTGCTTCTTTTGGCGTTTCCTTTGCTTTCGGGTTCACATTGACGTTCGGAGCTATTTCTGCCTCTATGTTAAACGAAACAAACGGCTTCGCTTCGGCATATGGATGTTCGATTGGTTCTTCTTTTTTCGGGTGCATATGAACGACCGTTTCTTTTTTCTGCACTTCTTTTTTCACCGGAACGCCGGCAGTTGGAATTTTTATTTTCATTCCAGGCATAATGTAATTTGGATCGCTTAAATGGCCATTTATTTTTTTCAACGCTTCAAAATCGACCCCATATTTTTGGGCAATTTTCCAAAGTGTATCGCCTTTTTGGACAATATGGATTTTCACTCCGTTCCCCTCCTACACCCACACGGTTTATATACCATTTCGCCATCATCCTTCAACATAACTTATGAGCTAGTTGCTGATTTTATGATAAAAAAATAAAGGCGTCCAAATGGACACCTTTTAGGCGCGTGCAAGCATTCGCTCTAACGCTTTTACCGCATCTGCTGCGATGGACGCAGGAACAGTAATTTGATTGATGATTTTCCCTTGTTCTAACGACTCCAACGCCCAAAGAAAATGCGGCAAGTCAATACGGTTCATTGTTAAACATGGACACATATATGGATTAAGCGAAATAATTTCTTTATCCGGGTGTTGTTGAATTAAGCGATTGACTAAGTTCATCTCTGTCCCGATCGCCCATTTGCTTCCCGCTGGAGCGTTACGAATCGTTTCAATAATGTATTTTGTCGAGCCGGCATAGTCGGACTGCTGCACGACTTCCCAGCTACATTCTGGATGGACGATAATGTTCATGTCCGGTTTTGTTTGGCGAATATGTTCAATATGTTTCACCGTAAAGTTTTCATGGACGGAACAGTGTCCTTTCCAAAGAATGACTTTCACTTCGTTTATATCGCCTTCGTATTGCAACGTATCGGTCAATGGATCCCAAACCGCCATTTTCTCTAGCGCTACTCCTAGCTTATAGGCAGTATTTCTTCCTAAATGTTGATCTGGCAAGAAAAAGATGCGTTCTTTTTGGGTAAACGCCCATGCAACCATTTTGTCGGCGTTCGACGAGGTGACCGTCGCTCCGCCGTTGCGTCCGACAAACGCTTTAATTGCTGCCGTCGAGTTCACATACGTCAGCGGCAAAATCGTATCGCCAAACAGCTCTTGTAACATCGGCCATGCCCGTTCCACTTGCGCTAACTCCGCCATATCCGCCATTGAACAGCCCGCGCGCATATCTGGTAAAATGACTTTTTGTTCATCGCTTGTCAAAATATCAGCCGTTTCTGCCATAAAATGAACACCGCAAAAGACGATGTATTCTGCTTGTTTGTTTTTCGCTGCCACTTGAGCAAGTTGCAATGAATCCCCGGTCGCATCGGCAAATTGAATGACTTCATCTTTTTGGTAATGGTGACCAGGGATGAATAGCCGGTCGCCTAGCTTTTCTTTAATCTCCCGCACGCGCGCTTCCATTGCTTCGACGCTCATCGTTTTATATACTTCTGGCATATCGTCTTGCTTTTTCATCATTTCCAATACGTTCATCGTTTCTCCCCCTACTTCCAACCTTTAATATTAAAGCTAATATCTAACGCCTTCGCAGAGTGGGTTAACGTCCCTAACGAAATATAATCGACGCCCGTATCGCCGTACTGCGCCAAATTTTCAAGCGTAATACCGCCCGATGCTTCGGTAATGATAGATGGCGGGACAAGCTCGACAAACGCTTTTATTTCTTCCGGCGTTCGGTTGTCAAACATAATGACGTCCGCTCCTGCTTCTACTGCTTCGATCACTTGTTCTTTCGTTTCTGTTTCGACTTCGATTTTCACCATATGACCAAGGCGAGCGCGCGCCACTTCTACCGCTTTTATAATCGAACCGCAAAACGCAATATGGTTATCTTTAATCATGACCGCATCATACAGTCCAAACCGATGGTTGTATCCGCCGCCGCACGTTACCGCATATTTTTCAAGCATGCGCAGTCCTGGCGTTGTCTTTCTTGTATCGCAAATGCGCGTATGGTTGCTATTTAAAATGGTCACCGCTCGATGAGTGAGCGTCGCGATGCCGCTCATGCGCTGCATGAGATTTAAAATGACGCGCTCACCGGTTAACAGCGGGGCGATCGGACCGGAAACTTCGGCGACGATTTCGCCTTTTTTTACTAACTCTCCGTCTCGTTTATAAAGCGTCACGGCAATCGACGGGTCAAGCAAGCGATAGCCAGTGACAAGCACGTCCCTTCCCGAAAAGACGCCGTCTTCTTTGATTAAAAATACGCCCGTTGCTTGCTGGTCGCTTGGAAAAATCGTTTCTGTCGTTACGTCGCGCTCGCCAATATCTTCAAGAAAAAACTGTTGCAACATCTGCTGCAATTTCAGCGAATTCATCCTTTTCCCCCTATCTGTGCGAAAAGTTCCTCTTTTGTCCGTTTAATGCGCCGTTTTTTCCACCCATCGTCTTCTTTTGGGAAATCCGAGCGATAATGCCCCCCGCGGCTTTCCGTGCGCTTTAGCGCCGATGTCGTAATCAGCCAGCCGGTGAGTAGTAAAGAAGCAGCAGTCCGTTGTTCTTCGTTAAACAGCGACCAATCGGAAGCAATTAGTTCGTGAATGGAAAACTGTTCGAACCATTGTTTCGCCGTTGTTAAACTTATTTCATCCCTTACAATGCCGACATGTTTCATCATTATCGCTTGAATGTCAGAAACCGACGGGAGTGGTTTTGTAAACGGCACTGCCTCGTAAACGGAGCATTCCAACCGGTTTGGTTGCTCGTTACGCAACGTTTCCGCAAGCCTTGCCCCAAACACGATTCCTTCCAAAAGCGAGTTGCTCGCTAGCCGATTCGCCCCGTGCACGCCTGTACAGGCAGCTTCGCCAACGGCGTATAAACCAGGAAGCGATGTTTTTCCCGTTAAGTCGGTTTGAATACCACCCATTAAAAAATGCGCGCCTGGGACGACCGGAAGTTTTCCGTCGTTTACATCAATCCCGTGCGCTTCGCACATGGCGGCAATCGTCGGAAAACGCGTACGGAAATGAGGAATCATCGAAATGTCTAAATACACGCGTCCCCCTCTTATCATTTCCGCATGAATCGCTCGAGCGACGATATCTCTCGGGGCTAAATCGCGCTGCGGATGCCCATCTTCCATGAGCCGTTTACCGTCCTCTGTCACGAGAATCGCACCTTCCCCGCGCACTGCTTCGGAAACAAGTCCTACCGCTTTTCCATCGACATAAAGCATCGTCGGATGAAACTGAATAAATTCCATATCGCTAACGACCGCACCTGCTCGATACGCTAAAGCGATGCCATCGCCTGTCGCAGTCGGGGCATTCGATGTAAACGCGAACACATTGCCGCAGCCACCGGTCGAAAGAACGACCGCGTTTGCATCATAAGTACCCGTTCTCGTTTTTACACCAACACAGCGGCCGTTTTGCACAAGAAGGTCGGTGACGCTTTCCCCTTCGATGATCGTTACTTTTCCGCGTACGTTTTCAAGCAAAAACGAAACGAGCGCTTTTCCTGTTTGGTCGCCACCAGCGTGCAAAATACGGCGGCGGCTATGTGCTCCTTCGTTACCGAGCTGGAACTGTCCGGTTTCATCGATATCAAATTGCAGTCCTTCTTTCACAAGTTCTAATAGCCGAACGGGTCCTTCCCGAACGAGTATTTCGACCGCTTGCTCGTCATTATGGAAAGCGCCGGCGATTAATGTATCTTCATAATGCAGTCGCCAATCGTCCTCTTTCGCAATCGCAGCCGCCACTCCTCCTTGGGCAAGCCATGAATTGCTTTCTTCTTGTTTGGTTTTTGTGAAAATTATCACATTTTTATGCTTATGCAAGTGATAGGCTGTCATAAGCGCCGCTAGACCGCTGCCGACAATAATGACATCCGCTTCTGGCATACGTAAGCCCCCTGTTATTTTTTACTGTCTTGACACCTATATTGACATATAATTAAACTGATGACAAGACTTTTATTTTTCCAAATGCGAGGGAGTACGTATGATTTATCTTGATTTTGCTGCCACGACACCGATGAGTGAAGAAGCGCTCGCCGTTTATGCAGAAGTAGCGAAAACGTATTTTGGCAACTCTAGCAGTTTGCACGACATCGGCAGCGATGCCGCTCGTTTGCTTTCGATTTGTCGGAAACAGCTTGCGGAATTGATGAACGGAGAAGAAAAAGGGATTTATTTTACGAGCGGCGGAAGCGAATCGAATATTCTCGCCGTTCGCTCTATCATCGAAGCCCATCGGCATAAAGGAAACCATCTGATTACAACAGCGACAGAACATGCTTCCCTTTATCATTTATTCCAGCAGCTAGAAACAGAAGGATACGACGTGACTTATTTGTCTGTCGACCGCTTCGGACGCATCGATTTAGCGGAGTTAGAACGGGCGATTACAAACGAAACGATTTTCGCGTCGATTCATCATGCTAACTCCGAAATCGGGACGGTGCAGCCGATTGCTGACATCGGGAAAATTTTACGAAAAAACGGCGTTATCTTTCATAGCGATTGTGTGCAAACATTTGGTAAAATACAAGTAGATGTCCAAGCGATGGGCATTGATAGCTTATCCATTTCTGCCCATAAAATTTACGGACCAAAAGGAGTCGGTGCCGTCTATATCGACCCACGCATCAAATGGACGCCTTGCTTTCTCAACGCGACACACGAATCAGGGTTTCGTCCCGGAACGGTCAATGTGCCTGGGATTGCTGCATTTGTTACTGCTGCCCAACAAATATGTAGCGGGCTTATGGAAGAAAACACGCGATTAGAAGCGCTTCGGCAATATTTTCTTTCACGAGTAAAAGAATTGCCCATTACCATTGAAGGACACCCAGAGGCGCATTTACCAAATATTATCGGATTTTCCGTTCACGGCATCGAAGGACAATATACGATGCTTGAATGCAACCGTTACGGCTTTGCCATTTCGACAGGAAGCGCTTGTCAAGTCGGAAAACAAGCGCCATCACGAACGATGATTGCGATTGGCAAAGAAGCGGAAGAAGCGAAACAATTTGTCCGCATTTCGCTCGGCAAACTGACGACGAAAGACCAACTCGCTCAATTCGTTGCTGTGTTAGAAACGATTTGTCAAAAGCGAAAGGTGGGAAAAAGCAATTGAAAGAGGAGAAAAAAATTTTCGGAGAACAGCGTCGCCAATTTATTTTGCAATGGCTAAAAGAAAGCAATGAGCCGTTGACGGGAGCGGAATTAGCCGCGAAAACGAACGTCAGCCGGCAAGTGATCGTACAAGATATTTCGCTATTAAAGGCGCGGAATGAACCGATTATTGCGACAAGCCAAGGCTATTTATATTTAAAAACACCAGCTAAAAATGAAACGTACACGCGCGTCGTCGCTTGCTTCCATACACCAGAACAGACGAAAGAAGAGCTTTATTTAATCGTCGACCACGGCGTCACCGTCAAAGACGTCAAAATCGAGCACCCTGTCTACGGCGACTTAACCGCTTCCGTCATGGTCAGCAACCGCCTTGAAGTTGACCAATTCATTCAAAAAATTAAAGAAACGAACGCTTCGTATTTGCTGCAACTGACAGACGGCACGCATTTGCATACACTTGAAGCGGACTCTCCTGCAAAACTTAACGCTGCTTGTTTCGCTTTGCAACAAGCAGGATTTCTCATCGAATGACCGGATTCGCTTGCGGATGCTTCGTAAGCGATCCGGTTTTTCACATATTTGTCAAACACCTATACGTATATTTGTGATACAATTCACAATGTAAGGAGGAAAAAGCGATGATGGATACGTATCGTCAAGAGCAAAACATGTATGTAGAACAAGCCGAGTTATTAAAGGCGCTTGCTCATCCCGTTCGGCTTTGTATCGTGAAAGGGTTGATAGAAAAAGGCGGATGCAACGTCTCGACGATGCAGCATTGTTTAAAGTTACCGCAATCGACAATTTCGCAACATTTAGCGAAACTAAAAGCAGAAAATATCGTCAGCGCCGAACGGCAAGGGGTAGAAGTCATTTACCGCGTTCATAACCAAACGGTGAAACAGCTAATGGCCATTCTTTTTTAATCGTTAGTATATCGTATTATTTGAATATATAAATAAAACGTCAAGGAGGAGTCATCATGAGTAAAAAAATTATCATTGTCGGTGGGGTTGCAGGTGGAGCAACAACAGCTGCGCGCTTGCGTCGATTGGATGAAGAAGCAGAAATAGTCATGTTTGAACGTGGAGAATATATTTCCTTTGCCAACTGTGGGCTTCCATATTATATCGGTGGCACTATTGCAGAACGTGAAGCGCTGCTTGTGCAAACGGTAGAAGGAATGGCGGAAAAGTTTAACCTTGATATCCGCACGCTAAGCGAAGTTGTCGATATTAACCGTGAGCGAAAAACAGTGACGGTAAAACATTTACCAACAGAAAAAACGTACGAAGAGTCTTATGACTATCTCGTTTTATCGCCAGGTGCTAGCCCGATCAAACCAGCGATTCCTGGAATCGAAGAAGCGGAACATGTTTTTACACTTCGCAACATTCCAGATACAGACCGCATCAAAGCGTACGTCGATGAAAAACAGCCAAAGAAAGCGGTTGTCATCGGTGGTGGATTTATCGGAATTGAAATGGCAGAAAACTTATGGGAGCGCGGCTTAGAAGTGACGCTTGTCGAAGCTGCTAAACAAATCATGGCACCGGTTGATTATGAAATGGCAGCCATTCTTCATCAGCACATTCGTGACAAAGGAGTCCGCCTAATATTAGAAGATGGCGTCGCGGCATTTGAAAATCGTGGACAAGTCGTTCGTTTAACGAGTGGGACGATGTTAGAAGCCGATATAGTCATTCTCGCTATCGGCGTCAAACCCGAAAACGAACTCGCCAAACGGGCAGGGCTTGCCATTGGCGAACGTGGTGGCATTCAAGTGAATGAATATTTACAAACGTCTGACCCATCGATTTACGCTATCGGCGATGCCATTGAAGTGAAAGACTATGTTACCGGAACACCAACCCATATTCCGTTGGCATGGCCAGCAAACCGGCAAGGACGCATCGTAGCGGATCATATCAATGGACGAAACGTGCGCTATCGCGGAACGCTCGGAACAGCAATTGCCAAAGTATTCGATATGACCGTTGCAGCAACGGGAAATAATGAAAAGACATTAAAACGGCTTGGCATCGAATATGAGGTGTTGCATATTCATCCATATTCCCATGCTAGCTACTATCCTGGTGCGTTTCCAGTTGCGTTGAAACTATTATTTGACCGAAAAACCGGAAAATTGTTTGGGGCGCAAGCGGTTGGATACGATGGGGTAGATAAACGAATCGATGTTCTCGCAACTGCTATTAAAGGTGGATTAACTGTCTTTGATCTTCCGGATTTAGAATTGGCATACGCTCCACCGTATTCATCTGCGAAAGATCCTGTGAATATGGCAGGATATGTAGCGACGAACTTAATCGAAGAGATGGTTGAAACGGTGCAATGGGATGAAGTAAATGACTTAATCGAAAATGGCGCCTTTCTTCTCGATGTTCGTGAACCGATGGAACGCGAGATGGGAGCAATTCCAACGTCCGTCAATATCCCGCTTGGCGAGTTGCGCAAACGACTAAACGAATTACCAAAAGACGAAACGATTTACGTCTATTGCCAAGTCGGACTTCGCGGCTATTTAGCAGCACGAATTTTAATGCAGCGTGGCTACCGCGTCAAAAACTTAGATGGCGGATATAAAACGTATTCTGCTGTTTATGCGAACATCGAACAGCCAAAGCAACTAGAACAAAAAACGGAGAGTGCAACAGCGATGAACATTCAAGCAACAACAACGCTCGATGCATGCGGATTGCAATGCCCTGGACCAATTATGAAAGTATACAAAACAATGGAACAATTAAAAGAGGGGGATATTTTAGAAGTAAAAGCGACAGACCCTGGCTTTACGCGCGATATTCAGTCATGGTGCGACAAAACCGGCAATACACTACTAAAAACAACGTTTGAAAATAAACAATTTAAAGCATACATTCAAAAAGGAAAAGGCGTGCCGCAAAACACCATAGCGAAAAAAGACGGAGCGACAATTATTGTCTTTAGCGGCGATTTAGATAAAACAATCGCTTCGTTTATCATCGCCTCAGGGGCGGCAGCGATGGGCAAAAAAGTAACGATGTTCTTTACGTTCTGGGGATTGAACGTTTTACGCAAAAAAGATGCGCCGCCTGTTGACAAAGACTTGCTCGAAAAAATGTTTGGCATGATGATGCCAAAAGGCGTTCATGACCTCCCGCTCTCGAAAATGAACATGGCCGGCATGGGTCCAAAAATGATTCAATACGTCATGGAAAAGAAAAACGTCGACAGCATCGAAACGTTGATGAAAAACGCGATGGCAGCCGGCGTCAAACTTGTCGCTTGCTCGATGTCCATGGACATTATGGGCATTAAAAAAGGAGAGCTTATTGACGGCATTGAAATCGGCGGCGTCGCAACCTACTTAGGCGATGCCGAAGAAGCGGGATTGAATTTGTTCATCTAAAAGAACCCCCAGTGCGACTGGGGGTTTTCTAAATGATGTAGTACGGATAACTCCCCAGCACTTGCACGGTGCAGTCGAGCGCTTCGAGTTCGGCAATCGCGCCTGGGATAAGCACATCGTCCATTTTTTGATCGATGTCAATAATAAAAAAATAGTTTCCTAAGCCCGTTTTCGCCGGACGGGATTCGATTTTCGTTAAATTTAGACGGCGCCAGGCAAAGGCGGACAGCACTTGGTGCAAGGCACCCGCTTGGTCTTTCGGCAGCGCGATCATGAGCGTCGTTTTATCGCCGGCATAAAGCGTCGATTGAAGCGATAGCTCTTCGTTTTGTTTGCGCACGATAATAAAGCGCGTATGGTTATAGTCGTAGTCGTGAATGTTAGCTTTTACGATTTCTAAGCCATACTCTTTCGCTGCCATTTCGTTTGCAATGGCAGCAATCGGCAGGTGCGGATGTTCGCTTACGAATTTTGCAGCTGCGCTTGTCGACGTCATATAGACGTACTTCGCTTTTTTAAACGTCGTATGCAAAAACTTATGGCACTGGGCAATGGCGTGCGAATGCGAATAAATTTCGCGCACGTCGTTCCAATGCTCCTTATAATACGGGTGCACCATTAAGTGCTGCTGAATCGGGGCGATAATCTCCCCGACAATCGGCAGCGGCTGCTCGTGAATCAAATAATCAATCGTTAAATTCACCGACCCTTCGAGCGCATTTTCCAGCGGAACGACCCCTAACTCTACTTCCCCATTACTTACTGCATCGATGCACTCTGGAATCGTATCGTATGCGTATTTTTCCGCAAACGGAAACATCGTCGTCACCGCTAAATCAGTAAATGTCGCTTTCGGTCCTAAATAGCCAATTTTCATCGCTCTCTCCCCTAGTTCTAATACGCACCAGACCCGACGATTTCTACTTGTTCAACAAACTCAAGCCGGCGCAATTTCGCTAGTAGCTCTTCTAGCTCTTCTTTCATCTCGTTTGTACTAATCGACATCGTCACATTCGCCCGCCCTTGCAGCGGAATTGTTTGGTGAATCGTTAATACATTACAGCCGGCCGCCGCCACAACAGTAAGTAGCTTCGACAACGTACCGGAACGGTCTTCTAAATGAAAAAACAACGTTACAATGCTTTCTTTCACGACCGCCTGAAACGGAAACACCGCATCGCGGTATTTGTAAAACACGCTGCGGCTCACATCGACGAGCTGCACTGCCTCTGCCACCGAACTCACTTTTTTCCGCTCTAACAGCTCTTTTGCCTGCAACACTTTTCGCATCGCTTCCGGCAACACATCTTCTCGCACTAAATAAAACTTTTTATCCACCCGCCCTTCATCTCCCGCTTCGTTAGTCGACAAATTCAAATTCATAATCCAATAGCTTCACCACATCTCCATCTTTCGCACCGCGTTCCCGCAACGCCTCATCGACACCCAGCGAGCGCAATTGCCGCGCAAACCGGCGCACCGACTCCTCGCGTGAAAAGTCTGTCATTTTAAACAGCTTTTCAATTTTTTCTCCCGCCAAAATAAACGTTCCGTCACTATCGCGCATAATCGTAAATGGCGCTTCTTCTTTCTCTAACTTGTACACGACGCGCTGCACTGCTGGCTCTTCTGTTTCGTGAAGCGGAAACTCCGGCGTCGTTTCCAATAAATCAGCAATCGCAAACAGCAAATCGCGCAATCCTTGTCTTGTAAGCGCAGAAATCGGGAAAATCGGTACGTCTTGTGGCACTTTTTCCTTAAACACCTGTAAGTTTTCTTCCGCTCCTGGCATGTCCATTTTATTCGCAACAACGATTTGCGGCCGCTCCGTCAAGCGCAAATTGTATTGCTTTAATTCTTCGTTAATGACGATATAATCTTCGTACGGGTCGCGCCCTTCCACCGCCGCCATGTCAATGACATGAACGATGACGCGCGTCCGTTCAATATGGCGCAAAAATTGGTGACCAAGTCCGATACCTTGATGTGCTCCCTCAATGAGCCCTGGCAAATCGGCCATGACAAAACTGCGCCCATCATCTGTTTCAACAACGCCTAAGTTTGGTACGAGCGTCGTAAAATGATAGTCGGCAATTTTCGGCTTTGCGGCAGAAACGACTGATAGCAGCGTCGATTTCCCGACGCTCGGAAACCCGACAAGCCCGACGTCAGCAAGTAACTTCAGTTCCAATATCACGTCGCGCTCTTCGCCCGGTTCGCCATTTTCGGCAATTTCCGGTGCCGGATTCGCTGGGGTTGCAAACCGCATATTTCCTCTTCCCCCGCGGCCGCCTTTCGCAACGATAAATCGTTGCCCATGTTCCGTCAAATCGGCGAGCACTTGCTTTGTCGCCGCGTCCATCACGACCGTTCCCGGCGGTATTTTGACGACTAAATCTTCCGCGTTTTTGCCGTGCTGTCCTTTTGACATGCCATTTTCCCCTTTTGGCGCTTTAAAATGGCGTTGGTAGCGAAAGTCCATGAGCGTGCGCAGCCCTTCATCGACGATAAAAATGACGTCGCCGCCTTTGCCGCCGTCGCCGCCGGCAGGTCCTCCTTTTGGCACGTATTTTTCGCGGCGGAACGCCACCATTCCGTTTCCGCCGTCACCGCCTTTCACATAAATTTTCACTTGATCGACAAACATGCGTATTTCCTCCGTTCTATCCGTTCGTAATATAAAGAAAAACCGTCATTTCTTCTTTATGTATTGCCGCCTCCCCGCAACAAACAGGGGCTTTCGGCGGATGACTCTCCAGCCACGTCGCTAGAGCGTCACCATCTTTTATTGTGCCACGGTAGTCGAAAAACAACCGCACACTACCGTCTTCTAGCTCAATCGAAACGTCCAAATGATTTTCTCCAGAGGCATCGGCTTGTTGCTCAAGCTGCTGCAAAAAAGCGTTGCACCACGTTACTAGCGCCTCATCGTATGCCGATAAGTCCCCGTTATCTCCGAGCACTTCGTATGATACGACGACATGGCGCGCTTCCCAATTGTATGTCAATAGCCATTCTGCAAACCGGTTGGCGTTTAAATTTGTCAGCTTCGATTCGTGCTGCATCTCTCGCACAATTTCAGCGATGATTTCATGCACTCGCTCTAATTTATTGAGCGCCAAATTCCCTTTAATAAGCTGAAGTTTGTTCAGCCAATCGTGGCGGGAATGGCGCAACGCATCTAACACACTCCATCGTTTTTCCATCGGCGCTCCTACCCATTCATTTTTAGAAAAATTATACCAAATGGCCGGTCAAACAGCTAGTCTAAACCATCCCTGCTAAAGCAAAAAGAAAACCCTAACCAACACGGTTAGAGTTTTCTTACGCCTTATGCTTCTTGCGTTACAGGGTATACGCTCACTTTTTTGCGATCGCGGCCAAGACGTTCGAAACGAACGATGCCGTCCACTTTCGCATAAAGTGTATCGTCGCCGCCGCGGCCAACGTTTACGCCTGGGTAAACTTTCGTTCCGCGTTGACGGTAAAGAATAGAGCCGCCTGTTACGAATTGGCCGTCTGCACGTTTTGCGCCAAGACGCTTCGCAATAGAATCACGGCCGTTCTTTGTTGAACCTACCCCTTTTTTCGATGCGAAAAACTGAAGATCAAGTCTTAACATTGCTCGTCACCTCCTAGATTTGTCGGCAATTCGAATATATTTCCCATACTCTTTTTCAATCGTTCGTAATGAAACGAGCATCGCTTCCAAAAGAAGCTGCACTCTTTCGTTCGTTTGCGCATCTTCTACGCTTGGAAGTTCACAGCGCAAATATCCGCTTTCTCCTTGCGTAATGCGCGGCTTTACGTTCGTTAAAGCCATCACCGCATTAATCGCACCGAACGACACTGCAGAGGCTCCGGCACATACGATATCTTGCCCGCGCTTAGCGAATTGGGCGTGTCCGCTCATCGTAAACGCGACAATTTTTCCATCGCCTGTGCGCTCTACTTCCACATGTATCATCGTCGACGCCTTACGCGTTAATTTTTTCGATCACGACTTTTGTGTAAGGTTGACGGTGACCTTGTTTACGGCGATAATTCTTTTTCGGTTTGTACTTGAACACGATAATTTTCTTTTGACGACCGTGCTTTTGTACTTTCGCCGTTACCGTTGCGCCTTCTACTGTAGGGTTTCCTACTTTTACTGTTTCGCCGCCGACAAATAATACTTTGTCGAACGTCACAGTTTCTCCTTCCGCAACGTCAAGTTTCTCGATGTAAACTTCTTGTCCTTCTTGCACTTTAATTTGTTTTCCGCCAGTTTCGATAATTGCGTACATTGTTGCACCTCCTAATATAGACTCAGACTCGCCAGCACGAGGCGGTTCACGATTAGCGAACGCTTATTACCTGCGCTGAGCGGTTGTAGCACGGGTGCGATTAGCATTTTTGCACCGAATTTTGTCCGCAACAAAGCAGCACAAAATTTTTCTACAACATGAAAAATAGTACCATAAAAAAAAGCGGACTGTCAATACATCCGCCTCGTTTTCATCCATAAATAAGCCTGCCGACTGGAATGTTTAGCTGCTTGTCGGCGAAAGCCGCATGGAGCAGTTCGTTTTCATCGAAAATGGCGCGTTCCTTCGCTTGCTTCACGACGATGATGGAATGTTTTTGCCCCCGATAAAATTTATCTAGCACGTTCCACACTGTTTCTGTTTCCTCGACGGTTAACGGACGCCATTTTGCATATTGTCCTTTTTTGCCATAATACCTTTCCAATAAAAAGCGCATGACGATATACGGATGGTGCTTCCATTCTTTCCATAGCGAAAAAAGCAAAAACACGACAATGGCCCAAAGATCTAGTTGCTTCGCTGCCAAAAAGCATACACCGCCAATGGCAACAAATAAAACGGCGTACGAGTAGATAATCATTTGCCGATGCGCACGGCTAAATGGAAGGAAGCGCGTCAATAAAAGAAAAAGAAGTTTGCCGCCATCAAGCGGCCAAACGGGCAAAAGATTGAGCGCAACAATTGCCACGTTGTAATGGAAAAATAGCTGCCAATGGGCAAACGACAATATATCGTATTTCCATAAAAGTAAGGCACCGCCAACTAACCAAACGTGCTGCGCTGGACCAGCAAGGGTGACAAATAACTCTTCGCGAAACGGACGATTGCCGTGTTCTTCCATTTCTGCTACCCCGCCAAACGGAAGCAATAAAATGCGCTTTACGCGCCACGAAAACCGTTGTGCGACAACGGCATGCCCTAATTCATGAATGAAGACAATGGAAAACAAAATGAATAGCTGCTTAAAATGCGCCGTCATTACCGCCAGCCCGCTTAACAGCCAAAAAAGCGGATGAAGATGAACTTTCGTCAGTAGTGCTACGTACTTATTCAAACGGAACCACCTGAATTGGGTCAATGAAGCGGTCGCCTTGCTTAATGGCAAAATAAAATACCCCTTTAGCGCCATTTGTTTCGTTTGCCGCTTTTCCGACTTCTTTTCCCTTTTCAACAAAATCATACAGTTTAACGGTAATCGTTCCTAAATTTCCGTACCACGATTCACTTCCATCCGCATGTTGAATGATAACCGTTTTGCCGATTTTTTCTTTCGTTCCAGTGAAAATGACGATTCCTTCGCTCATGGCTTCGACCGAAGCATTGTTGTCTGTTTCGACCATAATTCCTTGTCCATTTTCCGTAAATTTTTCAAGTACTCGCCCTGTCGCTGGAACCGCATAGGTCGGGGAATTGGTCGATTTTTTCGTCTTTTCCACCGGCAAAATTGCCAGCGGTTCGCCAAATTGTTGTTCATACCATTTGGAAATGGCAGCAAACTGAAATTCTTGCGTCATCGTCTGTTTGACGAACGAACGAATAGGCTGAAGCGTTTCCGATGGATTTTTAAATGCGATTGCTGCTATTAAGACGAGGCAAGCAGCAAAAAACGTTTTTAATAAAATTAGTTCTTTGCGAAAAAGCGGCGGTTTCTCGTCCGTTACGTAGCGGTCATACGTAACGACTGGCTGCCCGTATCGTTCTTCGTCGGTCAGGTCAAACGGACGGGAAATACGGCTCTCTCTTTTTCGTTTTTCGATTCGTTTGCGAACGTCGCGCACACGCTTATCCATGTCTCACCATTCCTCCACCACCTGTTTGTACCAATGTATGAGACAAGTCGTGTTCGTATGCGAAAAAAAAGCTAGTGCCATCACACTAGCTTCGGACGCCAAAAAATTTCTTCAGTTTGGAAAAAACGCCTTTTTGTTCTTCTTCTAGCGTCTGCAGCGGTACGGATTCGCCAAGAATTCGTCTGGCGATGTTTCGGTACGCAATCGATGCTTTGCTCGCCGGGTCAAGTACAATCGGTTCTCCGTTGTTTGACGCTTTAATCACGTTTTCATCGTCGGCGATAATGCCTAATAAATCGATCGACAAATGCATGACAATTTCGTCGATATCAAGCATATCCCCATTTTTCACCATATGGCTGCGAATGCGGTTAATGACAAGACGTGGTGGTTTAATATGTTCCTCTTTTTCTAGCAATCCAATAATTCGGTCGGCGTCGCGCACGGCCGACACTTCTGGCGTCGTTACAACAATCGCCTCATCCGCTCCCGCGACCGCGTTTTTATACCCTTGTTCAATGCCCGCAGGACAGTCGATTAAAACGTAATCGTAGTCTTGCTTTAATTCATCGACAAGCTGCTTCATTTGTTCCGGCGTCACCGCTGATTTATCGCTCGTTTGCGCTGCAGGAAGCAAATATAATTTATCATCAAAGCGCTTATCTTTTACTAACGCTTTTTGCACGGTACAACGCCCTTCGACGACATCGACTAAATCATAGATGATGCGGTTTTCAAGCCCCATCACGACATCGAGGTTGCGCAAGCCGATATCTGTATCTACAAGGCAGACGCGCTTTCCTAACAGCGCAAGCGCTGTTCCTAAGTTTGCGGTTGTAGTCGTTTTCCCAACGCCACCTTTTCCAGACGTAATGACGATAGCTTCTCCCACGGTTACAGTCTCCTTTCTATCCTTGTCAAATTCGGCCGCAAATGTGTCAGTAGCTGCAAACGATCGACGACAATTTGATTCGTGTCATCAATGTACGCGCATTCCATTTCGTTCCGTTCTTCTGTCTTATAGTCGGGGGCGCGATTCATTACATCGCTAATCCGAAGTTGCATCGGCTTCATGACGGAAGCGGCGATGACTGCTTCTTTGTTGCCGTAACAACCCGCATGGGCAATGCCGCGCAATGCCCCAAGAATGAAAATGTTTCCTCCCGCAATCACTGTTCCGCCTGGATTGACATCGCCAATAAGCAACAAATCCCCCTCTACGTGCAACACTTGCCCGGAACGAATGATCTTGGCGACGGGCACAATCTCGTTTTTTCGCTTCCATTCATATGCTTCTTCTTTCGTGACGACATTGCTCTCAATCGATCCGACGACTAAATTTTTCTTGCCGCGAACGAGCGCCCGCACTTCTTCTTCTTGTGTCGGTGTGAAATAGCGGTTCCCGGTTTTTAGATGCACCGAAACGAGCGGTCCTTCTGCATCCGCTGCATTTAAGGTTAATTTTTCATCGAGCTCTGTCATTAACTCCTCGTAAGAACACATATCATCGAGATGCAACGTCAGCCCGTCTTTCGTTCCTTTTATTGTGACATATGATCTTTGCTTACTCACAACGTTCACCTCAACGGATAATTCTACAACTTTTGTCCATTTTCCTTGTCATTCTTCCCGCTCGTGCATTTTTACTAGCCGCTGTTTTAACGGATACGAAAAAACAAGAAGAAAAAGCGCGTTGACAAGCAATGTCGGCAACAGGCGGTACGAATAAAATTGCTCGAACGACATCGTGGTTTTTCCGATTAACAGTTGAATTCCATATACATAAAATTCAAGGACAGAAATAAACACCATACTGAGAAAACAAGTCACTACTAAATACGTATGAAACCATTTCATCACCTTCGCTGCGACGTAAGCGATTAATGGAAAAGCGAACATATAAACACCGAGAATTTCGGTATATACGACGTCGTACAATAGACCGAAAATCACGCCGTATACTATCCCTTGTGTTCGCGTCACATAAATAGTGACAAAGAGAAGAAAAATTAATAAAAAACGCGGCACAAACACGTACTGCTCATCCCATATATGTTTTGGCCATAACTCGACAAACAAGCTTTCGCTCACAAAAAAAACAACCGCAAGAAAAGGAAGAAACAGCTTTCTCACTTCGTTTCCCCCTCTTGTACCGCATCAATTTTCCGTTTGACGACAATTACTTCATCGACATCGTAAAAGTTAGCCGCCGGTTTGACATATGCCATTTTCGTCAATCCGTACTCATCCGGCACAACTTCTTCCACTTCGCCAATCGGAAGCCCTTTTGGAAAAATGCCGCCAAGCCCGGACGTTAAGACGAGCTGCTTTTTCTCGATTTTTGCATCAAACGGAATTTGTTTAAAAAGCAGTGCTTGCCGTTTATCATCATACCCCTCAATCAAGCCAAACACGCTACCGTCCTTGCCTTGGACATAAGCAGAAATACGATTTTGCCGATCAATGGCGCTCAGTAGTTGCACCGTTGACGTAAACTGCGAGGCGTGCTGAATTTTTCCGATGAGTCCAGACGGTGTAATCACCGCCATATCTTTTTTAATCCCTTGCTGCTCCCCTTTGTTAATGATGACCATTTCTTGCCAACGGTCAGGGTTTCTGCCGATCACGGTCGCTTCAATTGGGATAAAATCGCGCAAACTTTCTTTTTTATCGAGCACCGCACGAAGTTCTTCGTTTTCTTTTTTGAGCGTCTGCACCTCTGCTTCTAACATCACATACTCTTCTAACCGCGCTTTTAATAGCTTGTTTTCTTTATATGTATTTTTCATGTCTTGTACATTCTCAAAGAAGCCCGCAACGAGCTGTGCGGGCTGATGAAACAAAAACTGGACAAAACCGGTAGTGTCTTTTACAAACTGCTCAGACCACGTTAGTTCTTTCCGATCTTTTAAAGAAAAACCAATCAATGCCACGAGAAAAATAATGCTGACAAGCAATAAAATCAGTCGTTTGTTTAAAAAGAATTGTGGCATAGGTTACACCTTCTTACTAGCGATGATCTCTTGCTTTGTTTTTAAACAAATGAATATGATCGAGCGCTTTTCCTGTCCCGATAGCAACGCAATCTAACGGATTTTCGGCAACGATGACCGGCATGTCCGTTTCTTTGCTAATGACTTTATCGAGGTTACGAAGCAACGCTCCGCCCCCTGTCAAAACGATGCCGCGATCCATAATGTCCGCTGCTAATTCGGGCGGCGTTTTTTCAAGCGTGTTTTTTACAGAGTCAACGATGGCATATACGGTGTCATGAAGCGCCCCTGCAATTTCTTCCGCTGTAATTTCAATCGTTTTCGGCAATCCCGTTAATAAATCACGACCGCGAATTTCCATCGAGCCAATTCCTTCTGGGTTTCCTGCCGAACCGATTTCGACTTTGATTGCTTCTGCTGTCCGCTCGCCGATCATTAAGTTGTACGTTTTGCGAATGTATTGAATAATCGCTTCGTCCATTTCGTCACCAGCGATGCGAATCGATTGGCTCGTAACAATGCCTCCAAGCGAAATAACAGCCACTTCCGTTGTTCCACCACCGATATCAACGACCATGCTTCCAGTTGGTTCCCATACCGGCAAATTCGCCCCAATCGCTGCAGCAAACGGCTCTTCAATCGTGTACGCATCACGCGCCCCGGCTTGTCTTGTCGCATCGATCACCGCCCGCTCTTCCACCGCTGTAATTCCGTATGGCACACATACCATGACATACGGCTTTCCTGCGAAAAAGCCTTTGTTTTTCGATGCTTGGTTAATATAGTATTTCATCATAATCGCTGTCGTTTCATAATCAGCGATGACGCCATCTTTCATCGGACGCAAGGCAACAATATTTCCAGGCGTACGCCCGATCATATTTTTCGCTTCGTTCCCGACGGCGACAATTTGTTTTGTATCTTTTTGCAACGCCACTACCGATGGCTCGCGCACAACAATGCCTTTTCCTTTTACGTATACAAGAGTGTTGGCCGTTCCTAAGTCGATTCCAAGATCTCTTGTGCCAAATCCAAACATAGCATGTATCTTCCTTTCTGAAACGAACTACTTCTCGTTCATTTTATCCATTATTCCTCATTTTGTACAACACCGCCCGAAAACGGTGAAGAAAAACTCATAACTGTTATTATAGCGCATTCGCCAAAAAAAGAGAACTATTACACATATCCTTTTTCTTTCAAGCTGATGAATTTTCGGTCGCCGATAATGAGATGATCTAACAGCTCAATGCCGATAATACGTCCGCATTCGGCAAGTCTGCGGGTCACTTCAATGTCTTCGCGGCTTGGGGTCGGGTCCCCTGAAGGATGGTTATGGGCGCAAATAATAGAAGCGGCAGAGCGTTTAATCGCTTCTTTAAATACTTCGCGCGGGTGAACGATGGAGGCGTTTAAACTCCCGATGAAAACAGTTTTGCGGTGGATGACTTGGTTTTTCGTATTTAAATAAATGGCAACAAAATGTTCTTGGGATAAAAAGCGCATATCGTCCATGACATAGTTTGCCCCGTCTTCCGGCGAACGAATCACGTATCGTTCGTCATAGCTGAGGCGACCAATGCGCCGACCAAGTTCAATCGCAGCTAAAATTTGAATCGCTTTCGCTTCGCCAATTCCTTTAATGCTCGTTATTTCCTCAACGGTTGCATCTTTCAAAAGCCGAAGTCCTTCGAAATGGTGAAGCAGTCGCTGGGCAAGTTGCAACACCGACTCTTCTTTTGTGCCTGTGCGCAGTAAAAGCGCTAACAGTTCTTGATTCGATAAGCTTTCCGGTCCGTCCGAAAGCAGCCGTTCCCGCGGCCGTGCCTCTTTCGGAACGTCACGAATCATTAACGTCATGTCGTTTCCCCCTTTTGCCAACCGAGTTTCGTTAGTTCTCGTACCGTTTTCGCAAGCGGCAATCCCATTACGGCATAATAATCGCCAACAATGCGTTGAACAAGCAGCGCCCCTCTCCCTTGAATGCCGTACGCTCCCGCCTTATCCATCGGCTCGCCTGTTTCGATGTACGCGGTGATTTCTTCTTCGGTCAATTCCCAAAACGTCACTTCTGTTCGCTCGACAAACGTCGTTTCTTCATTTGGGGCAATAATAGCGACGCCGGTAAATACGTCGTGCGTTTTTCCGGATAGTGTGCGCAACATCTCGTACGCTTCTTCGGTCGTCTTTGGTTTTCCAAGAATTTGCCCGTTATAGACGACGATTGTGTCCGCACCGATAATATACGCGTCCGGATTCATTCGCTGCACCGCCTTTGCTTTTTGAAAAGCAAGCGCTTGGACGATTTGTGCTGGAGGTTCATTTGGTTGGATTTGTTCGTCAATATCACTGACGAGGACAGCAAAGCGGAGACCAGCCATTTCGAGTAGCTGCCGGCGACGAGGAGAGCTAGAGGCTAAAATAAGCTGTGTCATGTCCATCACCTTTCGTTTCAAATTGGAAGATACATTTGTATCGTACCAAATTTCGTCATTTCACACAATTTTTTTTGACAAAAAAAGAAGCGTTTCGCTTCTTTCGACGTCATTCGATTTCCTTTTGCAAGACGAAAAGTAAGTTTTGCTGCACGTTCCAAAGGAGAGGCGCTTTTTTTTCCTTTCGGTAAGCGACTAATGACACATACGCGCTCTCTAGCTGCTCGCTTTTTTGCTTTGTTTCTTTATATTGCGTTTCTAGACTTGTCCACTCTGTTTCCGAAACGTCAAAGTTCGTCAGCAACTTCGTAGATAAAGAGACCATTTTTTCATATAATGCTTGGACGGTTTTATCTTGTGTGGTCGAAAAGACAATTGGTTTAACGTACGTCGTCAATCCTTTTTGTTTGTATTGCTCGACAAGCGGAGCAAGCGACGACTTGTCCGCACCGACGCCAATCCATACGGCGATCGGCTGTTTTCCGACGAGCACCGCCGGAATTTGCGAAGCTTGCAGCTGCTTGGCGTACGTTTCTGCTGCTTTTTGCTCGCTGAATACCCCGGCTTGAATGACGGCGACGGCAAGTGGCTGGGAATCTTCTTTTTTCGCTGGCGTTTCTTTTGTCGAAGCAGCTGGCGAAAGTAGCAAAGAAGCCGTTTCTTTTTGTTTTGGCACGATGTGAAGGACAATAAAGCCAAAGCTTGTACCAATGATGACCGCTAACAAAATCGAAAAAAGCGCGGTTTTTACGCGAGTGTGAAACATTCGCTTCATCGGTTTTGCGGGCGTTTTTTCAAAAGGCGCTACTACCGCTGGTACCGCTTCCTCTTCGATAGCAGCGCTTATTTCGTTTTCTGCGGCGATCTTCTCCATCATAAATGGGCGCTCTTCTCCGTTAATTTTCACCGTAATTTTCGTTTGTTTGTCCATTTCGTCACCATCCTCATCCCGTGTTTCGTCGATTCTTTGCCCATCTTATCATAAATGCGAAAAAAAAGAACAAGACATTTGTCGTCTCGTTCTCGAAGGTTTTCGTCAAATTTCGCATTAATTATCTTTAATAAGAGAAATAGACAGTTTGTCGACTGGAATTTCCGTTTGCGTATCGCTATAGGAACAAAGCTGCTTTGTTTCGCCTTTTAAACAAACAAAATAATCAAGCCGACCGTTTTCGTCTTTTTTTATCAGCACGTACGACGGGTTCGTCTCAGTCGATAAAACGTTTCCGGTAAACGGGTCTTTTATTGGCTCAAGCACCCCATCTTCCACAAGCTGCTTATACGTCAACGCTTCAGATGAACGCGGCGCCAAAAATTCGACTTTTTCCGCGCCAACGTGAAGCCTCGCCGCTTCGTACATCGCATACGCATCAGAAACGAACGCTTGCATCCGCATTTTTTCAATGACGTTCGTCACAATAATGACAGCAATCGATGCGACAATGCCTAAAATAACGATAACCGCAAGCAACTCAAATAGCGTCATGCCTCGATTCATCCGTGGCAGCATCGTATCCGCTCCCTCTACCGTTGCGTTGACGGTTTATCGTCCGACGACGGGATTAACTCGGTTAATGGGTTTTGTTTGTCGCTTGGAGGCGGAACGTCAAGCGGCGGTACTTGATTTTGCAAGCTTGCTAAGCCCGGATGGTAAAACGCGCTAACCGTTAACGAATACGTTAGTGGGTGGACCGTTGATTCAACGGATGTTAATTCTGGATTTCCCGTAAACGACAGCGACTCCACCGAAACGATGCGCGGCAGTTCTTCTAACGTTTGTAAAAAACGTTCGAGCTGATAATACGACGGCGATTGCACCGTCAACTGAACGGTTACCTTTTTTAAGCCAGCAGGCAGCGTAATGGATGCTTGATTTTGCTGCATGGTGGAAGTAGAAGCGCTTTGCTGTGCTTTCCCTTTTTGTTCGGTTGTTTGCGCAGCCGCTTGTTGCGACGCGTTCACCCCAGCGTCTTCATTAAATGACATGTTCGAAATAAAGCTATCCGAAACGACTTCCGCTTTTTCTAAATCAAGCAAAAGTTGCTCGACAAGCGGTTTGACCGGCACTTTTTTTTGCAGTTCGACAGCGCTATCGATAATAGCTGTTTGTTGCTTTGCTGTTTGTTCTTGCAGTGTAGTGACCAATTTTTGCTCATTTGCCACCGTCGTTTTTAATTCCGCCACGCGGAGATGAAGCGGTTTTAGTGTATAGAAATAAAGAAAAGCAAACAGGGCGGTGACGACAAATACCATCAACAATAATAACATCGCTTCGCGTTTTCCAATTTGAACAGTCATCGTTACTGCTCCTTTTTCTCGTTTAACGCATTTTTATTGACGTGCAGCTCATATTGCGCTAAATAGCGCGGCAGCACGTCGCGTTCTTCGGTTTTATTCTCGTTTTGTTCGCCCGTCGTTGTAACGCTTTTAAGTTGCACGTCGGCAATAAACGTGGATTCTTCCAATCGCTTTAAATAATAAGCGGCATCTTCACTCGTATCAAACTGCGCCGTGATTTTCACTGCACCATCTTCCGTATAGGCAAAGTTCATAAAAAAACCGCGCTCCGGCAGCTGTTTTGTTAATTCGCGCAACAAACGTACTGTTTTTAAAGGATATTGCTGCGCCCATTCGACCGTCTTTTTTAGTTCTTGCACTTCGTTTTGCGACTGGACGTTTTGTAGTTTTTGCTGCTCCGCCGCTTCTAGTGCACGCAACTGTTTTAATTGTTGCGTTAGCGACTCCACTTGCTCGTTTGCTTGCTGCACAGAAAAATAAAAGAACACCCCACCAGCAAGCACCATCACAAACAATAAAAGAAAACTAACGAGCAGCACGATATTTTTCGGTTCTTTTTTTGGCAGTAAGTTAACGTCGATGAGCATACGCTGTTCCCTCTTTTAGTCCAAGTCCCCAAGCTAAATGGTAGCGCGGTTCAATAGCTGATGCAAACGGCTCGGTTAGCCGTTCGACCGGAACGTCGAACCGCTCTTGCATCGCTTCATGAAGATGTGGCAATTTTGGATGGTCGCCCGTTAAAAAGAGCCTTGTAATTTGCGCGTTTCCTTGCTGCAGCGAAAACCGGTAAAAGTTCATGACCCGTTCGATTTCTTTATATACGTCTTCAAACGGGCGAAACCATTCGTCTTGGCGAATCGTTTCATTAGGTACTTCAAACAACAATTGCCGCATAAACATAGGTACATCGTTAAAGAAGGCGCTGGCGTTGACAGCAGATTCATCGATTTGGACGATGAGCAAATGGTCGTCGCGCCGCACTTGGTCAGCAGCATAAAAGAGCCGATAGACGCATAGCGGCGAAACGTCGGCGGCGATCGGTCTAAGGGTTACTTCTTCTAACAGTTCCGCGTAATCGCGCACGATTTGTTCTGGGGCGGCAAACAATAAAATCGTCAGCTTTTCGTTCGTTTTTTCTAGTAGCGCATAATCAAACACTGGGTTTTCAAACGGTAAATGAATTGTCGTTCCGAGCTCCATAAATAAATAGCCGCGAATTTCATCTTCTTGTAAATCGGCCGGCAAGGAAAGGCGGCGAATAACGACGACCGGGTCGGGAACGAGAAAACGAACGCGCCGTTTTTTTAGCTTCCATTCGTCCACACATTCTTCTAAAATCATCGTAACCGTTTCGCGATCCACAATTTTCCCGTCGTGAATAAGCCCTTTTGGCAAATCGCGCTCGCCATGTTTTTGAACCGTAAACGGATCATTCGGTTTTAGTTCGACATAGCGAATGACATGGTCTTTGATGACAACGTTAGCTACTTTATGCCGCGGTTTGAATAAGTTCATCATATTCATATTGTTTCCCTCGTATTAAAAGAAAATCCATTGCTTATACCATTCGATAATCGCTTGTCCAAAAAAGTGGACAGTCAACGTCCCAAGCACAATCGCTGGGCCAAACGGCATCGGCTCTTTCCGGCGCACTTTACCAAACATCATGCCGATAAGACCAAATACCGTCCCGTAAACGGTCGAAAAAAAGAACGCTAACAACACCATTTTCCAGCCGAGCACAAAGCCAAGAAGCGCAAATAGTTTAATGTCGCCCCCACCCATGCCGCCTTTGCTTGCGACAGCGATACTATACAATAAGAAAAAGCCGACGAAAGCACCAATAAGCGAATCGCTCCATGGAGAAAACGGAATAAAAATGCGTTCGATGATAAAAAAGGCTGCAAACAAAAGCAGCACTCGGTCAGGAATCATCATATAGCGAATATCGGAAACAAAAATAATCATCAATAATGACACGAGCGTCCATGTCACGATCAATTCTTTTGACCATCCCACCAAAAAAGGCGACATCGTAAAAAGAATCGCCGTCATGAGCTCAACCGCTGGATAAAGCGGCGAAATGCGACTACCGCACCCTTTGCACTTCCCGCCTTGCACCACATACGAAAGAACAGGAATAAGCTCCCACGCCGTCAGCGTGCGCTGACAACGTGGGCAATGCGAACGAGGCATCACAATCGACTCCCCCACCGGCACCCGAAGCCCAACGACGTTAAAGAAGGAGCCGAGGAGGAGGGCAAAAAGAAAAATAGGCAAAATAATATAGCTTTCCATTTTTGGTATTTCCTTTTCACAACCAATACTTAATTTCATTATTGAACTTTATCACGTTTTAAATCTTTTTCTTCTACTGCACTTCCGTCACTTTCTTTAACGCCACGCTTATTGTTAACTAGCTTTACGTAGTATTTTAATTTTGTACTCTCATTTTTTATAAGAACATAAGAATATGCTGCTTTAGGATCGTTGCCTTGATCTTTACTTACATCCCCAGCATATCCTTGAGGAGCTTTTAGGTACGAGTTTGTATCTCCGTCAGGATCCTTTACAGTTTCTAAATATCCTTTATCTTCCAAATATTCAAGAGGCATAACAGTAAACTTACCATCTGCCGGAATTAAGTCCTTATCCGCCGTCACGGCAATTTTCGCTGCGTTAATCATTTGTTGAGCGTTCGCTACGTGCGCGTCTTTTTTCGAGTTGTCGATGAGTCCCCCAATACTCGGAATGGCAATCGCGGCGATAATTCCTAAGATGACGATAACGGCGAGCAATTCGATTAATGTTAATCCTCGCTCGTTTTTCAAAAAGCGTTTGAACATATTTTCCTCTCCTTTTATAAGTCTTTTTATCTATCATTTTACATTATCTATCATTTTTTGCAAACAACTTATTGCTGGATGTGGTTAAAAATATCGTACATTGGAACGATAATCGACGTGACGATCGTCCCGACGATACCGGACAAAAGAACGATCATGAGCGGTTCAATGAGCGATTTTAACCGGTCGGTGCCCGCTTCCACTTCTGCTTCGTAAAAGTCAGCGACTTTCGCAAGCATCGCATCAAGAGAGCCTGTCTGTTCGCCAATCGCAATCATTTGCGTCACAAGCGGCGGAAACACCCAATGTTTTTTCATCGGCTCCGTCAATGACTGCCCACGTTCGAGCGCATCGCGCGCTTGTTTCATCACGCTCGCAATCACTTCGTTTTCAATGACCGCCTCTACAATCGAAAGCGCCTGCAAAATCGGCACCGAACTGGAAAAAAGTGAACTTAACGTCCGCGTCATGCGTGCAAGCGCTGCTTTTTGCATTAGTTTTCCGAAAATCGGCAAGCGCAATAATGCATAATCGAGGTAATATTTCGTTTGTTTTTGTTTGCGTAACATCGCAAAAAATAAATAGATACCAACAAGTGCGAGGATAACTCCCCACCAGTAAACTTGCATCCATTTACTTGCCGATAGCACGAATTTTGTAATCGCCGGAAGCTCCGCGTGAAAATCAGCGAACATCGCGACAAACGTTGGAACGACTTTCACTAACAAAAAGATGACAACAGCAATCGCAATAATGCCGACGGCAATCGGATACGCGAGCGCAGATACAATTTTTTGCCGTGTGCGATGAATTTTTTCAAAATGTTCCGCGAGCCGCTCGAGCGTTTCATCCATGTTTCCTCCCGCTTCTCCCGCCTTCATCATATTAACAAACATCGGCGGAAAAATGCGCGGATGTTTCGCTGCTGCGCTTGACAGTGGATTTCCGGCGCGCAAGTCTTCTTCGACATCGATAAGTGCCTTTTGCAGCGCTTTGCTGTCGGTTTGGCTCGCTAAAATGCGCGTCGAATCGACGACAGACACCCCTGCTTTCAATAGCGTCGAAAACTGGCGCAAATAAATGACGAAATCTTGCAGCTTCACAGCGTTGCCAAACGTAATTTCTTTCGTTAATAACGTTTGCGGCACTTCTTGCAAATCGACGACTTTAATTCCTTTTTGCCGTAGCTTGACGATCGCCTCCCGCTTTGAAGCGCTTGTAATCGTTCCTGTTTGCCGCTGTCCTTTCATATTTCGGCCTTCGTATTTAAATTGCGGCATTTATTCGCCACGCTCCTCGATAAGATAAGGTTCGGCTACGTCTTTTGCAATGAGCCCTGCCTGCACTAACTCTTTTATGTTCGTTGCGAGCGTGTGCATTCCTAAAGCGCGGCTCGTCTGCATGACGTTGACGATTTGGTGTACTTTTTCGTTACGAATTAAATTGGCAACGGCAGCGTTATTGACTAAAATTTCTGTCGCTGCGATGCGCCCCGTTTTTTGCACGTTCGGAAATAGGCGTTGCGAAATAATGGCGACGAGAACAGAAGCGAGCTGAATGCGAATTTGCGCTTGCTGTGCTGGCGGAAAGACGTCAATGATTCGGTCAATCGTTGCGGGCGCGCTTGATGTATGAAGCGTTCCTAAGACGAGATGCCCTGTTTCCGCAGCGGTAATCGCTGTATGAATCGTTTCTAAATCGCGCATCTCCCCAACTAAAATCACGTCCGGGTCTTGCCGCAGTGCAGCGCGCAAGCCGTTGGCAAAATTATTTGTGTCAAACCCGACTTCGCGCTGGTCGATAATGCAGCCGCCGTGCTTATGCAAATATTCGATCGGGTCTTCAAGCGTAATAATATGCTTTTTCATCGTTTTATTCATATAGTCGATCATCGCTGCCAACGTTGTCGATTTCCCGCTCCCTGTCGGTCCGGTGACGAGCACAAGCCCTTGTGGCTTTGCGGCGATCTGCTTTAACACTTCTGGGAGTCGTAACTCGTCAATTGTCGGGATTTTTGTCGGGATGACGCGAATCGCTAGCGAAACGCAAGAACGCTGTTTAAACACGTTGACGCGAAAACGGGAAACGCTAGGGATACTATACGAAAAGTCAATTTCCCCTTGTTCTTCGAATCGCGACCATAACGATGGGGAAGCGATTGCTTTTGCCATCTCTTCCGTATCTTCCGGTCGCAGCGCCTCTTGCCCGTACCGTTTCAACTCTCCATTAATGCGCATAATGGGCGGTACGCCGACCGTCAAGTGCACATCCGACGCTTTCCATTCAAATGCAGCGCGCAACAAATGATCTAGTCTTTTCATCGTTCCCACCTTAACTTAGAATCGCTACTTTCAGCACTTCTTCTAACGTAGTAATTCCTTGTTTTACTTTTAATAACCCGTCGTCAATTAAAAAAATCATTTTGTTTTTCAGCGCCAATTCCCGTAATTTCGAAAACGGTTCGTGGTTTAAAATAACGCGGCGCATATCGTCGGTCATGACAAGCAATTCATGAAGGGCAATCCGTCCTTTATACCCAGTCATATTGCACGTTGGGCACCCGCGTCCGCGGATGACTTTGTCAATTTTTATGCCACGCCGCGCGAAAATTTCCATTTCCCGCTTTGTCGGTTCTTGTTCGTATTGGCAATCGCGGCAAATGCGGCGCACAAGCCGTTGAGAAACAACACCGGCGAGCGATGTCGCCACTAAAAAAGGTTCAATGCCCATGTCAATTAAGCGCGTCACCGTACTGAGCGCGTCGTTCGTATGCAGCGTACTAAGCACTAAATGCCCCGTTAACGACGCGCGAATCGCCACTTCCGCCGTTTCGCGGTCGCGAATTTCCCCAACCATAATAATGTTCGGGTCTTGGCGCAAAATCGAACGCAATCCTTGTGCAAACGTCAAACCAACATTTGGGTTGACTTGTATTTGGTTAATGCCCTCAAGCTGGTATTCGACCGGGTCTTCAATCGTAATAATATTGACTTCTTCACTATTTAGCCGGTTCAGCGCAGCATAAAGCGTGGACGATTTCCCTGACCCAGTTGGCCCGGTAATGAGCACAATTCCGGTCGGTCGCTCAATCAACTCAATAAATCGCTGTAAGTTGAGTTTATTAAACCCGAGCTTTTGAATATCATTAAGCGCTGCCCCTAAATCAAGAACGCGCATGACAATTTTTTCGCCATACACAGTCGGCAACGTCGACACGCGCAAATCGACGGGATGGAAGTCTATATTCATTTTAATCCGACCGTCTTGCGGAACGCGATGCTCGGTTATATCCATATTTGCTAAAATTTTAATTCTAGCGGTTAACACGCTTTGCATATGTTTCGGCAGCGCCCGATCCGTCCGCAACACCCCGTCCACCCGATAGCGAATTAATACTTTCGTTTCTTGCGGGTCGATATGGATATCGCTCGCCCGCTGTTCAATTGCCAGCTGCAATATTTGATTAACAAGCCGGACAATTGGCGAGTCTTCTTCCGTTATTCGCTCTTCTTCGACCGTTTCTTGCGTCGGTGCCATCCGCAAAAAATCTTCCATCGATTCATCGATGTCGTAATATTTATTAATTGCTCGTAAAATATCGTCTTTCGAGGCGATCGCCGTTTCAATATGAAAGCCAGTCGAAAGCCGCAAGTCGTCAATGACGAAAAAATCCATCGGGTCGGCCATCGCCACAAGCAGACGGTCGCCTTCTGCCTTTAAAGGCATGACCATATTCCGTTTCGCAAATTCTTTCGGAACTAAATTTGTCAATTTCGGGTCAATCGGATAACGGTATAAGCTGACGTGTGGGATACCGAGCTGAAATTCCAATACTTCAATTAACTGCTGTTCCGTAATATAGCCGCGCTGCAAAAGCGCGTCGCCAAGCTTTTGCCCAGGCGCTTTTTGCTGGAGTGCTTCTTGTAGCTGCGCTTCTGTTATTAGTCCTGCTTCTACTAATAAATCGCCTAACCGTTTCCGTTCTTGTCTTTTCGTCATCCTCATCCCTACTTTTCGTACTGGTCGCTTTCATTTGGCTGTTCTTCTTGTGTTGGTGTTTTCGTTTGTTCGTTGCTTTGCGCTTTGTCGGACGAAGGGGTTTCTGTCTCGTTCGTTGGAGTCGTCCCGAGTTCTAACCCGCGCACTTCTATCGCATGCACTGGCGGATAAAAATCTTCGGAAATGACTTCTGTTTTAATCAACTGTTTGCTTTCATCATATGTTTCCTTTTTCACTTTTACAAGCATTCCTTGACGTCCGGCTGCTTTCACGTATCGTTCCCCTGGCTTCAACGACGGGTTGTATTGCACGACCGTTTTTGGCGGGAAGTACTCTACTTCTCCCATTTTGATAACATATTGATACGTAAACGGCAAACCATAAAGCGTCACACGAAAGCCAGTGCCAACCGTTTGAAATTGTAGCGTATATGCCGTCGTATTCGGGTTATACACACGCAAATCGCTTATGTTCCCATCGACTTTTGCTTCATAACCAAGTGGAATCCCGTCTGGCAAGCTGCGGCTTGTATGACGTTCGACAACGGTAAAATTTGTCGGCAACACCGCTTGATATACAGCGGACGCGATAGTGCTCATCGCTAACGAAGACATCCCTTTTACATATGCCGCAAGCGAAAAGACCGTTTTCCCTTTGATTTCAATCGATGGGTGGTTGTCGACCCATGCGATAACCTCTGCTTTCTGTTCTCCTAAATTGGTGATACTCCCTGCGCTTACCGCTATTTTTTCCGTCGTTTGTTGTCCAATATAACGCGCAAGGTCGAACGGCTCGCGATGTCGCTGCAATAGCGCAGCGCTTTTCGTGATGTCATTCACTAACTTATCAAACTGAAGCGACGATGCAAGCGCTGGTGTAGCAAGCTGTGCAGCAAGCGTAGAAACGGCTTCTTTATCTAATTGCACAACAAGCTGTGACGGGCGTCCGTCGACAGCTTGTTGCACGCTTTGTTCCACGCGAAATGAAAACAGCCGCGCCGGAATTGCTACTGTTTTTTCTTGATAGGCAAGCGTTAGTTGGGCGGAAGTTTTCCATTCGTTCACTTTCGTTTGTACTTTTTGCACCGCTTCTTCTTTTGATAGCGCGGCAATGGAAATCGATCCGATCATCGTCCCAGCGGCAAAACCCGTTTCATTAGCAACCACTGATTCATAAATAGCAGGACCGATTTGGGAAACGCTTATAAGATAGGTGGTACAAAGAGCAATGACAAAAAATAGTTTTGCTGCCGCGACTGGCCGCACAACGAAAATCCTCCTTTTTATGCATCGACGTTCATCGATACATCAATAATGACACTTGGCCCCGCTTCTTGTGCCTTGACAATATCATCGACCGTTAATACCGTCCCCGCTGCAATGAGGACGTTGCCGTTTCCATCGACAATATCTTTCATCACACGTTTTCCTTGCAAAATTTCAACCTGCTTCTCCCGCAACGCCTGAAGCGCATCGTTTTCTTTCACGGCTGGTATTTCCGCTGTTTTTTCTGTCGTTGCTAGCACTTCATCCAATGATTCCCTTTTCCCAAGCAGCTCCATTTCCTCGACAAGTGCAGAAGCCGCGTTTTCATTCACAATTAAAATATCTTTTCCATAGGTGAGCACAAATTCCGCAGATAGTGCTGCTTGACGGTCGGAAGTGGTGAGTTCGACACCGATAATTTCGCCTGTTTCTTCGTCGACAAAAAATTCCGTGACTTCGCCAAGCAACTGCCCTTTTCGTGTCATCGCTTTCGTGTTTTTAATGCGAATTTGTTTATTCACAAGCTGGTTGGCAATCGGAATTTCTGCTAAATCAATGACGGCGCTATGGTCGTCTACCGTTACGGCAAATTCTCCGATGCCGACGACTTTTTTAAACGGAATCGCTTTTAAACTAAATTGAACATCCTCTTGTTCAATCGTTAAAAAGTCTACCGACCCTTTTTCTGGGTTAATAACTAACGTTTTGACTGTTCCGATTTGCACCCCATCGGAAATACTGATGATTGGAAGTCCTATAATTTGTGCACTACGTTTCATCTCCACCACACCTGTTCATTATTTTTCGATATGAGAAAGAAATTGAATTTCTTCTAATAACACTGGATATTGGGAAAATCTCTCCTGCAAATGAATAAGCCACGAGGAAAGCTTATCATATTCTTTTTCGAAAAGATAGTGTTCGATTAACATCCTTGCAAATACAT
The DNA here is from genome assembly GCF_014196205.1 of Anoxybacteroides voinovskiense. Lineage (GTDB taxonomy): Bacteria > Bacillota > Bacilli > Bacillales > Anoxybacillaceae > Anoxybacteroides > Anoxybacteroides voinovskiense. The sequence continues at coordinate 91,971 of NZ_JACIDE010000005.1, read as the reverse complement.
AATAGTCGTGGTCGGATAACGACGGCTGCATACATTGAAGCAGACGCTGCTCATACTCGTTTTTGCCAACGAATTCGCGAGTAAAGCGAAGTTCATCGATAATCATCTGCATCAATTCGCTAGACATCGAGACGACATTCAAAGACATAGACGATTGTTCGATTGGTTCGTCAGCTTCGAACAATTCGTCCAACCGTTCCGATGGAACAATTTCTTCTTCAAAGCGATCGTCAAGTTTCGGTTCTAGAAGAATAGTTTCTTCCATCGAATTGTCCGATGTTCGTTTCAATGCTTCCTCTTCCAAAAGGTCGTCCAGTTCTAGTGGAAGAATCGTTTTTTCTAGCGAATTGTCCAATGTTCGTTCAAATGCCTCTTCTTCTTCCAAAAAATCGTCTGGTTCTAGTGGAAGAGTCGTTTCTTCTAACGAATTGTCTGGTGTTCGCTCGAATTTTTCTTCTTCGAAAAGGTCATCAAGACGTTCGTTTTCTTCTAACCACTCAAACGTTTCGTCGCTCTCTACATCATTAACTGCTGCCGGTTTTGTCAGCGTTTCGTATTCTTCTAACGAAAGTGGCGGTAAATAGTCTTCTTCTGACCATGCGGCGATTAAGTCTTTTTCTTCTTCTACCGGATTCGTTTCAAGTACATCTTCCTCTATCCAATCATCTAGTTCAGCATCATCACGCGCTTCACTATCCGACTCTTCTAATGGTGCATCGTCTACTTCGATATTTAATGGCTCATCCGAAAGATTGGGGAACGACGGCGCTAGCTGCTGTTTTGTATCTAATGCTTCCATAACCATTGCTTCTTCAGCGGCGAACAAATCATCCTCTTCTTCCGCGATTGCATATAACACATGGCCAAATCGCCGGTCTAATACGTACGTAATGGCAATCGCCATTAGCAATAATAACAAACTTAACTGCCAAAATGGAAAAACAGCAGATGCCGTAACCGCAAGGAGCGACAACAACAACGAAACAAGAAGTGCTGCTATTTTGCCGCGCCGACTTAAACCAAGCGGCAACATAAACAACAGTGGAATAGCGACGACAAACGCAAGCAATATAAATAAAACCGGTTTCAATGTTTCACCCCGTTTCTAAACCCATCTAAGACAATTTTCGTAAAAATAAAACAATACTCGACTCTAACATATTGTATAATAAAGTTACATATTTTGAAAGAAGGTATGTAAAATGGAGAAAAAGAAATTTACTGTACTCCACCCTTCACAAGGCTTTACGTTAATCGAAGTATTAGCGTCGATTGTCATTTTGTCGACCGTCGCGGCCGGAATTTTTCTTTTTTTTACAAATGCGATGAAATATACAACATACAATCAAGGGAAAACGGTAGCGGTAAATGTTGCGCGCGGCGTGTTGGCGTATATGGAGCGGCTTGATTTTACAACGCTACAACAATACGTACAAACAGACATGACAACGACAAACAAGCCGTATACAGAAATTAATGCGTCCAACTGTCGCTCTTCATTATTTGAAAGCGAACAAGTATGCCAAGCGATTCTTCGTCCGACCATGAACAACGTCGTATACGACGAAACACGGCTTCATGTGTTTGTTATTCCTTATAACGATGTTACCCAATGGGATGCATTCGTTCAGTCGCCGCCAGCGGAATTTCCTGCATCGCTAAAAAAGAAAATCGCAGCGGAAACGGTTGAAAACCAAGATGTAAACTTACAAAAATATTTACTAAAAGTATTCGTCATCGTGCGCTGGGGAGACGATGACGACAAAGCAGAATGGCTAGAAGGTGTGATTGCTAATGAAACGATTCGTTAATAATGAACGAGGATTGTCTTTGCTCGAGTTGCTTGCGGCGGTGACGATTTCGTTTCTTATCGTTGGGGTGATGTATAACGTTTTTATGAGCGGAATGAAAACGTATCAACGAATCGGGATTGAAAATGAGCTACGCAGCGAGGCAGACTATATGATGGCGATCGTCTTAAACCGCTTATATGAGTTCGCGCCAGACGGGATGGATACAACTACAACGACAAACACTCAACTCGTCTTTGTGAACAATAAACAAAAAGCGATTGATACGAGAGTAGGGCTTGTCGAAGAAGAAGAAACAGAAACGAAATCGTTTTCGCTCGCATTAGCGAACGATGAACTGCAGATCGACGGGCAGCCAATTAGCTCCGAACGCTTAAAAATCATTTCCAATCAATCGAGTTTTTCCTATACGTGCGTACGCCAAGAAGGGAACATATGCCGAAGCGGTGTGGTGACAATCGTGCTTGCCGTCCAAGATAGTACTCACAATTCACCAAATAGCCCTCTTTATATTCGACCGTTTACGCTAAAAACAGAATTTGGGTTTTAAAGGAAGTGCAAAGGGATGAACGAAAAAGGGTATAGCTTAGTTTTAACATTGCTCATTGTTACGATTTTTTTCATGCTTGGCTTAACGATTTTATCCGTCAGCCTCTATCAAGCAAAATTTACGCAAACACGCGTTGAAGACGTGGCGTCATTACACGAAGCGACGAAAGCAATTGAAGAAACGATTGCTGAAATGAAAGTAAAAGTAGAAAATTTAGAACTATCCACCCCGCTTCAGTTAGACGCCGATCTCGGCAATAGCCAAACAGGGTTTATCAAACAGCTTATCGAACGGTATGGGGTAAATATTCAAGACGTCACATCAGACAATAACATTGACCGCACAAAGCTGTTTACGCGCGTCTATCTCCTTTCCAAACCGTACGGAACGAGAACCGTTTCCCGGAAAATTATTATTACAAACACGCCGAGCTTTTTGAAGTATGCGGTTGGGTCAAACGAAGACGTCATTTTAAACGGCGGGATGTATATTGATGGGAATATATATGCCGGGAAAAATTTTTATGTTACAAATGTTGCTAATTATATTGATAACTCACAAAAATATACGGTACAGACATCTTTCCCGACAACAAGTGACAAAAGCGTACTTTTTGTCAATGAAAACCGCTATTCTTGTGATCAGCAAAATGGGGCTAACGCTTGTTATAATGTTGCTAATAGCCGATTTGAACGTATTTTATCTAACTATTCTAACGACGTACAATTCCAAACGAAAGGTCCTTCTGTCCAAAAAGAACAAAGCGAATTTATTGATGTTGATTTCGACTGGACATTTAAAGACAAATTGTTGAATGCAGCAGGTATTGAAACGTTTAGCCAAGCATATGAGAATAATATTAACTTGACTATTCATGAACTTCTTAACAGTCTTAAAGGACAGTTCGCTACGTTTGATCATGTCCCAACAATTGACGAAATCACAGGTGTCGGTAACGAATCGATTTTACTCGATTCGGATAAATTTTCTTCTTTTTTTATTGATCACGGTGAACTCGATTTACAAAATAATTGGCTAATTGTGAACGGTGATTTATATTTAGGGAACAGTGTCAACGTTCCCGTAAAAATACGTGGAAATATCCTTGTCCTTGGCAATTTAATGATTAGTGGAAACGTGCAGCTTGATTCCACCATTTATGCACTGCAGCGAACATTTATTTATAACGCCAACATTTCTGGCTGGAACGACAAAGAAGTCGTTCTATTGTCAAAAGGACCTTTAGAAATTGCAAGAATTAACGAATTTGATAACAAATTCCCATTTGATACCCCAAACCTTAAAGGCTATTTTTATACGGATAACAATGCCGTACTGTATGCTGTAGGCTCTTATATCAATATTAAAGGTGGTTTGTTTGCGCGCGGAAACGTCAATGAAGCAGTTCCAGATGGGGATACATCTGGATTAGTCATCAATAGTTACCGCGGTCCAGCTAATAAACAAAGTGACGCTATCGCGCTTACTCCCCCACCGTCATTGGATGATAAAGAACAAGCTCGGTTTGTCATTCGGCATGATAAGTCGGTTTTTATAGACCGAGGATTAGGGCTTCCGTTTGTGAAAAAACTTGACCTTATTGTCGATGAACTCATGATAAAATAAAACGGCATCGGGAACCCCCGTGCCGTTTTTTACCATCGATTTTTCCCACCGCTATCGTTACTGTTTCCTCCCGGATCAGTTGATTTTTCTTGAACAATGACAACCATGGTGGCAGTGATATCTTGACCGAGAGAATTTTTCTCATCAGCTACTGCGGTTATCGTTGCATACCCAGCGTCTTTTGCTTGAAGAACCCACTTTCCTTGTTTAAAGATGACATCTACGTACTCAGGTGCACTTGATTGAATGACACGAATGTTTTTGTTTGTTGCGTTAGCTGGAATAAACTTTATTTTCGAATCAATAGTTATTTCGTCACCTACGGTTACATATAAAACTGGTTGAGTAAATTGAAGCCCTTCAAGTGGGACAACTGGATTAACGACAGTAATTCTCGCTGTTGCTGTCACGTTGCTACCATCTAGCGCTTTTACCGTAATATCGACAACTCCCGAACCTTTCGCCGTCACTTTTCCTTGATCGACCGCTGCGACGGTTGGATCGCTTGAAATCCATTGCAGCGACTTGTTCGTCGCATCGTTCGGCGCAATCGTGACAGAAATTGTCTGCGTATCTCCGATATTCATTTTCGATTGATATGCTAAATCAATTCCAGTGATCAGCTTGTTATACGTCAACGATACAGTCGCAACACCGCTTCCTTTTGTAAAACCACCTGACGCCTTTACCGAAACAACAGACGTTCCATCGACCGTAATCGGAATTTCATACGGAGGATTTAACGTTTGCCAGTTGACGTTTTGTTTCGGATTAGTAAGTTGATATTGATACGATACTCCTTCTCCCGCGACTAACCCGACAACGCGTACTTTTACCGGCTCTGTTACCGTTGCGCCATTAGCAATTTCCCGTCCATCGTTCGCAAAAATTTTCACTTGCGGCGTTAAATTCAATTCTACGGATTGACCGTCTTTATAGGTGACAACGATGATGAGGTCATTGCTGTTTGGTTTAAACGTTAACGATTGAATCGGCAACATACGCAACCCGTAATCGTTCGGATGTTTCGTCGTCGCCAGCAAGTTCGTTGTCGCGGTAAGCGTCTGCCACTTTGAAACAAGCCCGCGGCTGTCGCCTTCGTAATAAATGTCCGGAAACTCTAAAAGTCTTACTTTCATACCAATCGACTGCGGAGCGACCGGCAAGGTGGACGTGCGTGTTCCGTATTTGCTGTCCGTAAACGAAACAGTCGCTTGCGGCAATTGTACTCCTTCCATCGCCCAGTTTGCTTGTAATTTCAGGCTAGCGCTAATCGTTAAATTGTTTAGTTTCGTATAATCAATTGTTGTATTCGGAAACGCCATTTCTGCATAAGTGACGCCGTTATTGGTATAGACCGTAACATTGGAAGAAGGGAGTACTGTCACCCCATCTGGGAGTGGCTGAATAAGCTTAATATTGCTTAAACTACCTGTCACACCGCTTCCGACGTATCCGGTCGGAGTTAGTGTATATTGGGCAATAAATTGATTAGAATCTCCATTGCTATTGCCATATTTAATTAAATCCCCGATATCTCGTGAAACTCCTTGCAGCTTCACACTTCCTGTAAACGCCGGCGGCACTTCGTCTTTTATCGTTACTGTTACCGCTTTTGTTACCGATGGCTGCAATGCGCCGTATACGTCCCGATACGACATTTCTGCGCTGATCGTATACGTTCCTTTCGCCTTAAACAACACAGGAACGGAAATATTAATCGGTGCCGGAGCCGGTTGCCCAACTTTATAGCCAATATTGAATGTAATATAAGCATTCGTTTTCGTTTCATCAAGCCAAACGTTCTCATTTTCGACGATTTGCACATTGCCGCCGAACGATTGAAGCGGAATCCGAATCGTACCGCTTAACATTGGATCGGTGGCAAGCTTTGAAAACTGCTGGAAAATTTCCGTTAAGTTTTGCGTCGTTCCTTGTTTTGCAAACCCGCCTGTCGCTGCGGACAATTGGCTTAAATAATCCATATCGACATCATCATCGCTGCCGAAACCGACGGAATAAAGCGTGATATTGTTCATGCCGAGATTTTTAGCAACGTTTAGCCCATAATTTCGGATTTTTGCATCGACAGAGCTATATGAAAAAGTAAACCCACTCTTCCCTACATACCGACCATTCGCATAGTCACTACCATCCCCATATAAAAGCCGTTCATACCCTTGGTTATCAATAAACCGCATTGCAGTTGTCCTTCCATCGCTATAAAGTTCATAGCGGAGCGAGACATTTCCGGTAACAGTTTTCCCTGTATACCGATAGTTTTTTACTTCTTTATACGTTATCTGCTCAACAACGTTCGCAAATGTCGGCACCCCGTCTGTTAAAAAGATAATATATTTCTTACGGGTTGGATCGTTAAAAAGCGTCTGCGCGGTTTGCAATGCTTGTGTATAGTTCGTTCCTCCACCAGCAACGAGGCTATTCGATGTTTGTAAAATTTTATCTAAATGTTGCATGACGTCATATGTTCCAGTTGGAAATGAAACGACTTTATTGTATTGAACATCGCTAGAAAAAGGAACTAGCGCAAACCGGTCACTTGGATTAGCGTTTGCTTTAAAATAACTGACAGCTGAACTAAGTGCTTGTTTAGCGCTTTGAAACTTCATCGGGTTCGTTCCTAGTTCATCCATCGACCCAGAAACGTCGAATACAAAAACAACATCAATTGGCGACCGAATGACGCTGTCAATTTTCCCTTGTGGAATAAGCGAAATATCCAATCGCCCTTGTGCATCTCCGTTTGTAGGTTTGGCGTATTCGCTTTGGGATGCGGATAAAGTAAAATCTAAATAAGCGCTCCTAGGTTGATATTCGTAGGCGCTATCCGGAAATGAAAAATAGTAATCTTCTTTTCCATTTCCTAACGTCCGATATGCGTCAACGACGATTTCGTACATTCCATTTCCTTGTGGCCAGTTATTCGTCATATCAAGCGAAAACGTATATTTTTTCGTCCCGTTTTGATCACTAGCTACTGGAACTGCATCTGTCCGATAGCTAACTTGTGTGCTACTCCCTTTCACATTAATTTTGACGATAAAAAAACTAACCGTATTACCATTACCGTTCCCCTGACCAGGAGTAGTTGCCCATCCTTCAATTTTATTTGCCGTAACGTTCGTAATCGCTCCTGTTTCTTTCGGGCTATCCCCCCGTACAATGGTTGCATTGATAAAAAAGAAACTAAGTATAAGAACAAATATCCCTGCTAGCTGTGTAAGTTTCCGCACCTTCTTCCCTCCTTCCAATGTCCTATTTTCTTCTATTATACCAGCAATCGCTCTTATAGAGATATTAATTTTTCAAAAATTTCCGCACATCTGAAATGAAGTAAAGCGAGCCAGTGATTAAGAAAAGGTCTCCATCGTTTTTGCTTTTTTTGGCGTCGGCGAGCCATTGTTTCCAATCGGTGCAGCACGTTTTATTCGGATGTTTGCACAATTGTGCGAGTTGCTCGGCTGTGGCGGCACGCGGAAAATCGAATGATGTAAACGTGATTGTCTTCGCGATACGAGAAAGCTGTGGAATCATTTTATCAAGCGGTTTATCTGCTAATGCCGCGACAAGCAAATGAACGTTGCGATCCGGATAGTGCGTTTTTACCGTTTCGACAAGGCTTTCGACGCCTGCTTCATTATGCGCGCCGTCGATGATAATTGTCGGTGTGTTGGACAACGTTTCAAACCGCCCGAGCCATTGCGCCTTTGCAAGCCCATTTCGTAGCGCCTCTTCTTCAATAATCAATGAGTAATATACCCGTAAATAATCGGCTGCCATCACCGCTAACGCCGCATTTTTTACTTGGTGCGCCCCGAGCATCGAAATCGTCAAGTTCGGATAGTTGGAAAACATTGTCTGGATTGAGAACCGTTCGCCATGTTCCAACGAAATGGCGTCGCTGATGACAAAATCGTTGCCTAATACGTACGTTTTTGCTTTCCGTTGCGTTGCTTTTTCTTGAATAACATGAAGTGCTTCTTTTTGCTCGACGCCAGTAATGACCGGAACGCCGGATTTAATAATTCCCGCTTTTTCAAAAGCGATTGCTGAAAGTGTTTCCCCTAATATATTCATATGATCGTAACCGACGTTTGTAATCACTGATAAAAGCGGATAAATGACGTTCGTTGAGTCCAATCGTCCACCAAGACCTGCCTCGATAATGACGATGTCTTGCACATTCATTTTGCCAAAATAGTAGAACATCATCGCCGTAATGACTTCAAACTCCGTCGGTCCGCCGAGTTCTGTTTGTTCTAATTCTTCAGCTAGCGGCTTAATGACGTTCACAAGCTGCACAATTTCTTCATCGGAAATTGGCACGCCGTTTATGCTAATACGTTCATTAAACTGTTCCACATACGGAGAAGTAAATGTACCAACCGAATATCCTGCTTCTTGTAAAATATGGCGCAAAAAGCAAACGGTCGAACCTTTGCCGTTCGTCCCTGCGACGTGAACGGCTTTTAATCGACGCTCTGGATGCCCTAGCCGATCAAGCATCCATTCCATCCGCTTTAAGCCTGGTTTGATTCCTAATTTTAACCGTCCGTGAATCCAGTTCACGGCTTCTGTATATGTATTTGCCATGAAAATTCCTCCCTGTTCAAAAATGAAGACGAACCGAAAACCGATTCGTCTTCATCATAATGCTATTGTTTTAATTGTGCAAGACGAGCGCGTACTGCTTCGCGTTTTTCTAAGTAGTCTTGTTCTTTTTTCCGTTCTTCTTCGATAACGTGCGCTGGGGCTTTCGCTAAAAAGCCTTCGTTGCTTAATTTCTTTTGGACGCGCTCGACTTCTTGGTCAAGCTTTTGTAATTCTTTTTCGAGGCGTTTCACTTCTTCTTCAATGTTGATTAGTCCTTCAAGCGGCAAGCTCAGTTCCGCGCCTGTGACGACCGCAGTCATCGCTTTTTCGACCGCTGGAATCGTCGTATCGATGATTAGTTCGCTCGGATTGCAGAAGCGCTCGATGTATGCCCGGTTCGTTTCTAGCGTCGCTTTTACGTGTTCATCTTTCGCTTTAATATAAAGCGTAATCGGCTTGCTTAACGGCGTATTTACTTCCGCCCGAACGTTGCGCACCGCGCGAATAATATCGACAAGCAATTTCATCGCTTCTGCCGCTTCGTCATTGGAAAGTTCTGGACGAACTTCTGGCCATTTCGCGACTGTAATGGACTCTCCTTTATGCGGTAAGTGTTGCCAAATTTCTTCCGTTACAAATGGCATAAACGGATGAAGAAGGCGCATCGTTTGGTCAAGTACGTACGCCAATACAGACCGCGTCGTCTTTTTCGCTTGCTCATCGTCGCCATATAACGGCAGTTTCGCCATTTCAATGTACCAGTCGCATAAGTCGTCCCAAATAAAGTTATAAAGGGCACGACCTACTTCACCGAATTCGTATTTTTCTGCCAGCTTCGTGACCGTATCAATCGTTTCGTTTAAGCGCGTTAAAATCCAATGGTCGGCGACTGATTTTTCTCCGTTTAAGTCGATGTCTTCGTATGTGAATCCTTCCATGTTCATTAGCGCAAACCGTGAAGCGTTCCAAATTTTATTGACAAAGTTCCACGTCGCTTCTACTTTTTCCGTGCTAAAGCGCAAATCTTGACCCGGCGAGCTGCCTGTCGCTAAAAAGTAACGAAGCGAATCGGCGCCGTATTGGTCAATGACATCCATCGGATCTACGCCGTTGCCAAGGGATTTGCTCATTTTCCGCCCTTGCGCATCACGTACTAAGCCGTGAATAAGTACATCTTTAAATGGACGTTTCCCAGTAAACTCAAGCGCCTGGAAAATCATGCGCGATACCCAGAAGAAAATGATGTCATAGCCTGTCACAAGCACATCTGTTGGGTAATAGCGTTTATAGTCCGCTGCTTTTTCATCTGGCCAGCCCATGGTCGAAAACGGCCAAAGCGCGGAGCTAAACCACGTATCTAAAACGTCCGGGTCTTGTTCCCAATTGTCGATGTCTGCCGGTGGCTCATGGGCAACGTACACTTCGCCTGTTTCTTTATGGTACCACGCTGGAATGCGATGTCCCCACCAAAGCTGACGGGAAATGCACCAATCGCGAATATTTTCCATCCAATGCAAATACGTTTTCTCAAAACGTTCTGGGACAAAGTTCACTTTTCCTTCTGTTTTTTGCAGTTCAATCGCTGCTTCTGCCAATGGTTTCATTTTAACAAACCATTGTGTCGAAAGATACGGTTCCACGACGGCGCCGCTTCGTTCGCTATGACCGACCGAATGCATATGCTCTTCGATTTTAAATAGCACGCCTTGTGCTTGTAAATCTTTAACAATTTGCTTGCGGCATTCAAACCGGTCGAGCCCCTTATATTGCATCGCATTGTCGTTCATTGTGCCGTCTTCGTTCATCACGAGAATGCGCGGCAAGTTGTGGCGGTTGCCGATTTCAAAGTCGTTCGGGTCGTGCGCCGGCGTAATTTTTACCGCCCCTGAACCAAACTCCATATCGACATATTCATCGCCGATAATCGGGATTTCCCGACCAGTAATCGGTAAAATAACCGTTTTGCCGATGAGATGTTTGTAGCGCTCATCTTCCGGATGCACCGCAACTGCTGTATCGCCAAGCATCGTTTCCGGACGAGTCGTCGCGACTTCAATGTAGCCCGATCCGTCTGCGAGCGGATAGCGCAAATGGTAAAGTGCCCCTTGTACGTCTTTGTAAATGACTTCAATATCGGAAAGCGCTGTTTTTGTCACTGGGTCCCAGTTAATAATGTATTCGCCGCGGTAAATGAGCCCTTTTTTATAAAGGGACACAAACACTTCGCGCACTGCTTTCGATAGCCCTTCATCAAGCGTAAAGCGCTCGCGCGTATAGTCGAGGCCGAGCCCTAATTTTGCCCATTGTTCGCGAATATGGCCAGCGTACTCTTCTTTCCATTTCCACGTTTCTTCGACAAATTTTTCGCGGCCTAAATCGTAGCGGGAAAGCCCTTGATGGCGCAATTTTTCTTCGACTTTCGCCTGCGTCGCAATGCCGGCATGGTCCATCCCTGGAAGCCATAAGACGTCGTAGCCTTGCATCCGCTTCATGCGCGTAATAATGTCTTGCAGCGTCGTATCCCACGCATGACCTAAATGCAATTTCCCCGTCACGTTTGGCGGTGGAATAACGATCGTAAACGGCTGTTTCCCTTCTTCACCAGTTGCTTCGAAAAACTTACCGCCAAGCCACCATTGGTAGCGGTTCGTTTCGACTGCTTTATGGTCGTATTTTGTCGACATTGTTAGCTTTTCCATGTTATCCCTCCTTACAAAATAAAAAGCTCCTTTCATCCGAAAAGGACGAAAGGAGACTCTCTCGCGGTACCACCTTTTTTCTTAAGCAGAATATCCTCTACTTAAGCACTTCATCGCATAACGGCTTTCGACCGGCTTCTTCTACTTAGCATTTGCCGTTCAAAGAAGCAGCTCAAGGGCGACCTTCCAACGCGTACAATCCTAGGAAATCTCGCAGCAAATGATTTCCCTCTCTGCAGGTGCTTGCGCTGTACTCTTCCCTGTCTTCGCTTTTTTCATTTTCACTATACATACTACCGAAAAACGAACGACATCGTCAATCATCTTTTCCAAGTTTTTAATGATTTATGCACCTCATCGATTGTTGGTGACAAAAAAAAGGACGTTTCATACTGTATAACAAAGGAGGGATGATACGTGAAACGATTTAATCCATATTCATGGCCACCGTGGCTCCGCCAACTCCGCGCCATTTGCGCCCAAGTCATTATTCCCATTACCGTTTTTCAAGCGATTCGCACGATTTTATTACCGACAACGTTCGACGTTCTTTTATTAGCCATTCTCGTTTTATTGGCTGTCGCTTTCCACCTCGAGTGGATTTGATGTCGCCATCTGCATAAGGAGTTGTTCCGTTCGCTTCATTACCCAATAAGCTCGCTGCAGCTCGGAAACGGCGCGATATTCAGTCTGTTCTTTTTTCCGTTTCCCCGCATAATCAGAAACTACACGAGATAAATACGTCGGAGAAGCAACGTGGCTCAAGAAAAAAGCAAGCTCTTCCTCCCGGAGGGAAAGTTTTTTTTCGTATTCACGAAAGCCGTCGACCCACGTATCGTCCACCGGCGGCGTTCGTACATATTCATCGAAAGCGGTCGCTACATCGACAAGCGGAAATGCCCATTTTGCCCGCTCCCAGCTCAAAAACTGCCCCCCTTGTTCGCGCGGTACGTAATGAGAAAAGCGGGCGTTCCCATGGACAAACGCCATGCGCCATTTTTTGGATTCCTTCGTTTTTTCGTACCAAGTTTCTAGCTTCGTTTCTGCAAACCAATACGCTTGCATCGTTTCATGAAAATACGTGCAACATTGCAGTTGGAACGGGGACATATACCATTCGCGCTCGCATTGTTCCACATACGATTGCAAAAAAGCGCGTTCTTCCTCCCAAACTGCTTTTTTTGCTTCATAGTAGTTTTTCAGCTCAGTTTCGTCGACATGGATTTCTTGCATCGTTTTTTGATGGAGCGACGCAAGGTCGCGGAAAAAAGCTTGCGCCTTCGTCGTCCGCTCCTCTCGTAAAGAAAGCCATGGCATCATATAATAATAGCCGTCTTCGTGAGCGACAAACCGCGCACCGTGTTTCGTCCAATAGATCGGAACCATGTACGGTTGGTAAAAAAAAGTCGCTTGCTCAATGGCGTGGAGTTGCTGAACGTCGTCCATTTTTTTTAGCGCAAACGTCCCTTCCGCTGCATGCACTTTTTTCACTTTTCCGTAATCATCGACCCGCACTACGCGCAAAGGATAATGCGAAAGGATTGTCATATCGCTCCGATGCAACCAAACCACCTCCCTCTCCATAAAAAATCTCCCACTTTAGCAATTGGATAAAGTGGGAGTACCCTTTTAGGCGCGTTGGTTAGCCGGAATCGGAATATAGAGCAGTTGTCCTTCGGATAAATCGGTCTCGTGTTCGAGATGATTGGCCCGCAATAGTTGTTGAATCGAAATGTCGTACCGCTTTGCAATCTTGTCCATTGAATCGCCTTGTTGGACAATGCAAATTTTTACTCTAGAAAAATCTTCTCCTTGCTCTTTAAACAAGCTCGTTAAATAAAGCGCGTTTTCTTTGCGCGGCTTTTTATTTTCTTCCGCTGGCTCATCTGCTTGTTTTGGCGATGTTCCGATCGATACTTTTGCTTCTTGTTCATGTACTATTTCTTCGACCAGCCCACTAGTTTCGCTCCGTTCTTTCGCTTCGTGTACTGCTTCTTCGACAAGTTCGTTCGTTTCACTCCGTTCGCCGGTCGCTCGGGCAACGTTCTCTTCTTCTAAAACGGCTGTTTGCTCGACTTCCTCTGTTTCTTCTTGTTCGTACCATTCTTTGCGAGCGATCGCTTCAAACGGCTCAAACCATGACGACGCTTCCTCTGCCTCTTCTTCTAAAATTCCGCTAATCGAAATGTCCGCAACAAGCGAAAGCCGGCCGTCGCTACCTAAATCGTAATCAAACGATTCGACGGTGACATACACATCGTCTAAACTAAAAATGCGGTTTTTCGGAATCGTAATGTCGACAGGGAAGCGATGAAACAGCTCACTCACCCCATCTTCGCGCGTCGTAATCCGTTGGACGAACCGGCGTGTGCTAAAATCGTAAAGATCGGCTTCCTCTCCATCGTCGTCCGCCATGCGATATTCCCCGCTTAATTCTAACGCCCCGCGAATCGTAATATAATGCTCGTATTCATCAACGGAAATGACCGGATCTAACGAAACCGAAAGAAACTCTCCCACTTCCTGTCCCCTTTTAAACCAAATCGACTCTTCGAGTGAAAAACGTAAATATGATTGCTCCAAGCAAGCCTCCTCCTTCCGCCCTTTTCGGCCAAACTTTTCAATGGCATTATCAATGTATGACCGGCGGAAACAGAATATGAATAAAAAAGTAAACGTCAAATAGCCCCCACCTTTTGGGAGGCCGGGGCTTGAGGTATTATTTAGTTAGCTGATGAAAAGCAATGCATGAAACAGGGAGTGTGGTTGACCAAGGAAGCATTTGATCCAATGCGTGCTTGTCTGACAAATCCATATTGGGAAGCTTCTCAAAAAGATAGCGAAGGTAGTAATACGGATTTAGTTGATTCGCTTTCGCTGTCTCCACTATGCTGTAGATGATGGCACTTGCCCGTGCACCTTGTGGTGTATTCGCGAAAAGCCAATTTTTCCTTCCGATGACCACCGATTTGATCGAGCGTTCGCTGCGATTATTATCAATCTCCAGTCGCCCATCCTTTAAAAAGTCCACTAATTTATCCCATTGGTTCAGACAATACGCAATGGCTTTTCCTAATGCGCTCTTTGGCAACACGTGCTGTTTTTGCTTTTGAAGCCATGACAAAAAAGCATCTAAGATAGGCTTGCTTTGCTTTAGACGTTCTTCATACCGATCTTTAGGATCCAATTTTTTAATTTTCGTTCTACCGCAACACGAACAGACCTGCTCTTCATCGGGTAAACGATATTCGACCGTTTCGACCGGCAGGTTTTCCAGCATCGCTTCGCGGTGACCGCGTGTTTTCCGACGGCGCTGATAACGAATGGACTCCAACGTAGGTTCCGGCAACTCAAGGTTCGATTCGTTTTCTACCTCGTTGAATAGTTCCAATTGACCAGGATGGATTTTTTCACTTGAAACGCCAAAGCGTTTGTGCTGCAGAAGGCGAAGTTGTTCTTCGTACCATTTTACTTTCGCTTCCAACTCCTGTTGCTTTTTTAGTTCCGCCTGTCATTCTGCATTTTGCTTTTCCAGCATTTCTAAGCGTTGGAGGAGATCTTCCATTGTAAGATTAGAATGAGGGAATTTCGCTGTTGTTTTCATATCTTCATTATACAACAAAACAGCGGAATTCCCTGAATTTTTATTAGTTAAATAACTTTCTTTGCGGTTACTGCCGAATAGGCTTGTTTCTGGTCCAACGATAGTCCATCGAGTAGCCAGCGTAATTGGCGTGGACTAATTTGTAAAGGTTCCGAGTGATGCTCTGAAGGCCAATCAAACGTTCCACGTTCGAGTCGGCGATAATATAACCAAAAACCGTTATAATCCCAATGAAGAATTTTCAATTTATCCCGCCCACGATTGCAGAACACAAAAAGGCTAGAAGAAAAGGGATCAAGCTGGAATGTTTCTTGGACGATGGCTGCCAACCCATCGATGGATTTTCGCAAATCCGTACTCCCTCGAGCAAGGTACACATGGGTCACCGTTGCCGCATTCAACATAACGCTTTCAATACCTTCACCACATCGGCAAAAAGCGAAGGATGAAACCCTTGCTTCACCTCGATCGAACATTCGCCGATTTTCACTTGGATGGAATCCTCTTCATGAAACGATGAATCTGCCATCACAACGGATGCCCATTTTGTAGAGGGATTTGGTGTAGCGTTGGAACCTTCGATCCGTTTGAGCCAGTACTTCAGCTGGTGAGCCTTTAACCCATTCCTTTCACACCATTTGGCTTGTGTAAGACCACTTGCTCGGTAGGAGGCAATGCGTTGTTCCCACTCCTGTCGCAATTCGTTTTTGTCCATACCAAAACTCCTTTAATCAAGATTTCTAAAGAAATTATGGCACGGATATAGGGGCAAAACTAGGTGGGAAGAATTTGACGCTTACTTTTAAACCAGCTATTTTTTAGAAAAAATAATCGGCCTTGACACTCCGCCCATAAAATAAACCATTTTAATCGGAAATTTTATGAATTATTTTGACTTAATATCTGCAAAATATAGTTTGATCACGATAATAAAAGGAGGACTTCAAATATGAACAGGAAATTTATAGGAGTAATGTCCCTCTTTTTGATAATATTATTCGGAATGTATGGTGTCGGGACTAAAATTGTCGCCAAATCAAAAATTTATGAAACAGAGTCAACAACTACATTAGTGGTTAATAAAAATGATTTAGAGGACCTTTCAATTTACTTCTTAACGCCTTATATAACCAAAGCAGTACAGGATTATTATGGAAAACCATCTGGAATTCAGTGGTGGAAGCCTAAAATATTAGAGATTAAAAATTTAGAACCCGGGAGTCGTTATAAATTCTTACTCAAAATTCGTGTAGAAACATTTAAAGGGGCTCACAACCCTCCTTACGGAATTGATATAATAACACTTGAAATCGATTTTGACAAAATTCGCATTATTGATTACAAGCACATCGAAGAGAAGATAAAAAAACAAACATAGGGTATTACCTCTTTTATTTTTCCTAAATAATGGACTCACTAATCAGCGAGGAACAGCTGAGCTTATACAGTTACTTTTTCCTGCCCGAGTTCGACAGTGACTAGGCAAATAAATCGCCTCTCAGTCCTTGATGCAGAAGGGCTGAGAGGCGATTAGGTATACTTGTGGCGTGTATCTAGGAGCGAGGATGAATGTCTAGGATCTTCGGGGGAGGCTCTAGTCCTAGAGCCGCAAAGGTTTGCCCTTATTTGGCGGTCAGTTCTGTCCGCTGATAAAGGTTCCCGTATTTCGAAGAAAAATGTCCGAGTGTGAGACGCTGGCATTCCTCTCTTACTTTCGGCCACGATTCGTTGGTCCGAATCTTTATGATGCGAATCAGCAAGAGAGCCAGCCAACTGAGCAGCACATGCGCACGAATGCGGTCTTCCAATGGGTCGCAATTCCAATGTCGATTTCAGTGTACGAAAAGCCAGCTCGATATCCACCAGCTGCTTATATCCCAGCGCGACATCCTCGGCAGACAGTGTGTCATCGGACGTGCGGATAAGATATTTGCCATCATACTTTTCGGCTAAACGTGTGCCTATGGAATTCAGTGTTTTTTCCTAGGTTGACAACCCCAAAATCCTTGATATAACGGGATTTCTGAACTTTTTATTTGCCTAAAATGGCCCTCAAACTGTCGAACTCGGGTCCTGGTTAGTGTAGTAAAAGCAGTTTCAAATTCATATCTCCGAGCAAACAAGAAAAAAGCAGGATGTTACCCTGCTTACTAATCCAATTCCTTGTTTCAGAAGATTTTATTTCATTGAAATGTTGAGAGCTCTGATCATTATTCGTAAATATTATTAATAAGTTACAGTGTAGCTAACAGTTTTTATACCGAATAGATTGGCTTGATTTATATCACTTGAAGTATAACCGAAATAAATATCAAACCATTGTCGAGTTAAACCTCGGGAGCAAAATACATCCCCCATGTCCTCAACTGTAAAATATTGCATAGAAGTTCCAGACGGAGTTTTTAAAACTGTGGAAGTTTTAATAACTGCTTGTTCCTGAACTCGGACTACCGCAAGTTTTAGGATGTACTGCAGCAGTTTTATATTTTTGAGGGATTGTACCATAATAAGTTAACGAATCTGCTGGTGCAGTATACGCTGTTACATCTTGATTTAAATAAGTGTAGGAGGCTGCACTAGCATAATCAATAAAAAGTGAAGTCAATAGGATCGCTGAAAAAAGACTCGTAACAATCTTAGTTTTAAGCTTTTTAAACATGTTAAACACACCTTTCACAAGAAAATTTGTTAATTAATCATTATTTTATCAGTAAATACTAAGATGTTATCTTGGTAACGAATTTTCCAGTCCTAGCATTGAAGATAATCTTTATAAACCTACCCTTTTTATCCCTACCAACCACTTCAACAGTCGGGTCACTGTTTAACTTTCGCAAAACAAAATGGTATCCTTCGGCCCAACCTTTTCCTGGTAATAGGTTATATTCCTTTTTTGCTTTATCAACAATTTTATCGCTATCAAAATGAATCTTGTTTAAATCTACTATATTTTCATTGTTTACAGGTTCAGTCAATGCTAATTTTTCTACTACTTTTTGATTATGAATTGTATATAACATTTGATCATCTGTACCTGGTTTAGCTAGAATTACATTCCAATATCTTCTTTTCCCGTGTTCCCCTTTACTTTTACTTTCTTTTTCCTTATCGTCAACACTTAATACATAATAGATTTCTGCATCTTTACTCCACTCCTCTCTAGCTTTTTCCTTTGCAAACTTACAGGCTTCTAAAAGTGAAAATTCTTTTGAAGAGGCAGAACTGTTGGAATGGTAAGTAAACACAATTGCTAGAATAAATATTGTGAGAACACAATAAATAAGTTTCTTCATCAATTACCTCCTTTTATATACATGCACTTTAAAGTAATGACTTCTGTATGAACACCTTTTTCCATGGCTATACTGCTCCTACATACTCATGTATAAAAGGAGCGGAAATGACATGAAACGTCTTAAAATTACGAATGATCACGGTTGGACACCTCGAAAACTTCGGAAACAAGAACGGAAAATCAAAGATGCTTCTCTTCGTGTTCGGGTGACTGCCGTTCGTCTTGTCATGAAAGGATTTCTTGGAAAAGATGTCGCAAAAATGGTTAATCTATGCCGCCAATCGGTTTCCCTCTACGTCGAACGGTTTAATGAAGGTGGGCTCGATCATTTACTCGATCGTCGCTTACCACCTGGTCGTGTGCCATTTCTTACGGAAGAACAACAACAAGAACTGAGACAACTCGTCTTAACCACCACCCCTGTGGAGGTCGGCTGGGGCATTTCTTCGTCATGGAACACACGTATATTACAATCTTACATCCAACAAACCTATGGCGTTTCGATGTCACGCGAAGGCATTCGCAAACTATTGCATCGTCTTCGCTTGTCATGGACACGCCCGACCTATAAGCTCGTCAAAGGCGATCCAGTGCTTCAAGCGGCCTTTGAAAAGGAACTCGAGTTTATAAAAAAAAACTAATCACGGAGGAAATGGTTCTGCTTTATGTCGATGAGACGCATGTTCGCGCCTATCAAGCGCTTCGTACGACATGGGCAGAAGTAGGGAATCAAAAGCAGGTGCCAAGCTACGGTCACCACGCCCACGTTTCTATTTTTGGCGCAGTCGACGTGCAACAAGGCGATGTCGTGTTTCATCGCGCATCATCCGCCAATGCTGAAACGTTCCTTGACTTTTTGCGCCTGTTGAAAAAGAAATATGCGGATCGATTTATCGTGCTTGTATTGGACAATGCGCGTATTCATCATGCCAACATGGTGCAAGCTTTCCTTCAAAGGGAAGAAGGCGGTGCCTTTCATTTTATTTTTCTGCCGCCTTATTCTCCACATTTGAATCCGATAGAACGGTTATGGAAGTGGCTGAAAGATGACGTCATCGCCAACGTCTTGCATAAAGACCAAAACGATATTGCCCAGTCGATTACTCGTTTTGAACAATACGTCTTACAGCATCCAGATGAGGTGTTACGCCGCATCGGGTGTGCTACGTGAACCAGAGGTTAAAATTTTAATTTGGATGTATATAGATAAGAATTTATATGAGTCAGCTAAATAATTTCAAGCCTTTTTCTTCGCGCAAAAATTTGATATATTCTATTTGAGCCAATGCTAGCATCCTTTCTATTCCTCCTCATGCTTACATCCCTGTTACATGTAGGAGGGTAATGGATTTTGGGATGACTGGCAAGGCTCTTTTTTTATGGCAGCGATTCTGCACGTTTACGCCGCCAAATTATGTACTTTTATTCTGCCATATACATTATAACTACTCTATAGTTAAGAGCCTTTTATTCGGTACCCCATATCGTAAAAAAGTTAAAGTTTATGAATTTTCATATCACATTTATCTTCTTCTGCTACATCCATCGCTGTACGTAGCACTTCAAAAAATGTCTTCCCATCAGTTGTTGCAAAATAATTTGCTAAATTAGTTACTTTGGAACTAAATTTATCCCCCCACGGTGGTTTTTGTGATATGTCATCGATATCCCATATAACAGACTCTGGGGAGTATTTTGATAATTCCTGTTCAATTTCAATTAGATTAGCTCTCGCAACGGAGATATTCTCCCAATTTAATTTGTCATAATATAAATCATTCATTAATAACGGGTATTTTGTTCCCCATCCTTCTTTTTCTAAATGATATGAGATTGTCGAAAAGAATGAATGTACAAAATCGCTATGTCCTAATTCGTAAAAAAAACAATCTACTAATATTCCTACGGCCATCTAAATTTCACCTCTAATCCATTTTAAAAATAATTTCTGCTACACCATTTGTCCCCTCATTTATTTTTTGTTTAATGTCCCTCAAGACATCTCTTGTGACATTTTGACCCCTTACATCAATAATAACAGTTTGCCTAGTTTGTTCAGGTAAATCACTTATACGCTTATTTATTTGATGTGAAACGTTTCTTATTAAGTTACTTCTTCCGGAAGACGTAGTCACTTTATAATTCTTAACTTCTATACTATGACCGTTGATATAAAAATCTGGTCTCGAACTATTTTTAGTGCCATGACTTACTTCATTGCCATCTTTAAATGATACCTGTTCACGATAACTAGGATATTCTTTCCCTACATCTATTTCAGATTGTCTCCATGATGGTCTAGTTTTCTTCGTCCCCTTAGCAAGCTTCTCAGCTTCGTCCGTCCCATTAGCCACTTTCCCCGAAACGCCTTCGCTCCTGCTCATTCGCTGGTACAGTTCTTCGGCGCTTTTGACCAAACGGTGGAAGCTGAACGATGTTTCCGCTTGACCATAGGCCATTCCCTCTCCGGCCATCGCCATGGCGGGAACCCCCACAAACGCTCCTTCTCCAGTCGCTGTCAACGCTGCGCCATCGACTTCGAGAGCTTCAGCCCCGCTTGTTTCGATCATCCCAACCATCGTTGATACCACATGCCCTGCCATTTCCCCTGATTCATAGGCAACAGGATGCGGACTGTGATAGGAGCGGTGGATGTTATCCAGCGTGATATCTTGTACAACTGCATCCCCCGCTCCTCTCACAAACTCCACTGTGCTTTCCATTGGGTGTTTTATGAATCCGTGCCACGATTTTTCTGCATTCTTCGCGACTTCTCCGGCGATTTGTTCGATTTTTTGCCCTGTATGGATTATACCATGAACCGCCTGCTTAGCGGCATGCTCTGCTTTCTTTTCTAGTTGATGCACATCACGTTCAATCGTTTTCTCGGTCTCTTGGATTTCTTGCTTTATTTTCTGTCTAATCGAGTGAACCGTTCCGAACACCATTTTCTTCCCATCGTGAACGATGTGTTTGACAGCTTGCTCCGCCTTCTTTTCCGCCTCGTAAAACGCTTTTTGAGCCTTCTCGCTAATATGTACCGTATCTTTCACTGCTTGTTTCGCGACATGTTCCATTTTCTTTTCGATCTTTTGAACCGCTTTCTCCGCTTGTTTCACCTCGTGGGCAATGTGCTTTCCCATTTGTTCCGCTTTCTTTTCCGCTTGATGAAAAGCTTCCTTTGCCTGTTGGCTAATGTGCACCGTATCCTTTACGACCTGTTTCACCACTGGCTCGACTTTCTTTTCTGCTTGCTGAACGGTTTGTTGAATAGTCTTCTCTACTTTTTTGACGTCATTTGCGACATGCTTTACCGTCTGTTCTACCTTTTTCTCGACAAAATGTCCTAATTTACTTAATGAACTCCAAAAAGACATCTCCCCCGCTCCTTTGACTCTGTCCTTTTGTTAGAACAACGTTCGTTGATAAGCCATGCTCGATGAAAAATACCACTCCTTTCCCACATAACCGGATAATGATTGAATAATAAAAAAAGAATATTAATTCTGTCAATTAAAATTTTGTTCTATTCCCCTATATTTTTCATAAAAAAACAGAGAGCAACTTAGGCCCTCTGTAAACGTTAGCATCCCTTTTAAGACATTAGTTTCGCAAACGCTTTTTCTGCTGCTTCGATTGTTTTTTCGATGTCTTCATCTGTATGCTCGGTTGATAAAAACATTCCTTCAAACTGGGATGGCGGCAAGAAGATGCCTTGTTCCGCCATTTCGCGGTAATAGGCCGCAAACATCTCTACATCCGATGTTTTCGCTTTTTCATAGTTGATGACGTCTTCGTTTGTAAAGAAGAAGCCAATCATCGAACCCGCGCGGGTAACGGTATGCGGAATGCCGTATTTTTCCGCCGCTTGGCGCAATCCTGCTTCGAGCCGATCCGCTTTTTTCCGGAACTGTTCGTACGTTTCTGGCGTTAGTTGGATAAGCGTTTCATAGCCAGCCGTCATTGCTAGTGGGTTGCCTGATAATGTACCTGCTTGATAAATCGGACCGCTTGGAGCAATTCGTTCCATAATGTCCGCGCGACCACCGTATGCACCAACCGGAAGACCGCCGCCAATCACTTTTCCAAGACATGTCAAGTCAGGCGTCACTCCGAAATAGCCTTGGGCACAATGATAATCGACGCGGAAGCCAGTCATTACTTCATCAAAAATCAACAGCGCCCCGTATTCGTTCGTAATGTCGCGAAGTCCTTGCAAAAATCCTGGAAGCGGCGGAACAACCCCCATGTTTCCAGCGACCGGCTCAACAATGACCGCGGCAATGTCTTCCCCAAACTGCGCAAACGCATATTTGACGCTTTCTAAATCGTTGTAAGGAACAGTAATCGTATGTTGCGCCACCGACTCTGGTACCCCAGGGCTATCCGGCAATCCGAGCGTCGCTACCCCTGAGCCAGCTTTTATTAAGAGCGAG
Organism: Anoxybacteroides voinovskiense; assembly: GCF_014196205.1. Lineage (GTDB taxonomy): Bacteria > Bacillota > Bacilli > Bacillales > Anoxybacillaceae > Anoxybacteroides > Anoxybacteroides voinovskiense. Next base: position 69,336 of record NZ_JACIDE010000005.1, on the reverse strand, counting down.
TCACCGTGTCCATGATAACAGCCTTCAAATTTGAGAATTTTGCTTCGTCCCGTATACCCACGCGCTAGGCGTAATGCACTCATCGTTGCTTCCGTCCCAGAGTTGACCATTCGCACGATTTCAATCGACGGTACTCGTTCAATGACAAGCTTCGCTAACTCGTTTTCGATAAGCGTCGGCGCCCCGAAGCTCGTCCCGTTTTCCGCGACTTTTTTTAGTGCCGCGACGACGCGCTCGTTCGCATGCCCTAAAATAAGCGGACCCCATGACAACACGTAATCAATATATTCATTACCGTCAATATCGTAAATTTTCGAACCCTTACCGCGCGCCATAAAAATCGGATCCATTTTCACCGATTTAAACGCGCGAACCGGGCTGTTCACCCCGCCCGGTAACAACCGAACAGCTTCTTGATATGCTTGTTTCGAACGTTCGTATCGCATCGAAATCCCCCTATTCTTGTAGCCAACGAGCGACGTCTTTGGCAAAGTACGTTAAAATTAAATCCGCGCCTGCCCGTTTCATGCCGATTAACATTTCCATCACGATTTGCTTTTCGTTTACCCAACCATTTTGTGCCGCTGCTTTCACCATTGCATACTCTCCGCTTACATTGTAAGCGACAATCGGAAGATGGAAATGGTTTTTCATGTCACGAATAATGTCTAAATACGCAAGCGCTGGTTTGACCATAATAAAATCTGCCCCTTCGCTTACATCCGACTCCGCTTCACGAAATGCTTCCAATCGGTTGGATGGATCCATTTGGTACGTTTTTCGGTCGCCAAACTGCGGAGCGCTATTAGCGGCATCGCGGAACGGTCCGTAAAACGCCGACGCGTATTTCACCGCATACGACATAATCGGTACATGCGCAAACCCTGCTTCATCTAGCCCATGACGAATCGCCGTGACAAAGCCGTCCATCATATTCGAAGGTGCGATAATATCCGCCCCTGCTTTCGCTTGGCTTACCGCTGTTTTTACAAGCAGTTCAAGCGATGGGTCGTTCAATACGTGCTCGTTTTCGACGACGCCGCAATGGCCGTGGCTTGTGTATTCGCATAAACATGTATCCGCAATCACGACAAGCTCCGGATACGTTTGCTTGATTTGCCGGATCGCTTGCTGGACGATGCCATGCTCACAGTACGCTTGTGAACCAATTTCATCTTTTTCTGCCGGAATACCGAAAACGATAATCGACTTAATGCCAAGGCTAACGGCTTCCGCCACTTCTTCGTTCAGCCGGTCAAGCGAAAACTGGTAAATACCCGGCATGGACGGAATTTCCTGCTTGACATTTTCTCCTTCGATCACAAAAATCGGATAAATGAAATCGTCGACGTGAAGGTGCGTTTCGCGCACCATCGCGCGTAAATTCGCGCTTTGCCGCAATCGACGATGGCGATCAAATTGCCATTTCATCATCTATTCCCCTCCATCTGAAAAAATGTTTCCATCGCTTTTATCATACCATCAATCGTATATTGTTCTGGACAAATATGTACCATTAAGCCAACTTTTTCAGCCGCTTGTTTTGTCACTGGACCAATGCAAGCAATGACACAATGCGCCAATAGCGGCTCCCATTCGATTTCATTCATGACGTTCATAAAACTTTCGACCGTGGACGGACTTGTAAATGTAAGGACGTCGATGGCGTTCTTTTTTAATAAATCAAGCAACTGCGCTTTTCCGCTCTCGTTCATTTTCGTTTCATACACGACTAGGTCGGTCACGTCTGCACCTAACTGAACAAGCGCTTCTTTCAATGTCGGGCGCGCCAAATTTCCTTTCACTAACAACACGCGGTCGTTCGGCTTCACGAGCGATTTCATCGCTTCTGCCAACCCTTCTGCGACAAATTCATCCGGTACGACAGAAGGTGTTATCCCCCTTTTTTCTAAAGCGGTTGCCGTTTTTTGACCGACGACTGCAACGTTCGGAAGCGGCGTGTGATCACAGACAAATGAAAAGAAAAAGCGCACCCCGTTGGCGCTCGTAAACACGAGCCAGTCATAGCGAAACAAGTCGCGGACACAGTTCTCTATTTCTCCGGTTTCCGTCACCGCCGAAACGGAAATAAGCGGAATTTCTATCGGGATTGCCCCTGCTTTTTTTAGCTGTTCTGAAAACGCCCCCGCTTGTTCTTTCCCTCTCGTCACAAGCACCGTTTTTCCCGCTAGCGGAAGATGCTTCATCACGCACCAAGCTCCTCTTTAATTCGGTCAATTAACGCTTTGGCGCCAAGCTGAACGAGACGATCTGCGACTTCTTTGCCGATTTGCTCGGCATCTGTACCGATAGCCGTTTCTTTGTAGCACTCTGTTCCGTCCGGAGAAGCAACGAGCCCTGTAAAAACGACTTCGTCTTTTTCATTCACATACGCATAGCCAGCAATCGGCACTTGGCAGCCACCTTCCATGCGCTGCAAAAAGGCGCGTTCCGCCAATACGGCTCGCTCCGTTTCGCGGTCGTTTAACACGCGCAGCCATTGCAACAATTCGGCATCTTTCTCACGGCATTCAATCGCGAGCGCTCCTTGTCCAACAGCCGGCAAACAAACTTCCGTCGGCAAATATTCCGTAATTGTTTCTTCTGCCCATCCCATTCGTCGCAACCCAGCCGCTGCTAAAATGATGGCGTCATACCCTTCGTTTTCCAATTTCGCTAATCGTGTATCAATATTGCCGCGAATCCATTTGATTTCTATATCTTTTCGTTGCGCAAGTAGCTGGGCAGAACGGCGCAAACTGCTCGTTCCAATGACCGCTCCGCTCGGAAGGTTGGCAAACGAAACGCGAGATTTACTAATGAGCACGTCGCGATGGTCTTCGCGCTTCGGCACGCAGCCAATGATTAACCCTTTTGGCAAAATAGCTGGCATATCTTTCATGCTATGGACGGCCATATCAATTTCTTCATTCAGCATTGCTTGCTCGATTTCTTTCACGAACAATCCTTTTCCGCCAACTTTTGATAACGTGACGTTCAAAATTTGGTCGCCTTTTGTCACGATTTCTTTTACTTCAAACTCAAACGGCGCTCCAAGTTCTTTCAATTTCGCAATCACCCAGTTTGTTTGCGTCAAAGCTAGTTTGCTTCGCCGCGAACCGACGATAATTTTCCGCATCGCTTCTTCCTCCATTATGAATACCATAGATGAAATTTTGATAAGCTACCAAATAAGAAAAAGTTGACAAGCAAAAATAAAAACGAGCCGATGTTCCAAAGTGCGAGCGCTTTTCCGTACATTTCTTGCACCACTCGTTTATAAAAATACACGCTATAAACAAGTAAGACGGAAAACGACCCTAGCACTTTCGCATCATACCAATGGAAATGCTCAATTTTAATAAAGGCCCAAATGACGCCAAGAATGAGCCCTAATAACAACATAGGCAATCCGATTAAATTTAAAACGTACGACATATTTTCTAGTTTCGTTAAATCGGCCATTCGCCATAACCGCTTTCCCCATTTTTTTTGTTTCAATAAATGGTATTGAATCATATACAATACCGAAAACACAAATGAAAGGGAAAACGCCCCATACGCTAATATCGCCATCGTCACATGTATGATGAGCAGCTCGGAAATGAGCTTTTCCGCTGTTGCTCCCGATTGGTAATGGGCAGGAGCAAACGTATGCAACGCAAGCATAAAAAAGGCGAGCACGTTCGTAAAAAAGACGATAAAATCGACGCGCAACAACCGATTAATAACAAGCGACAGCGTAATAAGCACCCAAACGTAAAAGTAAAGCCCTTCTGCCATCGTCAAAATCGGAAATCGCTTCGTTTCGATTATGCGAAACAAGAAAAAAGCTGTCTGGAAAACCCAGACAATAGAAAGTAACCAGAAGGCCGTGCGGTTTGCCTTCCGGTTATGGTGCAAAAAATCTATGAAATAAAGAGAAACAGATAGTGCATATAATAGCACTGACAGCTCGTACAACCGTGTAAAATTCATCCCCGTCATTCGCATCCTCTCTTATGACTGTAGAGATGGGACAACCGACCGCTTACCATCCTCTTTCACTGGCTGAGACGTTTGGAGCGCATCTTCGATATTGAAAATTTTCGCAAACAATTGAAGCGCTTCTTCCGCATTTGGCTCTGCGGCTAATTCTTTCGCCCGCAAAATCGGGTCGCGAAGCAGCTGGTTAATAATGCTTTTCGTATGTTTGCTTATTACTTTTCGGTCGCGCTCTGATAAATGCGGCAATTTCCGTTCGATGCTTTGCATCGTTTCCGCTTGAATGGCCAACGCTTTTTCCCGAAGGGCAGCAAGCACCGGAACGACGCCAAGCGTATGAAGCCATTGCTGGAATTCAACTAATTCCGCTTCGATCATTATTTCGATTTGTTCCGCTGCTTTTTTCCGTTCTTCCAAATTCGCTTGCACGATGCCTTCTAAATCGTCAATGTCGTATAAAAAGACGCTTTCGAGTTCGCTAAGCGCAGGGTCTAAATCGCGTGGGACGGCGATATCGACCATAAACAACGGACGGCCTTTGCGCATTTTTTCCACGTTCGTCATCATCTCTTTCGTAATGACGTACTCTTTTGCGCCTGTGGAGCTAATTAAAATGTCCGCTTCGACAAGGGCGCATTGCAATTCGGAAAGCGATTTGGCGTTTCCAGAAAATTTCTCCGCTAAATGTTGCGCTTTTTCAAACGTGCGATTAATAACCGTCACTTTTTTCACACCGCTGCCGTAAAGGTTTTGTAGCGCCAACTCTCCCATTTTCCCAGCACCGAGCACTAATACGTGCTTCGATGATAAGTCGCCAAAAATCTTTTTCGCTAGTTCCACCGCTGCATAGCTAACCGATACGGCATTCGAGCCGATTTCTGTTTCTGCATGCGCACGTTTCGCTAACGTCACCGCTTGCTTAAATAGCTGTTTAAATACCGTGCCAATTGTGTTTTCTTGCTGTGCTAAAAGATAACTTGAACGCACTTGTCCTAAAATTTGCGTCTCCCCTAAAATCATCGAGTCAAGCCCACAGGCGACACGGAATAAATGCTCAACTGCTGCTTCGTTCTCGAAAATTTTTAAATACGGCGCAAGCACGTCTTTCTCGATATGAAACCAATCGGCTAAAAATGTCTTTATATAATAACGCCCAGTATGCACTTGGTCGACGACAGCATAAATTTCCGTACGGTTACACGTCGAAATGATGACGTTTTCTAAAATGCTTTTTTGCTGCTGTAACGCTTTCATCGCTTCGACCAATTCTGATTCGCCAAAAGTCAACTTTTCACGAATTTCAACAGGGGCGGTTTTATAGTTCACGCCAACGACAACAATATGCACTTCCCTATACCCCCTCAATCAAAAGTACATAATCATCTCACTATATTATAGCATGTATATGTGCAACATAACGAAAAAAAATGTGAACACAATTTGAACCTATGTGATAAACTGTTAGACAGAATCCTTTATCATATGTACCATAGCAAAAAACACACCTTCTATCAAGCATAGTTCATATAGAAATGGGGAGAAACGCGTGAAAAAGAATGGGATGTTTTCCGGAATTGTGCTGATTGGCCTAGGATTGTACTTTTTCGCTAGTCAATTTTCGCTTCCTTTTTTAAAAATTTTTCAAGGATGGCCAGCGTTGTTCGTCATTTTTGGGGTAGCTTTGCTCGGACAAGCATACTCTGCTCGTGAATACCAACATATTTTTTCTGGAATTATGCTGTTCGGTTTTGGTATTCATTTCCTGTTGGTTCAATTATGGAAAAGCTGGCCGAACGAAATGGGTGTCTTATTTTTCATCGTCGCTCTCGCGTTTTTGCTCAGCTCACGGAAAATGAAGACCGGACTGATGCAAGGCATGCTGTTTTTTGTGCTATCGTTTGTCATGCTATTTTCCGAACGATTCACCCATGCCTTTCCTATCATTGAAACGAGCATTTCTTTCATCTGGAAATTTTGGCCGCTCGCCTTCATTTTGTTCGGTGTATACATATTATGGACGAAAAAGAAGTAGTTGATACAAAACACCAGCCTCATCAGCTGGTGTTTTTCGTTACATCATCCGCTGCAATACGTTCCACGCTTCGTCTTTTCCTTGTCCTGTTTCGGCAGAAAAAAGAATGAGCTCGTCTTCCGGCGTCATGTGTAACGTTTCGCGGACGATTTTTTGATGTTTTTGCCATTTTCCTTTCGGCACTTTATCTGCTTTTGTTGCTATGACGATCGTTGGGATGCTGTAATGCTTGAAAAATTCGTACATCATGCAATCGTCTTTTGTCGGCGGATGGCGTAAGTCAACAACGAGCACCGCTGCTTTTAGCTGCTTTCTCGTTGTGAAATACGTTTCCATCATTTTCCCCCATGCTTGCCGCTCTTGTTTGGACACTTTAGCGAACCCATAGCCTGGGACATCGACAAAATAAAACGATTCATTAATGAGATAAAAATTTAATGTTTGCGTTTTTCCTGGTTTGGATGATGTACGCGCTAAGTTTTTCCGATTCACCATTTTATTAATGAACGATGATTTGCCGACGTTCGAGCGCCCGGCGAGCGCAAACTCTGGCCGATCGCCTTCCGGATATTGTTCCGGTTTGACGGCACTGATCGTAATTTCTGCTGCAGTAATTTTCATTCCTTTTCCCCTACCAATGCATGTTGTAGCACTTCATCTAAATGCGAGACAAGAATAAATTGTACATCTTTTTTCACGATTTCTGGAATGTCTTCTAAGTCTTTTTCGTTTTCTTTTGGCAAAATGATTTTTTTCAATCCAGCTCGATGCGCACTTAACGTTTTTTCTTTTACGCCGCCAATCGGCAACACGCGGCCGCGCAGCGTAATCTCTCCCGTCATACCAACAAATCGGTTGACTGGGCGACCGGTTAATGCAGAAATAAGCGCGGTTGCCATCGTAATGCCTGCGGACGGACCGTCTTTTGGAATCGCTCCTTCTGGGACATGAATATGAATATCATACTTTTCATAAAAGTCTGGCTCAATTCCAAGGTCTTCCGCACGGGAACGAACGTAGCTAAACGCTGCCTGCGCCGACTCTTTCATCACGTCCCCTAATTTCCCAGTAAGCACTAATTTTCCTTTTCCAGGCGATAACGACACCTCAATCGAGAGCGTATCGCCGCCAAACGGCGTATATGCAAGCCCTGTCGCCACCCCAATTTGGTCTTGCAATTCCGCTTGCCCGTAGCGATATTTTCGTTTTCCTAAAAACTCTTCTAAATTTTTCTCCGTGACGACAACGCGTTTTTTCTCTTCTGATACGAGCAAACGAGCCGCTTTGCGGCAAATGGACGCCAATTGCCGCTCTAATTCGCGCACTCCTGCTTCGCGCGTATAATAGCGAATAATGTGCATCATCGCCTCGTCGCGCATTTGCAAACTCGCTTTTTTCAAACCGTGCTCGCTCATTTGTTTTGGCAATAAATGCTGCTTTGCAATATGCAATTTTTCGACTTCTGTATAGCCAGAAATCGTAATAATCTCCATCCGGTCTAGCAGCGGACGCGGAATCGTCGCCAAGTTGTTCGCAGTGGCGATAAACATCACTTTCGATAAATCGTACGGCTCTTCAATATAATGGTCGCTAAACGCATGGTTTTGCTCTGGGTCGAGCACTTCTAAAAGCGCTGCGGACGGGTCGCCGCGAAAATCGTTCGACATTTTATCAATCTCATCGAGTAAAAAGACTGGATTAATCGTGCCAGCTTTTTTCATTCCTTGAATGATTCGCCCTGGCATCGCTCCGACATACGTTCGGCGGTGGCCGCGAATTTCGGACTCGTCACGCACCCCTCCTAACGATACGCGGACAAAATTCCGATTGAGCGATTTGGCGATCGAGCGGGCAAGCGATGTTTTTCCGACACCTGGAGGACCAGCAAGGCAAAGAATCGGACCTTTGAGCGACTTCGTTAGCTGCTGAACCGCTAAATATTCGAGCACGCGTTCTTTCACTTTTTCTAGCCCGTAATGTTCTTCGTGCAAAATCGCTTCCGCCCGTTTAATGTCGTGAATATCTTCCGTTTGTTTCGTCCACGGCAGCGCCAACAGCCAATCAAGATAGTTGCGGATGACGGCGCTTTCGGCAGAAGTGGCTGGCACTTTTTCATAGCGCTCTAGTTCTTTTAACGCTGTCGCTTTGACGTGTTCCGGCATGCCAGCAGCTTCAATTTTTTCTTTCAACGTTTCAATTTCACCAGTTTTTCCTTCTTTTTCACCTAATTCTTTTTGAATCGCCTTCATTTGTTCCCGCAAATAATATTCTTTTTGCGTCCGCTCCATCGATTGTTTCACGCGCATACTAATTTTTTTCTCTAGCTGTAGCACTTCTTTTTCGTTATGGAGAATTTGAATAATTTTATGCACCCGTTCTTTTATATCGACCGTTTCTAATATTTCTTGCTTTCCTTCCAATTTCAGCGGCAAATGGGAAGCGATAATATCCGCCATCCGCCCCGGTTCTTCAATATCGGCGATGGATGCGAAAATATCGTTCGATAATTTTTTGGATAGATGTATGTATTGCTCAAAATATTCGAGCATCGTCCGTTTTAACGCTTCATCTTCTAAATCTTTCGTCGCTCGATCTAGAAATATTTCCGCTTTCACTGTAAAGCATGGGTCGTCATCCACCGTTTCTAGCATTTTTGCGCGCGCAATTCCTTCGACTAATACACGAAACGTCCCATTCGGGAGTTTTAGCAATTGTTTGACACGCGCTAACGTTCCCATTTCGTATAAATCTTCGACATTCGGTTCATCGATGGAAACATCTTTTTGCGATGTAAGTAGCACCGTATGATCTTCCACCATCGCTTTTTCCAATGCTTGAATCGATTTTTCCCGACCAACGTCTAAATGCAACACCATCGTTGGAAATACGAGCAATCCTCGTAACGGGAGGAGAGGAACGACCATCTCTTTTTTTCTCGCCATCGCGAGCACCTCCATACTTCATCTTCTATTCGTCTATTGTATAGTACCGTTGCCTGTTTGTAAAATTCTACGATATTTTTTAAGGAAACGAAAAATCGACTTCGGCGTAAATAATCGCCGAAGTCAAACGTTACACGAGCTTTGTTTTTGATTGGTCAGAAGTTGCCGGAATCGCTTCGTGTGCATCTTGCTGAAACACGACCGACAGCACTTCTTCGAGACGTTCGACAGGAACCACGTCAATTCCGTCCATGTGGCGTAATATCGATTGCATGTTTTCGGCAGGAACAAGCACTTTTTTCACTCCTGCTTGTTTGGCTGCTTTAACTTTTGGAAAGACACCACCGACTGGTTTGACGTATCCGTGGATGCTAATTTCTCCGGTCATCGCAATTGTCCGGTCTACTGGCAGACGGTAAATGGCAGAATAAATGCCAACAGCCATTGCGATACCGGCAGACGGTCCATCGACCGGCACTCCGCCTGGAAAATTGACATGAATATCAAATTCATCCGCCGGAACACCCATTGCTCGTAAAGCTGTAATGACGTTTTCGATCGAACCGCGCGCCATACTTTTGCGACGAATCGATTTTTCGCCGCTGCCGATGCTTTCTTCTTCGACAATTCCGGTAATGTTTACCGTGCCTTTTTCTTTTGTCGGCAATGCGGTTACTTCGATTTCAAGCAGTGCCCCTATGTTCGGTCCGTACACTGCTAACCCGTTGACTACACCGATAAGGGAGGCGTCATGCACTCTCTTTTCGTTTCGCGGTGATAATTGACTCGAATGAATGACCCATTCGATGTCTTCATCGCGAATCGTATCGCGCTTTTCCGAAATGGCAAGACCAGCAGCGATTTGGATTAAGTTAACCGCTTCCCGGCCATTTCGCGCATAAGAAGCAAGGGTACGAATACCATTTTCTGACACATTCAACCTCACTTTTTCCGCTGCTTTCCGCGCAATGTGAGCAATTTCGTCTTGGTCAAGTTCGCGGAAAAATACTTCTAAACAACGGGAACGAATCGCTGGCGGAATTTCGTTCGGCGTCCTTGTCGTCGCACCGACAAGTCGAAAGTCTGCTGGGAGACCGTTTTGAAAAATATCGTGAATGTGTGTTGGGATTTGCGGATTTTCTTCACTATAATACGCACTTTCAAAAAATACTTTCCGGTCTTCAAGCACTTTTAGTAGCTTGTTCATTTGAATCGGATGCAATTCCCCGATTTCATCAATAAACAGTACCCCGCCATGCGCATGGGTAACTGCTCCTTGCTTCGGCTGTGGAATGCCGGCTTGCCCCATGGCTCCCGCCCCTTGATAAATCGGGTCATGAACCGAACCGATTAGCGGGTCGGCGATACCGCGCTCATCAAAGCGCGCCGTCGTGGCGTCTAGTTCGACAAAGACCGCGTTCTTTTTAAATGGAGATAACGGATTTTTTTTCGCCTCTTCTAAAACGAGGCGTGCAGCAGCTGTTTTTCCAACGCCTGGAGGTCCGTAAATGATGACGTGTTGCGGATTTGGCCCGCATAATGCCGCCTTTAATGCTTTAATCCCGTCCTCTTGTCCGACGATGTCAGCGAAATGTTTCGGCCTTACTTTCTCTGCGAGCGGCTCCGTCAACGAAATGGCACGCAATTTGCGCAACTGCTCCATTTCTTTGCGCGATTCTTTATCGATCGATACTTTTTGCACCCGTTGGTTTTTTAATAAATTCCAAAAATAAAGCCCGATGATAATCCCAAAAAACAACTGTACCACTAATGCGATATTCGTCCAGTTCATCAACTCGTCTCCTCCTGCATCCAATATGTAGTACATATAGTATCTCCGCCAAGACGCAGGAATAAACAAAAAGAGACTGCCTTCTTTTCAAGACAGTCTCTACCAAGTCGCGTTCGCTTTTCGATGTCTAGCTGCAGCTCCTAGCTGCTCGGGGGGCAAATAACCTTCCCCCTCGAGGTGGCGAGCACCTCTCCAGGGGAAGAACATTCGCACCGTCGCAGCTACCCTACCCAGTCGCCTTCGCTTTTCGCTATCACGCGGAAGTTTTTCGTTCGTGCTCGACGATTGTTCCGTCGTGGCGGATGAGTTTTGGCGGTTGCTTGCCGCGGACGGTTTCTGCGGTGATAATGCATTTTTGCACATCTTCGCGCGATGGGAGTTCAAACATGACATCAAGCATAATCCCTTCGATAATGGAACGAAGACCGCGCGCCCCTGTTTTACGCTCAATCGCTTTTTTCGCAATTTCCCGCAACGCTTCTTCTTCAAATTCTAACTCGACATCATCCAATTCGAGCATTTTTTGATATTGTTTGATAATGGCGTTTTTCGGCTTTGTTAAAATATCGATTAGCGCTTGTTCATCAAGCGGTTCAAGCGTCGTAATGACCGGAAGACGACCGACAAACTCCGGAATTAATCCGAATTTCAATAAATCTTCCGGCAATACTTTCGATAACAAGTTCTTTTCATCGACATCGGTTTGTTGCGTTTCTGCCCCAAACCCGATGACTTTCTTTCCTAGCCGGCGTTTAATAATCGGCTCAATGCCGTCAAACGCTCCGCCGCAAATAAATAAAATGTTCGTTGTGTCAATTTGAATAAATTCTTGGTGCGGATGTTTCCGTCCACCTTGTGGCGGAACGCTCGCAATGGTTCCTTCTAAAATTTTCAATAACGCTTGCTGAACGCCTTCCCCAGATACGTCGCGCGTAATCGATGGGTTTTCCGATTTGCGTGCGATTTTGTCGATTTCGTCGATATAAATAATCCCCTTCTCTGCTCGCTCCACATCGTAGTCTGCCGCTTGGATTAGTTTTAACAAAATATTCTCGACGTCTTCTCCAACGTATCCTGCTTCCGTTAACGACGTCGCGTCCGCGATAGCAAACGGAACGTTTAAAATGCGCGCTAACGTTTGGGCTAATAACGTTTTTCCGCTTCCTGTCGGTCCAATCATTAAAATGTTGCTTTTCGATAGTTCCACATCATCGATTTTGCTGTTGGAATTAATCCGTTTGTAATGATTGTAAACAGCAACCGCAAGCGATTTTTTTGCCTCGTCTTGGCCGATGACGTACTCATCTAAAATTTCGCGAATTTCTTTTGGCTTCGGGACATCTTTAAACTCAAATTCCTCTTCATTTCCGAGTTCTTCCTCGACAATTTCTGTACACAACTCGATGCACTCATCGCATATGTATACCCCAGGCCCTGCTACTAATTTGCGGACTTGTTCTTGCGTTTTACCGCAGAAAGAACATTTCAATTGCCCTTTCTCATCATTAAATTTAAACATCGTTTCACCCCTTGTGCAAAAATTCCATCGTCACTATGTACAACACCACATGTCAAACTTATGTATTCGTCATTTTATCATAAACCGCGATGCAAATGCTAATAAAAAAATCGTTACATATTTGAAAAATTAGAAAATTCGCATCTATCGTTTATTGTATGAAAGAACAAGGCACGAAAGACCTCGCGCCTTGTTCTTTATTGTTCCCAATCGATCGTATGTTATTGCGCTGCTTTGCTATGTTCTACAAGGAAGTCGACTACTTTCCGGAATTTCACATCTTCTTTTACGAGGTCAAGGCTGCCGAGAAGCTCTTTAATTTTGTCCACTGTTAAGTTGTAAGCTTCCGCCATTTTCTCAACTTCCGCGTTTACTTCTTCGTCCGTTGCTTCAATGTTTTCTGCTTTCGCAATGGCTTCAAGCGTTAACGTAATGCGTACTCGCTTTTCCGCATCTTCTTTCATTTGCTCACGCAATGCTGCTTCGTCTTGGCCAGAGAATTGATAGTAAAGGTTTAAGTTAAGCCCTTGCATTTGCAAGCGTTGGTCAAATTCACGCAACATACGATCTGTCTCTGTTTTAATCATCGCTTCTGGAATGTCAATTTCTGCATTTTCCGCTGCTTTTTCTACTACTGCATCACGAAGAGCTGCTTCCGCTTCGTTGCTGCGCTCTTCTTGTAGTCTTGCGCGAATTTTTTCTTTTAATTGCTCAAGCGTTTCGACATCTTCTTCGACATCTTTCGCAAATTCATCATCAAGCGCTGGAAGTTGTTTTGTTTTTACTTCATGCACTTTAATTTTAAATACAGCTGGTTTGCCTGCTAACGCTTCCGCATGATATTCTTCTGGGAACGTTACTTCGATATCTTTTTCTGCTCCCGCTTCTAAGCCGATTAATTGCTCTTCAAAGCCTGGGATGAACGTACCAGAGCCAATAACAAGCGAGTAGTTTTCTGCTTTTCCGCCTTCGAACGGCTCGCCATCTACAAATCCTTCAAAGTCGATAACTGCTGTGTCGCCTTCATCAATTTTACCTTCTTCTTTGACGACAAGCTCTGCGTAATTTTCTTGAAGGCGTTTTAATTCGTTTTCGACATCTTCGTCCGTTACTGTAGCGTCTACTTTTTCCACTTCAAGTCCTTTATATTCGCCTAATTTCACTTCTGGTTTCACTGTTACATTTGCCGTGAAAATTAAGCTTTTTCCTTTTTCCAATTGCTTAACATCGATTTTTGGATAGTCAACAGGTTCAATTCCTGTCTCTTCTACCGCTTTCGCATACGCTTCTGGCAATAAAATGTCTAATGCATCTTCGTATAGTACTTCTACGCCAAAACGTTTTTCAAATAATGCGCGCGGAATTTTTCCTTTACGGAATCCAGGAATGCTCACGTTTTTCACTACTTTTTTGAATGCAGCGTCCAACCCTTCGCTTACTTTCTCCGCATCTACTTCAACGGTAAGAACGCCTTCGTTCCCTTCTAGCTTTTCCCATTTTGCTACCATACTTTTCCCTCCAACAAAAAATCAATCTTCCTCATGAACGCTTGTCCGACGTCCACGATCATCGCTGCTTATATGTAATCATACAAAGATATACGTAATACAACCATTATATTATAACATACAACATGGATGTTTCAATATAAACAGCTAATTAAATGAAAGAAATTTCTTCTATTTCATAGAGTTTTTTGCAAAGTGGCATAACATCGTCTTCTCCCACGCCGTAGCGTTTAGCAATTGTTTCTGTTTTCTCTTCAATTCCTTGCGAGTGGCAAGCACAAATGTGAAGCGCAGCCGCCCAATGTTCCACTAGTGATGGAAGCGGCGGAAACGGATATAGCGCGTAAATGTAGCGATGCCAAAGATGGGAGGCGACTTCATACAAACTCGGGTTATCGTTTGCCATCGTGCGTTCTAGCTGCTGCAAAACGTTTATCGCAAACGCCGTCGTTGCCAATTCATCTAACTCTGCAGGAATGACCGTCATCGTTTGTCCGAATTTACGAATCGTTACTTGTTCGTTGACACGTTGAGCCGTCAATAGCCGCACTACCATTGTTTTCGCCATCGGATGATTTGCTTCATTCCATAAATAGGCTTGAATGAGCGGCAAGTACGAAACAACTTGTTCGTTTTCGAGCTGTTGAATTGCTTGCAGCTGGTCGTCTAAACGCGGTGATTCGAGCAGTTGGCGAATCGGTTGGTCATCGACAGCACGGGGCAAACGGTGCTGCATCTTTTCGCTAAACTGAAGAAGCTGCAGCAAATGGTCGCGAGTGGCTGGCGAAAAAAATCGATGTGCGAGCGCGTCGCGAATAACCGTTTCCATTTCTTCGTATTGTTGTAACTGAAGCAAGATGGATACATACATTTGCAACAACTGAACGTCCTCTTTTTTCTTTTCCAGCAATTGCTGACATCGCGCTTTCGCTTCTTTCCATTCGCCAATCTCCACGAAACAAACAACGATGCACATTTCTAGTTCGGAATCGCTTTTTAATTCGCTAGCTTCCAAAAAAAACTGAAGTGCGGTTTCGTATTGTTTTTCTTGCAGCGCTTCCCATCCTTTTTCAAGCAAGCGTGCATGTAAATGAGGAAAACGGACAATGTTATTTTTTTTCATCGCATCATCACCATCAATCAAGTGGAAAAACCAACCTCATGTGAGGTTGGCTTGTTTCTTCTCATATTCGACAATATACGGTTCGTACATAAAAGTCAAATCAATTTCGTCCCATCCTTTTAAAAGGAGCTGTTTACGGTATGGGTCGATGGCAAACGTCCGCGCAAATCCTGCTTCGTCATAGACGCGCTGTTCTTCAAGGAAAATCGTTAGTTCGTAGTCGGCGCGCTTGCTTTCTTTTAAAAGATATTCCACATCTTGCTTATCTAAACGAATCGGGAGAAGCCCGTTTTTTAAGCAGTTGTTGTAAAAAATATCGGCAAATGAAGGGGCAATAACGGCGCGGAACCCATAGTCAGCAAGCGCCCACGGCGCGTGTTCCCTAGAAGAACCACAGCCGAAATTTTCGTTCGCTACAAGAATGGTCGCCCCTTCATTTTCTGGGCGGTTTAATTCAAACGTAGGATTCGGTGTTCCGTCGGCAAGATACCGCCAATCATAAAATAAAAACTTGCCAAAACCCGTTCGTTCAATCCGCTTTAAAAACTGCTTCGGGATAATTTGGTCTGTATCAATGTTGGCACGGTCTAGCCCAGCAACTTTTCCAGTATGAATCGTAAATTGCACGTTTTCTCCTCCTTAGTGAACGGCTTCTTTTTCTAGTTTTCTAACGTCCACGAAGCGGCCATAAATTGCAGCGGCGGCAGCCATTTTCGGGCTAACTAAGTGCGTTCGCGCTCCCTTTCCTTGTCGCCCTTCAAAGTTGCGGTTCGACGTGGACGCGCAATGTTCTCCTTCTGGTACGGTATCTGGATTCATTCCAAGACACATGCTACAGCCGGAATCGCGCCATTCAAACCCAGCATCAATAAAAATTTGCGCTAGTCCTTCTTCTTCCGCTTGTTGTTTCACCTGTTGTGAACCAGGAACGACAAGCGCCCGTACGCCTGGTGCTACTTTTTTTCCTTTGACCATTTCCGCCGCTGCCTTTAAATCGCTAATGCGTGAATTCGTACACGAACCGATGAATACATGTTGCACGGCAATGTCTGTGATTGGTGTCCCTGGGGTTAACCCCATATATTGTAATGCCAACTGTACTGCTTTTCGTTCGGTTTCTGTCGCAAATTGTTCTGGATACGGCACGATTCCGTCCACTGGGGCGCTCATCCCTGGCGTTGTTCCCCACGTTACCATTGGCGCAATCGTCGCTGCATCTATTTCAATCGTTTTGTCGTATTCGGCTCCTTCGTCCGTGGCGAGTGAACGCCAATATTGCACCGCTTTTTCAAACGCCTCACCTTTTGGTGCATATTTACGGCCGCGCAAATAGGCAAACGTCGTTTCATCTGGACTGACTAATCCTGCCCGCGCTCCTGCTTCGATCGACATATTGCAAATCGTCATCCGTTCTTCCATCGACATATTGCGAATCGTATCGCCAGTAAATTCGATGACGTATCCGGTTCCGACATCTACCCCATAGCGCTGAATAATCGCTAAAATGACATCTTTTGCCGTAACCCCTTCTCCTAAGCGTCCAGTGACGTGAATTTGCAATGTTTTTGGTCGATGCTGCCATAACGTTTGCGTAGCGAGCACATGCTCGACTTCGCTCGTGCCGATGCCAAACGCTAATGCGCCAAACGCTCCGTGCGTCGACGTATGGCTATCGCCGCAAACGATTGTCTTTCCAGGCTGCGTTAACCCTAGCTCTGGGCCAATGACATGAACAATGCCTTGTTCTGGGCTGCTTAAGTCGGCAAGCGGAATGCCGAACTCCCGACAGTTCCGCTCAAGTGCCGTTATTTGATTTTTCGCTATTTCATCGTTAATAACGAAACGGTTGACCGTTGGCACATTATGGTCCATCGTCGCGAACGTTAAATCAGGGCGTCGGACGTTCCGCCCCTTTTGCCGCAATCCTTCAAATGCTTGCGGGGAGGTAACTTCATGGACTAAATGCAAATCAATGTATAATAAATCTGGTTTCCCTTCCTCCCGATAAACGACATGATTTTCCCAAATTTTTTCAATGATTGTTTTCGGCTTCATCCACTCCACCTCTCTTTGTAAGAAAAGATTGTGAATCATTTCACAACATTTGTTTGTCGTCGCATCTTTGCATTAAGCGTAGACGGCCATAATATGCAAAATCGCCCCGTCATCAAGAATCGCTGCTTTAATTTCATCGACCATTTCTTTCGTCGAAACGACACGCTGGCCTTTTTTTGCCACATCTGCCGTGCGGTATCCGGAAGTTAATACTTGTTGCACTGCCCGCTCAATCGCATTTGCCTCCTCATGAAGCCCGAACGATAGGCGAAGCATCATCGCGCTCGATAAAATCGTCGCAATTGGATTTGCCTTATTTTGCCCGGCAATATCTGGAGCGGAACCGTGGATCGGCTCGTATAAGCTCGGTCCAGTCGTCGAAAGGCTTGCCGATGGCAACATGCCAAGCGAGCCTGTTAACATTGATGCTTCGTCGCTTAAAATGTCACCAAACATATTTTCGGTTACGATTACATCAAATTGTTTCGGATTGCGAATCAATTGCATCGCTGCATTGTCGACAAGCATATGCTCTAATTCCACGTCTGGAAACTCTTTTGCTACCTCTTCCGCAATTTCCCGCCACATTCGGCTCGATTCAAGGACGTTCGCTTTATCAACCGACGTCACTTTTTTCTTTCGTTTGCTCGCTAATTCAAATGCAACTGTAATAATGCGTGTCATCTCTTCTCGTTTATAAAGCAATGTATCGACTACTGTTTCCTCTCCATTTTCCACCCGACGGCCGCTCGGTTTTCCAAAATACAAGCCGCCTGTCAATTCACGGACGATGACGAAATCGACATCTTGAATGATATCGGCTTTTAACGGAGAAGAATCTGCTAAACTCGCATAAAATTTGACTGGACGCAAATTGGCGAATAAATTCATTTCTTTCCGAATCGCCAGCAACCCTTTTTCTGGGCGCAAATGCGGAGGATTTCCGTCCCATTTTGGTCCGCCGACTGCTCCAAGCAACACCGCATCGCTTTGCCGGCACATATCAAGCGTTTCTGCTGGCAATGGCGTCCCTTTCTGATCGATTGCTTCCCCGCCGATTAATCCGTATTGAAACTCAAATTGATGGTTAAAGCGAGTAGCGATTGCTTGCAATACTTCGATTGCTCCTCTTGTCACTTCTTTCCCAATTCCGTCTCCAGGCAATACTGCAATCCGATATGCTCCCATTTTGTTTCCCCCTCTATTTTCATGTAGCCCCTTTTTCGAACTTCCAAAATGAGTTTGCTATTTTATCGTTACTTTTTGATTTTCTTCCCGCATTTTTTCAATCATAAAGACGCGATTAACAGCGTTAATGTACGCTTTGGCGGATGCTTCTAGCACGTCTTGTGCCGTTCCACGCCCGCTCGTTTCGATTTCATGAACGCGCACTTTCACGAACACTTGCGCTAACGCATCTCTTCCACCGCTGACCGATTCAATTCGATAGTCTAATAAAGTAACGTCTGTTTGGAAGCAACGTTCTAGCGTATTATAGAGCGCTTCAACACTACCAGAACCGGTGGCTGCTTCTTGAATTTCGTTCCCTGCACCGTCGGTCAAGACGACGACCGCGGTTGGAATTTGCTTCGTTCCATATTGAACTTGGATGGAAGAAAGCTGATAAAAATCTTTGAAGTGATCGAACTTTTCTTCGAAAATTAAGGCGACTAAATCGTCGTCTGTAATGTCTTTTTTCTTATCGGCTAGTTCTTTAAAGCGAACGAATAGTTTATTAATTTCCTCTTCTGCTAACGTATAACCTAGCTCTTCGACGCGGTTGCGCAAAGCATGACGGCCGGAATGTTTCCCTAGTACCATCGAGTTAGATTGCACGCCGACAAGTTCTGGGGAAATGATTTCGTATGTTGTTTTTTCTTTTAATACCCCGTCTTGGTGAATGCCGGATTCGTGAGCGAACGCGTTTTTTCCGACGACGGCCTTATTCGCAGGAATGACCATGCCGGTGAGTTTGCTCACTAAGTTGCTCGTACGCTTAATTTCTTGCAAATTCAATCTAGTTGTGGCATTGTAGTAGTCTTTCCGAATGTAAAGCGCCACCGCAATTTCTTCTAGCGCGGCGTTCCCTGCCCGCTCGCCGATGCCGTTAATCGTTCCTTCAATTTGTGTTGCCCCGTGCTCAATCGCAGCGAGCGAATTAGCGACCGCCATTCCTAAATCATCATGGCAATGGGCAGATAATGAAACTTTTTCAATATTCTGAACATTATTTCTTAAAAAAGTGAAAATCTCCCCATACTCTTTTGGCGTAATGTAACCGACCGTATCTGGAATGTTAATAACACTTGCGCCTGCTTCAATCACTTTCGCAACAATTTCTGCCAAGAACGGCAACTCGCTGCGGCAAGCATCTTCTGCCGACCATTGCACGATTGGGAAGTAGCGTTTTGCGTATTTCACGGCAGAAACAGCGGCTTCCACAACTTGCTCTGGCGTCATTCGCAATTTATGCGCCATATGAATAGGAGAAGTAGCGATGAATAAGTGCAAGCGCGGTTCAGCACCACCTTTTAGTGCTTCCCATGCGGCATCAATATCGCTCTGGACCGAGCGAGAAAGCCCGGTCACAGAACATCCTTTAATCGTTTCGGCAATTTGTTTAACCGCTTGAAAGTCGCCTTTCGAAGCAGCAGGAAAACCAGCTTCAATAATGTCAACACCAAGCCGCTCTAACTGGCGAGCAATTTCTAGTTTTTCGTGCAAGTTCAAATTCACACCAGCCGATTGCTCCCCATCGCGCAACGTCGTATCAAAAATGTTAATTTTTCGCACTAGAGACCACCACGTCTTTCTGTTTTGCTTTCACAAACGGCATCATGCTGCGCAATTCACGACCGACCACTTCGATTAAATGTTCATTTTCCCGACGATTGATGGCATGAAACTCTGGCCGGTTTGCTTGGTTCTCTAAAATCCATCCTTTCGCAAATTTGCCTGTTTGAATGTCTTCAAGCACTTTTTTCATTTCTGCTTTTACGGAAGCGTTAATGACGCGCGGACCGGAAATGAAGTCGCCCCATTGCGCTGTATCGGAAATCGAATAGCGCATCCACGAAAGACCGCCTTCGTATAAAAGGTCAACGATTAGTTTTAGTTCGTGCAAGCATTCAAAATAAGCAACTTCCGGCTGGTAGCCAGCTTCGACAAGCGTTTCAAACCCTGCTTTGACAAGCGACGTTAACCCGCCGCAAAGAACAGCTTGCTCACCGAATAAGTCGGTTTCTGTTTCTTCTTTGAACGTTGTTTCCAATACGCCTGCTCTCGCAGAACCAATCGCTTTTGCATACGCCAATGCGGTTTCTTTCGCTGTTCCGGTGACGTCTTGGTAAACAGCGATAAGCGCTGGCACACCTGCGCCTTCTACATATGTGCGGCGGACTAAATGCCCTGGTCCTTTTGGTGCGACAAGGAAAACGTCGACATTTGCTGGCGGAACGATTTGGTTGAAATGAATATTAAAGCCGTGCGCAAATACTAGCGCATTTCCTGGCTGTAGTTCCGGCTCGATTTCGTTTTTATAAACAGATGGTTGTTTTTCGTCAGGAAGCAAAATCATCACAATGTCTGCTTGACGCACAGCTTCGCGAACGGTAAAAACTTGGAATCCGTCGTTTTCTGCTTGCTCCCACGATTTTCCTGGACGAAGACCGATAATGACGTTCACTCCGCTATCGCGCAAGTTTTGTGCGTGTGCATGCCCTTGAGAGCCATACCCGATAATTGCCACTGTTTTTGATTGTACGTATTGTTCGTTTGCATCTCCGTTATAATATACTTTTGCCATGATAAACCTCTCCTTTTTATATAATGAATGGTGTTTTATAAGAAACAGCGTTTTTTTGCGCACCGCGCGTAAAGGCGGTCGTTCCTGTTCGGGCAACTTCTTTAATGCCATACGGCTTCAATAAGTCAATGAGTGCTTCTATTTTTTCTGGTTCACCTGTTACTTGGACGACGAGGCTGTCGCGGCTTACATCGACAACAGAGGCGCGAAACGGTTCAATAAGCGTATAAATTTCTTGCCGAACCGTTGAATTGACAGCAACTTTAATGAGCGCCAACTCTCGTGCCACAATCGCTTGGTCGGTAATGTCATTGACTTTCAGCACATCAATTTGCTTGTTTAATTGTTTTGTAATTTGTTCGGCTGTTCGTTCGTCTTCGACGTTGACGACAAACGTCATGCGCGAAATTCCTTCAATTTCTGTATGGCCAACGGTAATACTTTCAATGTTGTAGTGACGTTTTGTAAATAACCCAGTAATGCGGTTTAAGACGCCAGGTCGGTTGTTGACGGTCATTGTAATGATTCGTCGCACGGTTTCACCCCCACCATTTCATGCAATCCTTTTCCTGGTGCTACCATTGGGTAGACGTTTTCGTCTGCTTTGACATGGAAGTCTAACAATACTGGTTCGGAAAGAGAAAACGCTTGTTTTAGTACTTCTTTTGCTTCTTCTTCGGTTTTGGCGCGAAACGCTTTAATGTTGTATGCTTCCGCAAGTTTCACGAAGTCTGGCTGATTTGGAACGAGCGAATGCGAATATCGTTTGTCATAAAAGATTTCTTGCCATTGCCGTACCATTCCGAGCGACTGGTTATTGACGATGACGACTTTAATCGGCAAGTTTAGTTCTTGGATGACGGACAATTCTTGCAATGTCATTTGAAACCCTGCATCGCCAACGATAGACACGACAGTTGCGTGTTTGTCAGCTAGCTGCGCTCCAATCGCTGCCGGAAGGCCGAATCCCATCGTGCCAAGTCCTCCGGATGTCACCCAACGGTGCGGACGATTAAATTTGTAGTATTGTGCCGTCCACATTTGGTGTTGCCCAACGTCTGTCGTTACGACTGCTTCGCCATTCGTTAGCTCGTAAATCATTTCGATTAATTTTTGCGGTTTTACTGTTTGAGCATCGTTTTGATAAGCGAGCGGATAGTTCGTCTTCCATTCTGCTAGCTGCGCCAGCCATGCGGTAATGTCTGGGCGTTTGCCGTCTTGATGAATCAACTCTTTGAGCGCTTCTTTCGCGTCGCTTACAATCGGAATTTTTGTCGGCACGTTTTTCCCGATTTCGGCCGGGTCGATGTCAATATGCGCCACTGTCGCGTTTGGTGCGAAATATTTTAAATTTCCTGTCACGCGATCATCAAAACGCGCGCCAATATTGATCAATAAGTCACATTCGTATAGCGCCATGTTCGCTGTATACGTTCCGTGCATCCCTGCCATGCCAAGAAAGAGTGGATGATTGGCTGGAAAACCGCCAAGCCCTAGTAGCGTGTGGATGACCGGAATGTTTTGTTGTTCGGCGTATTGTCTTAACTCGTGCGAAGCGTTCGCATGAAGGACGCCTGCTCCTGCTAAAATGACCGGTTTTTTCGCTTGGCTGACTGCCTCGACAAGTTTGCGAATTTGCAAATGGTTCGGATGAACCGTTGGCTGATATCCTGGAAGATGAACGTCTTGCTCGTAGTCAAATTCGCCTTCTGCCGTCGTCATATCTTTCGGAATATCGATTAGTACAGGACCAGGGCGGCCTGTCGTCGCAATATGAAACGCTTCTTTAATAATTTTCGGCAGCTCTTGGATGTCGCG
This sequence comes from Anoxybacteroides voinovskiense, assembly GCF_014196205.1. Classification (GTDB taxonomy): domain Bacteria; phylum Bacillota; class Bacilli; order Bacillales; family Anoxybacillaceae; genus Anoxybacteroides; species Anoxybacteroides voinovskiense. The sequence goes on along the minus strand of NZ_JACIDE010000005.1, from coordinate 46,758 downwards.
AACTTGGTAGCTATGTTTTGTAATCGGCATCGTAATGCCAAGCACATCTGCTTCTTGAAACGCGTCGGAACCAATGACATTAGATGCTACTTGACCGGTGAAAACAACGAGCGGAATCGAGTCCATCATCGCATCGGTTAGCCCTGTGACAATGTTCGTCGCTCCCGGTCCAGACGTTGCGATGACGACGCCTGGTTTCCCAGAAATGCGCGCATATCCTTCTGCCGCATGAATAGCGCCTTGTTCATGGCGAGTTAAGACGTGAAATAGGCCGGAATCATACAGTTTGTCGTAAATCGGCAACACCGCTCCTCCAGGGTATCCGAAAATCACTTCGACCTTCTCCGCTTTTAACGCTTCAATCAGCATCAATGCTCCGCTCATTTTTGTCCTTTGTTTCCGCTGTTCCTCTACTTTCATCTTCGCCATTCGTCATCCTTCCTTCTTTCATATTTTTAAGACAATGAAAAAACCTTTTCACCCACCATGGCCACCTGTTTGGCCAAAGGGGCGAAAAGGCTTCCTTTCCGCGGTACCACCCTTCTTCATGGTCATCCGACCACCTCATGAGCAGTTTCACGAGCTGCTCGTTTTAGTAACGAGTGGACGATTCCACCCGGCCAACTCTACTAGCTTATGCGTTCAAGTTGGCGCTCCGAGGTGAGTTCATCAAGCGGCGGAACCACCGGTTTCCAGCTCCCCCGGCTCTCTGGAGATTCCTTTCCCGCTGACTACTTATCCTCTTCAACGCTTTTTCGTTATGTTTTTGTCATCGTGCATTAGCCGACGTTCGCGTTTGTTTGATAGACTTTAACTCCTTCGGAAACGACGCGTTTTCTAAATGCCTCAAGCAATCGCTTCGTATGAGCACCAGGCACACCGTCGCCGATAGTGCGTCCGTCTACTTTCACAACGGCGATGACTTCCGCTGCCGTTCCTGTTAAAAACACTTCATCAGCAGTATAGACGTCATGGCGAGTAAACGGTTCTTCCTTGACGACATAGCCAAGTTCTTTCGCAATGTCGATAATCGCGTCGCGCGTAATTCCTTCGAGCGCTCCAACGTAGCCTGGCGGCGTATAAAGTACCCCGTTTTTCACGATAAAGACGTTGTCGGCAGAACCTTCTGCAACATATCCTTGGTCGTTAAGCATGAGCGCCTCGCTCACATTTGCTAAATGCGCTTCGATTCTAACAAGCACGTTATTTAAATAATTGAGCGATTTTACTTTCGGGCTTAGCACGTCTGGACGATTTCGTCTTGTGGCAACTGTCACCACTTCAATTCCTGTTTCATATAAATGTTTTGGGAAGATCGCCAATGGCTCCACAATAATGACCACTTGCGGCTTCGGACATTTATATGGGTCGAGCCCTAAATCGCCGACACCGCGAGAAACGACGACACGAATGTAAGCATCTTGAAATTTATTTTTTTGGACAGCTTGCACAATCAAGTCGGTCATTTCTTCTTTTGTGTAAGGAATGTTCAATAAAATGGATTTTGCAGAGTTATACAGCCGGTCAATGTGCTCTTTTAAGCGAAAGACGTTGCCGCTGTAGACGCGAATCCCCTCAAACACCCCGTCACCGTATAAAAACCCGTGATCATAAACCGAAATTTTCGCGTTTTCTTTCGTCACAAACTCATCGTTTAAAAAGATCCATTGCTCACTCAATGTTTTTCCCCTCTTCCCTTGCTATGTGCGCCCTCTTCGTCTGTCTCTATTCGTTTGATTTATTTGAAAATTATAATAAGCCCAAAATAAGGAAGAGTCAATACTATTTTTTGAATATTTTGATTCATCGGAATATTTGAATGCGCTTACATTATGATTACATCAAGGGATGAGCGGCGGAAAAAAATTTTTTTAATAAGTGTTATCGGGCAATATAAAAAAGGCAGGAGTTTCCCTCCCGCCTAAAATGAAAAGATTTTTCTTAAGTCGAGCATTTCTTGTCCGTTGAGGTCATAAAATTGGACAATCGCTTGTCCGTTATCGATTTGCACCGATGCATACGTCCGTTCTTTTCGCAAACGCGGCAACAAGAGGCTGCCTGGATTAATGAATAATACGTCATCCATTTTTTCGGCTAAAGCGATGTGCGAATGACCGAAGCAAACGACGTTCGCTTCCACTTCTTTTGCACGGTAGTAAAGGTTCATTAACGTCATTTTGACGTTATACAAGTGCCCGTGCGTAATAAAAAAACGAATTCCTTGAATGTCTTCTGTTCGCTCTTTCGCAAAACTTCTCACAAAATCGCAGTTGCCGCCGACGGAAATAAACGGCTGCAATTCCTTGCAGTTGTCGGACAACTCAGAATCGCCGCAATGAATAAACGCCGCTGCTTCGTGGGCATGCCGTTTCGTTATCTCGAGCAGTTCGTTTGTTAATCCATGACTATCGCTGACAATAAATACTTTCATCGTTCATTCCCCATTTACTATTTGTTCCCACTGTTTCTCTAATTTTACTAGCGCAACCGCGCGGTGGCTTATTTTGTTTTTTTCTTCTTTCGTCAATTCTGCCATCGTTTTTTCTTTTTGCGGTACATAAAAAATCGGGTCATAGCCGAACCCATTTTCTCCTTTTGGCACTTCTGTAATGTAGCCTTCGCACGTTCCTTCCACAATCGTCGTCGAACCGTTCGGAACAGAAATTGCCAATGCGCAATGAAAACGAGCTGTCCGCTGCTCGAAAGGAATTCCTCTCATTTCTTCCAGTACTTTCGCGATGTTTGCTTCATCGTCTTTTTCTTCCCCTGCATAACGCGCCGAATAAACGCCAGGTTTTCCGCCCAATGCGTCAATCGAAAGACCGGAGTCGTCTGCAATAACGATTGTTTGAAAATAATCTGCGATCGTTTCCGCTTTTAACCGAGCATTTTCCGCAAACGTACTCCCCGTTTCCTCGACATCTGGGCTATTTGGAAAATCAAGCAGCGTTTTCACCGCTATCCCTTTTTTCGCAAGAAGCGCTTGAAATTCGCTTGCTTTCCCTTTATTTTTCGTTGCAATAATTACTTCTCTCATCATTCGTTCACTCTCTCTCCACGGTTTTGAATCGCTTCTGCCAACGGACCGAGCACTTCTTTTTGTATACCGATTAATTGACGAATTCCTAATTCAGCTGTATCAAGCAATTTTTGCAATTCTTCGCGAGAAAATGTCGCTTCTTCCCCTGTTCCTTGAATCTCGACAAACCGTCCTGCGCCTGTCATGACGACGTTCATATCGACTTTTGCTTTCGAGTCTTCCACATAGTTCAAATCAAGAATCACGCCGTGCTCCTCGTCAACTCCAACCGACGTTGCCGCAAGAAAATCCGTCACTGGAAGCTCAGAAAGCTTATTGTCCGCCATTAATTTCGCAAATGCCAGTACCATTGCCACAAACGCGCCAGTAATCGAAGCCGTCCGCGTCCCACCGTCCGCCTGAATGACATCGCAATCGATCCAAATCGTTTTTTCGCCAAGCTTTTCTAAATCAACGACAGAGCGCAACGCTCGGCCGATGAGCCGTTGAATTTCCATCGTTCGCCCTGACAGTTTTCCTTTGCTTGATTCGCGTACGTTTCGCTGCTCGGTCGCGCGCGGAAGCATCGAATATTCCGCTGTAATCCAACCTTTCCCGCCGCCGCGCATAAACGGTGGTACTTTATCATCAATGCTTGCCGTACAAATGACTTTTGTATCACCGACAGTAATTAATACCGATCCTTCTGCGTGTTTCATAAAGTGTGGTTCGATATGTACTGGCCGCAACTGCTTACTTTCTCTTCCATCCACTCGCATGAAAAAAGCCTCCTCAAAAACAACAAAATAAATAATAAAGAGGTAGAGCAACCTACCTCTTTTTATACCATAGTATAGCTTTAAAAACTACCTGTATTCACATTTTCTGGTCTCGTTACCGGTGCGGAAAGTGCTTTTCCGTCTTCACGGACGAGGTCCGCCTTTCCATTCACCGTAATCGCGACACTCTCTACCCCTTTTTGTTCCGTCAACGACAACACAAGCGCATTTAGCACGTGGTTAGAAATAACATGCTTTTTATTGCTGCCGTAAATGGCGTCATTAAAGTTCAACGTCACCTTCCCGTTTTCATAGGACGGCTTAGCGACGAGTTGTACATCTGGCTGAAAATCGCTTACAAGCCCGCTGCCATATGTCGGTCCTTTGACTAACTCGTTCACCGCTGCAGTAATATCATCTTTTTCTTTGTTCGGGATGCGGCGAGTGACCGGCACATAATACGTCTGCTCCCCTTGCTGAGCAACAAAATAAACGACGACAGGGTGTGTATTCGTAATATCGACAACACCGCTCGTGTCGATGTTAATCCCATCTTCGCGGCTCACTCCATCTTGAATTGGCGTTCCGTTTACCGGCATCACCGATTGGTCGTGGCCATTAATTCGTATTTTCACTTTTTTGACGTTATCAAATTGCGTCAACGTCCACGTAATCGCTTCTAAAATTTTCCGTTCATCCTCCGGTTTATATTTGGCAAACTCAGGCGAAAAGTCTGCAATAATCGTACCGTCTTGTTCAATTTTTACCCCTAACACACGCGTATCCACCGGAAGGACGGCGCGGAATCCGTTTGGCAACATATCCGTCACCGGCCCTCCTTGCACTAAATATTCTAACGCTTGCTTTGCAACCGCATCCGTTTTTGGCAATTCAAGCGTCTGCGGTACGACAAAACCGTTTTTATCGATAAAATACAGTTCGCGTTTGACCGTTTCTGTCGCTTTCTCCTCTTTTCCTGCTGTCGCATTCGTCACTTGCTGACCTTCTTTTAAATAGCTCACATCTTGTGGTGGGTCAACCTCTTTTATCGCTTGTTCTTTTTTGAACAATCCACATCCACTAAGCAATATCGCTGAAATAAGTATTGAACTGGCAAGCTTAACTGTTCGCCGCTTCCCCATCTCATTCCCTCCTAACGATAGTTTGTACTACTATGTATACGAGCCAGTTGAAAAAATAGAATAAAAAAATCCTCTAGCCGAATTGGCTAAAGGATTTTTATAATTCAATCGTATGCACGTTCTCTATCGGTTGCCCAAACCATTGAGACGCAATTTTTTGGAACAGCTCTTTCGATCCTGTCGTCAAAAAGAGATGATCGTCGCGGCGTTCCCCTGTATTCAACAATCCGCTATGGTGCAAAATAGCACTTACTTCTCGAGCCGTTTCGTCCCCGGAACAAATTAGCTTCACTTTTTTCCCCATATATGCCTGAATGAGCGGGCTTAATAGCGGATAGTGAGTGCAGCCTAAAATGAGCACGTCAATATCGCTTGTTTTCAACGGTTCTAGTGATTCCGCCACAATTTGCTTCGCCTCCGCTCCATCAAAAATTCCGCTTTCGACAAGCGGAACAAATTTCGGACAAGCTAAGCTTTCCACATGGACGTGAGTATTAATCGATTTTAGCGCTTTTTCATACGCACCGCTTTTCACCGTTCCGATTGTACCAATCACACCGATGTGCTCGTTTTTCGTTACTTTTAATGCCGCGCGCGCCCCAGGATGCACAACACCGATGACAGGGATCGGGAGTTTCTCGCGAATTTCTTCTAGCACAACTGCGGTCGCTGTATTGCACGCAATGACGAGCATTTTAATATCGTAACGCAATAAATAATTCGTCATCTCCCATGTAAACTGACGAATTTCTTCCACCGGGCGTGGACCATACGGGCAACGCGCCGTATCGCCAAGATAAATAATGCGTTCTTTCGGCAGCTGCCGCATCATTTCTTTTGCGACAGTAAGCCCTCCAACTCCTGAATCGATAACACCAATTGGTCTTTCCAAGTGATCGCCTCATTCTTTTTTCATTTCTTGATGCAACTTTTTTAACGTTTTTTCTAAAAACATTATTTCTTCTTCAGAAAAGTTTTCTAGCACTTGTGCCAAATCGTGCTGGCGCTTTTTTATCACTTCTTCAATGATGCGCTCCCCTTCTTTCAAAAGGTGGATGCGCACGACACGACGATCGTGCCGGTCTTTTACTCTTGCAACAAGGCCGTTTTTCTCCATTCGATCGACTAAATCGGTCGTTGTACTACATGCTAAATACATTTTATTGGACAGTTCACCAATCGTCATATCGCCTTCTTCTAACAGCCATTGCAAAGCGACAAACTGCGGCGGAGTAATCGGATAGTTCGTTAAAATTTCTCGCCCTTTTTGCTTCAAAAGCGCAGCGATGTACCGTAGCGACTTCTCCAATTCGATAACGGCTTTTTCTTCGACCTTAAACGACATACAATCTCCCCGATCGTGCACGTGATTTCCTAAAAAACGCAAGCCAACTCCATTTTACTACACTTTTTTGTATAATCAATACAAAAATCAATAATAAACCGGCTACCTTATGACTAAGGATAGCCGGCATGGATTATAGTTCAAGCTCCCCCATTCGAAGCAATTCAATGACCGCTTGAGAGCGCCCCTTCACCCCAAGCTTTTGCATCGCATTCGAAATGTGGTTGCGGACCGTTTTTTCACTAATAAACAGCTCGCTCGCAATCTCTTTTGTCGTCTTATCTTGAACTAATAATTCGAACACTTCTCTTTCTCTTTTTGTGAGTAATGGCTTTGATGGAAACGATTTGTCCTTCAAGTACGATAACCCTCCTTGCTTTCACCAGACCTGAACTACCGGATGGGTATTTATTCACCATATAGTATGTGAAGCAAAGGGTTACGGTGACTGAATTTCGCTGTTCCCATAAAAAATAGGTGTTTTTCTATATAACTAACATTGTTTGGGATTGTTGAAGCTTTTGCCGCATTTCGTCACTCCATGGAACGCTTTTTCCTGTATGTTTATTAATTTGCACAAGCGTACCGCGCCCGACAAAAACAACTTCTTTGTTATCTTTTTTCGCCATATAATGCAAATCGACAGACGAGCGACCAATGTCGTGCACTTTCACATATACGTATAGTTCATCACCAAAAAATACTTGTTTTAAAAAATCACATTGTAAGTCGGCAACGACAGGAATTTCCGACGATTCCTTACTCGTCCAGTAATCCATAAACCCGAGCGACTGTAAAAATTCCGTCCGCACTTCTTCAAAATAAATAAACGGGACGGTGTTATTTAAATGACCGAACATATCCGTTTCACAAAAACGAACGTTGATGCGGCGAAAAAAATGAAACGAACGCTGCCACTCTTCTAAATGTTCGATATATGAAATTTTCCCCATTTTCCTCTCCCCCTTTAATAAAAATCCCCTTCACGCGAAACCGTGAAGAGGATCTTTTCTTTATACTTCGTCGCTGCCGAAGAAGTTGCGGAACATTTGAACCGTTGCTTCGCGGTTTAGCGCAGCAATCGATGTCGTTAGCGGAATGCCTTTCGGGCAAGATTGGACGCAGTTTTGTGAATTTCCGCAGTTTGCCAATCCCCCGTCTCCCATGATGGCTGCCATCCGCTCTGCTTTATGCATCGCGCCAGTTGGATGCGCATTAAATAGCCGCACTTGTGAAAGCGGTGCCGGACCGATAAAGTTAGATTTACTGTTGACGTTTGGACACGCTTCTAAACAAACTCCACACGTCATACATTTCGAAAGTTCATATGCCCATTGCCGTTTCCGCTCTGGCATGCGCGGACCTGGTCCTAAATCATACGTTCCGTCAATCGGAATCCATGCTTTTACTTTTTTCAATGAATCGAACATGCGGCTACGGTCGACTTGCAAGTCGCGCACGACTGGGAACGTGCGCATCGGTTCTAGCCGAATTGGCTGCTCCAATTTATCGATCAGAGCGGTACAGGATTGGCGCGGTTTTCCGTTAATGACCATTGAGCAAGCGCCGCACACTTCTTCTAAACAGTTCATATCCCACGTCACCGGCGTCGTTTTTTCCCCTTTAGCGTTCACCGGATTGCGACGAATTTCCATTAATGCAGAAATGACGTTCATATTCGGGCGATACGGAATTTCAAACTCCTCTTCGTATGGCGCAGAATCTGGACGATCTTGTCGTGTGACGATGAGGCGAATCGTTTTTTTCTCGCTCATGATTTCACTTCCTCTTTCTTTTTCGAATAGTCGCGTTTGCGCGGTTTAATTAACGACGTATCGACATCTTCGTAATGGAACGCTGGGCCGTCCGGAGTGAAACGTGCCATCGTTGTTTTGAGCCATTCTTCGTCGTTGCGCTCTGGGAATTCCGGCTTATAGTGAGCGCCGCGGCTTTCGTTCCGGTTGTAAGCACCAAGCGTAATGACACGCGCCAATTGAAGCATGTTATATAGTTGACGAGTGAACGATGCTCCTTGGTTGCTCCATTTCGCAGTATCTGTAATGCTAATGTTTTTATAGCGCTCCATCAATTCTTGGATTTTCTCGTCTGTTTTTAACAGTTTATCGTTATAGCGGACGATGGTGACGTTGTCGGTCATCCACTCGCCAAGCTCTTTATGGAGAACGTAAGCATTTTCCGTTCCGTCCATCGATAAAATGTTTTCCCAGCGCTCTTCTTCTTGTTTTCGGTAGCGATCGTACAGCGAAGAAGGCATTGCATCCGCTGATTTTTCTAATCCTTTCATGTATTCTACCGCTTTCGGACCTGCGACCATGCCGCCATAAATGGCAGATAGAAGCGAGTTTGCTCCTAACCGGTTCGCACCGTGCATCGAATAGTCGCATTCTCCTGCTGCGAACAGTCCTTTAATATTCGTCATTTGATCGTAGTCAACCCATAGACCGCCCATCGAGTAGTGAACGGCAGGGAAAATTTTCATCGGCACTTTGCGTGGGTCTTCGCCCATGAATTTTTCATAAATTTCAATGATTCCGCCTAATTTAATATCCAATTCTTTTGGATCTTTATGCGAAAGGTCAAGGTACACCATGTTTTCGCCGTTAATGCCAAGCTTCAAGTCAACGCACACGTGGAAAATTTCCCGTGTCGCAATATCACGCGGTACAAGGTTTCCGTAAGCTGGATATTTTTCCTCTAAGAAATACCACGGTTTTCCGTCTTTATACGTCCAGACGCGTCCGCCTTCCCCACGCGCTGATTCGCTCATAAGGCGCAATTTGTCGTCCCCTGGAATCGCTGTTGGGTGAATTTGAATAAATTCGCCGTTCGCATAATACGCGCCTTGTTGATATACAATGGACGCCGCAGACCCTGTGTTAATGATGGAGTTTGTCGATTTTCCGAAAATAATCCCTGGTCCGCCTGTTGCTAGGATGACCGCATCCGCTGGGAACGACTTAATTTCCATCGTCGTTAAGTTTTGCGCTACAATCCCGCGGCAAATTTGTTCATCGTCCAATACCGCGCCTAAAAATTCCCAGCCTTCATATTTCGTCACTAAGCCTGCCACTTCATGACGACGAACTTGCTCGTCCAATGCATAAAGAAGCTGTTGGCCTGTCGTTGCGCCTGCGAACGCTGTCCGGTGATGCTGCGTCCCACCAAACCGGCGGAAATCTAATAATCCTTCCGGCGTGCGGTTGAACATCACGCCCATCCGATCAAGCAAATAAATAATGCCTGGCGCTGCTTCACACATCGCCTTTACCGGCGGTTGGTTTGCTAAAAAGTCGCCGCCGTATACGGTATCGTCAAAATGTTCCCAAGGAGAATCGCCTTCCCCTTTCGTATTCACCGCACCGTTAATCCCACCTTGAGCGCAAACAGAGTGAGACCGCTTTACTGGCACAAGCGAAAACAACTCGACCGGCACACCTGCTTCGGCGATTTTAATGGTTGCCATCAATCCGGCAAGACCGCCGCCAACTACTATGATTTTTCCTTTTTTCATCGTTACTCACTCCCTAAATGATTGCTAGTCGTGGATTAAGCGAATGCTAAAATGGCACGGATGCCAACGATTGAAAGCGCGACGAAAATTGCCATTGTCACATATGTAAAAATTTGTTGTGAACGTGGAGTAACGGTAAGCCCCCAGCTCACACAGAACGACCATAACCCGTTGGCGAAATGGAAGACAGTTGACACAATTCCGACAATGTAAAAGCCAAGCATGAACGGGTTGTCCACAATGTTCGCCATCATGTCGTAGTTTACTTCTGTTCCAAGCGCTGCTTGCACGCGTGTTTCCCAAACGTGCCACGTCACGAAAATAAGCGTAATCACACCTGTCAAACGCTGCAACATAAACATCCAGTTGCGGAAATAACCGTATTTGCTCACATTATTTTGTGCTGTGAAAGCGATATAAAGCCCGTAAATCGCGTGAAACAATAGCGGAAGGAAAATAATAAAAATTTCTAAAAAGTAGCGAAACGGTAAATTTCCCATGAATGATGCCGCACGGTTAAACGCTTCTGGACCTTGCGTTGCAAAATGGTTGACGACTAAATGTTGCGTCAAAAAAAGACCGACTGGGATGACCCCTAACAAGGAATGGAGCCGACGATAAAAAAATTCGCGATTTCCTGCCATGTAATGAACCCCCTTTTTTAAATATCGTGACAACGAAAAAAAGCGCACTCCCCATCCACACTCGTTGACTAACGGAACTGTAAATGCTTCCATTTCCATTAATCATACGTCACATCCATTGTACTCCCATCTAATAAGAGCGTCAAGAAAACGAGTTCATAAAATGTTCAATCATTCGAAAATTACAACAATAAACACCGAAAAATCGAAAGAAAACTACTGATTTCTCCAGTTTGTTCGGCTATAATGATGAATAGAAAGAGGGGAAGTATGTGAAAAACGTATCATTTCAACAGCAATATGAAACGCTCGAATCGATTACCGTACCTAGCTTCGGCTACGAACTCCTTCGTAACGTGTTGCTTCCAGATTTGCTCGGAAAAGAAACAGCTAGCATTTTATATTGGGCTGGAAAGCGGCTCGCCCGGCAATACCCACTCGATACGTTCGAGGAAATCATCGCTTTTTTTGCTAAAGCCGGCTGGGGAGCGCTCACTATCATAAAAGAACGGCGCGACGAGCTAGAAGTCGAATTGGCGGGAGAGCTCGTTGCCGCTCGCATGTCCATGAATGATGACTGCTCGTTTTCGCTAGAAGCTGGGTTTCTTGCGCAACAAATCGAGCAGCAAAAACGCTGCATTACCGAAGCGTACGAACAACCGAAAAAACGAGCAAAAAAAGTCATTTTTACGATTAAATGGGATCAAAAAGATGCGGTACTAGAGGAAACCCGTTCGCCTGTCGAATGACAGCGAACGGGTTTCACCTACAATGCAACCTCACGAGTGTTGATTATCCATTATTTTACTAAAAAACATAGAATCATTTGACTGAACACAAGCTTTTCTGCCTCTTCCCTCGAACAAGAACGCCGGCGGGCAAATGTCATTTGCCCGCAAAGCGTTCATTGTTCGAGTAGGGCATGCGTACAGCATGCCCAGTCGCAAGCGAACCGCTTGCCGACTACGGCAGAAAAGCTAGGAATAGAGCGATTTCAACTGGTTTTTAATGGTTAATCAACACGCCTGATGCAACCTCTTCTTTTTCTTCTAGTTGAAACGCTGCATGCAACGCCTCCACTGCTGCGACCATTTTTTCTTGGGCGATGACGGTAGAGATTTTAATTTCTGATGTGCTGACCATTTTTACCTCAATCCCTTCAGCTGCTAACACTTGAAACATTTGCGCCGCAACGCCAGGGTTAGAAATCATACCTGAGCCGACGATCGATACTTTCGCTAGTTGGCTCTCATGTTCGACATCGATTCCTTCCAACGACTGCAACACTTCCAACGTTTCTTGCAAGTCTTCGGTGCGAATGGAAAACGAAACAGATGTCGTTTCGCTAGCGGTCGTGCTTTGAATAATAATATCGACATTGATGCCACGATTAGCTAGTGCTGTAAAAATTGTCGGTAACGTTTGTAGCCCTTTTGGCAAATGTTGTACAGTTACTCTCGTTACCTTGTCTTCAAACGCAATGCCTCGAACAATTAAATGCTGCTCCATTGAAATTTCCTCCTTCACGATTGTGCCAGGTTCCTCGACCATGCTCGAGCGAACTTCAAGCGGCACTTGGTAGTTTTTCGCGAACTCTACGGCGCGCGGATGCAAAACGCCTGCCCCTAAATTGGCCAACTCCAACATCTCATCATAAGAAATTGCTTGCAATTTTCGCGCTTGTTTCACATAGCGCGGATCGGTCGTAAATACGCCCGTAACATCGGTGTAAATGTCGCATTTTTCTGCTTCTAGCGCGGCTGCAAGCGCCACGGCGGTCGTATCCGAACCACCGCGACCGAGCGTCGTAATTTCGCCAGCTGCCGTCACTCCTTGGAATCCAGCAACAATAACGACTTTCCCTTCCTGCAAATGCGCCTTGATTCGCGCAGGATCAATATGCGTAATCCGAGCGTTCCCATGTACCGCTTCTGTTTGAATTCCTGCTTGCCAACCAGTTAACGATACAGCCCGTTGTCCTTTTGCTTCTAACGCCATCGCTAAAAGCGCAATGCTCACTTGTTCCCCGGTAGACAAAAGCATATCCATTTCCCGTTTGTTCGGGTGGTTAGTAAGTTGTTTGGCAAGTTGTACAAGTTCATCCGTCGTTTTTCCCATCGCCGATACAACGACGACGACTTCTTTTCCATTGTTCACTTCTGCCATCACTCGATTCGCAACGTGTTGAATTCGCTCAATCGAGCCGACAGACGTCCCGCCAAATTTTTGTACAATAATTCCCATTTTCCCCATCCTTTATTCTATGATGTATTTCTATACCGGTATAGAAAAGAAAAAACAGCAATGAGAGGCTTCTCATTGCTGTGACGAAACAAAACAAACTCGTTTCACACAGTGAGATAGCGCTCCAAGATGAATTCATCTTGACAGTCCTACATTTCTTAAACGCAGAACCAGCAGAAAAAGCAATGAGACTTTTCCCACTTCGGCGACGCTCCCCTTTCACCATCCTTCATTAGAACTCATTTTCCTCCGGATGCCTACTCTTGAAGTTCGCACCTCTATCATCACTTTCGTGTTCGAAAGTGTATAAATATTCAGTTGTATGAATTATATCAACTTTTTTCCCGTTTGACAATTCCTTTTGCTTATTTTCCATCATATTCTTGTAGCTTTTCAAATACTTTTTCCGCCACATGCCATGGAACGCCTGCGTTTTGCAATTCTTCGATGCTCGCTTCTTTCATTTGTTTCACGGAGCCAAAATATTGCAAAAGCGCTTTTTTCCGTTTCTCCCCGACGCCTGGAATGTCGTCCAATATTGATTGAAACATCGTTTTTCCGCGCGTTTGCCGATGAAACGTCACGGCAAATCGATGCACTTCGTCTTGAATGCGCTGCAATAAATAAAATTCTTGGCTATGGCGTGCCAGTGGCACAATTTGCGGCGGGTCGCCCATAAGTAGTTCTGACGTCCGATGCCGGTCATCTTTAGCAAGACCTGCTAATGGGATGTCTAGTCCAAGTTCATTCTCTAACACATCGCGAACGGCAGCTAAATGTCCTTTTCCTCCGTCAATGAGAATAAGGTCAGGAAGTGGGAGGCTCTCTTTCAGCACACGCGTATAGCGACGGCGCACAACTTCACGCATCGATTCGTAGTCGTCAGGACCTTGGACCGTTTTAATTTTATATTTGCGATATTCTTTTTTCGCTGGTTTTCCATCGATAAAAACGACCATCGCCGAAACTGGGTCGGCTCCGTGAATATTGGAATTATCAAATGCCTCGATTCGATGCGGAACAGCAATCCCTAGCGCTTTTCCTAAGTTTTCGACCGCCTTAATCGTCCGTTCTTCGTCACGCTCGATAAAATGAAATTTTTCTTGTAATGCTAGCGCCGCATTTTTGCACGCTAAATCGACTAATTCTTTTTTCTTTCCGGATTTCGGCTGCGTCACTTTCACGTGAAGAAGCTGTTCTGCCAATTCGCCATCTACTTCCCGCGGCAGTACAATTTCCTTCGGTTTTAAATGATTGGCGTTTTCGTAAAACTGCCCTAAAAACGTGAGCAGCTCTTCGTCGTAGTCTTGGTACAATGGAAAAATGGAAACATCGCGCTCAATGAGCTTTCCTTGACGAATAAAAAATACTTGAACGCACATCCATCCTTTATCGTACGCATAACCGAACACGTCGCGATCGATAAAGTCGTTCATCGTCATTTTTTGTTTTTCCATTAATGCGTCAATATAGGCGATTTGGTCGCGATATTCTTTTGCCCTCTCGAATTCCAATGCTTCTGCTGCTTGCAACATTTTTTCCGTTAATTCTTGTTTCACTTCTCGATGCCCACCATTTAAAAAACGGACAATTTTCTCGACCACTTCTTTGTTTTGTTCGGCGGAAATGGGGTAAATGCACGGTGCTAAACATTGTCCCATATGGTGGTATAAACAGACGCGATTCGGGATCGATTCACATTTGCGCAACGGGTAAATGCGATCTAATAGTTTTTTCGTTTCTTTTGCTGCTTGGACGTTCGGGTACGGTCCGAAATATTTTCCGCGGTCTTTTTGCACTTTTCTTGTAATGATTAACCGTGGATGTTCTTCCGCAGTAATTTTTAAAAACGGGTAACTTTTGTCATCTTTTAACATGACGTTATATTTCGGGTCGTACTTTTTAATTAAATTCATTTCTAAAATAAGCGCTTCAATGTTAGACGACGTCACAATGTACTCAAAATCAGCAATTTCGTTCACGAGGCGCAACGTTTTTCCGTCATGTGTCCCCGTAAAATACGAACGCACTCGATTTTTTAACACTTTCGCCTTCCCGACGTAAATGACCGTTCCGTTTTTATCTTTCATCAAATAACAGCCTGGTTGTTCTGGCAAAACAGCTAGCTTTTCTTTTAAGTGATCATGCATCATAACCACTCCAATGTTTAGTCTATCCACTCATATAACGTAATGTTCCCATACACCGGATCAGCGAGCGTGCTAGAATGGTACGTTTTTATTTTTCGCAAATGTCCGTCAATCGGCACTCCTTGGGCGCGAAATCCTTGCACGACATGGTCGGTCAAATAAATTTTTGTATGTTGATAGTTTGCGCGATGCTGCTGAAAAAAAGAAAAATGAAGCGCTTCTTGATACGGAAACGCTACGTGCAAATAATCAAATACCCTCGCTTCTTCCCACGTATATACAATAAACGATTCCTTCGCCTTTTGTAAATCATCCGCTAATTGATACGTAGCCGGCAACTGTTGTGCCTCGCGCAGATGGAAAGTGCCGACTAGTAGCTGAACGATAATCGTTCCACTAATAAATAACCGCCTGCGTAGCGAATTATTTCGTGCCAAATAATGAATCGCTCCATAAAACAACGCCCCTTGTGCAAGCGGAAGAATATGGCGAGGTTTATCAATATTTTGTGCCACTAATGCCCAGAAAAGATATGCCACCATCGTAAGAAGAAACGTACGCGACATCCGATTAGAGCGGTCAGATGCGAGAAACATCCATCCTATCGCTACGAGCAACACCACCGACTGACTAGCCATGCCAACCCAAAAGATGTTATAAGCGAAAAAATGAATCGTTCGTTGCCAAAACGGCATCGTATCGCTTGATACCGTTCCGCCCCAGTCTTGAAAATGTCCGTTCGTAAACGAAAACGCTAATTTTAAGAAACTAGCGATGCTTCCTTCTGTCGATGCGACCGCTATCACCCAAACGAGTTGAAACGACAAGGCAATAAGAGCAAAGAGCGCAATGCGTCGCCACTGACGGTACTGTTTCCAATCGTTATACCATAAAAAGAAAAGGGCGACTGCAAACGGAAGATACGACAGGCGGATGCCAAGCAAAATCCCTAAAAAGAAAAGCGGCAGCACGTGCCTCCAAAATGTTGGCCGTTCGCGCACCCACTCGATTGCCCAAACGTACCACCATAAAACGGCTAACGCCGCTCCTTCTGACATCGGCGCGCTGACAATAAGCATCACATAGCTTGCCGACTGCACAAACGCCACAACAAGCCAAGCCGTTTCTTCTTTTCCATATTTTCTTGCTAACAAAAAAAGCGGAACATTTGCTGATGTGAGAAGAAGGACGTTGAAAATAGCCAATGCTTTTGCTGGATTTGCGACAAATGGGTGAACAATCATTCCACCAACAATGAAATACGGGTAGCCTGGAAAATGTGGCTGCATCGCCAATAAATCATACCGATCTAATGCGAGTGCGAAGTCGACTTGATCCCACGTCGCTGCATACGGACTTGCATACATTATCTCTACGAAAATGACCAAAAAAAGAGACAATACTCCAACATATGACAAATATCGATGATTTCCCAGAAAATATTGACGCATTGTTTTCACCTTCTGTAAAGGAAAAAGTACAAGATAGGCTCTTGTACTTTTAAATCACATGTTTCGTTTCGGATTCAAGCGCTTCAGCATTCGTGTTTTTTTGCTTTGCTTTTTTCGGTGCTTTCGCTTGACGGCTAGTAATCAACAAATAGATTACAACGAAATAGCCGACATAGGCAATGACTTCTTCCAACGATGGCATGGAGGAGTAGCCAAAGAGCGCTTTTAAAAACACCCCAACATCTCCTGATAATAACGGCGCTACCCCATGGTCGCGCAAATAATGGTTATAGTCAATCGGATGTTCTGGCAATAGCCACGTTAAATCGTACACGTGCGGCATCACGCTTCCAATAATGTTTAAATCTTGCAACATCGAAATCCCTTGGACGAGTAAGCCAGCAGCAATCAAAATAATAAATGCACCTGTGACTTGGAAAAACGTTTTGAGCGGTACACGCATCGTCCCTTTAAAGAAAATATAGCTGACTAATGCGGCAATGACAACGCCGGTAATCGCCCCCCAACCTTGCATCGCCGCACCGATATTTCCACCGGTAATCGCCGCAAAGAAAAATACCGTTTCTACCCCTTCCCGAAGAACGACTAAAAACGAGTGGATGACCATGCCAACAACGTTTCCCGTCGTAATAAAGCGGTCCATTTTCCCTTCCACGTTCTTTTTCATATCGCGGCTATGTTCCGCCATCCAAAACACCATTTGCGTCAACAAAATCGCCGAAATGAACATAATGGAAATTTTCAAATACATCTCGCTTCCCATTGCGGCAAAGCCGGTAAATACGACTTGGAAAAGAAGTGCTACCACTACGCTTGCAACAACCGCCAAACTAGCCCCAAGCCATACATATTTTGTATATTTCGTATGATTCACTCGCTTCAAATACGACGTAATAATGCCGACAATAAGCAACGCCTCTAATACTTCACGAAACGTAATTAACAGCGCTTGAACTTCCATCGTTTGCTCCCCTCTCTACGCACGTTTCCGGCGCATGGAATACAAAACAACCCCACCAATGACAACCACAAGTACGGCAATTGGAATCCAGTTTTTCACCTTGGATAAATCGGTCCATTCTTTTTTCTCCACCGCTTCTGGCTTCTCAACTGCCGACTCGGAAAAATGACCGACTTTTAAACTTTTCAACCCGACTTGTTTTTGCAATGTCGTTAAAATCATTTCTTTGCTTTTCTTAAATTGCTCGATGTTCGATTGTTTTTTTCCGACGCCAAACAATCCTGGATTTCCTAATGACTGCAGCGCATTGTCAAATTCCGTTTTCAGTTGCTTATCAAGCGCCGCATCTTTCGCTTGAATCGTCGGAGAAAGCGCTTCGTATGTAGCAAATGCTTTCGCTAATAATCGTTTGCTTGTATCGTATTGTGCAAAATTTTTCTCAATGTTTTCTAGCCGTCTTGCAATGTTTAGCACTAAAATTTTTTTCATATCTTCTAAGACAGCATTCTTATCTTTCGCCGCAATCGCTTTTAATACCGCTTCGGACGGCTCTTTTCCCATGTGCATATCCAGTTCTTCTTTTACCGTTTCAAAAATCGTTTTCGCCTCGGCAAAATTTGGTGGATTCTCGTTTAACTTTTCCGCCATTTGCTTATACACTTCCGCCACTTTTTCTTCGTTCGGGTCTCCGTATGAATAGGCAAAAGCAGTCATCGGTACATAAGTGAGAATGAATATCAACGATATCAAAAAAAATAGACGTAGCTTGTTCATTCCTTTTCTTCCCCTCCTATACCTTCAATGATAATGATTATCATATTTTTTGTCAATAGAGCGATGGAAGGGCAGCTTTGCCTTCCACCGTTCTTAAGACACTTTTTCATCGACATCCGGCAACACGTGAGCAGAGCGATCAATTGCTACTTTTTGCATCGGTCGTTTCATTTCTCGCCAAATTGCTGGAAGTACCGCCTTCATATACGCGCCAAACTTAATAAACGATTGCCCTGTTGTCCGCACTTTATAACGAATGGGCACTTCTTTCATCCGAAAGCCTTTTCGCATTAAATTGAGCGTCAACACTTGGGCATAATTGTAATCATGAATAATGTCGGCATGTTCCATCGCTTGCCGCGAAAAGGCGCGCATGCCAGATTGACCGTCGTAAATCCACGTTCGCAACAAAAGTGACTGCAAAAACGTAAAACAATAATTCCCCATCCGGCGGTGCCATTTCATTCCGCGAATTTCCCCGAGAAACCGTGAGCCCATCGTATAATCTGCTTCTCCTTTAAAAATAGGAGCAAGCAACTCCGGAATTTGTTCGGCAGGATATTCATTATCGGCATCAATCATGACGCCGATATCGGCGCCAAGGTGAAGGCATTGTTGTAATCCTTGGCGGACAGCCGCACCAAGCCCGCTATTTTTTGGCATTTGATACACGTAATCCGCTCCTGCCTCTTTCGCGACTTCTACCGTCCGATCGGTAGAGCCGTCATCAATGACGAGCACACGCACTTCTACATACGGATGAAAATGGCGTGGAACACTGCGAATGACTTCACCTATAGACTTTTCTTCATTATATGCTGGTAAAAAGACGATCACTTTTTGCGTTTTCATCATTTCCCTTCTTTCGTATTGCCTCTGTTAATACTGGACCACGGCTATGGCTCGGGTATGGTGCGCCTAATAAATAAGCAATGGTCGGGGCGACCGACACCAAACTTTTTTTCTCGTCCACTCGCTTTCCGCGCTCAATCGCAGAACCGTACATAAAAAATGGCACGTAGCGCTCTCCTTCGTCTAAATGGCCGTGCCCCCCAATGCCATCTGCTTGACCGTGATCGGCACAAATAATGATGGTCGCATTGTCGAGTTTTCCTTGTGCCTCGAGCCATTCGACATACTCTCTAATCAACCGATCTGCTTCTTCAATTTTTTGAATATATTCATCGTACAATACGCCACGGCTATGCCCAGTCTGATCCGTCGCAATCAATTGCACGATAAATAAGTCAGGGTCTTGTTCGTCCATCACTAGTTTTGCGCGCTCGATAATGTTGCGGTCTGCGACATCGTTATGCATCACAGCCGTTACCGTTTCCACATCGTCCCCGAACGAGTCGACAAGATGGGCGATGCCAAGAAGCCGCCCTTTTTTCTCGACTTTTCGTAACGAATCAAAAATGCTTTCGACGTTTATTCCTAGCTTCCATACCATATTCGAACGAATGCCGTGTTCAAACGGATACGTTCCCGTAAACATGGACGTGAAGCAAACGACGGTCCGAGCGGGATAGACGGTCTCCATTTGCGTAAATTCCGTACCGTTTGCCCGTAACGATTTTAAAAACGGGGCGTTTGCTTGTTCAAATCGGTCTTTGCGCATTCCATCGATGACGATGACAATCACTTTGTCGTTGATGGCTGTCGTTGGAACAACGTTATTCGTATACGTCGTAATTTCTTTCGGTTTCCAATCAAATAAATTGGCATGAAGTATCCACGCAAACAAAAAAATCGCGAAATAAAATACGGCAAGCTGCCCAAGCGGAACAGACGGTTGTTCATACGCCCATTGCCATAGCGACAATAAAAGCAAAAACTTTGGCAACTGTTCTTGGGCATTTCCGCTTGTTGAATCGCTATTTTTTAAGACGAGCTTCCAGAAGCGGGTGAAATTCCACCACGTCGTCCCGATGCGCAAATGATAATAAAGCGTTCCCCAAAAAAAGACGGTAAAGAAAAAGTAAAGCCCAACCGCCAATAATAGTAACTTCACATCGGCAAACGACCAAATGATTAGAAACGCTACATACGGAATCCATAAGTAATTTCGTAAAAAGAGCGGAAAATCATACACATAATAAATCGCAAAAAGAGGAAGAACGACTAACGCACTCAGCAAAAGCAACTGAAGATGATGAACGTTGCCTACGTCCGGCAAATGGTACAACATCATCGTTCCGATGACAAAAATTGGCGTAAATGGCTTCCCCTCATTCAGCAAGTTCCAGCAGCGGGCAGCTATTTTTTCAAATGTAGATGCCTTTTTCATCGATTTCCTTCCTTTCCGAGCGATTCATGCGTTTTCGCCCATGCAATCGTTCGGGCTAGTCCTTCCTCGAACGTAACCGTCGGTTCATAGCCGAATGCTTGTTGCGCTTTTGTAATATCTGCCCATGTCGCTTTTACATCGCCAAGGCGGCTAGGAGCACCGTTCACTTTCATGTTTGGAAACTCGTTTCGCAAATAGTTTAGCAGCTGCTCCATCGTAATCGGTCGCCCTGCTCCTAAATTAAAAATATCGCTACTTCCATTTCGCTGCAATGCCAAAATCATTCCTTTGACAATGTCATCGACGTACGTATAGTCACGAGCCGCATTTCCGTAGACCGTAATCGCTTCATTTCGCAACAGTTGCTGGATAAATCGGCTAATTGCCATATCTGGCCGTCCCCACGGACCATACACCGTAAAATAACGGAAAATTGTGAGTTGGTAGCCAAACAACTGCGCATAAGCATGGCAAAATGATTCTGCGCCATATTTCGCAGCGGCGTACGGTGAAACAACTCGTCCAGTTGCCATTTCTTCTTTTAACGGCTTCTCGCCTAAATCTCCGTAAACGGAAGAAGAAGACGCAAACAACACATGCTCTGCCCCTACGTTTCCTGCTGCTTTTAGTACGTTAATCGTTGCTTTGATGTCGTAATCGACGTACGCGAGCGGCTGTAAAAGTGAATTAGGAACGCCAGGCAATGCCGCTAAATGATACACGACATTCGGTTTGTATGCTTGAAAAATTTGTGCTACTTTCTCTTCCTCTAACAAGTCTATTTCATACAGCCGGACATGGTGCCCATTTGTCAACGTCTGAAACTGTTTTCGCTTCCTTTCAATCGAATAATAAGGATGAAAACAGTCAATGACCGCCACATCATATCCGCACGAAAGAAGGTGCGACACAAGATGGCTGCCGATAAACCCAGCACCGCCTGTTACTAAAATGTTCAATGATTCCACCCCATCGTTTACATTGTACATAAAGAAGATAGCAAAAACAGCGCATTTGCAAAAGCAAAAAACCTTGCCATAACACAAGGTTTTTGCTTCGCCTTCCTTATTTCGCTTTCTCGATTGCTGCCTGCAATGTCGATTCGATTTGTTTGAGTAATTTCTCGCCTTCTTCTTTGTTTTTCGCTTTTGCCGCTTCTAAATATTTGTGTGCTTGGTCGTTCAACGTTGTGAACGCTTGCTCTCCTAAAAGCGCTTTTAAGTCACTGCCAATCATATCGATAAATAACGCCCCTTCCAGCGCTGTCACTGCTGATTTATCTTGTCCCCAATTTTCTTCGCTTTCTTCGTATTCATGGAGCGCTACTTTTGCCCACCCGCGAATAAACGCTTTATTAATCGCTACTGGGTCTAACGTTTTGACGTCTGTTTGCAAGTCAAATTGTTGGAGAATGTAATCCGCCTCTTCTGCTGCATGCTTTTTCATATACGGATATACCGATTGATAAAACGCCCATCCTTCCGCTTGTTCCACTTTTGCTTCCTCTGCGTTTTCTTTCGCCTCCGCAGCAGTTTTCGATGCATACCCGTGTGGAAGCGCACCTGTTGCAAGGTAGAATGTTTTCATCAACGTTTTATCAACAACTTGTTTGCCAAGCGCAAACGCTAACGCGTCCCCTTTTTCTACCGCACTTTCGATGTCGGAAAATGCTCCATTAATTGTATCGACAAGGTTCGTGCCGTACGCTGCGTCGCGTTTTTCTACTGTCGATTGCAAAATCGCGTAAAATTCTTTCGCTTCTTCCACTTCTTCTTTTACTTCCTCTTTGTTGCCCCAATGCTCTTCCACTTCGGTAAACTCGTGTTTAATTGTTGTATAAAATACTTTTTGCATTAATTTATCAAAAAGTTGCTTGACGACCATCGGCGCCATCGATCCATCTTTTCCAGCGTTTAATGCGGTAGTAATATGTTGGTCAAGCGTATCTTGAAACTCTGCATCGCGTTTTTGCACTAATGGCTGCAATTTCGTCGTATAAATGGTGGTTACTTTATCAAAGTCAACTTTTTCGCCCGTTTTTGCTTTTTCTAATTCTGTCACCGCTTCTTTAAACGCTTCGCCGTAATTGACTTCTTCTTTCTCTTCTTTCTCCGCTTGTTCGGTTTCTTCTGTTTTCTCTACTTTTTTCTCTGTTCCAGCTGTTTTTTCTGTGTTTCCGCAGCCTGCTAATACGCCCCCCGCAAGTAAAAACATCGCAAACACTGCTTTTAACTGTCGCTTCTTCATTATGTATCCCCCTTAATCCGATATATGATAACGATTTTCATTCACGATTATGATTATATAGAGAACGATTTTCACTGTCAATACTAAAATAAAAAAAGCAGCCCAGAAAATATTGGACTGCTTTTGAAAAATTACAGATGTTTATTGAGCAAGCTAACGAGCGCTTCTTTCGGTTGGAAGCCGATCGTTTTGTCCACTACTTCCCCGTTTTTAAAGACGAGAAGCGTCGGAATGCTCATCACGCCAAATTTCCCCGCTGTTTCTGGGTTTTCATCGACGTTCACTTTGACGACTTTTACTTTATCGCCCATTTCTTGATCAATTTCTTCTAACACCGGAGCGATCATGCGGCATGGTCCGCACCAAGGCGCCCAAAAATCGACTAATGTTACTCCTGTGCTCGTTTCTGTTACAAACGTTTGGTCCGTTGCATTGACAATGGCCATTTTCATTCCTCCTATTTCATTACTCGTGTAAGCAAAGTATACCATTTTCTCGCATGTGGCGCTAATAATTTGCTTCGTTTGCAATTCATCCCCGTATCTAAAGACAGGGGCTTTCTTGCGTTTCTCTTGTAATATTTCCGTTCTCTAAATAATTATAACTGAAAAACGAGCAAAGCTACACGCGCTTTGCTCGCTCTTTTATTACGAATGGACTTTTAATTTTTTGAACTCTTCTGTTAATAGCGGCACGACTTCAAACAAGTCACCGACAATGCCGTAGTCTGCGACTTTGAAAATGTTTGCTTCTGGGTCTTTGTTAATGGCGACAATGACTTTTGAGTTCGACATGCCGGCTAAATGTTGAATCGCGCCAGAAATGCCGCACGCAATGTATAAATCTGGGGTAACGACTTTTCCTGTTTGCCCGATTTGCAACGAATAATCGCAATAGCCTGCGTCGCACGCGCCGCGCGATGCACCGACTGCACCGCCTAATACATCCGCCAATTCTTGCAGCGGCTTAAAGCCGTCTTCACTTTTCACCCCGCGTCCGCCAGCAACGATAACTTTTGCCTCCGATAAATCGACACCTTCTGCTGTTTTGCGAACGATTTCTTTCACGATCGTGCGCAAATCTTTAATGTCGACAGAGAGAGTTGTCACCTCACCAGTGCGAGCATCGTCGCGAGAAAGCGCTGGAATATTGTTCGGACGAACAGTAATAAAGATAAGACCGCCATTAACGACTTTTTTCTCAAACGCTTTTCCTGAATAAATCGGACGAGTAAACAATACCTCTCCATCTTTTTCTTCAATCGCAACGACGTCAGAAACAAGCCCTGCGTTTAATTTCGTTGCTAGTTTCGGCGATAAATCTTTTCCTAATGCCGTATGGCCAAATACGATTCCTTCTGGCTTTTCCGCTTCGACGACCGCCATTAGCGCTTGGCCGTATCCATCAGGCGTATATGCTTTTAGCTGCGCATGTTCGACAACGACTACACGGTCTGCGCCGTGCGCAATTAGTTCGTTTGCATGCGATTGCACGTTTTCTCCTACTAATACGGCAACGACTTCTCCGCCTTGCGCGATCGTTTTTGCAGCCGCAATCGCTTCCAATGATACGTTTCTTAATGATCCGTCACGAATTTCCGCTAATGAAATTACTTTTCGTGTCATGTTCCGTCCCCCCAATAACTTAAATGACTTTCGCTTCTGTACGCAATAGTGTAACAAGCTCTTTTACTTGGTCGGTTAGTTCTCCTTGTAAAATTTTCCCTGCTTCTTTTTTCGGTGGTAAGAAAATTTCAACCGTCTTCGTTTTTGCTTCGACATCGTCTTCATCCAAATCTAAATCATCTAATTCTACTTCATCGAGCGGTTTCTTTTTCGCTTTCATAATGCCTGGAAGCGAAGGATAACGCGGCTCGTTTAAGCCTTGTTGCGCGGTGACTAATAGCGGCAACGATGTTTCAATGACTTCTTCGTCTCCTTCGACGTCGCGAACAACGGTTGCTTTATCGCCATCGATGTCAAGTTTCGTAATCGTTGTCACGTAAGGAATGCCGAGCAGTTCTGCCACGCGCGGACCAACTTGTCCAGAACCGCCGTCAATCGCCACGTTTCCTGCTAAAATTAGATGCGGCTCTTTATCTTTTAAGTATTCTGCCAATACTTTTGCCGTCGTAAATTGATCGCTTTCTTCGACATCGTCTTCGATGTTAATTAACACCGCTTTATCGCACCCCATCGCTAACGCTGTGCGCAATTCTTTTTCAGCATCTTCGTTGCCGACTGTGACGACTGTTACTTCGCCGCCTACTTTGTCGCGCACTTGAATCGCTTCTTCAATCGCATACTCGTCGTATGGGTTAATAATAAATTCAGCGCCTTCTTCATTCACCTTGCCGTTATTAATTACAATTTTTTCTTCTGTATCAAATGTGCGCTTCATTAAAACGAAAATGTTCATGGAAACCCCTCCTTATGTTTGTGGAACATTTGTTCAGTTTCAAACATTCTGTAAATTTCAGACAAAAATAATCGCTTTATTTGCCACGGAATTGCGCTGGACGTTTTTCAATAAACGCTTGCACGCCTTCTTTCGCGTCTTCGGACATAAACACGCTGCCAAACAACATTGCTTCCTTTTCGACAGCTTCATGAAATGCGCTCGCTTTTGCCGCTTGCAATAGTTCAATCGTCGCCTGCACGGAAATCGGGCTCTTTTGCGCAACTTTCTTCGCGAGTGTTTTCGCTTCTTCAAGCAGTTTCTCCTCTGGTACTGCTTTATTCGCTAATCCCCATTGCACCGCTTCTGCCCCAGTAATCGGCTCGCTCGTCCACATCATTTCTAACGCTTTGCTAAAGCCGACATAGCGCATTAATCGTTGCGTTCCTGCAAATCCTGGAATAAGTCCAAGCTGCAGCTCTGGCAACCCAAGTTTTGCGTTTTCGGCAACAAGCCGAATATGGCATCCCATCGCTAATTCTAATCCGCCACCTAATGCAGCACCGTGAATCGCCGCAATGACCGGCTTTGGAAATTGCTCCAACTTCTCCATCACTTGCTGGCCAGCACGTGCCAACGAAGCAGCTTCTTCGCTAGAAGAAACAGCCGTAAATTCTTTAATGTCTGCCCCTGCCGAGAAAAATCTTCCTTCTCCGTGAAGTAGAAGGACGCGAACTTGTTCATCGTCTTTTAATTCATCTAACAACGATGAAAGCTCTTTCAAAACAGCGGAAGACAACGCATTTGCCGGAGGCCGCGAAAAAGTGATGGTCGCGACAAAATCCTCCGTATGCACACTAAAAAACCCCATGTTTTCCTCTCCCCTTTATAAAATCAAGAGGCCGAACAGCCTCTTATCAGCAGTTCATGCACCGGCTTCGATAAAGCAGCTAAATCGTACTTCTGCTCGTTCATCACCCACGTCGTGACCGTTTCATCAATCGTACCAAAAATCATTTGCCTTGCTAAGCGAACGTCAAGGTCACGGCGAAATTCGCCTACCTCAATCCCTTCTTTTACAATTTGTTCCATAACACGCAAATATCCTTTTAACACTTCATTAATTCGCAAACGCAACTCTTTGTTCGATTGCCGCAATTCCAATTGGGTCACGATCGCTAAATGACGGTCTGCCGACAATAATTCAAAATGTTTTTTCACTAACAAATATAACTTCTCGGAAGGACGCGAAATTCCTTCTATTTCTTGCTGAATTTTTTCGATAAATGCGCCCATTTTTTCTTGAAATAGCGATACGAGAATATCTTCTTTATTTTTGAAATATAAATAAATCGTCCCGTCCGCTACACCTGCTTGTTTGGCGATTTTCGAAACTTGTGCTTGGTGGTAGCCGTTTTCAGCAATAACGACTACCGCTGCTTCGATAATTTGCATATACTTCGGTTTATTCCGTTTCAACACACATTCCCCTTCTTCAAATATGAATGAATAATCATTCATATTTTAATTTTAAAAATTCCCCTTTCTATTTGTCAAGATAAAAAATCAGCCAATGGCTGAAAGCGTTGATATTACTTATTTTTATGCTCTTCGGCTAGCGCACGCCGCAAAATTTTTCCGACCGCCGTTTTCGGCAATTCTTTCCGAAACTCATAAATGCGCGGCACTTTGTAAGCAGCAAGACGGCTGCGCATAAATTGGTCAAGCTCTTCTTCGGTGCATTGCATCCCTTCTTTTAATACGATAAACGCTTTCACTGTTTCCCCGCGATATTCGTCTGGAACGCCAATCACGACCGCTTCTTGCACTTTCGGATGTTCGTACAACACTTCTTCTACTTCGCGCGGATAAATATTGTAGCCGCTCGCAATAATCATATCTTTTTTCCGGTCGACGATAAAGAAATAGCCTCGTTCGTCCATATAGCCCATATCGCCTGTGTAAAGCCAGCCATCACGCAACACGCTTTCCGTTTCAAACGGCTGGTTCCAATAGCCTTTCATCACTTGCGGACCGCGAACGATTAACTCGCCAATTTCATTGACGTTCGCTTCTTCCCCTGTTTCGAGCGACACAATTTTCGCCTCCGTATCCGGCCATGGCACGCCGATGCTTCCCTTTACTCGTTCTCCATCCCATAGAAAATTAGAGTGGGTGACTGGCGATGCCTCTGTTAGTCCATACCCTTCAATTAGCTTGCCCCCTGTAATTTGTTCAAATTTCTGCTGCACTTCGACCGGAAGTGGGGCGGAACCGCTAATACATACTTTAATCGATGATAAGTCATAGTTTGCTAAATTCGGGTGGTTTAAAAGCGCAATATACATCGTTGGTGCCCCAGGGAAAAGCGTCGGTTTTTTCTTTTCGATCGTTTTTAAGACGGTTTCGACATCAAATTTTGGCAGCAAAATCATTTTATACGCTTGCATAATCGATAAATTCATAATCGTTGTCATGCCGTACACGTGGAAAAATGGGAGTACGCCTAAAATGACTTCTTCCCCTTTTTGGCAACGGTACATCCAATGGGCGCACATGAGTGTATTCGCAATTAAGTTGCGATGGGTTAACATCGCCGCTTTCGGAAATCCGGTCGTTCCGCCTGTATATTGCAACAGCGCAATGTCTTCGACCGGGTCTATTTGTACATTAATTTCTTTTGCTGGCGCTATAGACATGATGCGCTTCAATAAATGCTGGTCGCTTTTTTCTTCGATTGACACAAGCGGCTGGTTTTGCTTTTTTTGCATCAATGGATAAAGCATTTTTTTCATCAATGGCAAATAATCTTGGATGCTCGTGATGACTACGTGCTGAAGCGATGTTCGCTCCTTTACTTTCGCGGCTTTCGGATAAAGCATATCTAACGTAACAAGCACCGTTGCGCCGCTATCGTTTAGCTGATGTTCTAGCTCTCGTTCGGTATACAGCGGATTCGTTTGCACGACGATGCCGCCAGCCATCAATACCCCGTAATAGCTAATCACCGCTTGCGGACAATTCGGCAACATAATCGAAACGCGATCCCCTTTTTGTAGGCCAAGCGCGATGAGGTAGTTGGCGAATTTTAACGACTGCTCGTAAAGCTGTTGGAACGTTACACGTTTTCCTAGAAAATCAATTGCCACTTTTGAACCGAACTGCATGGCCGTTTCACGCAAATAATCAGGCAATCGTTTCGGCGGATAATCAATGTGGTGCGGAATGTGCGGTGGATAATAAGCCAACCAACGTTTTTCCATAGCATCCCCTCCGTTTTAATAATGGACGATTTATTTTTATTTTATTATATTTTTCGAAAATTTACACTAAAAAATAAGCGCCTGCTCACGCAGGACGCTTATTACGCAAAAAATAGCCAATACACAATACCGATCGCTAAAAATACCCCACACAACACAAACAGTACTTTCGCTAACGTTTCCATCGGAAGTTCTCCCATCTATCGAATGCTTTCGCCGATTACAAACGATAACCCAACCGAAATGACCATCGAGATAAATCCGACAGCGCGGTTATCGTTGGCGATTTCTTCGTCAATATTAAATTTCGGCGTTAAAAATTCGTAAATGAAATAGGCAAGCAGTAGCAAAATAAATCCATACACTCCCCACCCGATCATCGAAAGAAGCGATTCGTGATGACCGATGGCATATCGGAAAATGTTGGCGATGCCAAAAATTTTCCCACCGGTCGCCATCGCCACTGCCACATTGCCTTTTTGAATTTCGTCCCAATTCCGATATTTTGTCACTAATTCAAACACCGCTAAAAAAACGACGATGCACAATACCGCTACGCTAAAATTGGCAGCAATCTTTACTAGTTCGTTCTCCCAAAAGGAGTTCATCGCCCTCTCCCCCATTATTTCAATTCGACAATCGTCACACCGATGCCGCCTTCTGTTGCTTCACCAAAACGAATATTTTTCACCGAACGATGCTTTTTCAAAAACTCTTGCACCCCTTTGCGAAGCGCGCCCGTTCCTTTCCCGTGGATGATCGATACGCGCGGATAACCTGCGAGTAAGGCGTCGTCAATGTATTTTTCCACCCGCGCGATCGCATCTTCATACCGCTCGCCGCGCAAATCTAGTTCCAATCCGACATGATAGTCTCTTCCTTTTACTGTCGCTACCGGCTTCGTTTCCACCTTTGGGCTGCCGATGTATTCTAAGTCGCGTTCGTTTATTTTCATTTTTAAAATGCCGAGCTGCACTTGCCATTCGTCGTCAGACACTTTTTCAAGCAAAAAGCCTTTTTGGTTTAAATGAACGACGCGCACTTCATCGCCAGCACGAAATTCATGGGCGTTCCCTTTTCTTTGCTTTCTTCTTTTCTCGATTGCTGGTGCCGCGTCTTCCAATCGTTTTTTTGCGGCAATGAGTTCATGTTCTTTCACTTCCGCGAGCTTTTCTTTTTGCAGACGGCGCAATTCACGAACGACTTCTTCTGCTTCTTGTTGCGCCGCTCTCACTAGCTCAGCCGCTTTTCGTTTGGCGTCATCAAGCAGCTCGGTTTCTTTGGCGGTAAGCTGTTCCCATTTTTGCTCCCATTCATTTCGAATCCGCTCTGCTTCTTTCCGCGCTTCTTCCGCCTTTTTCTGTTCCTCTTCTGCCTGCCGTTTGCTTTGCTCGAGGGAAGCAATCATATTTTCTACTTTGCTGCTTTCATTGCTCATTTGCGCTTTCGCCCGCTCAATCACCCGCTCGTTCAACCCGAGTCGCTTGGAGATGTCAAACGCATTGCTTCGCCCTGGCACCCCGATAAGTAGCTTATACGTCGGGCTAAGCGTATCGACGTCAAACTCGACGCTCGCATTTATTACCCCTTTGCGATTGTAGCCGTACGCTTTTAATTCTGGATAGTGCGTCGTCGCCACGACACGTGCCCCACGCTCACGCACTTCATCCAAAATGGCGATGGCAAGCGCCGCTCCTTCTTGTGGGTCCGTTCCTGCCCCTAATTCATCAAATAACACGAGGCTTTCATGGTCGACATGGCGTAAAATTCCCACGATGTTGACCATATGGGAAGAAAACGTACTTAAACTTTGCTCAATGGATTGTTCATCGCCAATATCCGCAAATACCGCCCGAAAAACCGCAAGCTCCGAGCCGTCGAGCGCTGGAACGAAAAGGCCAGCCTGTGCCATTAGCGTCAATAACCCAATCGTTTTCAATGTCACCGTTTTCCCGCCCGTATTCGGACCGGTAATGACGATCGTCGTATAATTTTTGCCGAGTTCGATGTCGTTTGGCACGACGACGTTTTGGTCGATGAGCGGATGGCGCGCTTTCAATAGGCGAATGTAGCCGTCGTTATTCATCGTCGGCTTTGTCGCTTTTAGTTTTTTCGCGTATTTCGCTTTTGTAAAAATGAAATCGAGGTCAGCTAAAATGGCGACATTCATCAGAATCGCATCCGCATGTTCCGCTACTTTTTTCGTCAGTTCCGTTAAAATGCGCTCGATTTCTTGTTTTTCTTTGACGCGCGCTTCTTGAAGCTGGTTATTTAAATCGACGACGACTTGCGGCTCGATAAATAACGTTGCCCCGGAAGACGATTGGTCGTGCACGATTCCGCCGTAGGCGTGGCGATATTCTTGTTTCACTGGGATGACGTAGCGGTCGTTGCGAATCGTCACAATCGCATCGGACAACATTTTTTGCGCCGAAGAAGAACGAACGATCGTTTCCAGCTTTTCCCGCACACGCGCTTCTGTGTTCCGCAACTGTTGGCGAATCGCGCGCAAACGATCGCTCGCATGATCGAGCACTTCCCCGTACTCGTCAATGCATTGCTTAATCGCTTGTTCTACTTCCAAAAATGCTGTTATTTGCTCGACATATTGCAATAAATGCGGAAGTTCGGTTTTTTCTTCTTGCAGCGATTCGATAAACGTTTTCATTTGTCGGCTCGCATACATAGTGCTTGCAATATCAAGCAGTTCATGCGGGCTAAGGACGCTGCCGATTTTTGCCCGCTTGACGCTTGGGCGAATATCAAACATTCCACCGAGCGGGGCATGACCGCGCAATCGTAACGCTGTCGCTGCTTCATCTGTTTCGTCAAGCGCGCGGATAATTTCTGCAATATCGGTTGACGGCAGAAGCTGCTCAATTTTTTCTTTTCCTAACGAGGAAGAAACGTGTTCGAGTAACTGTGCTTTCACTTTATCAAATTCCAATACTTTTAACACACGTGCATGCAATGGTGTCACCTCTTTTGTTTCCAAGTTCCTTCTGTTCTTTCATACGATTCATTACGGAAAACGATACAAGTTTTTCGACAAAAGGACAAAAAACTTCTCTACATCCATAGAGAAGCGACTATGCCATATAACGAATCCACATTTGTTTGAGCATGTCAGAGAAAAACGGAGTATGCTTCACAATGAAACTCGCCATGAAAGAGTGCTGCAATTTCGTCTGTACTGCTTCCACCGGAATAAGCGCCCCGACGTAAAGAACTAAAAAGAGAAGCAAATACACTTCGACAAAGCCGAGCGCGCCGCCCGCCCAGCGGTTCATGCTGCGCAAAAGCGGCAGTTGCGCAACGAAATCAAGCATCGAGCCGATAATTTGCATCACGATTTTTGTCGCGAAAAATAAAATCGCAAACGCCATCGCCCGATAATATGCTTCATCTAAATGAGCGCTTTCAAACAACATTTTTACCGTCTCAGGGTCGCCAAATGTAGGATACGGAATCCATAATTTTAGCGTTGGAACTAATTTTTCATAATTCATATAAGCGACGATAAAAGCAATAATAAACCCCGTCATATGAATAAATTGCAAAATAAATCCCCGTTTTAATCCGATCATAAATCCTGTGAAAAGGATGAAAAGCAATGCGACATCAACCATTTCATCACTCGTCCTTTTTCATTTGCTGGAGGAGACGGTCATGCTCCTCTTTTAGCTTAATATATTCATGAACAAAATTTACCGCTGTTAATACAGCGAGTTTCGTTACGTCTAACGTTGGGTTTTTCGCACTAATTTCTCGCATTTTGTCATCGACAATGGATGCGACAAGCCGAATATGGCTAGAACTTTCTGTACCGACAATGGCGTATTGCTGTCCATAAATGTCGACAGTGATGCGCGTTTTTTGTTGATCGCCCAAATGTTTTCCCCCATTCCGCAAAATCCTATTGTTTATCATACCATGAACACTGGTATAATGAAAAGATATGGCATATCGATAGAGGTGAGAGTGTTGGCAAATTATGTCGTCGAAGCAAAGGAACAAATGATTCAGGAAATGAAGCGCTATTATGCTTCTAATCTCGTCGAAAAACTACCACCAGGCGCTTTATTTGTCGCGAAACTTTCCGGTTGTATGATTACAGCTTACCGCTCCGGCAAAGTGTTGTTTCAAGGAAAAGACGCAGAAAAAGAGGTAGGGCGATGGGATGGTCGTGATTCAGGGCAAGCTAAAGAAGAGAATTTTACGACCGTATCCGCCATCGGCTCGGATGAAGTCGGAACAGGAGATTATTTCGGTCCGGTCGTCGTCGTCGCTGCTTATGTCGCGAAAGAGCAAATCAACACAATGAAGCGACTAGAGGTAAAAGATTCGAAACAGCTGACAGATGAGATGATTACTCGGCTTGCGCCAGCGTTGATGGACCATCTCCATTATGCGCCAGCTATCCTTTCAAATCCCGAGTATAACCGTTGGCAGCAACGCGGCATGCCGCAAACAAAAATAAAGGCACTGCTTCATAATAAAGCAATCGGAAAATTAATGAACGCTCTCCCGCAACTACCAGACGCTATTATTATTGACCAGTTTATCGAGCGTAACCTATATTTTCGCTATCTAGAAGGGGAGCGCGACGTCATTCGTGAGCACGTCTATTGTATTCCGAAAGCCGAAACGGTTCATATCGCGGTTGCCGCCGCATCAATTATCGCCCGTTATTTGTTTTTGCAAGAGCTAGACCATTTAAGCGAAACGGTCGGAATCGAGCTTCCAAAAGGGGCTGGAGAACAAGTCGACAAAGCAGCTGCCCGCCTCATCCAAGCACATGGCGAAGCGATTCTCCATTCATGCGCCAAACTCCATTTTGCCAATACGGAGAAAGCGCGGCGAATTGCTAACCGTTAACAAGAAGAGGCTGGCTCAAAAGGCAACCTACTCTTAAACGAAACACAGCATATATTTCCTTGTTGTGCGTATATACGAAAGGATGCCCCGTTATAGGACATCCTTTTGATGTTTATGAGCGCAAAAACGGCCACCAGTTCGCTTTTCCGAACGTTTTCACCATGACAGGAACAAATAGCGGAAGTACGACGAAAGCGTATAACGCAAGCCCTGTTAAAATAATCGTCGCAATTTGTAGTAACGAAAGCACGCCAGACGGATACATCGCCGCAAACGTCCCCCCTAAAATTACTACCGCCGAAATGATGACGGTTCCCATGTTTTTCATCGCCGCAATCATTGCCTCTTGCACCGACAGGTCTTTATATTCATTGAATCGATCCATCAGGAAAATGCTATAATCAATGCCGAGCGCCATTAAAATGACAAACGCGAAAAACGGAACCGCCCAGTTAATGCCGTCATAGCCAAGCATATGAACGAAAATCAACTCCGTTACGGCCATCGATGTGTAATACGTTAACACGAGCGATAAAATTAAATATAGCGGCATCACGAACGAACGGAGGAGCGCGATTAAAATAAGCGCAATACCGGCAAACATAAACATGACCGTGCGAGCGTAGTCTTGATCGGAAATAGTGTGAAGATCCGAATAAATGCTTGTGACCCCACCGACCGCTACTTTCGCATTTTCTAATTTCGTTCCTTTGACTGCCCGCTCGACTGCCTGCTTCACATCGTCGATTTTCTCCATCGTTTTCGTGGCGTATGGGTTCGTGCGGAACACGACATCCAACGTGACAACTTTGCCGTCTTTGGATAAATACGCTTCTTTCGCTCGCGCAAACTCTTGGCTATCGAGCACTTGTTTCGGCATATACCACCCAGCTAGCTCTTCATCTGGAGAAGAGGATAACTCAGACAAGTAGTCTTGTGCCGAAGCAAGACCGGTTGTGACTTGTTGAAGGCCGTTCGCGCTTTTGTTCAAACCGGTAATCAGTTGATTCATTTGCCCGTCAAGTTGGGAAAAACCTGTTAATAGCTGTTGTTGTCCGTTTGCCACTTTCCCTAGTCCGTTTGCAAATTGCGGCAAACGTTCGACAATTTGTTGCTGGCCGTCCGCTGCTTGATGGAGTCCTTGCTGCAACTGCTCCAAACCAGCAAGTAATTTCGTCATTCCGTCGATAAACGCTTTTTGTCCAGCGATTAGCTCTTGGAATGAACGGTTGGCTTGTTGAACGCCAGCGCTTGTTTGTTGCAATGCTCCATTTAACTTTGCTAACCCGCCAGCTATTTGCTGTGACTGGTTGGCAAGCTCTGTCATTGCTAGTTTCGTTTGCTGATATTCCGCATCTTCCTGCAGCTCTGGATGCGTTTGTTCGATATGCTGAAGGGAGCTATTAACGGCAGACAACTGTTGTGCTAGCGCGTTCATCCCTGTCTGCATCTCGTTATATTGCCCAAGAAGCGACTGCAACCCGCCGCTCGCTGTTTCGTACCCTTGTAGCAACTGTTCCGCACCAGCAAGCAATTTTTTCGCATTGTCTTGCAGTGTGGCAAGCCCTTGCTTTAATTCCCCCGCTCCAACCGCTCCGCTTCGTACCCCTTGCTCTAGCTGCACTAAGCCGTTTTGCAGTTCACCGACGCCTACTTTCAATTGATTCGTTCCTGACACAAGCCCTTCGATTCCGCTTGTTGCTTTCTTTAATTTTGGCGCCGATGCAGAAAGCTCTGTACTTGCTTTGCTCAGTCCTGTACGAATTTGCTCAATGCCGTTCGTTCCTTTTCCAAGCCCCTCTTTTAACTGTTTTGCTTGTTTAGTGACAAACAGTTGTTCAATCGGCTCTCCTGTTGGACGAGTAACGGAACGAACGTGATCGACTCCGTCGACTTTTTCGACTTCCCGACTAATTTTCTCGATTAAGGCAAAATAGTCGAGCGCATTCATGTTTTCATCATTTTGAATAACAATTTGTGTCGGCATCGCTTCGCCTGGGTCAAAGCTGTCAGCAATAATATGAAACGCTTTAACCGATGGATAATGGTCGCCGATTTCTTCCATCGAGTTAAACGACAGCTTTCCATCGTAAGTAAATAGCACTGGGAGCGTAATAATAGCGACAACAGCTAGTGAGAGAAGCGGCTTCGCAAATGAAAAGCGACCTGCCCATTCCCATAGTTTGCTTTGCTTATGTTCCAATGCTCCTTTCGCTGGCCAAAATAGCTTTGGACCGAGCGTCGCCATAAAAAACGGAACGAGCGTCATGAGCGCAAGAAGCAACACCGCAACCCCAACAGCAACAGCCGAAGCAGATTGATATAGTTTAAACGTCGAAAGTCCAATCGCCGCAAAACCGATCATGACGGCAAGACCGCTAAATACGACCGTTTTTCCTGCCGTACGATATGTCGCCGCAATCGCCTCCACCCTTTTTTCATGCCGTGGAAGTTCTTCTTTAAACCGGCTTAATAGCAAAATGCAATAGTCCGTCCCAATGCCAAATAGCACGGCGACTAAAAACGTTTGCGTAAACGTCGAAAGCGGAAAATCGACGCGATCGACTAAAAAGGCGACAATCGACTGGGAAGCGATATACGTCATCCCGACCGTCAATAGTGGAACGAACGGGGCAACAAGCGAGCGAAAAACGACGAACAGAACGACTAAAATAAAAACGACGGTAATTCCTTCTGTTTTCTTTAGCCCCGCTTGCGAGCTGGCGATGACGTCTTCGTCAATCATCCAGCTGCTCGTATAATAGTGTTGAAGAGAAATGTTATCAATCGCTTTGTAAAGCGCGCGGCTAATTTCTTTCGCGCTTCGGTCGCGACGGTCTAATTTAATAGATGTTAAAATGGTCGTTTTATCTTTGGACACGAGCTGGTCTTTCAATTCTTTTTCATGAAACGGAGAAATAATTTGCGTGATTCCAAGTGTTTCTTTCTCGTTTTCTAATTGTTGAATCGCTTTTTCAGCTTCTTTCCAATCATTGTCGGTCAGTTTTCCATTCCGGTGAAAGACAAGGGCAACGCTCGTTTCGTTTCCTTTTTGTTCTTTTTGCTGTACTTCTTTTAAAATGTCAATGGCTAAAGAAGAAGAATAGCCTTTTGGAACAGTAATTTGCCCCTTTTTGCGCACAAGGTCGGCCATGTTTGGTGCCGTCATCGCTAGCACTACGACGGCTGCGATCCACGCGAGCAAAACGAACCATTTTCCTTTCACGATCGCTCTCATTTCGTTTCCTCCAGCTTTTGTAAAATATTCGCTAACTTTTCGTACGTTTGAATAAACGATTCAATTTCTTCTTCGGAAAATTGCGTAATCAGCGATTCAACAAGGTGATGAATTTTTGTTTCTGTTTCCGCTAGCCACCTTTTTCCTTTTTCCGTTAACGATAAATAAATGACGCGCCGGTCGTTTTCATCGCGAAGACGCTGAATCATTTCTTTCTCCACTAGCCGATTCGTCATCGCCGTAATCGCACTTTTATTGACGGCAAACACTGCCGCCAATTCGGTCGATGTACAAACGTTTCGTTTGCTCATATAGCGAAGCAAATAATACTGGTCGTTCGTCATCTCATCCAGTTCACACTTTACAAGCGCTGCTGCTTTTTTATTGACAAGAAACGAAACAGACAAATACCGCTCAATTAACTCATGCACGTTGCTATGCAAACAACCACCTCTTTCGATATAGTTCAACTATTTAACTATTAAATAATATAACTATTATCAAGAAAATCGTCAACGATTAAATGACGTTTAGGGGTAATACGGAGGGCAATGAGAGATTGTATTCAATCGGACGGGCGGTGGGAGCTCATTCACGGAAAAGCTTACAACATAGGTGTCGGGTCATTCGACAGGTGACCTACCAACAACAAAAGCGGGTATCGATACCCGCTCTCGTTTACAACCATTGCTCTAGTTGTTTACTTGTTCCGTCCTTTTTCGCCAGTTGTTTCATATATGTGAAATCTAATCGCTCTTTGTGAAGAAGAAACATTCTTTTTGCCCATTCACAATCAGAATTCGATTTCCAATGCACACATGCGCGCAGGCGATCTAATATAATGTCTTCAATCCCGATGACATATACACAAAACCCATCCTCTAATCTTAACTCAATCACTTTATCATCATCAGCGTCTTCTAACATATCATTTGGAATTTCAACACTAACAAACAATTCATCGTGATACCAATGTCTTCCTGATGGAGTGAAACCAAGTTGAGTGAGCAATTGTCCTGCTTTTTCACGATCACTAACAATTAAGTCGATGTCTACGGTCGTATAATCACCGCGCGTATATATTTCAACCGCAAGCCCGCCAACAATAATTGGGCGTATACGATACGGCTCTAACAGCTTAGTTAAAATGGCTGTGACTTGAACCATTTTCTCAAAAGATGTTTTCGTTCGAAGCGACTGAAGTTTTTCTTTCGCCTCTTTAATCGAATTCATAATACCACACTCGTTCGTTCAAATATTGAATTTTTCCTTCTTGTTCAGCTTTTTTCCATCGTTTCATGCATAATTCATCTAATATATGCATTTCCTCTTTGTCACGTGGGCGCAAACGCACGTGTTGTTCTCTTCCATCTTTTAATATATCCCGCTCTACACTTCCTTTGCGTGAAAAAATCCAATCATTTAATTCAGACATACTCATTTTTCTCACTTCATTTCACTCCAGCACCGATTTTTTTTACATTATATCACAAAAGAGCGGGCATCGATACCCGCTCTTCCTTCGTAAATAGCCATCCATTCGCTCGCCAAAACGTTTTTGCCATCACCGGAATGAATAGCGGAAAACGATGGGAGCACATAAAAACAATGGTTGAAATTTACGATAGCGATAATATACCAGATGGATACATTGCCGCAAACGTTCCTCCTAAAATGATCGCTGTGGAAATGATGACCGTTCCTATATGGCGCATCGCAAACATGCAATGGTCAAAGATAAAACGAAGTATGGTATAATAATGAAAAAAGTGAGGGATGTGCAATGAAGCCAGAATCATCCAAACTGTATACGTATGCCGATTATATTCAATGGGACGGGCGTTGGGAGCTCATTGACGGGAAAGCTTACAACATGAGCCCTTCACCAACATGGGAGCATCAATTTACTGTCATGGAACTATCGTTTGCGTTCCGTTCGCACTTTCAAAATAAAAATTGCTACGTTGCCATAGCTCCGTTTGATGTTCGACTTTCCGAAAGCGACGACTACACGTATGCAAAACATGTCGTACAACCCGATATTTCCGTCATTTGCAATCGAAATAACTTAACAGCAACCGGCTGTTTAGGTGCACCAACACTTATTGTCGAGGTTCTTTCTCCGTCTACAGCATTAAAAGATCGAAACGAAAAATTTAAGCTATATGAACTATTTGACGTACAAGAGTATTGGATTGTTGATCCTGTGTATAAAACAGTAGAAATATTGGGATTGGAAGATGGATTTTTTAAAAAAAGAGAAGCGTTTGGAGAAAATGACACAATTACATCTTTCCTATTTACGGATTTTTCTCTCGAGGCGAAGCGATTATTTTTTCAATAAAAAAGGCAGCCAATAACCGCATAACAAGCGAATTGGGCAGCCTTTTTCTTTTTATCGTTTAAGCCGCGACGTCGCGTTTTTGGAACGTCCACCATGTCACCGCATTAAATGCGACAAAATACACAAGCAGCACCGCAAGCGAAAACGGCATCGTCATCCCTTTCACTAGCGGCATGCCGTCAATATATTGCGCTAAGTCCGTATTGGCAAACAATATATATTTCGCCCAATCAAATTTCAGCGACAAGAAATATGTGATTTGCGGACCGATGAACAGCGAAAACGTCGCCAAGCCAATCGCGAGCGACTGGTTGCGGAAAACGGTGGAAATCATAAACGCAAACGTCGCAAGCATCACTAAGTCAGCGCAGTTGAGCGCGTATACTTGCAGCACGTGCGCCAGCATGCTTGTCTCGACGACCGCTCCGTTTTGATACGCCAAGTACGGTTCGCGAATCGTCTCGACGCCGAAAAGAAGGGCGCCGCTTGCCGCCGAAATCATAAGCAATAAAGCAAGCATAGAAACAGCAAACATTAAAACAGTAATGTATTTAGAAAGTAAAATTTTCGCTCGACTCGCCGGCCGGATGAGCAACATTTTAATCGTTCCCCACGAAAACTCACTCGCCACGCTGCCGGCAGCGACAATGATAGTAAACAACGTCACAAGCGAAATGATGTCAGCAGAATTAATCAAATATCCCCAAAACGTATTTGACTCCATCGGCTTCACATCATGCTTCAACCGGTACTCGTTAATGGTTAACTGCTTTTGAAGATGATCTTTTTGTATTTTTGGTATATTGTTGTCCTTTAATATTTTTCTTATGTTGTTGCTGTCGGCTGCCACCTCCGCCTTCCAGTCATTCGTTTCCTTATGCGTCGCTTTTATTATAATCGCACCTGTTACCGATGCAAGCACTAACAATCCGATCATCACCCATGTGCCAAAACGGCGGTAAATTTTCATATTTTCATTTTGAATGAGCGAAAAAAGATTAGACAATTTCGTTCCCCTCCGTCATTTCTAGAAATCTTTCTTCCAACGATTTCGCGAGCACATGAATGCCGTATACGTTGATTCCTTCTGCGACAAGCATAGCATTTAGTCGAGGAATATCTTTATAATCGATCGTCACTTCCAATCCTTGGTCAACAAGACGAATATCGAGATGCGGATCGTGTGCTTTCACCATTTGCGCCGCCTTCTCCTTCGGCTCGACGATAAATAGCACCTTCTCCGTTTGTTGTGATAGTTCTTGTACCGATTCGATCGTCACAAGCTTGCCATGCTGAATGATCGCAAAACGGTCGCACATCATCTCCATTTCTGCTAGAAGATGGCTCGATACGACGACTGCCAATCTTTCCTCCCTTGCTAGCTTGCGCAAATAGTCGCGAATTTCGCGAATGCCCGCTGGGTCCAGTCCGTTTGTCGGTTCATCTAAAATAAGAACAGACGGGCGGTGAAGCAGCGCCTGCGCCAACCCAAGCCGCTGCCGCATCCCAAGCGAATACGTCTTCACTTTATCGTGGATGCGGTGTTCTAATCCGACGAGCCGAACGACTTCCTCTATTCGTTCTTTCGTCACCCCTTTTGTCATACGGGCATAATGGACTAAGTTTTGGTAGCCTGTTAAAAACTTGTACATTTCCGGGTTTTCCACGATCGCGCCGACATGCTGAATCGCTTTTTCAAAATCGCGCGTGACGCTCACGCCATTAACGAGCACTTCCCCGCTTGTAATCCCCATCAAGCCGACGATCATGCGAATCGTTGTCGTTTTTCCTGCACCGTTCGGCCCAAGCAGCCCGAACACCTCCCCGGCAAACACATCGAGCGATAAATCATGAATGATTGTCTTTTTGCCGATGTCTTTCCTGACATGCTTCAACTGCAAAATCGGCTTCATCCTTTTTCCTCTCCCTTATCGTTTTTGGCTCATTTTGTTCTCGTTCCACTCATCATTACGAATGTGCATGCCTATAGGTTTCAAAATTATTCCATTTTCGTTAATGGGGCAAGAAGCTTATCCGATTTGCGTTGCTCGTTATCGATGTTCCGTATGCCACAAGACGATGACCGTTCTTATGATATTATTTTCCTTTATACCCAACTTTGAGAAAGTAGTTCTGAAATAGTGTGCTAATTTACCAAGTAATGAAAACCTTATTTTTTATCGTCCTTCGTTACTTTTGAAAGTTTAAAAATACCAACTAACAGACAAATCATACTCCCTCCCCATAATGCCCCTGATTCACCTAAAAGAAGGGAAATTTCTTCTGACGCCATCGGATGATTAATGTCAAAAGAAATTGCTTTTAATGCCAAATATACTGCAATAAAGAACGATACAAAATGTACGAAAATCCAGAAAAATGCTGCTCTTTGTGTGGTATTCCTTCTCCAAAGAAAAATTAGTGTAATAATTGCAATGAGCATTATTGTGGAAAAACCACCAATTAACATGTTCATCACTTCTTCTTCCATAGGAAGATGCTGGTGCATGTGGAGAACACCTCACATAATAGATAAATTAATTCGTAGTGCTAGTTGAGAACTAACACTACGAATATTATGCATTGTTCCTCTCCCTTCAAAAAATTCATTATATGGATTCAAAGTGCTAAAAAATCTTAATATTAAGAAAATGAACAAGAGAGCTAGGTGTACAACATATGCGTGTTATTTATCTTTTGCTATGAAAAACCCTGTCATCCCCACAGTAAAGCTTGGTGCCAAACTCCAAAGGAAAAAGCCCCACCTGTTTGTCAATAAAGAAACAACAAAGAAAATCAAAGGCACGAACAACATTACTCCTATGGCAATTTTCTGATATCGATTCATTCGGCTTCTTCCTTCCTTTTGATTCATTTTTGTCGGCTGTAACTCAATTTTTTTAGCAAAGCGCTCCCCATTAGTTGAATGAGTACTAAGATGAAAAGGAACAACATTTCACACAGTTGAAATGTTGCCACCCAAAATATACTTATAACTATCAAGGATAAACTAATAAACTTTTGAGTATATCCTTGTTTTTTAACCTGAATCCGTGACAGAAGCGTATCAAAAATGCTGGAAACCCCAATCATGCCGAGGTTCCAACTCAATTTCCAATGTTCACCTATTAGGTGAAGAACCCCAAGGGGAATATTTGTTGATTTAGCAAGGTTTTCTTAGCAGTTTTGAACACGTATTTATCACATATTCAGGCTAAACCTATTCTTTCCGTTCGTCGATCTTGCGATTCATCGCTTTGAACAAACCTTCCGCCGCGGCCAGATGTTTATATTTGTCGTTGCTGTTGTTCCATCCTTCTTGCAAGATCGGGAGAGCATGTAGCTTGGTCGGATTGTTCATGACTAACGCCCAAGCTGCCCAAAACTGTACCTCCTTATCCTCATTTTTTAGACACTGTTCAAGCGCTTCCTCTGCAGCGGGACCGATTCTCATCAGGGACAAAGCAGCAGACATGCGTGCCTCCTGATTTCCATCTTTCAAGAGCTGAATAAGTTCAGGAACCGCTTGCGACGCAACAGGTCCAAGCTCCCCGAGCACAACAGCAGAAATTGACCGTACATTGTGATCAGAATCCCTTAACCCTTCGACTAATGCAGGCACTGATGCATCTCCCTGTTTGATTAGCGTTTTAGCGGCCTCCCACATCGACTCCCTTTTTCCCAACGCTTGCACGTATGAGGTGAGCGCGTTTGTTTCTTTCTTCATCAAATCTTTTGAATCCATAATTATTTTTCACATTCCTTTCTTTCAGTATTTTCTTTTTCAATGCACCGAACCAGTAAAAAAATAAGGTGTTTTCTTCAAACTTTTCTGAGCACAGAAGTTCATTATAGAAATAGACTGCGATAGACACAGTTGAAAATTTTTCAGTCGGAAATAAACTGATTTTCCACTCGTTATCTGATAGCAGTTTATCCAAAAAAATCACCTTCTTGCCTATTTAGTACATACCAAATAATGACCGCAATGATCGGAATTGATAAAATCGAAACGAAAGCTCCAGCTATTGACGACAAAAAGAGAGGCAAACAATAAAAATACGACCGGTATTTCTTAAAATCACTCCATAATTTTTGCTCAGTCTCCCAATCAAAGTTCGGTTTCTTTTCGTCTGCTTTTAAACGGATGAATGCTCCAGCTAGAAGCAGTTCCATACATTGCGTTATATTCCAAAATGAAATAGGTTGGTCAAATATTAAAGAAAGCACTAAAATAATCGAAACAAACCCGATCAGCAGTACTCCAAGATAAAAAGCATATTTTTGCAAAAATAGCGACCATTTTTTAATAGGCAACGTTAATAGCAATTTTCTATTATGTTTTTCAATCGAATAAAGCAATGCAATTGGAGAACACATCAACAATAATGCAACAATAGTCAAAAAAACTACTGTTGAATCAACCATATTTAAATTCGCTAAGTTATAACAGAAGAATGCAATGAAGACAATCATTACGACATAGTTTAAAATCATGGCTTTAGATGAAAGAAATCTGTTCCACTCCCTTTTGTAAAAGGAAAATCCGGTAGATGATTTTAAATTTTTTCCAGATCGGGGAGGAACCTGCAAGAATTTTGGAAAATCGAAAGTCGTTACCCAGCCCATATGAATGATGCATAGTAATATATACAATACTGGTACGCTATACATCGAGCAAAATATAAGCAAAAGTGCTGCAATATGAAAAAACATATGCAGTGTTCTTTTTCTGCTCAATAAATTTCCTAAGGCAATGCCAATCACGATAGAATATAATGTTAAAAACAAAAACTTACCCAGCCAATACAATAGACCGTTTATAGATAGATTGCTGCCAACAAATAAAACAATAGGGAGAATAAAGAAAAATAATGTTCTTCTAAGGCACATATCGACAAAAAGAAATAGTATTTGCACCGTCCAAAAGATACGTGCGCGCACAGGTAAGATACAAATAACATCCATAAATTTCTCTTTCCATTGTGTGTTTACAGCTAAAAGAGTTATATATACATTCATAAATATAAGAGCTCCTACAATATACCCCTTTAATAAAACACTTTCGTTTATATGCGCCTGTTTAATTAAAACGATTTCAAATACTATGAGAAGGCTTAGACCTACTATATACATGCACTTTAAAGTAATGACTTCTGTATGAACACCTTTTTCCATGGCTATACTGCTCCTACATACTCATGTATAAAAGGAGCAGAAATGACATGAAACGTCTTAAAATTACGAATGATCACGGATGGACACCTCGAACCCTTCGGAAACAAGAACGGAAAATCAAAGATGCTTCGCTTCGTGCTCGGGTGACTGCCGTTTGCCTCGTCATGGAAGGGTATCTTGGCAAAGATGTCGCGAAAATGGTCAACCTATGCCGTCAATCGGTTGCCCTCTATGTCTCACGCTTTAACGAAGGGGGGCTCGATCGTTTACTCGATCGCCGCTTGCCACCTGGTCGCGTGCCATTTCTGTAAATTTGCAAATTATTTGTTTTGCACATTAGCTAATTATTTCAGATTGGAATATATTTACAAAATCAGAAGCACAGGCTTTACATGGAGTGGCGGACATGTTAGGCTAGTTGCCTAGCGAAACAAGGGCTCCTGCTCGCCCCTTTCGCTAGAAAACATGTCCGCAGAGGCTCCATGTCAAGACGCCCCAGATTTACCATTTGTCAATTTTTAAGTGACTCACAAAGATGTAATCAGAATGGCTCAAAATTCAATTAGCAAATACAATA
Organism: Anoxybacteroides voinovskiense; assembly: GCF_014196205.1. Taxonomy (GTDB): domain Bacteria; phylum Bacillota; class Bacilli; order Bacillales; family Anoxybacillaceae; genus Anoxybacteroides; species Anoxybacteroides voinovskiense. The sequence goes on along the minus strand of NZ_JACIDE010000005.1, from coordinate 2,284 downwards.
TTTGTTGATGTATCAAGTTTTCTCAGCAGTTTGAACGCATTTTTATCACGGATTCAGGTAAATTATTAATGTGTTGCCAAATAACCATACGCAAATACAAAAATAAATATAAAGGTTAGCAAAACACCTAATATTGTTTGGTTGCGTGTATTTCCATTACTGTTTAATCTTTTAAAAAAAATCGTGAAATTTAAAAACCATAGAGAACCAATTATTGGTAGGGTAATTAGGTATAGAAACTCCATTTAATCCCCCTCACTATTTATTTGTAAACTAATGTAAAACATTAATGAATATACTATTTTTTACTCTTTTCTTTAATAGTGTAACAAACGTAAGAGTTTTTAAATTTATTAATAAGTTAATGTTAGAGCGTAGGAAGCAGTATCTACAGAAAATGATGGAGTTATTGATAGTCCTGCTGGAAATACTGATACACTAGGTTGACCGACATATTTTGCGTGCCCGTATTCAATTTTAATATTGATTGTACCATTTCTTGATGTTGGTACATAGACATATTAGGTGTGTAATCAATTGCATAATCTACCCATGTTCCATTACCTTGTGGATCTTGACTATATCTATGTTGATGTTGTGTTATTGCCCCATCACTAGTTGGGAGGAAAAATCCTGCACTCGAAGGAAAACCGAAAGTCATTTTATCTACAAGTTCGTAAAAGGGAGATTTTAGCCATCGAAAATTACCGTAAATATAAAATTTATCGTAACCTGATCGATCGGAAGTCACTTTATAAACTGTACCCGCTAATGTCATCGTTGAGGATGAAATTGTACCCATCGTTGTAAGAGTACCAGAAGTATTTTCCTCATTTTCTACGTCTCCTGCATTTTCTTCAAAAGAAAATGTTTCAGTTTTTGAATCTTGGATGACAGCTTTATCTTCAACTAGTTGCTTTGCGATTTCTAAAGGTAACATATCTATTTCTTCTTCTGTATGCCCTGTTACATCTTTTAAAAAACTTTTTTCTAGCTTTGTTAGTTTTTCAGTTTTTGAGCCATCATGTACTTGTTTTGCAGAACTAAAATCGTTGAAAGAAAATAATGAGAAAAGGAACACCAAACTCAACAACAAAGTTTTTATTTTTTTCAATTTTATTCCTCCTCGTATAGTATGTTTAGAAAGATTTTTGTATGAGTAAAATGTTTGTGGGAGGAAGCTAAATCCTCTTCCATATGTTTCAAGGGGAGGATTCCTTGAACAGAAGGGGGATGAGCAAAAAAGATGCAAAAAGGACTCTCTTCCTGTATTGTGATAAGTGCACACAAATCACTAAGGAGGTCAGAGAGTCCTATGCAACAGTTTATCACAGGTGGACAAACATTAAAAGAGTTAGAAGCAGAATTGTTCTGGATGTTACAAAAAACCTATGGAGAAATGCTTCAACAGGTACTGGAATGGCTGGATGAAGAGCTAGCCAAGCAACGAGATAAAAAGCGTTATTACCTAAAAGATAAACGAACGGTACAGATTCAGACGTTATTTGGGGAAGTGGAGGTTCGACGCAATTACTACTTGGATCGAGAAAAAGGCGTGTATACGTGCTTATTAGATGCGTTCCTCGGGTTTGATGGGGCAAAGGGAGTGAGTCCATTACTGGAGGAAACGGCCATGGAATTAGCCGTTACGGGTCCTTCGTATCGCCAAGCCGCAGAGGCGCTAGAGAAGATGGTAGGCTATGCGGTGATGAGCCATGAAACGATTCGCCAGCTGATCTTACAAGCAACGGTAGACAAGCATCGCCCGATGGAAAGGACACAGCAGGTGTTGTTTGTAGAGGCGGACGGGTTGTACGTCAAACGGCAGCGAAGCCGGCGAAAAGGGAAAGAAGAAAAGATTTTGGCGGTACACCAAGGATGGAAGGTCAATGGGAAACGGGTATCGTTGGTGGGGAAACGGCACTATGTCCATGACACCAACGAACCGGTGTGGGAAGGATTAGAAACGTTTTTGATAGAGGAATACGGCTATGACCCAACAAGGGATTGGGTGGTGATTAATGGGGATGGAGCGGCGTGGATTACGGCTTGTCGAGAGTACTTTGGGGAACGGGCATTTTTCCAGCTCGATCGGTTCCACGTCGCGCGAGAGATTCGTGAATGCTTAAAAGATCACCCACGGTACCGGACGATTCAGAAAAAGTTGGCCTTGTTCGATGAAAAGGGGTTATTAACGGAACTGCATAGTGCGGTAGGCACCCTAGGAGAGGAGAAGAAAGAAAAGCAATTGGAGGGATTGATTCAACGAATCGAGTCGATGCCT
>NZ_JACIDE010000004.1 GCF_014196205.1 Anoxybacteroides voinovskiense | reverse complement strand
CGCAAAGAAAGTTATTTAACTAATAAAAATTCAGGGAATTCCGCTGTTTTGTTGTATAATGAAGATATGAAAACAACAGCGAAATTCCCTCATTCCAATCTTACAATGGAAGATCTCCTCCAACGCTTAGAAATGCTAGAAAAGCAAAATGCAGAATGACAGGCGAAACTAAAAAACAACAGGAGTTGGAAGAAAAATTAAAGTGGTATGAAGAACACCTTCGCCTTCTGCAACATAAACGCTTTGGTGTTTCGAGCGAAAAAACCCTTCCTGGTCAGTTGGAACTATTCAACGAGGTAGAACACGAAGCAAACCTTGATTTGCCAGAACCTACTGTTGAGTCTATTACATATCAACGCCGCCGAAAAAAACGTGGACATCGCGAAGCGATGCTTGAAAACTTGCCTGTTGAAACGGTCGAATACCGTTTATCCGATGAAGAACAGGTCTGTTCGTGTTGCGGTGGTACTCTGCATGAAATGAGTACAGAAGTACGACAAGAGCTTGTTTATATTCCTGCGGAATGAAAAGTGGTGAAGCACGTGCAATATGTCTATTCTTGTCGTCATTGTGAGCACCATGAGATCGAAACGCCTATTCAAACAGCGCCTAGACCGAAATCGGTCATTCCGGGCAGTTTCGCCTCTCCTTCTATTTTGGCACATATTATGACGCAAAAATATGTAGAAGGGCTCCCATTATATCGTCAAGAAAAACAGTTTCAGCGAATGGGCATGCCTCTTTCTCGCCAAACCTTTGCCAATTGGATGATAAAAGGAGCGGAACAATGGCTGAGTGTGCTGTATCATCGAATGCATGAACATCTTCTGGAGCTGGATATTATTCATGCCGATGAAACCACCCTTCAGGTTCTTCAAGAACCTAGAAGACCAGCTACTTCTACTTCCTATTTGTGGCGGTACCAGACAGGGATAGAAGGACCGGCTATCATCCTTTATGAGTATCAGGAAACGAGAGCAGGGGAAAGCCCGAAACATTTCCTGAACAGTTTTCAAGGCTATTTGCAGGTGGATGGATACGCAGGGTACCATCAAGTGCCGAACGTAACCTTGGTTGGTTGTTGGGCTCATGCGCGTAGAGGATTTACAGACGCCATAAGATCCATGCCTGCCAATAGCGTGAAACCAGTAACCGCAACGGAAGGGCTGAATTTCTGTAACCAACTGTTTGCGGTGGAACGCAAATTAAAAAAACGAAAACCCGAAATTCGGTATGAAGAACGTCTAAAACAAAGCAAGCCTATCTTAGACGCTTTTTTGTCATGGCTTCAAAAGCAAAAACAGCACGTGTTGCCAAAGAGTGCGATAGGAAAAGCCATTGCGTATTGTCTGAACCAATGGGATAAATTAGTGGCCTTTTTAGAGGATGGGCGACTGGAGATCGATCATAATCGCAGCGAACGCTCGATCAAATCGGTGGTCATCGGAAGGAAAAATTGGCTTTTCGCGAATACACCACAAGGTGCACGGGCAAGTGCCATCATCTACAGCATAGTGGAGACAGCGAAAGCGAATCGTTTACATCCATATTACTACCTTCGCTATCTTTTTGAGAAGCTTCCCAATATGGATTTGTCAGACAAGCACGCATTGGATCAAATGCTTCCTTGGTCAACCACACTCCCTGTTTCATGTATTGCTTTTGATCAGCTAACTAAATAGTACCCCAAGCCCCGGCCTTCAAAAAGGTGGGGGCTATTTGACGTTTACCTTTTACGCCGCCAAATTATGTACTTTTATTCTGCCATATACATTGCAACGAACAAAAATAGATGCGCTAGATGAAAACAGCTTACATTTGTATGTCGAAAAATTAAATCAGTTCTATATAGTGATGGTATATCATATTTAATGTTTATATTAGTATATTTTACATAATTTCACCCAAATTAAAATTAGTATAAATTACATAATTTTAATAATATTAATATTATTCTACATTTTTTACTTGCATCGACAATATTAATGTTTTATTATATTACTGACTCTACTAACAAAAAGTGGTTATCTGTATCCATTCAGCCCCATACTAGCGAGATTTTCAGAATCCGGCACCAATAGGGCATTTCCGGTATCGAAAATGCCCTAGGAGGACTGGAGAATCGTTTGGAGAGACTCTCCGCTTAGAAGTCTTTGCAAACGATTCCCACACCGGCTTTCCGTGTTTTTGCAGGGTGGAAATGACGCTGAGAATAGTGCAGAAAGCCTCCGCGTCGTCTTCCTGACGAAACGTTCCAGAAATTTTTTGTTTGACTTTCACCATCCGCAAATCGCGCTCGGCTTGGTTGTTGTCAAACGGCACTTCTTTCTTTCGCAGGAAGAGAAGCGCCTCTTGCTTGCGCTTTTCTAAGCGTCGGATGAAATTTTTCGCCTTGCGGACGCCGCCATGCTTGCCTTGTTGGCAACGTTCCTCCAGTTCTCGGCGATCATTCGAAAGAAGCTCGTCGTACACGGCTTCCCAACGCCGGGCTTCCTCTTCCGGCAAGGATCCGCCCGCTTTCTCTACCGCCTGTTTCATCTCCAACAGTGCTTCGGCCATCTCTTTCGACCATGAATGGCCGTACAGTTCGGTATATTCCCGAAGCTCGCGAAGATGATGGGCGTGGCAAAGGGCATGGCTCGCCTCCGTATACATCGGATATACGGAATACGCATCGTGTACCATTGTTCCTTTGTACCGTGGCAAGATTCCGATGTCATCCGTCGCTTGCTTGCCACGCGAGCGATGAAGCCCGTATCGGGTGGTCTTGGCAGTGGAAGCCACATGCACCCAGTGGTTCTTTCCGTTCACCCGCAGGCTCGTTTCATCGACGTGCAACGTGCGGGAGACAAGCAACGCTGCCTCAATCTCTTCGGTCGTTGTTTCTCACACAGGTTGCCACCGTCTCGTCATGTTCACGACCGTGCCTGCACTAATGGAATGATGAAATCATGTGTTCACCATCTCGGTGACACGTTCACATGGAATCAATTGTGCATGATTCCAGTATAAAATGAGCGAAGTGATGACCGGTCCATATTGTACATGATTGGTGACATAAAAAGGGAACTCCGCCAGCTGGACAAGTCGGCATTCTGGGCAACGCTTGATTTCCCGTTCATGTTGAGTCACTTCCATTCGAACCACCGGGAGGTCGAACACTTGGCGAATGTCTACTCGAAAAGGAACGACCTCTTCCAACGAGTGACCACATCCTTTGCATTGGGTCACGCGGTGAAGGACTCGATGGCCAGGGGTTGGTACTTGGCGGAGCGTCGTTCCTCGGTGCCCTGGCTGTCCTCCTGGTCGCTTCTCCGACGTTTGGCGAGAAGGAGATTTTGCCACAAACCGGTCAGAGGACGGCGGGAAATGGATATTGGTACTGTTTTTTTCGTACGGGCTTCTAATTCTGCAATACGTGTTTTTAATTGTTGGTTTTCTTGACGTAGTTGTTCGTTTTCTTTGATGAGTTTTTCCATCGTTTGTGCTTGACTCTCGATTTTTGCGACCATGCTTTCAAGTGTGAAGACCGCTTGTTGGAAATCAAAAACACCTTTTGCCATTGTGTTCACCTCCCATGTCTTTCATGATACTAGTATAGACAAGGAGGAAAGAAACAAAACCTCGCTCATAGACTTTTTCTATGTAGGGGTTGAATAGTTACATAAAAAGGAGGGACACATGAATTTATGATTAAAAAATTAAAAAAGGTAAAAAAAATAAGGAATGTTGTTGCTTCATCCTTAGCTGTTTTAACTGTATTTTCATTAAACAATGTTGCTTCTGCAAAATGGACCCAGGGATACGACGGTGTAAGTTCGTATTATACGACAGCAAAGTGTGTCTATGGTGATCGTGCAGGAGCTCAATATGTTCAAAAATTACATGATGGACTAGTTGGAAACAACGTTGCCGACAATGGAGTTATATACACGGATAATTATGCATGGGAAAGTGATTTTGGAACATTTGCGGATTCAAAACAGTTTTTCGCTTTCGCAGGACACGGATTAGGATATTTGGCCTTCTCAAATGGGTCAGGAGCTGCCTCCCATTTTTACACATTAAATTCATCATCTAAATACCATGTAACTGAAACAGATGGTGCAGCAAATGCCCAATGGGATGAAATCCGTTGGGGAGATGGTAGTATGAGATGGGCTACCATGTATCAATGTAATTTTTTAAGAAACGGTGGACAATCAACAAATGAAACAAAGATTTGGAATATGTTTCAAGGTCTTCATTTAATGATGGGATTTGCGAGTATTATGTATTTGGACTCTAGGGAAGCAGGGTGGTATGCAGCTCGAATTGGGGCTGGATGGACTATTAAGGACTCTTACTTTGATGCTGCTAGTCAATATCAGCCTCAGTTACCTTACAGTTCTACTGATCCAGATGGTAAAGTAATTGCTCGCGTGAAAGGATATTCCACCAAAGGCAATGATAAATGGGATAGCTCAACTACCGCAGCACCGTCTTATTCGAGTACTAATGCTTCTAGTTTTAGTACTTGGGATCGTGTCATAACCATTAATCCATAGGAGGTTCAAATACATGAAAAAAGCGTTATTTATTTCTTTCTTCATTTGCAATGTTATCTTTGATCGGAACAGGTATTTATTATCATCAAGTCCCTGCCGCAACAAATGCAAAAGAAGAAGCTGTTACACAAAATAATAGTTTAGGTCAGATTCCATCATTAGTTTTACCTACACCTGGTCAAGCTGGTGCTGTGGAGTTGAATTTTAAGATGAATGCCCCTGTAAATAGATTACCGAACCAAGTTCCCGTATATAAATTTAAATATGTAAACTATACCAATGAGGAAGTACGGGAACTCGCAAATAAATTAGGAATCTTAGGTTCTGTTAAATCAAATTCTCAAATGAATGCTTTAGCTGTAGAAGATGGATATAAGTATCTTGAAGTACAAAATGGAACCGGAAAAATTCTTTATATAAATCGTGAGCATTATAATTTAAAAGAAATCAACGGTAGGCCCAAGAATATTCCAACTGACAGTGAAGCAATTCAATACGCTACAGAATTTTTAAAAAAGATGAACTGGTTACCAAGTAACTTTAAAGTGGCGGGTGTAACGGAGAATCGTGAAATACCCGGAAACCTTAATCCTGAAACTGACAAAGGCTATGTATTGAGTAAATCAGTCCATTTTTATCAATATATCGATAATAAACCACTGCTAGGTGTTTCCCGTATAGTTGTTGAAGTGGGTGATAATGGTAAAATTGAAGTTGTAAGAAAAAATCATAAGGAACATGTCAATTTTGCCGATTATCCAATCAAATCCGTTAACGTTGCGATCGATGAACTTAAAAATAATAAGGGAATCCATAACGTTGTAGAGGGGGGGCACGATCCTGTTATAGATGATGTTACGGTTTCCTATTGGGAAGATGCTGGTACAATAGAAGAACAACCTTATTTACAACCTGTGTATGTTTTTAAGGGGAACTATACATTAAATGGAAAACAAGTTCCATTTCTTGGTGTTGTTCCAGCTGTGGAAAACAATTTTGTTTTACAAAAACCTATGGAACAACCTGCTCAACAGCACCATCCAGAAAAGAATGGAAAATAAAACAACCTCTGTTATGAATGAAAAGCTCGTTGACAAAGTCGACAAGGTGAATCCAATCATTCTGGGTTCACCTTCAAGCCAATTTGTAATCAGTTGAATGAATATTGCTCGTTTCGGTTTATTCTTTAGCTTTCAATACAACCGAGATCTTACCGTTATTATTTTCTTCGTAAACAAAACCTTCTAGGATGTAAGTTTTTCCCTCCACATTAATACTATCACCTATTTTATACCGATATTTCTTTCTTCCATCTTTAATTATTACTAACTCATCTATTTTCCCCGTCATTTTATTGGCTTCGCCCCTCCACTCAGTATTATCTTTCGAAGTCCCAGGAAGAGGAAACACAATATTATTAGGTAAAGAGAATGTTGTGTTACTACAACTGGATAATAAAACACTGAAAATAAAAAAAACGATAAATACTTTTTTCATTGCTATCCACTCCTCTAATTGTTACTCGATCATTTTTCTTGCTCACGAAGTAATTCCATTTTTTTAATAACTTTCTTAGATTCCTTAATTAGAAAGGTTAGTATACCCGTCGTATCGATCCCTTTTTCTCGTAGCCACGCGCGATAATCGCTCAAACAGCCAGGCATCGACTCGATTCGTTGAATCAATCCCTCCAATTGCTTTTCTTTCTTCTCCTCTCCTAGGGTGCCTACCGCACTATGCAGTTCCGTTAATAACCCCTTTTCATCGAACAAGGCCAACTTTTTCTGAATCGTCCGGTACCGTGGGTGATCTTTTACGCATTCACGAATCTCTCGCGCGACGTGGAACCGATCGAGCTGGAAAAATGCCCATTCCCCAAAGTACTCTCGACAAGCCGTAATCCACGCAGCTCCGTCGCCATTGATCACCACCCAATCTCTCGTTGGGTCATAGCCGTATTCCTCCATCAAAAACGTTTCTAATCCTTCCCACACCGGTTCTTTTGTGTCATGGACATAGTGCCGTTTCCCCACTAACGATACCCGTTTCCCATTGACCTTCCACCCTTGGTGTACCGCCAAAATCTTTTCTTCTTTCCCTTTTCGCCGGCTTCGCTGCCGTTTGACGTACAATCCGTCCCCCTCTACAAACAACACCTGCTGTGTCCTTTCCATTGGGCGATGCTTGTCTACCGTTGCTTGTAAGATCAGCTGGCGAATCGTTTCATGGCTCATCACCGCATAGCCTACCATCTTCTCTAGCGCCCCTGCGGCTTGGCGATACGAAGGACCCGTAACGGCTAATTCCATGGCCGTTTCCTCCAGTAATGGACTCACTCCCTTTGCCCCATCAAACCCGAGGAACGCATCTAATAAGCACGTATACACGCCTTTTTCTCGATCCAAGTAGTAATTGCGTCGAACCTCCACTTCCCCAAATAACGTCTGAATCTGTACCGTTCGTTTATCTTTTAGGTAATAACGCTTTTTATCTCGTTGCTTGGCTAGCTCTTCATCCAGCCATTCCAATACCTGTTGAAGCATTTCTCCATAGGTTTTTTGTAACATCCAAAACAATTCTGCTTCTAGCTCTTTTCATGTTTGTCCACCTGTGATAAACTGTTGCATAGGACTCTCTGACCTCCTTAGTGATTTGGTTGCACGATCACAATACAGGAAGAGAGTCCTTTTTGCATCTTTTTTGCTCATCCCCCTTCTGTTCAAGGAATCCTCCCCCTTGAAACATATGGAAGAGGATTTAGCGTCCTCCCACAAGCATTTTACTCATACTCCACTTGTTCGTAGCTATTCACTTGCAAAGGTATGCCGCAATTTGTGAGGACTAAGTGCCTTACCGTAATTAAACCCGTGGTGCTAGTTGAGCGCTAGCGCTCAACTAGCCCAAGTGTTACAAGTGAATATGCCAACAAGATACCATCTAGTGCTACTTCAAATCCCGCAATCGAATTAGCACGAATTTCTGTGATACGATACTGATCGACGAGGACAGAGAACACCGTTTCAATGACTTTCCGTTTTTGTTTTAGCCATCTCTCCCATGATGCGGATGGGCGATGTTTCTGATTTTTGCGAGATGGAGTCCAAAAAGCGATTTGGTACGCTTCATACAACTTTTTTTGCCATTCGCTACTGATAAATCCGTTGTCTCCTAAATTAAAGGGATGAGGAATTTGAGTCATGACGGTTTCCGCTGCGGCTCGATCGTGACAGGACGCCTCCGTTACCACGTATCCCATGGGCAGTCCTTGGTCGGTCAGCTTAAATCCATAGTACCACTGCTTTTTCAATGCACAGAGCCCGATGTCCGCAATTCCTTGAAATCGTTTGACGCGGTACATTCTTGCGGCATGGCACAACTCGATCGGCATACTGTCTACGACCGCATAGGCGTGGTGTTGCCCACGTTTGGCTAGCTCATGGCGCATCCATTTGATCGCAAAGCGCAGCGCTCGACAACGACGATGGTAGCGAGAACGTTCGAGAAAATGTCCATCCGTAAACAAGTTCCCAGTCACAAAGCGATGCCATTCCCGTTCGGAAGAGAAGCCAAGCAGCTTTCCTATAAAGATGAATAGCAATGATCACCGCATCTTCTTGTTTCACCAAATGACGATTGCGACGTTGAAGATAGAATGGAATTTGTGACAGCCGGGCAGAAACAAAAAAGAAAATGGCTGCATATTGTTTTTGAATCTTTGCTTGATCTGTAGTAAAATGAAAGTGCTCTTGCATGGGGATTCTCCTTTCGAATGTTGGATCGCACTTTCATTCTACAGGAGATCCACAAGCAAGGGCTATTTTTATGCTTACTCGATTTTATCTAGCACCACGAGTCGTAATTAAATCTCTGCGTATATTTCTTGACGTTATTCTGGATGGTCCGAACGGATATAGGCTAAGCTTTGCCTTTATATTTGGTAAGAAATACATAAATACATAAATATCGTCATTCGTTGCTTTATAGCGTTTCTTTTCGTACATCTAAATATCTTCTTAAATCATCAAGAGAGGAGGCGAGGACGTTAATAGTGTAGTGCTTATCTCTTTTGCAAATGAGATTGACTTTCCTTTTGTTAAAGTCGATATCTTCTAGTGTAAAACTTGTTACTAACGTGAGCGATGTTTCCTAACATCAGGGAAATAATCGCAATATCCCGTTCTTTATCTCTATTAAATAAAAAATTTGCTTTTTGAAGGGAAGATAGGTTCTTTATTATATTCTGTAGATGGGCAAATTCACTAACACAAATTTACATCTGAACAAAAAAGGAGACATGAACCCGATTCCTTTATTAGAATAGATGTGTCACCAAACCATTCACAAGGAGGTTCATGTCTCATGAATAGATTAGCACATCATCAAGGAATTCACAAGTTTTTCACGATGTTAGGGTTGGCGCTCTATTTCTCGAAACCTGTGATGAAGCATCTCGTTCATATCGTGGATGCGATGGTGACGAAAGGTTTTTCAGGGACGTTGACCGATCTTCATCATGGGAGCTTTCATCCGAACCATCGCACGACACTCAGTCATTTTTTCACGAAAAGCCCTTGGGAGGAAGAGACATTGCTTCGCAAACTCCAGCAGTGGATCCTTCGTCGTGTCGAACGCAGCTCGAAACGAGAGAATTCACCCCTTTTTGTTTCGATCGATGATACGATTTGCCAAAAAACGAAGCCTTCGTCACGGGCCACGCACGCCATTCAAGGGTGTGATTGGCACTATTCTCACACAGAGAAAAAGTCAATCTGGGGACATTCTCTCGTTTGGCTCATGGTTCATACGATGACCCAAGCGTTTCCTTTTGCCTTTCGCCTCTACGACAAGACGGCAGGGAAAAGCAAAGGGAAACTCGCGATCGAGATGCTTTCTTCTTTGGATGTGAGTCGCCCCGTTTATGTGCTCATGGACTCTTGGTATCCATCCCAAACGCTCGTGGAAGCTTGTCTGAAAAAGGGATTCCACGTGATTGCAATGCTCAAGACGAACCGAATTCTCTACCCGAAAGGCATCGCCATCCAAGCGAAGCAGTTTGCCCACTACATCGAATCGAACGACACTCCCCTCGTCACGGTGGGAGAAGAGCGTTATCGGGTGTATCGCTACGAAGGCGCTCTCAAAGGTCTCGATGATGCCGTGGTGCTACTCGCTTGGAAAGCCGATCAGCCGATGACACCTAAACATCTTCATTGCGTCTTGAGCACCGATCGGGAGTTAAGCGACGAAGACATCTTGCGCTACTATGCCGAGCGTTGGTCGATCGAATGTTTTTTCCGTCAAGCGAAAGACCAGCTGAAACTCGATGGATACCGCGTTCGCGGGCGTCGGGCGGTGAAACGGTATTGGATCTTAGTACAACTTGCGTATGTGTACAGCATGTTCGAGTCGAACAGTGATTTTTCGGATGGGCTCGATCTCCTGCGCAAGAGAAAAGGACATAGCCTCGTGGAGTTCATTTACCGTGCGGAAAAACAAAATATTCCTATTGATGCCGTGAAAAAACAGATTCACGTGGCATAAGGGGTACCCTGTTTGTCTCTTTTTAAATGGTAATTATTGTTATCGAAATTGCTTAACTACAGTCTTAAAATCTTTTTGCTTCTGATGAACAATAAACAGATAACCCCCTAGTGTGTGTTTAGTGCAAAATGAAAGTACAGAGTTCTGCAACAAAAAAGTGCAGAGCTTCATGGCATAAAAAAAGGCTTGCCAGCTCCTAAAAAACCCTCTACTGTTTAAGGTTGTGAAGAACAAAACAGTGGAGGTAATGAAAGGATGTTAGCAATGCCTGAAATTCATCATATCAAACCTAACACAGGTTGAATGATTCGTGTATTCCAGCTGGTTTCGATGCCGTATCCTTCATCGGCTGGAGTGCTTTCTTCCAACACCTTTCTTAATTCGCGTTCTTCGTCTGGAGACAGGTACGGCTTTCTACCTAGGGCGTAATGGCGTTCTAATAGCGCATCCATGCCACCTTGATTAAACTTTTGAACGTAAATCGAAACGGTTTCGCGATGGAGGTTCAAAAGCTCAGCGACTTGGATTCCTAAGTAGCCTTGCATAATGAAACGAATCGCTGCCATTCGTTTCGCCATGTTGGCATTTTTCATTCTGCGTTCCTGTTCTTGAAGACGTTCGATGATCCAACCATGATCGTTCGTAATTTGTAATCCTTTTTTCTTCGTCCGCTCCTTTGACTGACTCGTTTAGGAGCAGTATAGACAAGAATACAGGTTGATTAAACGTGTCGGAATTTCAAACTGAATTTATATACAAGCAATCACTGAACTTGTCGGTTACCGTGACACCACACGGAAATTTGATGTTCGGGCGTTTATCCACTTTTTAGTGATAGCAGCTGTGAACGAATGGAAAAGCTTTCGACATGGAGCAGATACGGCTGTTTCTTATAGGCTTCCAGCAATCGATCACTCGAACGTTACCAATAAAGCCAAGAACGTTCCATATAAAATGATGAAACGTTTCTTTTCCTTGATCGTTTCCAATGTAATCGTAAAACTCGTCGACCCTTAGATTTCCAAAGTCCCTCCGCATCGTGGATTCTACCACGATGACGGTTGGATAAACGTGTCTTCCATGGGCGGCTTACCATAGGAAACGCTTAGGTATGAAACTTCATATAGTGTACTCGCTTGGACTTGGATTGCCGATGGACGTCATCGAAACAATTGGGCTTCAACACGATGCCCTGCTGGAGAAGTGCTCACAGACAAACGCTACATTCTTGTCGAAGACCGAACCTATTTCAAAATCGAACGATTGGACAGTTTGTGGAGAACGGACAATATTTTATCAGTTGAATGAAAGACAATGTAGACCTTCATCGTCGTTACAGTTTGCGACGCTTGTCTTATTCTTCGTCTTCAGTCATTGAAGCTCTCACACGTCAACTCGAAACACCGCAATGTTGTTCACAAAAAATGCATCGGGTCGTGGTTTTTCGAGATCATGAAGAGTGTTCTTCCGTTGGATCAAGCAATATCTCAACGTCCCTACGCTGTTTGAAACAACAGAAAATGCGGCATATAAGAGCCTTGTTAAAAAATCGTTCAAATTTATTCACGTATTCACGATTTTCCTGCTTTTTTATTGCGCATCATTATGAAAACGTTTTATAATGTAGTTGTCAGACTTCTGACCAGTAGAGCGTGTGTGTTTTTTCAAAAGAAGGGTATTCTACAAGTAAAAGTGTTGATTACCGAAGAAAAGTCAATTTTTTCGTGAAACGATGGCTCATTCCCATCTTTGTGCTAAAAAACGCTATTTTGCAAGGAGGAAAAACAGTGTCTACATACAAACGCGTTTTTTTAATTGTGATGGACTCGGTCGGCATCGGCGAAGCGCCAGATGCGGAGAAATATAACGATAAAGGGGCAGATACGCTCGGGCATATCGCTGAACATCGCGGCGGCTTGAACATGCCGACCATGGCGAAGCTTGGGTTAAGCAACATTCGCGAAATAAAAGGAGTGCCGAAAGCGGAAAAACCACTGGCGTACTATACAAAAATGCAAGAAGCATCCGCCGGGAAAGATACGATGACTGGTCACTGGGAATTGATGGGGCTGCGCATCGATACGCCGTTTCAAGTGTTTCCAGACGGATTTCCAAAGGAATTAATTGAGGAATTAGAAAAGCGGACGGGGCGAAAAGTAATCGGAAACAAGCCGGCAAGCGGCACCGCAATTATCGAGGAACTCGGCAACGAGCATATGGAGACAGGGGCATTAATCGTTTATACATCCGCAGATTCCGTGCTGCAAATTGCTGCGCATGAAGAAATCATTCCACTTGACGAATTATATCATATTTGCAAAATCGCTCGCGAATTGACACTTGATGAAAAATATATGGTCGGCCGCGTCATCGCCCGTCCGTTCATCGGCACGCCAGGCAATTTCCAACGTACGGCAAATCGTCACGACTATGCGTTAAAGCCGTTTGGTCGCACGGTGATGAACGAATTGCAAGATGCTGGCTATGACGTCATTGCCATCGGCAAAATTTCCGACATTTACGATAATGAAGGGGTGACGAAATCGCTCCGCACGAAATCAAATATGGATGGCATGGATAAATTGATGGACACGCTGCATATGGATTTTACGGGACTTAGCTTTGTCAACCTTGTCGATTTTGATGCGTTATACGGCCACCGCCGTGACCCGAAAGGCTACGGCGATGCGCTCGAACAGTTTGACGCACGCCTTGCGGACGTATTGCCGCTTTTAAAAGAAGACGATTTATTAATCATTACCGCCGACCATGGCAACGACCCTGTTCATCACGGCACCGACCATACGCGCGAATACGTGCCGCTTCTCGTATATAGTCCAAGCATGAATGGCGGAAAAGAATTGGCGCTTCGCCAAACGTTCGCCGATGTCGGTGCGACGATTGCGGAAAACTTTCATGTCAACATGCCAAAATACGGAACAAGTTTTTTAGCGGAATTGAAGTGAGGGGGAACATTCATGAATCGAGCAGCGATTGAACAAGCCGCACAATTTTTAACCGAAAAATTTTCAACACCACCGCAAATCGGGCTCATTCTCGGTTCTGGCCTTGGCGTGTTGGCTGATGAAATCGAGAGTGCCGTGAGAATTCCGTATAGCCAGATCCCGCAATTTCCGGTTTCCACGGTGGAAGGCCATGCGGGGCAATTAGTGTACGGCCAATTGGAAGGTGCGACCGTGCTCGCGATGCAAGGGCGCTTTCATTATTATGAAGGGTATCGTTTAGATAAAGTGACGTTCCCGATTCGTGTGATGAAGGCGCTTGGTGTGGAGCAATTAATCGTCACAAATGCAGCTGGCGGCGTGAACGAAACGTTCCAACCAGGCGATTTAATGATTATTTCCGATCATATTAATAACATGGGAACAAATCCACTGATCGGACCAAATGATTCGGCGCTTGGTGTTCGTTTTCCAGATATGACTGAAGCGTATAGCAAACGATTGCGGAAGCTTGCGAAAGACGTTGCTAGCCGCTTAGGCATTCGCGTACAAGAAGGAGTATATGTGGCAAATACTGGTCCATCCTATGAAACGCCAGCAGAAATCCGCATGATTCGCGTCCTTGGCGGCGATGCGGTCGGCATGTCGACCGTACCAGAAGTCATTGTCGCTCGCCATGCGAATATGGAAGTATTAGGAATATCGTGTATTTCGAACATGGCAGCAGGCATTCTCGACCAACCGCTAACGCATGATGAAGTGATGGAAACGACAGAAAAAGTAAAAGCGGACTTTTTACGGTTTGTGAAAGCAATTGTGCGTGAAATGGCGCAAAACAAATGAGGTGAAAAGCGATGAGAATGGTCGATTTAATTGAAAAAAAGCGCGACGGCTATGCGTTAACGAAAGAAGAAATTCAATTTATTATTCAAGGCTACACAAACGGTGCGATTCCTGACTACCAGATGAGCGCGTTTGCGATGGCAGTATTTTTCCAAGGTATGAACGACGAAGAAACAGCCGAATTGACGATGGCGATGGTTCACTCTGGCGAAACAATCGACCTTTCGAAAATTGACGGCATTAAAGTCGACAAGCACTCCACGGGCGGTGTGGGCGATACAACAACGTTAGTGCTTGGACCTCTCGTTGCCTCTGTCGGTGTACCAGTGGCGAAAATGTCCGGGCGAGGCCTTGGGCATACAGGTGGAACGATTGACAAGCTTGAATCCGTTCCTGGTTTCCACGTCGAAATTAGCAACGAGGAATTTATTGAACTAGTAAATAAAAATAAACTTGCCGTTGTTGGTCAGTCAGGAAACTTAACGCCAGCCGATAAAAAATTGTATGCATTGCGCGATGTGACGGCAACGGTTAATAGCATTCCATTAATCGCTTCATCGATTATGAGCAAAAAAATTGCTGCTGGGGCAGACGCAATCGTTTTAGATGTCAAAACAGGTGCTGGCGCATTTATGAAAGAACTAGACGATGCGAAAGCGCTGGCAAAAGCGATGGTCGAAATCGGCAACCGCGTCGGTCGACAAACAATGGCCATTATTTCTGATATGAGCCAGCCGCTCGGCTATGCGATTGGCAATGCGCTCGAAGTAAAAGAAGCGATCGATACGCTCAAAGGAGAAGGACCGGAAGATTTGCAAGAGCTTTGCCTCGTGCTTGGCAGCCATATGGTCTATTTAGCGAAAAAAGCGTCCTCTTTAGAAGAAGCGCGCCACATGCTAGAACGCGCCATCGAAGACGGTTCAGCGCTTGAGGCGTTCAAACGGTTTTTGGCAGCACAAGGCGGGGATGCGTCCGTTGTTGATGACCCGAGCAAATTGCCGCAAGCAAACTATGTCATCGAATTAGAAGCGAAAGAAGACGGCTACGTAGCCGAAATCGTTGCCGATGAAATTGGCACAGCGGCAATGCTTTTAGGAGCGGGGCGGGCGACGAAAGAATCGACGATCGATTTAGCGGTCGGCTTAGTGTTGCGCAAAAAGGTGGGCGATGCGGTGAAAAAAGGCGAGTCGCTTGTGACGATTTACAGCAACCGCGAACAAATCGACGACGTCAAACAAAAGCTATATGAAAATATTCGCCTTTCTTCCGAACGAGTGCAAGCGCCAACGCTTATTTATGATAAAATTTCGTAACAAAGATTGTTCATATGTGTAGAAAAAGGTGTCCTAATACTTTTAGGATGCCTTCTTTTTTTGTATAAAAAAAGACAAATTGGAAAAAATGGCATGTATAAAGAATGGAGGGTTGGGTATGTGGAAAGTAATGACGAGTTTTTTGTTATTCATTGCTTGGGCGATTCCGATGTCCAATGTTTACGCACAAGAGAAAGACTCTGGCGTTGAGCTTGTGCCGCAAGCTCGGTCAGCGATTTTGCTTGAACGGGATACGGGCACGGTATTGTACGCGAAAAATGCGCACGAAAAATTGCCGCCAGCAAGCATGACGAAAATTATGACAATGCTTCTTATTATGGAAGCGATTCATGACGGAAAATTGAAGTGGAATGAAAAAGTGCGCACAAGCGAATATGCGGCATCGATGGGCGGTTCGCAAATCTTTTTAGAACCAGGCGAAGAAATGACCGTCGATGAAATGATGCGCGGGATTGCCATCGGTTCGGCCAATGACGCCTCTGTCGCCATGGCGGAGCGAATTGCTGGATCGGAAGAGGCGTTTGTCCAAATGATGAACAAAAAAGCGAAGCAACTCGGGTTAAAAGATACCGTCTTTAAAAACGCGACCGGTCTTCCTGCCGAAGGGCATTACAGCAGCGCTTACGACATGGCAATGATGGCAAAAGAGTTATTAAAATATGACGACATTACAAAATATACCGGAAAATATGAAGACTATTTACGGGAAAATACGGACGAAAAATTTTGGCTTGTCAACACAAACCGACTTGTGAAATTTTATCCAGGGGTAGACGGGGTAAAAACCGGGTTTACGGCAGAGGCAAAATATTGCTTAACGGCGACGGCGAAAAAGAACGGCATGCGTGTCATTGGCGTCATCTTCGGGGCACCAACGCCAAAAGACCGAAACGCACAAATGACGAAACTATTAGATTATGCGTTTAGCCAATACGAAACCCATCCGGTGTATAAGAAAAATACGGTCATTGCCGCCGTCAAAGTAAGCAAAGGAAAAACGAAAACAGTCGAAGCCGTTACTGCCGAGCCGATCTCAGTATTAACGAAAAAAGGCGTATCTGTGAAAGAACTGAAAAAGGTCGTGAAACTAAACGAAAACATACAGGCGCCTGTTCGAAAAGGCGATGTGCTTGGAACGCTCATTTTAAAACAAAATGGAAAAGAAATATTACGCCGCCCGCTTGTCGCGAAACAGTCCGTTGCCGAAGCGAGCTGGTGGGATTTATTTAAACGGACGTTGCAAACATTGACAAAATCCGCCTAAAAATGTCCGTTTTTGTAGCTTTCGTTCTATTTTCCGCGAATGCCGACTACTTTTGTCAGTCGGCAGGACTTTCCCTTCTTGTGCACGAAATAGTTTTCTATTATGCGATAAGGGGGAAAGTGCAGTGAGTCTGACGATGGACTTTGAAGTAAAGCAAAATGTATTGCTCGTTCGTCTTTCCGGAGAGCTTGACCATCACACAGCGGAAGCGCTCCGCGAGAAAGTGACGGACTTGATGGAAACAAAACCAATTCGCCACATCGTGCTCAATTTAAGCGAATTAACCTTCATGGATAGCTCCGGTCTTGGCGTGATTTTAGGCCGGTATAAACAAATTAAAAATGTCGGTGGGGAAATGATCGTTTGCGCCATTTCTCCGGCAATTAAACGGCTGTTTGATATGTCTGGATTATTTAAAATCATTCGGCTTGAGGCGGATGAACAATATGCACTACAAACGTTGGGGGTGGCGTAAATGAGAAACGAAATGCACCTCCAGTTTTCCGCACTAAGCCAAAACGAATCGTTCGCACGGGTAACCGTAGCAGCGTTTGTCGCGCAGCTCGACCCGACGATGGATGAACTGACAGAAATTAAAACGGTCGTCTCCGAAGCGGTCACAAACGCCATCATTCATGGCTATAATAACGACCCGAACGGCATCGTCTACATTTCGGTCGTCATCGAGGACGGCGTTGTGCAAATGACGATTAAAGACGAAGGAATCGGCATTGCGAATGTGGAGGAAGCGCGTCAGCCGTTGTTTACAACGAAGCCGGAATTAGAACGGTCTGGAATGGGATTTACAATCATGGAAAATTTCATGGATGAAGTGACGATTCATTCGGAAGTGAATAAAGGAACGACTGTACAATTAACGAAGTACATTACAAAGAGTAAAGCGCTATGCAATTAAGGGAGACATGCCTATGGATGTCGATGTCAAGCAAGAGCAGACGCCGATGAAAGACCACGAACTGAAAGAACTCATCCGGCGCAGCCAAGAAGGCGACGAAGAGGCACGTGAGGAAATCATTCAAAAAAACATGCGCCTCGTTTGGTCGGTCGTGCAACGCTTTCTCAATCGCGGGTATGAGCCGGACGACTTGTTTCAAATCGGGTGCATCGGCTTACTAAAATCAGTCGATAAGTTTGATCTATCGTATGATGTAAAATTTTCGACGTATGCGGTACCGATGATTATTGGGGAAATTCAGCGATTTATTCGTGATGATGGCACCGTGAAAGTAAGCCGCTCGTTAAAAGAAACAGGCAATAAAATTCGCAAAGCGAAAGACGAGCTATCAAAGCAATACGGTCGAGCGCCAACGGTAACAGAGATTGCTGATTATTTGCAAATTTTACCAGAAGATGTCGTGCTCGCACAAGAAGCCGCTCGTTCGCCAGCGTCCATTCATGAAACGGTGTATGAAAATGATGGAGACCCGATTACCCTTCTCGACCAAATTGCCAATCAAGAAGAGCTATGGTTCGATAAGCTCGCGTTAAAAAAAGCGATTGAAGAACTGGAAGAGCGCGAACGACTCATCGTGTATTTGCGCTATTATAAAGACCAAACGCAATCAGAAGTGGCATCTAGATTAGGCATCTCTCAAGTGCAAGTATCACGGTTGGAAAAAAAGATTTTACAACAAATAAAACAAAGAATGGGTGAATAGTACCCATTCTTTTCTTTTTTTATTGAATGGATGGTAATTATTTATTCGCCGTATCATTCCTTTCTTGTTCAAACATACTAAGTAAGAAAAAATAAATAAAGGTGTGAGGCGATTGGAAACGGTTTTCATGAAATTACGTCATCGCGTCCAAGTAAAGCCGCATGAAATGGTCGTGGTCGGGGATGTTGCCCAAATGATCGCAACGGACGATCAATTGCTTGAAAAAATAAAGCAGCTTCCCGTTTATCAAATTCAACCGCACGACAAAAACATCGTCATTATCGATGTCATGCACGTGATCGACACGATTGTTCGCTCCGAGAAAACAGTAGACGTCCAAACGATTGGGCCAGCACAAACGATCGTCGAAGTCGTTTATGAAAAAAAGCGCGTGTCGTTTCTTTCCTTTTTGTTCGTTTGGCTATTGCTTTTTATCGGCTCGGCGCTAGCGATTATGAATTTTCATGAAGACGTCAGCATGAAAGAGATGCATCAACATTTATATACGATGATTACTGGTGAAAAAACGGAAAAGCCATTATTGTTTCAAATTCCATATTCCCTTGGATTAGGGATAGGCATGATTTTATATTTTAACCATTTGTTCCGCAAACGGCTCAACGAAGAACCAAGCCCTCTTGAAGTCGAAATGTTTAACTACCAGCAGTCGCTCGACCAGTACGTAATATTGCACGAAAATAAAGAAAGTATGAAGCGAATTGACGACAAGTAAAGTTGCGTTCGTCGTCATCGTCGGTTTTGCGGGAGGGCTTGCGGCTGGAACAGGGTTCGTTGCTTTTTTAGTCGTTCTCGGGGTCATTCCACGATTGACGCAACTTACGAAAACGATGAAATGGATTCATGCCTATGAATGGAGTGCGGTAGCCGGTGCGGTCATCGGCGGCTGGATGAGCCTCCGTTCTTCCGTATTAGGGGCATCGAAATATTGGCTTCTTCCGCTCGGGATGTTTAGCGGCGTGTTTATCGGGATGCTTGCAGCGGCATTGACAGAAGTGCTCAACGTCTGGCCAATTTTAGCGAAACGAATGGGAATGGCAGACAAAGTGATTTTATTGCTCATGGCTATCGTTTTTGGCAAAGTGTTCGGAGCATTATTTTACTGGATTTATTTTGTGGAGGGGAAGTAGCGATGCGATTGCGCGACAATTATCGACAAGCGGTAAAAAAATTTCAGCCGAAACCGTCGTATGTAGCCAATAGCTTAAAGGCGTTTTTTATCGGCGGTGGGCTTTCCGTTGTAGCGGAAGTGTTACGTGCACAATTTCGCGTGAATTTGCCGTCGCTCGCAGCGGAACAGGCGGTATTGCTTCTATTTATTGGCGCAGCGGTCGTGCTTACTGCCATCGGCGTGTATGACGAGTTTAGCCAGTTTGCTGGGGCTGGTTCGACGATGTTAATTACATGGTTTGCAAATTCGCTAACAAGCGCTGCGTTGGAGCATCGAAGTGAAGGAGTGGTGAGCGGCATTGCAGGGCATATGTTTAAAGTTGGCGGGGCAGCGCTCGTATATGGAATTGTCGCCGCTTACTTGTTCGGACTCGTGTATTTCATGAGGTAAGGGGGGATTGGGTGAAGCTCGTTGGGAAACAGACGTGGGTGTTTGATGACGTGTATATTCAAGCGACAGGTACAGCAGTCGGTCCTTCGGAGGCAGACGGGCCGCTTGGCAACTGTTTTGATGTCGTCCACCATGATTTATACTGCGGGGAAAAAACGTGGGAACGTGCCGAGCGGCGGTTAATGCAAGATGCGATTGCTGTCTGTTTACAACATGGCAACATCACGATCAATGAAGTAGATGTGTTGCTCGCTGGCGATTTATTAAATCAAAATGTCACTGCCAACTATACGGCGCGTGCGTTTCCGGTTCCGTTCTTATGCATGTTCGGCGCATGTTCGACGTCAATGGAAACGTTGGCAGTTGGGGCAGCGCTCGTTGACGGCGGATTTGCGAAGCGTGCGCTTGCGGCAACAAGCAGCCATAACGCTACCGCCGAGCGCCAGTTTCGTTATCCGACAGAACTTGGCGTCCAAAAGCCGAAAAGCGCAACGTTTACGGTCACAGGAGCAGGCGCAGCATTAATCGGGAAGGAAAAAGGACGTTTTCGCGTGACGGCTGCGACGATTGGAAGGGTAATCGATGCAGGATTAACGAACCCGCTTGATATGGGGTCGGCGATGGCGCCGGCTGCTGCCCATACGATTGAACAACATTTTTACGATTTGCGCCGTTCGCCATCGGACTATGACTTAATTGTGACTGGCGATTTATCTCGCGTCGGCAGCGTCATTGTGAAAGAACTTTTAATGGAAGCAGGGTATGATGTCACAAGCAATTACAATGATTGCGGGTTGCTAATCTACCGCCCGGAAAAAGGAGCGTTTGCAGGCGGAAGCGGGTGTGCATGTTGCGCGGTAGTGACGTACGGCCATTTGTTAAAAGAGATGAAAGCTGGAGCGATGGAGCGAATGCTCGTAGTGGCGACGGGAGCGTTATTAAGCCCGACGATGATTCAACAAAACGAATCGATTCCTGCGATTGCTCACGGGGTCGTCATTGAAGCGGTGAGGGGGGAGTGACATGGAGTATTGGTCGGCATTTTTCGTCGGTGGTTTGATTTGCGGCGGTGCTCAGCTGCTTATTGATTACAAATTTTCGCAGATACAAGTCGTGATCGGTTTAGTGTTGGTCGGTGTCGTTTTAGGTGCATTAGGCGTATATGATTGGCTAGTCGACATCGCTGGAATGGGGGCGCTGTTGCCGATGAGCGGCTTTGGCTATTGGTTGATTAAAGGCGTTATCGCAACAACAGAACAAAACGTGATAGCAGCAGGCGCGAACGTCTTTCGCCTCGTCGGGGTAGAGATCGTAGCGATGATTGTTCTTTCGTTTTTTACTGCACTTATTTGCAAACCGAAAGGATAGAGCATGATGAAAAAAAGACGGGTCATTATTGTAACTGATGGAGATGAGTTTGCATGGCGAACGATTGAGCATGTCGCAAAAGAAGTCGGCGGCCGCTGCATTAGCCGCTCGCGCGGAAACCCGTCGGTGTTGACAGGAAAAGAACTTGTACAGCTTATTTTACAAGCCCCTTACGACCCTGTGTTTGTCATGTTTGATGATTGCGGTGCGATTGGCGAAGGAGCAGGGGAGCAGGCGTTAAAATATGTTGCGACCCATAAGCAAATCGAGGTGATCGGTGCGATTGCCGTTGCGTCAAACACCCACCAGCACGAATGGACAAAAGTCGATGTCAGCATCGACCGTGACGGCTATTTAACCGAATATGGCGTCGATAAAGAAGGGATTCGCGAATTAGACGTAGGGCGCATTAATGGCGATACGGTATATTGCTTGGAGCAGTTAAACATTCCTATCATCGTTGGCATTGGCGACATTGGGAAAATGGGCTATCGCGACCATATAAAATACGGTTCCCCTATTACGAAAAAAGCGGTTGAGTTAATTTTAGAAAGGAGTGGGTTACGTGACGACGACAGAAAAACAAGTGCCGATTTTTGCTAACCTTGCCGATAACGAAGCGTATTTAAAAGAAAAAATCGGGATCGGGACAAGCTTCGATTTAGGCATACGAAAAGTATATATTTTGAAAAAAGAAGTGCACATTTATTATTGCAACGGGCTTTGCGATACGCAATATTTAATCGAATTGTTAAAGCAAATCGTGCA
Organism: Anoxybacteroides voinovskiense; assembly: GCF_014196205.1. Taxonomy (GTDB): domain Bacteria; phylum Bacillota; class Bacilli; order Bacillales; family Anoxybacillaceae; genus Anoxybacteroides; species Anoxybacteroides voinovskiense. The sequence goes on along the minus strand of NZ_JACIDE010000004.1, from coordinate 164,865 downwards.
AATTAACGACCGAGAGCGACAAACGGCGCAGGCGAAACAAATTCTGGAAAACCGCCTCGTCCACCAGCAAGTAAGTTCGGTTGACAATTTAAACGAAGCGATTGATAAATTGTTGTCAGGCTTAATTGTTATTTTATTAGAAGGAGAGACGACCGGCTTTATTGTCGATGTGCGCAGCTATCCTGGCCGCCAGCCGCAAGAGCCAGATACAGAAAAAGTCGTACGTGGTGCGCGCGACGGCTATGTCGAAAACATTATCGTCAACACCGCCCTAACAAGACGGCGCATTCGCGATGAACGGTTGCGGTTTGAAATTATTCAAGTCGGCGAGCGGTCGAAAACGGATGTTTGCATCGCTTATATTAAAGACGTCGCTGATCCAGGGCTTGTCGAGCTAGTGAAAAAAGAAATTCAGCAAATTAAAATTGACGGCCTGACGATGGGGGATAAAACAATCGAAGAGTTTTTAGTGAAACAAGGGTATAACCCGTACCCGCTTGTGCGCTATACGGAACGCCCTGATGTAGCGGCGACGCATTTATTAGAAGGGCATGTCATTATTATGGTCGATACATCACCGAGCGTGATTATTACGCCGACGACGTTTTTCCATCATGTGCAGCACGCCGAAGAGTATCGGCAAAATCCAGCGGTCGGGACGTTTGTCCGTTGGGTGCGGTTTTTAGGCATTTTGGCGTCGCTCTTTTTGTTGCCACTTTGGGTGTTATTTGTATTAGACCCATCATTGCTCCCAGAGAAACTGTCGTATATCGGGCCGAATAAACATACGAATATTCCGGTCATTGTGCAAATTTTTATCGCTGATTTCGGCATTGAGTTTTTGCGGATGGCTGCCATTCATACGCCGACGCCGCTGTCGACGGCAATGGGGTTAATCGCTGCCGTCTTAATTGGACAAATTGCTATCGATGTCGGCTTATTCGTGCCGGAAGTCATTTTGTATGTGGCGGTAGCGGCGATCGGTTCGTTTGCGACGCCAAGCTATGAGTTAAGCATCGCCAATAAAATTGCGCGTCTCGCACTCGCACTTGCCGTCGCGGTGTTTAAAGTGCCAGGGCTTGTGATTGGCACGACCGTTTATCTCATTTGGCTCGTGCGCATTCGGTCGCTCAATACGCCGTACTTGTGGCCGTTTATCCCGTTTGACCCAGCGGCGTTTTTGCAAATTTTAGTGCGCCGTTCGGTCGCAGGGACGACGGTTCGTCCAAGCATCGTCCATCCGCAAAACCAACAAAAACAACCGACCTAATGGAAAAGATTTATATTGCAACTTTTTTAAAATTGTGATACGTTATACGTAATCTTTTTCCCGCAGAAAAGGCAGTTAATATTTGTTCGTTAACTGTCTTTTTTGCTTTCGGTTCGCATAAAAATGAATTGTTTTGAATATTTAATCTGTCGGAATGAGGGATCGGCATGTTTTTCCACGGAACGAGTCGTGTGAATGAAAAAGGGCATTTAGAAATCGGCGGTGTAGACGTCGTGATGCTTGCAGAAGAATATGGCACACCGCTGTATATTTATGATGTGGCGCTCATTCGCGCCCGCGCCCGCGCGTTTAAAGAAGCGTTTGAAAAGCATGGAGTGAACGCGCAAGTTGCGTACGCGAGCAAAGCGTTTTCGACGATTGCCATCGTCCAACTGATCGAAGAAGAAGGGCTGTCGCTTGATGTCGTGTCAGGTGGAGAGTTGTATACGGCGCTAAAAGCGGGGTTTCCGTCAGAGCGCATTCATTTTCATGGGAACAACAAAAGCCGTTCTGAATTGGAAATGGCGCTTGAATGCGGCGTTGGTTGCATCGTTGTTGACAATTTTTATGAACTGCAATTACTAGAAGAGCTGAGCCGCCAGCGAGAAACGGTGACGGACATTTTGCTTCGGGTGACGCCAGGAATCGAGGCGCATACGCACGATTATATTTTAACAGGGCAAGAAGATTCGAAGTTTGGGTTTGATTTAAATAACGGCCAAGCGGACGAAGCGCTGCGGCAAGCGCTGCGGTCAGAGTCGCTTCATGTGTTAGGCATTCATTGCCATATTGGCTCGCAAATTTTTGAGACGACAGGCTTTGTATTGGCGGCGCGAAAAATTTTTCAAAAAATCGCTGATTGGCGTGAGGGGCATGGATTTGTGCCGCAAGTCGTCAACCTCGGCGGCGGCTTTGGGATTCGCTATACGAACGAAGACGACCCGCTTCCAGCGGCGCAATATGTCGAGCAAATCATTGCCGAAGTGAAAACACAAGTAGCAACGTTCTCTCTCCCAATGCCGGAAATTTGGATTGAGCCAGGGCGCTCGCTCGTTGGCGATGCCGGAACGACGATTTATTCGATCGGCTCGCGAAAAGAAGTGCCAAACGTGCGCCATTATGTGGCGGTCGATGGCGGCATGAGCGATAACATTCGCCCGGCGCTTTATGAGGCGAAATATGAAGCGGTGCTCGCGAACCGCGTGCTTGATGCGAACGAAGAAGTCGTTGCGATTGCGGGGAAATGTTGCGAGTCAGGCGATATGCTTATTTGGGACTTACCGCTTCCGAAAGCAGAAGCTGGCGACTATTTAGCGGTATTTTGCACCGGTGCGTACGGCTATTCGATGGCGAACAACTATAACCGTTTGCCGCGTCCAGCCGTCGTCTTTGTCGAAAACGGCGAAGCGCAGCTTGTTGTGAAACGCGAAACGTATGAAGATTTAGTGCGGCTTGATGTGCCGCTGAAAATAAAAGTAAAAAAAGGCTGATCGTTCAGCCTTTTTTTACGCACACTTTTTTTCCGTCGAAGGCGATGCCGATTTCAAGAATATTGGTAATGCCTAATGACGTTAGTTCTTTTTTGTATTGTTTGGCGCGGATTTGTTGAACAGCTGCTACCGCTGCTTTCTCAAGCGTTTCTTTTTTTCGTTTGTTCACCGATTTGAATTCGATAATGACTCCGTATTTCGCCGGATGTTTTGGAATGAGCATGATGTCGTATCGGCCGTAGCCGCTTTCGCGATTTGATTTAATCGTATACTCTTTTTCGAGAGAAACAAGCATTCCTAATACGAGTGCATGATAAAATTTTTCGCTTTCTTCTCCTACGTCAAAGTAGCTAATCGTTTGTTCGATGAGGTCGCTTAAAGCATCTTCGAATGACTCGATATCTCCAGTTGTTAAACTTTTTAGTAAAAGCGAGAATGTATCTGCTGTTCGTACTTGAAACCATGATACAATCATTTGCTTAAATAAAGTGAGTACTTCTGTGTTTGGAATTTGCAAGTGAACATGTAACGATCCTTCTATTTCTTGACGAGCAGCGCGTAAATAGCCAGTAAAAAGTAAGAAGCTCCATATACTTGTTTCGGTTTGTTCTACTTCAGGCATGACCATCGTTTCATCAATTGGTTGGATAACGGTTTCTCTTTTGATGAGTCGTTCGAGTTCTTTTTTGATGTTTGTATTTGCTTTTGCTAGCAGTGTCCGAAGTAGCCCATTTTCCGCCGTATTCACCCAATATGTGCGAAATCCGGCGCGCGGATCTTTTACGAAATGCAAAATCGACCAAGGATTATAGATCACATGTGTTCCAAACGTGTAACCGTTATACCACGTACGAATGTCGTCCATTTTTTGTTCTAGCCCGTAATACGCAAGCAGTTGCTCGACTTCTGTTTCGACAAACCCAAAATATTGGCTATATTTCGATTTTAAAATGCTATATGTCTCTAAGTTGTTCAAACCGGAAAAAACACTCTCTTTCGCGATGCGAAGAACACCGGTTAAAACCGCTTTTTCTAAATAGACGTTATCTTTTAGCCCGGCGCTGAAAAAATTGCGCATAAAATAAATCATTTCATCGTAATAGCCGTATATATATGCCTCTTGAATCGGAACATCGTACTCATCGATTAGGATAATTACTTTTTGCTGGTGGTATTTATATAAATACGAACTTAGCAAAAACAAACTTTTTTGCAGTTCCACTTCATCCGTTTCTTTGTTAATGATTTGCTGTATATATGTTTTTTCTGATGAAAGCAATTGTGTGCTTTCTAGAAGATAGAGGTGCTGTTTGTAAATTTCGCTCATTAACAATGCAAAGCTTTTTTTGAAATGGGTAAACTGTTGATGTTTTTCGTCTTTTAAGGTGATGAAAATAACGGGATAAGTCCCTTGTTTTTTCATTATGTGAGGTTCTTGGCAAATTTGTAGCTGATGGAATAAACGATCGTTATTTTGCTCTGTTTTGGCAAAAAAATATTTTAACATGCTCATATTTAATGTTTTGCCAAACCTTCTTGGGCGGGTGAATAAAATGACTTCGGCACCATCTTCGATAATTTCTTTTATCAACAAACTTTTATCGACAAAGAAAAAATTTTCCTCTATGAGCTTTTTAAAGTCGCTTACGCCAATCGGAATTTTTTTCACCGTACTCAACTCCAGCGAAAGATGTTGCTTTAAGTATACAAAATCTTATGTTTGTTCACAAGAAAGGAGCCGTCAGATGAGGCTCCTCCCTTTATTTTTGCGGTTCGGATGTGAAGGCAGATTTAATCGCTTGCCAAATTTCTTTTAATATGTCGATGATGTTTTGGATAAACGTTTTTCCTTCTTCCGATTGCAAGAAGGCGGAAAGTTTTTCTTTTGCTTTATTTAGTTGGTCGTTCACTTGATTCCAGTCGATGTTTAAGTTTTTCATTTTAGTAAACAACGACACTAAGCTATTGATTTCATCCGGCGTAAGCGTAATGCCTAAATCTTTTGCCACTCGTTCGATGAGGGCACGCATGTCGGCATCTGTTTGCGGCGGATTTTTCGCGATTTCTTCTTTTAGTTTCGTGAAAAGAGCAACTGCTTGGTCGTTACCGATTGATTTGGCGAGCTGCGCCGTTTTTACCATTTCTTCATTTGCGACTTTTTTCACGTCTTCTGGGATGACTTTGTCCGACGAAATTTCGTACGCCTTCATCAAACCAGTAAGCGCCGCCGTGCCGGATACCGGAAACGGGGCGGTGATGTAAATTTTTGCATCTTTCACGCCGGCTGTAATAAGCGCGTTCGTGTACATTTCTTTTGTCACCCATGTAATGTTATGCGTTTCGACATCTAATCCTGAACCTTCTGCGCCAATCGTAATCATCGACGACGAAATCGCTTTTGTGCCAATTTGCGCTTTCGGAATTAATCCGTCGAGATATTTATGTTCTTCGGCATTAGAAACGGTAATCGTTTGCGCGGTTTGCGGGGCGTTCATTTCGTTTAATACTTGCTGCTTTTGCGCTTCCGTTAAATTTTCTCCTAGCGTAATAATGACATCGCCTTCTGCGGCATCCGCTGCGGCAAAGGCAGGAAACATCAGCACCATCACGGCCGCTAACCAGCCGGTAAACATTCGTTTCATCTAAACATCCTCCTTTTCTTTCCTTATTGCCATCATTCCTATTGTACATACAAACCGGACAAGATAGAAGCGAGAAGCAGCGTACTTTTTTTGTGCGTGAAACAATGGTATGATAAGGGAGAAAAGAAAGGGGACTGAGCATATGAGCAAAAAAGGATATATTTTAATGGAAAACGGCGCGAAAATTGAATTTGACTTATTTCCAGACGAAGCGCCAAAAACAGTAGCGAACTTTGAAAAATTAGCGAACAGTGGATTTTATAACGGATTGACGTTCCATCGCGTCATTCGAGGGTTTGTTAGCCAAGGCGGATGTCCGCGCGGCAACGGAACAGGCGATGCAGGCTATACCATTCCGTGTGAAACGGACAACAACCCGCACAAACATATCGAAGGGGCACTATCGATGGCACATCGCGGCCGCAATACAGGTAGCTGCCAGTTTTTCATCGTACATGAGCCGCAGCCGCATTTAGATGGCGTACATACAGTGTTTGGTCAAGTAACGGCAGGAATGGACGCAGTGAAAGCGATGCGGAACGGCGATGTGATGAAAGAAGTGAAAGTGTGGGACGAAGCGGAATAAGAAAGGATGGGACGATGAAGAAAAACTGGGTGTTATTTTTCCTCCTTTTATTCGTAAGCTTTGCATGGGGTGCGATTTACTGGCTGTTTATCGCGAAATAATAGACAATTTGTTCGATTGTGCTATAATAAATGAAAATGGAATATCATAACATATCCTTCGGGGCAGGGTGAAATTCCCGACCGGCGGTAATGAAACGAAACGTTTCTCAGCCCGCGAGCCGAATAGGCACGATCCGGTGCGATTCCGGAGCCGACAGTATAGTCTGGATGGGAGAAGGATTGCCGTTGCTCACGCCTTCGTGAAAAAATCAACGTGGCGCTGGGCTATGTTTGCTATGCAAAAAAAGGTAATCTTTCGATATAGCTGCCCTAGGACTTTTCTCCTAGGGTTTTCTTTTTATCGCTGTCAGGCGCTACTAGCGAGCAATTGACAAGGGGGGATTTGATGCAGCACGACGAACGATATATGCGCTTAGCGTTTGAAATCGCTAAAACAGGGCTTGGGCAAACGTCGCCAAATCCAGCGGTCGGTGCCGTTGTCGTAAAGAATGGGGAAATTGTCGGCTTTGGCGCCCATTTAAAAGCAGGCGAGCCGCATGCGGAAGTTCATGCGATTCGCATGGCGGGCGATAAAGCGAAAGGTGCGACGGTATACGTAACGCTTGAGCCGTGCAGCCATTTCGGCAAAACGCCGCCGTGTGCCGATTTATTAGTCGAAACAGGCGTTCAGCGGGTCGTAATTGCGACGACCGATCCGAATCCGCTTGTTGCTGGAAAAGGAATAGAAAAACTAAAACAAGCCGGCATTGATGTAACCGTTGGCGTGTTAAAAGAAGAAGCGGATGACTTGAACCGCGTCTTTTTCCACTACATTACGACGAAAACGCCGTTTGTGACGATGAAGTTCGCGGCTAGTTTAGATGGGAAAATTGCGACGAAAACAGGGGAAAGCAAATGGATTACGTCCGAAGAAGCGCGGCAAGACGTGCATCGCTACCGCGCGCGGCACGATGCGATTCTCGTCGGGGTCGATACGGTCATTGCCGATGATCCGAGCTTAACGGTGCGTCTTCCGGAAGGAGGAAAAAACCCGATTCGCCTCATTTTAGATACGCATTTACGCACACCGCTGGAGGCAAATGTCGTTCAAGACGGTGCAGCGGAAACGTGGATTGTTGTCGGAAGCGAAGTATCGCGCGAACGAATCGCGTTATATGCCCGTCCGCACGTTCGCATCGTGTCCATGCCTACACCAACGATTGATATTCGTGAATTATTGAACATGCTAGCGGGGCATAAAATCACCTCTGTCTTTGTCGAAGGCGGCGCGAAAGTGCATGACAGCTTTATTCGAGCTGGCGCAGTACAAGAAATCATCGCCTACTTTGCCCCAAAAATCATCGGCGGGAGCGAAGCAAAAACGCCGGTTGAAGGCATTGGATTTGCGCATATGACCGATGTGCTGGAATTGACGATCAAACGCGTCGAAACAATTGGACGAGATATAAAAATTATTGCGGCGCCAAAGAGGTGAAAAAGATGTTTACAGGCATTATCGAAGAAGTCGGGACGGTTGAGCAAATGAAGCAAGCGGGCGAAGCGATCGTTTTTACGATTGGCGCGAACAAAATTTTAACCGATGTAAAACTAGGCGATAGCATTGCCGTCAATGGGGTATGCTTAACGGTAACATCGTTTACTTCCCGTACGTTTACGGTCGATGTAATGCCGGAAACGGTAAGGGCAACATCGCTTCGTACATTAGCGCGCGGTACGAAAGTAAATTTAGAGCGGGCGATGGCGGCAAACGGTCGCTTCGGCGGGCATTTTGTGTCCGGTCACGTCGATGGCGTCGGGGAAATTATTCGCAAAGAGCCGGTCGCAAACGCTGTCTATTATGAAATTAAAGTGCCAAAATCGCTTAGAAAATACATGATTTTAAAAGGCTCTGTCGCCATTGATGGAACAAGTTTGACGATTTTTGGGCTTACCGATGACACGTTAACGATTTCGCTTATTCCGCATACGCGCGCGGAAACGATTTTAGGCGACAAACAAGTGGGGGATATTGTTAACATTGAATGTGACGTGATCGGCAAATATGTCGAGCAGTTTTTACGTCAAAAAGAAGAAGAGAAAACGTCTCCGGCAATTACGCTTGAATTTCTAGAAAAGCACGGCTATAAGTGAGGAACAGTTACAATCCTTGCGCAAGTTCGTGATGGAGGGGATTTTATGTTTCATACAATTGAAGAAGCAATTTATGAGTTAATGCAAGGAAACGTCGTGATCGTTTGCGACGATGAAGACCGGGAAAATGAAGGGGATTTTGTTGCGCTTGCTGAAAAAGCAACGCCAGAAGTTATTAATTTTATGATTAAGTACGGGCGTGGGCTTGTGTGTGTGCCGATTACAGAAGAGTTGGCGGACAAGCTCGATTTAGCACCGATGGTCAACCATAACACCGACCCGCACGGAACGGCGTTTACCGTCAGCATCGACCATAAATCGACGACAACCGGCATTAGCGCCCATGAGCGGTCGCGAACGATTCAAGAACTGTTGAACCCGAATGCGAAAGCGAGCGATTTTAAACGCCCTGGCCACGTCTTTCCGCTTGTGGCGAAAAAAGGTGGAGTGTTGCGCCGCGCCGGGCATACGGAAGCAGCAGTGGACTTAGCGCGGCTATGCGGAGCAAAGCCAGCGGGCGTCATTTGTGAAATTATTAAAGAAGACGGGACGATGGCGCGCGTGCCCGACTTGCGAAAAATCGCCGACGAATTTGGCTTAAAAATGATTACGATTAAAGATTTAATTCAATACCGAAACCGAAAAGAAAAACTTGTCAAACGCGAAGTCGAAATTACGCTGCCGACGGAGTTTGGGGAATTTAAAGCGATTGGCTATACGAATTCCGTCGACGGAAAAGAGCATGTCGCGCTCGTCAAAGGCGAAGTCATTCCGGATGAGCCGATTCTCGTTCGCGTTCATTCGGAGTGCTTAACAGGGGATGTGTTCGGTTCGTACCGTTGCGATTGCGGTCCGCAGCTTCATGCGGCATTGCGGCAAATTGAAGAAGAAGGTCGCGGCATTTTGCTTTACATGCGCCAAGAAGGTCGCGGCATTGGCTTATTGAACAAATTGCGCGCGTATAAATTGCAAGAACAAGGCTACGATACGGTCGAGGCGAACGAAAAGCTTGGATTTCCAGCCGACTTGCGCGACTACGGGATTGGGGCGCAAATTTTAAAAGATTTAGGCGTGACGAAAATGCGCCTATTGACGAACAATCCGCGCAAAATTGCCGGTTTAAAAGGGTATGATTTGGAGGTCGTTGAGCGCGTTCCGCTGCAAATGCCGGCGAAAAAAGAAAACGAACAATATTTAAAAACGAAATACGAAAAATTAGGGCATATGCTACATTTTTAATAGTGCAGGAGGAAGAATGATGAGAGTGATGGAAGGGAATTTAGTTGGTACTGGATTAAAGGTCGGAATCGTCGTCTCGCGATTTAATGAATTTATTACAAGCAAGCTGTTATCGGGAGCGTTAGACGGACTAAAGCGCCACGGGGTTGATGAGAAGGATGTCGCGGTCGCATGGGTGCCAGGGGCGTTTGAAATTCCGCTTGTCGCCAAAAAAATGGCAGAATCGAAACAATACGATGCGGTCATTGCGCTTGGCACCGTCATTCGTGGCGCGACGAGCCATTACGACTACGTGTGCAACGAAGTGGCAAAAGGCGTTTCCCATGCGGCGCTTTCGACAGGAACGCCGGTCATTTTCGGGGTGTTAACGACCGATACAATTGAGCAGGCGATTGAGCGTGCTGGCACAAAAGCAGGAAACAAAGGGTGGGAGGCAGCGGTTGGCGCCATCGAAATGGCAAATCTTCTTCGTTCTTTCGCATAAGTAGTTCACAAGGAGCAAAATACCGTTTATAATACGTAATGAGAAAACGACTTTTGTACTTTTCTGTCGAGGAAAAGTATCGCCAGTAATGAGGGGTTCTTTTATGTTAATTCGCTATCGAAAAAACTATGAGAAAATTGCAATGGGACTTCTGTCGTTTATGCCGACAGAAAAAGAACTGAAAAAATTGCAACAAACGATGAAGCATTACGAAACGAACGACGACTGGCAACTGTTTTTATGGAAAGAGGAAGAAGACGTTATCGGCATTATTGGTGTTGTGTTGCGCGCTGGACAAGTAGAAATTCAGCATATTAGCGTCAATCCGTCGCACCGTCACCAAGGGATCGGCAAAAAAATGGTAAAAGCGTTAAAAGACTTGTACCCAAACCATGAGTTCAAAGCGAACGAATTTACCGCTGCATTTTTAGAAAAGTGTGGATTGTAAAAGGCTGCCTAGCTCGGCAGCCTTTTCTTTTTCGCCGCCCTAGCGGCGATGACGTCTGAACGGTCGCGCAACATATGTTTATGCAGCAAAAATTCGTTCGCCATATCGCTTTTTTGCCCCCATACGCCTCCTTTTTGTTTACAGAGAGAAAGGCATGTTTGTAAAAGCGTTTCGTCGTTGATTGGCAACGAAATGCTTTCGTACGGCTTTCCTTCGTCGATTTGCTTGATATACTGCTTTAAAAGCCGCGCAAGTTCCTCCTCGTCCAGCCCGAGCCGCCGAACCGCGTCTTTTTCTTGTGCGAGCAGCCCGTTTGCTTTTTGCATCATCCGTTTTGCCCCAGAAGCATTTCCGCGCCGATGATGATACAGCGCGACGGCAATTTGGATAAGCAACGCCCACACATGCTTTTTTCCGTCTTGTTTCCAATGTTCTTCTAATAGCTCATGGCATTCAAAGTAGTCGCGGTCGGTATGAAAATGATATAAATATTCGAGATACGCGGATGGATACAACGTATTCACCTTCCTTCTACATTGATTGTAGCATAACCACGTCAGGCGTGTTGATTAACCATTAAAAACCAGTTGACATCACTCTATTCCTAGCTTTTCTGCCGTAGTCGACAAGCGGTTCGCTTGCCGACTGGGCATGCTGTATGCATGCCCTCCTCGAACAACGAACGCTTTGCGGGCAAATGACATTTGCCCGCCGGCGTTCTTGTTCGAGGGAAGAGGCAGAAAAGCTTGTGTTCAGTCAAATGATTCTGTGTTTTTTAGTAAAATGATGGATAATCAACACTCGTGTAACCACGTGAAAAATTTGCTTGGACAACGCGGAAATGTCACTTATACTAGTGATAGTGTCGAGAAGGTGGGATATGTGTGCAATATAAAGTGAAAATTGAAGCGTTTGAAGGTCCGCTTGATTTGTTGTTGCATTTAATCAACCGATATGAAATTGATATTTATCATATTCCCGTCGCGGAAATTACGGAACAATATATGGCATACATTCATGCGATGCAAGAGTTGCAGCTAGATGTCGCAAGCGAATATTTAGTGATGGCGGCAACACTTTTGGCGATGAAAAGCAAAATGTTGCTGCCAAAGCACGAAGAAGAATTGTTCGACGGGGAAATAGAGGAAGAAGACCCGCGCGAACAATTGATGCATCGATTGCTTGAGTATAAAAAATATAAAGAAGCAGCACAAGAACTGAAAAAGCGCGAGGAGGAGCGGGCGCTGCTGTTTACAAAGCCGCCGAGCGATTTAAGCATATATGCAGCGGAAGACATCGAGAAGCGGCCGTTAGAGGTGAACGTATACGATATGTTGTTGGCATTGTCGAAACTGTTGCGCCGCAAAAAACTGCAAAAACCGCTCCATACGAAAATCGCGCGGCAAGAAATTCCGATTGAACGGCGAATGGAAGAAATTTTAACGGAGTTGCGAAAGACGAAAAAGCGGAAAAACTTTTTTGACTTGTTTCCGTATTACGACCGTGAATACGTTGTCGTTACGTTTTTAGCACTTTTAGAACTAATGAAGAAAAATTTAGTGATGATTGAGCAAGAACGAAACTTCGCTGATATTTTTGTTGTATGCAAGGAGGAGGAACATGGAGTATAAAGCGATTGTCGAAGGGCTATTGTTTGCGGCTGGCGATGAAGGGTTGTCGCTAAAGCAAATCGCCGCGGTGCTTGATGTGTCAGAAGAAGTGGCGCTCGACGTTGTGACAGCATTGAAAGAAGAGTATGATGCGCCGAGCCGCGGCATTCAGCTTGTAGAGCTTGCAGGGGTATTTCAGCTGACGACGAAAAAAGAACACGCCCCGTATTTAAAAAAGCTCGTCGAGTCCCCAGGAGCTTCTTCGCTGTCGCAGGCGGCGCTTGAGACGCTTGCGATTATCGCGTACCGCCAGCCGATTACACGAGCGGAAATTGAGGAAATTCGCGGAGTCAAAAGCGATAAACCGCTGCAGACGCTAGTGGCGAAAGCGCTCGTGAAAGAAGTCGGACGGGCGGAAGGGACAGGGCGGCCGATTTTATACGGAACGACAAAAGAGTTTTTAGACTACTTCGGATTAAAAACGTTGGACGAATTGCCGCCGCTTCCAGAGTTGCAAGAAGAACAAGAAGAGCAGGAAGCTGATTTATTCTTCGAAAAATTCGCAGAAACATTAAACAATAGCGCGGGAGTATGATAAGATAAAAGTAACCAAATTTTCTCTTTTGCATATAGGGAGGCTTACGTATGCGAATTCGCCGCTGTTATGGATACGAACTCGAAAAAGCACAACCAAACACATCCGAAGACTTTTTTAATCGCTCGGAGGTGACGTTTGTCGAAGACGGAGAGGAAAAGACGTTGCACGTCTTGTACGTCCGCTATTTTGATGAACTGTTCCCATCGTTTACTCCGTATGCACAAAACCCAATTTTCACCGTAAATGGACGCGACGTGTTGTTTAAAGACATAGTAGCGCTCGTTTGTTTGTTGAAAAATCCGAGTTTTCGCCACCGAAAACGCGTATATGTCAGCGATGAACAGGAATTTCGCCGTTATTTTGAGCATATTGATTTTGCGAAGCTACCAGAAATATTTGCTGCGTTAGAAACAACCGGCGAATATGCGCTTTCGTCGCCGCTGTTATTTATTGTTCAACCATCCTAAATTATGGGGGGCTTTTTATGGCAAATTCAATCGTCATGAATCAAACGAAACAAGTCGAGGCGTTTTTGCAGCAGACCGTTCGCGCGATAACAGACTATTTGAACGAAACAACGCTTACAGGGTTGCTTGCGGAACAAGAAAATGGAGATAAGGTGTACTATGAGCAGCTACTTCTCAACTTGCGCCGCTTAGTCGTTTATTGTGAAGAAGGGCTAGAAGCGTGCCGCGTCGTTTTAAAAGACGAGCCGTTCCGCAAAGCGGCTGCTGAAAAAGCGCTCTACCGCATTTATCATTCGTGTATTGCCGAATTTTTTGCGCCGAAAAACGATGCTTGGTACGAAGACAGCCGGTCTGCCTACACAGGGCGAAACTCCATTAAATTCCGGCAAACGCCGCCGCCATCGCTCAAAGCGCTTCTTTCCTCACTAGAAAGCAGCTTCCAAGCAATGCGCGAAGAACTCGAATTTTACGAAACCGACTACCGGACAAAAATGATTCAGTCGAAATAAAAGGGACGTTGGAAAAAGCGGAGCGCCTAATTTGTCGCATCCGCTTTTTCGTCTGTTGCTTGGTCATTTTGCTGTTCAGGTTGTCCATCGGTAGACAGCTGGTTTTCTGTTTGGTTTGGCTCACTTGTTTGCGAAGCGTTATCCGCTGCTTGGTAACTTGGTTGTTCGGTTTGTCCATCAGTAGACGGCTGGTTTTCTGTCTGGTTTGGCTCGCTTGTTTGCGAAGCGTTATCCGCTGCTTGGTAACTTGGTTGTTCGGTTTGTCCATCAGTAGACAGCTGGTTTTCTATTTGGTTTGGCTCACTTACTTGCGACGGGTTATTTATAAACGTTTCGAGAGTTTTTTTCATTTGTGCTAACGCTTCCTCATTGGCCGGTGTCATTTCTGCCTCTCCTCCACTTTCTAGGGTGATCAGCAATTGTGGTAGTTTAACGTTATCCGAAACGATACGGTGAGCGAGCATTTTTAATTGCTTAAACCCAATCTTTCCGTCCGTTGGTTGATATACTTCACTAAATTGCGCGTTAGATAGTTGTACCGTTAGTTGTGGAAAGGTAGCACTGTCGGACGAAGTCATACGGATGGTTATATTTCCCGATGGAGTACGAACAATTTTACGAATCGTGAGCCCATCCACCACTACCTGTTCGAGCGAAAGTGAAAGCATTGGGGCGTCTTGTTGTTCCGCCGTATCGCCTGTCCCAAACGAAACAGATTTCAGCGTCGCTTCTAGCCGAGTTGCTTCGATAACAAAGCCGACAACCGTAGGAGTAGTAGCACTCCCTTGTCGAACAAATAAAACCCCACTAGTAAAAATAAGAAAAATGATAACGATAAAGTGCCTATTCATCAACACAACCACCTTTTCTATAATCAGATAGGCTTGTCCTTTTAAAAAAAGAGCCTCCCCTGTTTTCAAGGGAGTTGGCTCTTAGCGAATGGACTATGAAAATAATCGTTTTCCATAACGAGAAGGGAATACACAGCTTAAGACTCCATAATTCCAGATGCAATCTCGTTTTCTACTGAATGGTCGTCGTTCAGATCGTGGTGGCTTGTTTCTACCACTGCTAACTCGGGTTTCCACGCAATACATAACGCTCCGCCGATAATGCCTAAAATTGTTCCGACTAAAAAGCCACCGAGCGCTCCCATGATCGACAAAACGGCAGCGAAAATAGTGATAACCCCGAATACAGTCGATAATTTTGGCATGGCATAAGACATAACCCCTAAAAGGAACACAAGCCCACCTAAAAAGAACCCTGAAAACAAAATGCTCCCTGGGACGATGGCTACTTCATAAAGCTGGATAGGAATCCATAATATAACCAAACCAGACAAAATCGTTAATGTTGCTCCCCAAAAAGGGCGTCTTGCTTTCCATTCTTTAAACGCTTCTCGTTTGGAAAAAAACATGCTCATCTCTAATCATCCTCGCAAAAATTTAATTTAGTTTTTCAAACGATACTTTCATTCCTGGAAGGGAAACAGTTTTTTGGAAAAGGTAGAGCGTTTTTAAATCGCCGTTTTCGATGACAATGCTATCTGCACTTTGTGTAAATTCCCGAACGATTTTTTGGACTGGGTCTTGAATGTCACCAACATAATTTTCCGACATCGTTAAATTGCCGAATTGTGCGCTACCGTTAATAAGCGTTGCTTTTTGAATTAAGCCGTCAATTTCGACCGGTTTATCAGAAGAAATCACGACCCGAATCCCAAGCGCAGGAATCGTTTTAGAGATTTCTAATCCAGTAATGGTCGCATGATTAATTTCGTTAACAGTAACAGGGACGTTTTTCGTTTCTGCCCCATCTGCAGCTCCGCCGTATAGCTTAAAGCCTGTACCGACCATTTTGTCAAATTTTACGGTAAACTCCCCAAACCCGCTCAGCGGAACAGCATAGGCCATTCCTGTCATCCCGAATAACGAAAGAAGAATGCCTAAAAATAAAAAGCCGCCTAACAGTGCAAACCATAACCTCCTCGTATAGTATGTTTAGAAAGATTTTTTAATCGAATTTCCAGTTTGTTTGGTATGCTCCTTGACAATCACATATTCTTAGGTCACTTGCCCATGGGGGAGGGGCGCCCCTCCCCCATGGGTCGCAAACCTATTTCACAAACATCGGGGTTGGACTTTTCGCGATGTTCTTGGATAATGATCTTGAGGATCATCGGGGACACTCTTCTTCCTCCTGTAGCCTTGACTACTTGAAAAGTCTGTCTCCCCGGCTCCTGTTCGGACTTCTAACCCGCAGGCTGTTCCCGTTGGCTTCCCATGCTGGAAGGAGCAGCTTCCAGGCAGCCCATGGCCCAACGTGAGTTCTCATACGCGAGGGTGACTGGTCAACAGGCGCGGTCCGGGGGCATCCCGAAGAGTCCCAACCCCACGATCCTACTACGATTGGAGGTGATCTCATGAAACTCTACGTCGGGATTGACGTGAGCTCAACGGACTTATACACGTGTATCATGGATCAAGAAGGAAACACGTGCGCGCAATTTAAGACGGACAATCATCTGCTTGGCGCGACCTTCCTTCGCGATCAAATCCTCCTGTGGGCCAACAAGCTACAACCACCCGAAATTCTCATCGGGATGGAAGCCACTTCGGTCTACAGCTGGCATCCAGCGATGTTTTTCCACCAACAGGAGGAGCTGAAATCTTGGAATGTCAAAGTGTTTACTATCAACCCAAAGCTCATTCGCAAATTTAAAGAAGCGTACACTGACTTGGATAAAACGGACGGCATCGATGCGTGGATCATCGCCGATCGGCTTCGCTTTGGCCGTTTGAAAGTGACAGCTGTCATGCAAGAACAGTTTATCGCCCTTCAACGGCTCACGCGCATGCGCTATCATCTCGTCCATCAGCTCACTCGAGAAAAGCAGTACTTCCTCCAACACTTGTTTTACAAGTGCAGTTCCTTTACCCAAGAGGTGGACAGCTCCGTATTCGGACATGCCATCTTAGAGCTTCTTCTCGAGTCGTTTAGCTTAGACGAAATCAGTCAGGCGGACGTGCAACAGCTCGCTGACTTCTTGCGCCAAAAAGGACGCAATCGCTTTGCCGATCCGGAATGCATCGCCAAATCCATTCAAAAGGCGGCTCGTTCGTCCTATCGGCTTTCCAAATGTGTCGAGGATTCCATCGACTTGCTTTTAGGCCTATCGATTCAATCCATCCGTAGCCTTCAAGCGCAAATCAAAGAGCTAGATAAAGCGATTACTCGCCATTTGGAAGGCATTCCAAATACGCTACAAACGATTCCTGGCATCGGACCTGTTTACGCTGCCGGTATCTTAGCCGAAATTGGACAAATCGATCGCTTTGACAACCAAGCCGCCTTAGCAAAGTATGCAGGTTTGACTTGGTCTAAGCACCAGTCCGGTCGGTTCCAAGCCGAGGAGACTTCCCTCATTCGTTCCGGCAATCGCTATCTCCGTTACTACCTAGTGGAGGCTGCCAACTCGGTACAACGGCATGATGCGTCGTTTCGCACCTATTACCGGAAGAAGTATGAGGAAGTACCAAAGCACCAACACAAACGAGCCCTCGTCCTCACCGCTCGAAAACTCGTGCGTGTGATCGATGCGCTGCTACGCAACGGTCAAATCTACACGCCAAGAAAGGGGGAAGATCGATAGGGGTATCGATCTAACTTATTTTGTATCAAAACCCAGTTAATGACATCAGACAAGACTGGGCTTCTTAAGTATTGCCTTTTTTCGGATCATCGGACAATCGAATTTCCAATTTCGATGATTTTTCACCTTGACATATTACCGCAGGACTTTTAACCGTATACCCTCCGACAATCACCGTTTCTGACACAACATTCTCCCCCTTTGTCTAACATTTAAAATAAAGAAAACGCTTACGAAAAAGTGGACGTTTTCTTTATTTTGTTGAAAATTTTACGCTATCTACCTAGAAAAGTTAATCCCTACATTTGTAGGATTTTAATTAAAAAAGGAAGGAGCTTGTAGAAATGAGTCGAACTATTTTTTCATAAAGAAGGGATAGAACGATGTACGGTGAATAGTAAAGCAGGCGTTTATTTTGATTTAGGGGGGATAAGGTGTCGCGAACACTTCATGAACATTTAAACTATCTTTTAAACAATGCCATTCATTTGCTAAGTATTTACAAAGAAGACCTTTCGCAAGAATGGCAACGTATTTTGCATTTCCTCCACCAAAACGAAAAACCGGTACATGTATTTGCGCTTGTGAAAAAATGCTTATTGCGCCATTTCACTTTTGTTAAGATCGGGAGTGTAAATGTTGATGACGTGATTCAAGCTATTCAAACAGAGTGGATGGAAACGTTCCAACGATGTCCGGAGCCAGAGTCAGTTATTTTTCATCTAAACTTATTAGAAAACGCAGCTCATAAAGTTTTGAAGAAGCGAATTGCCTATTCCTCTAAACTACATCCTTCCGTGCATTATTTGTTTTCAAAAATAAGCGAGGCGATGCTTTATTTGTATCATCAAGAAATACAAATAGACGATGTGTGTGAGCGGTTATTAAGTAACCCTAACCTACCAACTCAATGGGTTGCAAGAATTGAAGAAAAAAAAGAAGGGTTTTCTATCAAAAAAATTATCGGCGTTCATCCGTACAAAAATATTTTCGATGAAAATACTATGTTTTGTTCTTGGGATGAAATTATGAGTGTGTTAGGGAGTTCTCATCTTCCTGTTCCTTGGAAAAACGAATTACTTTTATTTGGGGTGGAAGATAAGGAAGTCGCGGAGCGGTTGGCGGTTAGTGTTCATTTGTTCCGTGCGTTTCAAGAAGAAGAAGAGAAAACGTTTCGTCGATGGCAAGAAAGTCGTTGGAAAGATGCAGTTATTTTATTTAACGAGTGGATTATTCGTTCGCAAAATTTTCAAGAAGCGATGGAAAATATTTGTTTTGGATTTGGTTATTTCTTGCCATTTGAGCGTTGTGCCCTTTTCCGACTTGCCGATATGGAAAGTAAAATTGTTGGTTTATATGGGTATCGACTGAACAATGAAGAAATTCAAGCGATTACCGATGAAATTGCAAATATTCCGATTGTGAACGAAAGCATCGGGAAGTTGAAATCCCAACATCATGATATGAAACATTTTCAGCCGATTTATATTCCGTTTGCAAATAAGGAGTTTCCTGAAAATTATATAAAAAAATTTGGGATTGTATCTCTTGTTATTGTTCCTGTCTATGTGCCAACCGAAGGAAAAATTATTGGGGGGATTGTATTAGATCAAGGAGCTGGTAAACATTTTGCAGTTGATCGCAGCTTATTTCCAGCCTTGATGAAATTTGGACAAAGCGCGGGGGAATTGTTGTTGCGGTTTATAGAGGCACCTGTTCAAAAGCAGTCTTTAGGTGTGAATGCCGTTTCTTTTTCGTCACGAGAAATCGAAATCATGAAGCTACTTGCCGATGGTGCATCGACTGCTGAAGCTGCTTCACAACTATATTTGAGTGAATTTACAGTAAGAGATTATATTTCTAGTCTTATGAAGAAATTTCATGCGAAAAACCGTACGGAATTGGTTGCGAAAGCGATGCGTCTTGGGATTATTCAATAAATCGTTTCACAAGGACAAGAACGATTTCCTCCCACTCCTCATACGATAATGGCGGATAAAAAAATGAGGAGGTTGGCCATGGAGCAACAAGTGCAATGGGAACAGTACATCGAAGCGGTGAAGGAATGGGCGATCCAGGTAGCAGAACGGAGCGGAATGCGCAAAGAGGCGGAAGAGCTGCTCACGCGTCTTTCTATGCACGAAGGGGAATGGACGGAGGAAGCGGTGAAAGAGGTGGAAGCAGCGGTTGCATCGCTTTATGAACGGGCGGTGCAAACGCATGATGAAGCGGTCGCGCAAGAAGAGAGAGAAGCGGAAGTAGAGGAAATGTTGGTTGACCAATACATCGAAGCAGTAATTGCATGGGGAAAACAAGTAGCGGAGTATGATGAACTGCGAGAAGAGGCGGAAGAGCTGCTCATGCGTCTTTCTATGCGCGAAGGGGAATGGACAGAAGAAGCGGTGAAAAAGGTAGAAACAACGGTCGCATCGCTTTATGAACAAGCAGTGCAGCGCGTTTCGCAAGAAGAACCGGCAACGGATGAAGAAGGAGAACAGCTGATCGAACGAGCGGAAGAAACAAGCGAGGAAGTGGCGGAACGCGCTGCGGGCGGACATACGCTGCCACCACTACCGTACCGCTATGATGCGCTAGAGCCGCATATCTCTCGGGAAATTATGTACCTCCACCATACGAAGCACCATCAAAGTTATGTCGACGGATTGAATAAGGCAGAAAAAATGATGGAAAAAGCGCGGGAAACGAACGATTACGAACTGCTCACCCATTGGGAGCGCGAAGCGGCGTTTCACGGCTCTGGCCATTATTTGCATACAATTTTTTGGTATAACATGACGCCAAAAGGCGGTGGCGAGCCAAAAGGGGCATTGCTTGAACAAATCAAAACAGATTTCGGCAGCGTTGCCCGTTTTAAAAACCATTTTACCGAAGCGGCGAAAAAAGTAGAAGGAGTCGGCTGGGCGATTCTTGTCTGGTCGCCACGCGCCCATCGGTTAGAAATTTTACAGACAGAAAAACATCAACTCATGACACAATGGGATACGATTCCACTGCTTGTTCTTGATGTGTGGGAACATGCGTATTATTTGCAATATAAAAACGATCGTGCTGCTTACATTAACAGCTGGTGGAACGTGGTTAACTGGCGTGATGTGGAGCAACGATTTGAGCAGGCGCGGCGCCTTCAGTGGCAACCGTTTTAAGAAAAGCGTAAAGCGCGAAGATTGCACAAGCTCCACCGAGGAGGAAACGCCTCGAGCCGATGGCGCTTAAAGTTAGACAGCACTCCACAATCGTAAAATTTTATACTTTAAAGAAAAGGTGCCGACCCAAAAGAGTGGTAATACTCCTGTCTGGGGCAACATGGCAAAAGAGATCACCACTAAAACCCAGTAAAACAAAGGGTTTCAGAGATGGTCGCTTTCACATACTTCAGTGAAATTTCATCAAAAAGGGGCTTTTGAGTCAGCCCCTTTTCGTTGTTAATCTTCCTCATCTCTTTGTTAAAATCCATGACGAGTAGCGCTATACTTCTTCCAACTGAACTTGCTTACAAATAATTTTTAACAACGGCTCTTTATAATCAAAGGTATAGATATGAAAATAGTGAAATCCGCTTGAATTTACTTCTACATTTTCGAAACGAGTGATAGTAAACAAGCTATCAAAATGGATATCATCCCTTGAAATTTCTAGTATTGCATTTTTTATTTTGTACTCCACATCCAAGCAATCCTTAAAATGCAACGCTAATATTCTATTTTCCTCCCTATTCTCCTGTGTATCCCAATAATAGTCAATCGTGATAGATAAATCTAACGGATTATTCCATTTCATATCCGTTATGATACTATCCGTGAAATCAAAATGATCTTTGATTTCTTTATAGTTGTTGGCAATGATCATTTTATTCACCTACTTTCCAAAATAAAAATGTGTCAAATCTCTTAATTCTTTTCTAGTAGCATTAGAAGGAAAGTTACCGTTTTTGTCAAGGTAATTCCCTGACTTGTTTTGCACTCTGAAGTAAGATGTTCCTTCCCTCGGGCTTGCATGAATACGTACCACCATTCCTGTATCGGGATCTGTAAATATAGTGGCTGGACCACTTTTTCCACCACCGGGTTGCACCTCCTTTTTCCATCCTTGCTTTTCAAGATATTTAATCAATTCCGATGGACTGGTATTTTTAGCAAGTTGTTCAAGATCAGAATATTTCCCGATTATTTTCCCAAAAGAATTTATTTCACTGAAAAATTGCAAGTCCAGCTTTAACAATAGTTTTTCACCTGTTTTACCTAGCCTAATACCTCCGCTAACTACTTTACCACTCGGAATAAAACTTAAAGCCGCGATAACTTTATCAATTGTATTAGCACTAGGATCCAATAAAGTTTTAATATCATCCCCTATGATAAAATCAAAACCTAATTTAGCGATTTCTTTTAAAGATTTTACCACTTCTCCCCACGTAGAATCTTGAGAATGAACCTTGTTTTCCAATGCCTTATACTTATTTTCAATCACTGTCTTTTTATCATAGTAATTTGTTTGTTGCAACGTATGCTCAATAGCGTTGTAAGTGATTTTACCAGCTATCCCATCAACTTCTAGTCCGTTTGCTTTTTGAAAACTTCTCACTGCTTCTGTTGTTTGTTTACCGTAAACACCATCAATTGTTCCAACGTTATATCCCAGTCGTTGAAGCTTAGTCTGCAAATCTTTTACAGCTTGTCCATAACTTCCTTCTCTAAGTGTCTGACCTGTCCACTGGTCATTGGTGTTCGATGAGTTTGATTGTGATGCTGTTGTTTCTGTTCTAACATATTTTTGTAGTGCTTGGTACGTTTGCTTTCCTGCAATCCCGTCTGCCGTAATTCCCGCTTTCTTCTGAAATTCCTTCACAGCTTTTTCTGTATTGGCTCCGTATACCCCGTCAATTCTCCCAGGATTGAAACCTGCTTTATAAAGCCATGACTGCAATGTTTTCACATAATCGTTCTTGTCCCCTCTTTTTAACGTTTGTCCGCTCCATAGATTATTTGTGAAGTTAGATGGATAAGTGACTCTACCAACACTATCTACAGCCTACATTTTTGAGCCTCCTCGTTATTTTTTGATTATCATCATATCAAACAACAATCATGAAAAATGTAGAAATATGTAATAAAGAACAAAAAAAGGGGCTGACCCAAAAGTCCGCTTTTTAGCGGACTTTTGGGTCAGCCTCTTTTACGCATATCCCTTTTTTTGCTGCATACACTTGTACAAAACGGCAAAAGGGATGGGGTTACATGCGGCAAAGGAAACGATGGCTTGCTTGCATTGTGGCGCTGGCAATGATTTTTTCATGCATTCCGCAGCGGACGAAAGCGCAAGACGTCAGCGCGCAAAGCGCGATTTTAATGGAACAGACGTCAGGTCGAGTATTGTTTGAAAAAGACGCCCATACGAAGCGACGCATTGCGAGCATTACAAAAATTATGACGGCCATTTTGGCGATTGAGTCAGGGAAACTAGATGAAACAGTGACGGTAAGCGCCCGCGCGGTACGAGCAGAAGGTTCTTCCATCTATTTGAAAGAAGGGGAAAAAATTAAATTGCGCGACCTCGTCTATGGGCTTATGCTCCGTTCAGGGAACGATGCTGCTGTGGCGATTGCGGAACATGTCGGCGGCAGTGTGGAAGGATTTGTGTTTTTAATGAATCAAAAAGCAGCCGAAATCGGGATGCGAAACACACATTTTGCCAATCCACACGGGCTTGACGATGCGGAAAACCATTATTCAACCGCGTATGATATGGCGCTATTAATGCGCTATGCGATGTATAACAAAACGTTTCGCAAAATTTCCGGTACGAAAGTATACCGTGCTCCGAATCCGGATGAAAATTGGGATCGGATCTGGCGCAATAAAAACAAATTGTTAACGAACTTGTACGAATATTGTACAGGTGGCAAAACAGGCTATACGAAACGGGCAAAGCGGACGCTTGTGACGAGTGCGGAAAAAGACGGTCTACAATTAATCGCTGTGACGCTCAACGCCCCTGATGATTGGAACGACCATATTTCCATGTACGAATACGGATTTGACCATTATGTGCTTGCGAAAGTGAGCAAAGAGCGAATCGGGCAACGTGTAAACGACAAGTTTTATCGAAACCATCTGCAAGCATCCCGCGATTTAGTATATCCCGTCACAAAAGACGAAATGGAAAAATTGCGCGTGCACATTCAGCTTCTTCGGCCGAAAGAACAATGGAAAGAAGAGCGAGCGCTTATTCCGACCGTTGTTGGCAAAGCAGTGCTATATTTAGATGGACAACCGGTCGATGAAGTCCCGCTTTTGTATAAAAAGCGCCAAAGCAAACAAACGAACGGTTCCATTTGGAAACTCGTGTTCTTTTTAGGTGTGGGGCACGATGGTTAATTTGATTTGGGCGGCCATGGCGCTTATCGGCATTGTTTTTGCGGCGATCAACGGCACGATGGAAGAAGTAAATGAAGCGGTTTTTAAAAGTGCAAAAGAAGCGGTGACAATTAGCATTGGGATGATTAGCATTTTAGTATTTTGGCTTGGATTGATGAAAATTGCCGAAGATGCAGGATTGCTTGCGAAGCTTGCCCGTTTATTTACCCCGCTTGTGCGGCGGCTGTTTCCGGAAGTGCCGAAAGATCATCCAGCGCTTGGTTACATCGTTTCGAATATGGTTGCGAATATGTTCGGGCTTGGCAATGCGGCCACCCCGCTCGGCATTAAAGCGATGGAAGAATTGAAAAAGCTAAACGGAGAGCGCGAAACGGCAAGCCGGTCAATGGTAACGTTTTTAGCGATGAATACGTCAGGAATTACTCTTATTCCTGCAACGGTCATTTCGATTCGCATGACGTACGGCTCGGCGTCGCCAGGGGAAATTATTGGCACAACGTTCATCGCTTCCTCGCTAGCGACGATTGGTGCGATTTTTATTGACCGGTATTATTACTGGAAACGGACGCGAGGTGGGAAGTGATGATGGCGTTTGTGCAATGGATTTCGCTTTGGCTTATTCCAGCCATTATCGGGTTTGTTTTATTATACGGGACGTGGAAGCGCGTACCGACGTATGAATCGTTTGTCGAAGGGGGAAAAGAAGGCATTCACATCGCCTTTTCGATTATTCCGTATTTAGTTGGCATGCTTGTGTCGGTGTCGATTTTTCGTGCGTCCGGTGCGCTTGACTATTTGATGAGGGGAATTCAACCGTTAGCTGAGGCGATTGGGATGCCGCCGGAAGTGGTTCCTCTAGCCATCGTTCGGACGATTTCTGGCACTGCTGCTTTAGGGATGACGACTGATTTGATTGCGACATACGGACCAGATTCCTTTATCGGGCGACTGGCCGCAACGATTCAAGGGAGCACCGAAACGACATTGTACGTCTTAACCGTTTATTTTGGTGCTGTCGGCATAAAAAAAATGGGCGATGCGTTAAAAGTCGGGGTATTAGCGGACATTTTAAGCTTTCTTATTTCTTTTTTCATCGTCTTGTTTGTGTTTGGAAAGTAAGCAACCGGCGGCGGTTGCTTTTTTGTTTGGAAAAGAAACGATTGTATGATAAAAATAGGCTGTATGCTTGTATCTTTTTGTCGAAAAGAGTAAGATGGGTGATGAGGTGAAAATGATGGAACGATTGCAAAAAGTAATTGCCCATGCAGGCATTGCATCGAGAAGAAAGGCAGAAGAGCTCATTTTACAAGGAAAAGTGAAAGTAAACGGCAACATCGTGACCGAACTTGGCGTGAAAGTAGGTCCGCAAGATAAAATTGAAGTAGACGGCATCCCGGTGGAGAGAGAAGAACCGGTGTATTATCTTCTTTATAAGCCGCGCGGCGTCATTTCGAGCGTGAAAGATGACAAAGGGCGGAAAGTAGTGACCGACTTTTTCAAAGAGTTGCGCCAGCGCATTTATCCGATTGGACGGCTTGATTACGACACGTCGGGGCTGTTGCTTTTGACAAACGATGGCGACTTTGCGAACCTTTTAATGCATCCGCGCTATGAAATTGAGAAAGTGTATGTCGCAAAAGTAAAAGGGATTCCAAGAAGAGAGCAGCTCAAGCAACTGGAAAAAGGAATTATGCTCGAAGACGGCATGACCGCACCGGCAAAAGTGAAAATGCTTTCACTTGATAAACGAAAGAAAACGGCGATTATCGAAATCCGAATTCATGAAGGGCGAAACCGTCAAGTGCGCCGCATGTTTGAAGCGATCGGCTGCCAAGTAATGAAATTAAAGCGGGAACGGTATGCGTTTCTTGACTTAAAAGGACTAAATCCTGGTGACTACCGCGAGCTAACGCCGCACGAAGTGAAACAATTGCGGGCGCTTGCGCTATCTGGCGAACACGCGCGCGTGTAATACACGAAAAGCGTGTCGGGGCTAAACAGCCGCCCTCGCTTTTCATGTCTAGCTACAGCTCGCAGCGCTTGCCTCCGCTTTTCGTGTTTGTCACATAATGTTCACATAGTTTTCATTATGGGTGTAGTGGATATTGCTATAATGAAAAATGGTATATTTTCGTTACAGGAGAGTTGGATGATGAAAAAACAGCGACTTGTGATGCGGACGGTTGTTTTATTGCTTTTGTTAGCGGCTGTTGGGTATACGATTTATGCGAACTTTTTTACCGAAAAAACGGAGATTAAAGTCGGAGCGACCGCACCAGATTTTGAACTGACCGATTTGAATGGGAACACACATCGCCTGTCGGATTACCGCGGCAAAGGGGTCTTTTTAAATTTCTGGGGGACGTGGTGTAAGCCGTGCGAGCGGGAAATGCCATTTATTAACGAACAGTATAAAGCGTATAAAAAGCAAGGCGTGGAAGTGTTAGCGGTGAACGTAGGGGAGCCGAAGTTAAGCGTGCAAAAGTTCGTCGACCGGTTCGGTTTGACGTTTCCAGTCGTCATTGACCGCGAAGACCAAGTGATGAACGCCTATGAAATCGACCCGCTGCCGACGACGTTTTTAATCGATAAAAACGGCAAAATTCAAGCAATTATTACGGGAACGATGACCGAAGAAAAAGTGAAACAATATATGGAAAGCATTAAACCGTAGGGAGTTTTTCAAATGGAACAAGTAAAATGTGAATGTGGACATGTTAACCCATATGGTACCGCTTTTTGCGAAGCGTGCGGGAAACCGTTGGAAGAAGTCGAAAAACCACTGTTGGACATGCGCTACGAAGGAAGCGCCCGCCGTTCGCAAACATATAACAAAACAGTAATTGATAAAATTTGGAATTTTTTTTCATCGGTAAAAGTAGGCGTATGGCTCATTGTCATTACGTTAATTGCCTCGGCGATCGGAACGATTTTTCCGCAAAAAATGTATTTGCCGCCGAACGTGACACCAGCGCAATATTATGAGGATGAATATGGCTGGGCGGGAAAATTGTATTACGAACTCGGCTTTGACAATTTATACGGCTCATGGTGGTACATGCTATTGATTGCGCTCATTGGCGTTTCACTTGTGATTTGTAGCTTAGACCGGGTCATTCCGCTCTATCGCGCGCTTAACAATCAAGGAGTGACGCGCCATGACGCCTTTTTGCGCCGCCAGCGGTTATTTAGCGCGACAAAGATAGAGGATGCTCGCCTTTTGGAAGCAATCAAAGAACGGCTCGCCAAACGGCGCTATCATATTCGCGAAGAAAACGGTAACATTCTTGCGGAAAAAGGGCGCTTTTCGCGTTGGGGCCCATACGTCAACCATATCGGACTTATTATTTTCTTAATCGGGGCGATGCTTCGTTTCGTGCCAGGAATGTACGTCGATAAAGTATTATGGATTCGCGAAGGAGAAACGAAAGAAATCCCAGGAACGAACGGCGAATATTTTTTAAAAAATGAAAAATTCACGTTTGAAACATACCAAAAAGGAAAAGAAAACGCTGTATTTAACGCAGCGATTGACCGTGTTGGCAGCGGAATGGTCGCAAAAACATATGAAACGAAAGCGGTGCTTTATAAGCGTGTCGGTCCGGTGATTGCTGGCGAAGAGCCGAAACTGAAAAAAATAAAAGAGTATAAGATTCGCGTCAACGAGCCGCTAAAATACGACCATTATGCGTTATACCAAGTGGATTTTAAGTTGAATGAGTTAAAAAGCATGTCGTTTGCGCTTATTGATAAACAAACGAGCAAGTCTTTTGGCATGATTACCGTTGATTTGTTACAGCCGAAGGAGAGCTATGATTTAGGCAACGGCTATCGTGTCGAGCTATTAAGCTACTTCCCAGATTTTTATTTTGATGACGATGGCAACCCAAACACAAAATCGAGAGTGCCGAACAATCCAGCATTCGTCTTTAAAATGTATGCACCGGATAAACCAAAAGGAGAAGTAAGTTTTGTCGCGATTCGCCAGACGATTGAACCGTTTGGCAACAACAAATATAAAATGGCGTTCGCCGGAATTGACACGCGCAACGTCTCTGCCCTAACGGTACGCCGCGATTTTACGCTATGGGTGTTAGGAATTGGCGGAGCGGTTTTTATGATTGGGCTTATCCAAGGAATGTATTGGAACCATCGCCGCATTTGGCTGAAGCAGACGAACGGGGAAGTATGGCTCGCTGCACATACGAATAAAAACTGGTTTGGGCTTAAACGGGAAATTCAAGCGGTCATTGATGGAACAGGCATAACGATGCCGATCGATCAAGCGGAAATTGCAAAGAAAGCACAAGGGGGGGACGAGCATGGTACAGCTTAGCAGTACATTGCTCTATATCGCATTCGTTCTTTATTTAATCGGAACGTTCTTTTTCGGCGGGACGATTCGCGATAAAAAAGAGGGAAGGAAAACAACACGCTGGGCGACGATTGGAATTGTAATTACGATTGTCGGGTTTATTTCGCAGCTAGGGTACTTCATTACCCGCTGGATGGCGGCAGGGCATGCGCCTGTCAGTAACTTATTTGAGTTTACAACCTTTTTTGGCATGATGCTCGTTGCGGCGTTTATCATCATTTATTTTATTTATAAAACTGCCATTCTCGGTGTATTTACGTTGCCGGTCGCGCTTCTTGTTATCGCTTATGCGAGCATGTTTCCGCGGGAAATTACCCCACTGATTCCAGCATTGCAAAGCGATTGGTTAAAAATTCACGTCACGACGGCAGCGGCAGGGGAAGCAATTTTAGCAGTCAGTTTTGCGGCAGGGCTTATTTATTTAATTCGCGTCGTTGACCAGTCAAAACCGAGCAAGCGCACGTTTTGGTTGGAGTTCGTGCTGTTTTGTTTAATTACGACGCTCGGCTTTGTCGGCGTTTCAAGCGCATTTGCCATTGCGGATTACGAAGCGAAGTTTCAATGGATCGATAAAAACGGGAAGAAAACAGAAGCGATTTATGAACTGCCAGCGCTTGTTGGGCCGCATAAAGGAACGTTAGAAAAAGAAAGCAAAGACCGCCTACAGCCGCTTGTGGAAATGCCAGCAGTGATTAATGCGAAAAAATTAAACACGGTCATTTGGTCGTTGTTTGGCGGTGCAGTGCTTTACGTATTGTTGCGTCTTGTGTTGCGAAAGCGGGTCGCTGCTGCGATTCAGCCGTTTGTGAAAAACGTCAACTTAGATTTAACGGACGAAATTAGTTATCGAGCGGTAGCGATTGGTTTTCCTGTGTTTACGCTCGGGGCGCTTATTTTCGCAATGATTTGGGCACAAATTGCGTGGACGCGTTTTTGGGGATGGGATCCGAAAGAAGTATGGGCGCTTATTACGTGGCTCTTTTACGCAGCTTTTTTACACCTCCGCTTATCGCGCGGATGGCACGGGGAGAAATCGGCATGGCTTGCCGTCATTGGCTTTGCGATTATTATGTTTAACCTTGTCGCGGTCAACCTTGTCATTGCTGGCTTGCACTCGTATGCAGGGTCTTAAAGGGGATGTCTCATGGAGATGTCCTCTTTTCTATGCTTTTTACTGTTATTTCGGTAATATGTATAGATAAACGCTTTCTATTTTTGTAAAATAGTGAACGAGGGAGGATGTTCATATGGATAAACAAGTGAAAATTTTAGTTGTTGATGACGAAGAACGCATTCGTCGCTTATTAAAAATGTATTTAGAGCGCGAAGAGTATGTTATTGATGAAGCCGAAACAGGCGACATCGCGCTTAAAAAAGCGCTCGAAAATGAGTACGACCTTATTTTGCTTGATTTAATGCTTCCAGGCAAAGACGGCGTCGAAGTATGCAAAGAAATTCGTGAAAAGAAAGCAACGCCGATTATTATGTTAACGGCAAAAGGAGAGGAAGCAAACCGCGTACAAGGGTTTGAAGCAGGAACAGACGACTATATCGTCAAGCCGTTCAGCCCGCGCGAAGTCGTGCTGCGCGTGAAAGCGTTGTTGCGCCGTGCGGCGAATGCGACGTACGTTCAAGCGGACACAACCGCAAAAGATGTGCTCGTTTTCCCGCATTTAACAATTGACAACGATGCGCATCGGGTGACGGCGGACGGAAAAGAAGTAAGTTTAACACCAAAAGAGTATGAGTTGCTTCTCTTTTTAGCAAAATCGCCGGATAAAGTGTTCGACCGCGAGCAGTTGTTGAAAGAAGTATGGCATTATGAATTTTTTGGCGATTTGCGGACGGTCGATACGCACATTAAACGGTTGCGTGAAAAGTTAAATAAAGTGTCGCCAACGGCGGCGAGAATGATTGTTACTGTTTGGGGAGTCGGCTATAAGTTTGAGGTTGTGAGCGAATGATGCAATTTTGGCGAAGCGTCGTTGGAAAACTATGGGCGACGATTTTATTGCTTGTGTCATGCGTGTTAATTGTATTGACGATGTTGCTTCTTAAATTTTTCGAAACGTACCACGTCCAAGAGGCGGAAAAAGAATTGACCCAGCTGGCGGTGAAAGTGGCGGACGTGATGCACGAGCGGCAAGATGAGGCGCTTGCCCGCTCGATTGCGTCGTCGCTTGTCGGGGACTCCACAAAAGCGATGATTATGTTTGATAAAACCCATTATTGGTATTTGCCGTCGCATTCAAAGCAGCAAGATGTCCCGCTTTCGCTTATTGAATCCGATGATGTATTAAAACAAGCGTTTACAAAGCAAGTGAAAAAGAAAATGTATTTGCCAACAATGCAGACATCCGACGGCTCTAGCCAATGGCTTATTGTTGGCGTGCCGCTCGAAACGGCGAGTGGCAAACAAGGGGCGGTGTTTGTTTTTCAATCGCTAAAAGCGGTAGAGGATACGACGCAGCAGACGACAAAGTTTATTTTTTTGGCGGCGTTTATTGCGATTGTGTTGACGACGATATTTGCCTTTTTCTTATCGACGCGCATTACAGCGCCGCTACGGAAAATGCGGCAAGCTGCGTTTGAAGTGGCACGCGGCAAATTCGATACGAAAGTGCCGATTTTAACCCATGATGAAATCGGCGAATTGGCGATGGCGTTTAACCAAATGGGGCGGCGCCTCCAGTTTAACATGAATGCACTTAACCAAGAAAAAGAGCAATTGGCGAGCATTTTAAGCAGCATGGCGGACGGGGTCATTACGTTTAATAGAGACGGGGAAATTTTAATTACGAATCCGCCGGCGGAACGGTTTTTGCAAGCATGGTATTTTGAGCAAGGAAATGAACGTGAAGCGATGGAAGCGTTGCCGCCGCAAGTGACCGACTTGTTTTCGCGTGTCGTGAATGAAGAGAAAGGGCAGTCGATGGAGCTGACGTTGCAAGGACGGACGTGGGTCATTTTAATGACGCCCCTTTACAGCCAAACGACGGTGCGTGGGGCAGTAGCGGTGTTGCGCGATATGACGGAAGAACGAAGACTAGATAAATTGCGCAAAGATTTCGTCGCGAACGTATCGCATGAGCTGCGCACGCCGATTGCGATGTTACAAGGGTATAGCGAAGCGATTATTGACGATATTGCGGCAACCGATGAAGAGAAAAAAGAGATGGCGAAAGTCATTTATGACGAGTCGCTGCGCATGGGGCGGCTTGTGAACGATTTGCTAGATTTGGCGCGCATGGAAGCAGGGCACATTACGTTAAATTTAGAAAAAGTAGAACTTCGTCCATATATCGAACGCGTCATTCGCAAATTTCAAGGCTTGGCAAAAGAAAAGGGTGTCGATTTAGCAGCGGAGTTTCGCAGCGAAGCGGAAGTCGTCATCGACCCAGACCGCATCGAGCAAGTGTTGACGAATTTAATTGACAACGCACTGCGCCATACGGACGAGCACGGGTCGGTGAAAGTGATGGTGGAACGAAGCGGGGAAACGGTTGTTATCCATGTACAAGATTCCGGCTCAGGCATTCCAGAAGACGATTTGCCGTTTGTTTTTGAGCGCTTTTATAAGGCAGATAAAGCGCGGACGCGGGGCCGTTCGGGAACAGGGCTTGGGCTTGCGATTGCGAAAAACATTGTCGAAGCACATAAAGGCACAATCACCGTCCATAGCAAACTCGGCGAAGGCACGACGTTTACGTTTACGCTGCCGCAAAGCAATCATTCCTAAATGAAGGCGGCTGTCTAATGGTCATCACATTGCCGATTAGACAGCCTTGAACGCTTTACACATAAGGATGACCATTCGTTTCTCGTTGTTGATGCAAATACGTTTCGACGTAAATTCGTTCTGCGTCGGTGGCGTTTTTTGCCCCTTCTTTTGGATTCATTTGGATGTTGCGTTTTTTCGCGATTCGATCGATCAAAAAGCCAAAAGCAAGCAGACTCCCAATGAGCACGATCCAGCCCACACGATCACCTCCTGTTTTTTAGTATTATACTATTTCGTTCCATAAAAAGGATGTGTCATGAATAAAATAAAGTTATTTTCTGTTAGCGATTGTTTTTCTTAATTTAAACAATCATTGAATTTACATCTCGCACCCTGAATAAAAGTTCGAAAATAATTTATAGCGAATGAATATTATTGATTTAATTAACATTAAAACTATATTTAATAAGTTAATTTATTCCTTATTTGATAAATAAAACATTTTCATTCGGTGATATTCAAAAAGCATCTCATATTTATACAAAAATTGAGAAATATGAGATTGAAGGGATAGGGGATTAAAACTTACCTTTTACCTGAATTCGTCACAAAACCGTTTTTATAATTCGGTTGAACCGTTGATTATGATAGGCTTTAAAAATTTGTTTGATCTTCAACAAATAGGAAAGTAAGATAAAGAAGTCCTA
The DNA here is from genome assembly GCF_014196205.1 of Anoxybacteroides voinovskiense. GTDB lineage: Bacteria > Bacillota > Bacilli > Bacillales > Anoxybacillaceae > Anoxybacteroides > Anoxybacteroides voinovskiense. The sequence continues at coordinate 132,477 of NZ_JACIDE010000004.1, read as the reverse complement.
TACCATTCGAATGGCATTAACAGATCGCTATCAAGATAAGTGTTAGTGTAACGATTGTTGGATATTTGCTCCATCAAACTAAATTGAACCGGCGCTTAAACAAACTCGGCTTGTCTCATGTGTTGAGCGATGCACGAATTTCTCATATCGATGTCATTCGCTTCATTCATTAGTTTATTAACTCAAGGAAGAACCTGCTTTGATATATCTAGACGCATCGTTACGATTTGACATTAGCTGTTAGGTTCTACCCCTATGTAAATGGCTCGATCAACTAGACAACATATCAAGCGTTTCGACGATTGTGTGGGAGGAGACACTTCGTTTGTTATGTCAACAAAAAACCATGTTGAGTTCGTATTTGACGAGGAAGGATACGTCGTGGGTGACTTTTGATCTGGATGCCCCCGACAACTCCGACTCGAAATAAAGTAGGAGTCAGTCTACACACTCAATATCTTCAAGGTACATAGGATTGAAGTAGAAACGAACGTTCGTTCATTATATACACCACTCCCTGTCTTTTTGTCTCTTTTTCGACTCTTGAGTCATTGTAAGCTAATGGATGGAAGCAATTACTTTGTCAAAGACTCTTATTTATTTGTATACATAGTATGAAACGAATCAACCAGCACTAGTCGTCAAGGATTCAGACACTTATTTATGAAAATAATTACTTATTCGTACATTCAAAAAAAATTCAAAATATTTTTCCTTTACTTATTGAAACCGAATGACTTATATCATATAATTGGTTCAAGAAATCGATTTCTCGGATAAGAAGATGCAACTTGGAGAGGAAGATATAGTTTTGAAAACGATTTCTGATGTGGCAAAATTAGCTGGTGTATCAAGAGCGAGTGTTTCAAGAGTTATTAACAATGTACCTACAGTAAATGAGGAGATTCGCAAGAAAGTATTGAAGGCAATGGATGAATTAGGGTTTATTCCTAATGTTTCTGCAAGAAACTTGCGAACTAAACAAACAAAAACAATTGCCGTTATTGTTCCACTTATTTCAAACACATTCTTCAGTAGATTAGTACAAACGATGGGAATTGAAGCGGAAAAGTTAGGATACAAACTATTAATCTGCCAATCGCGCAACATTGAAAAGGATGAACTTAGTTTTTTAGACTTATTAAAGACTCGCCAAGTTGATGGGGTTGTTATGGCGTCAGTGAGAAATTCATGGAAAAAAATAAAAAACTACTTGCAATATGGTCCAGTTCTTATGTGCAACGAGTCTTTTTTAGATGAAGAGGCTGATATTCCAAGCATAAAAATTGACCATGAATATGGAGGATATATTGCTGCACAATATTTGATAAAACAGGGGCACAAACGAATTGCTTTTTGTATTAGCGGCGATGATAGTCGATCAGGGTTAGAAAGAAAAAAAGGGTTTTTAAGAGCATTCCAAGAATTCGAGATACCTTTTGATGAATCCTTTGTAATGAATAATGCTTTTGATATTGAGAGTGGCAGAGAGATTTTCTACCAGCTACTGGGCCTACATGAACGGCCAACTGCAGTATTTACTGGAAGTGATGAGGTAGCTGTTGGAATTATTTCAGAAGCAAATAAAAATGGAGTTAAAGTTCCAGAAGAGTTGGCCGTTGTTGGTTTCGATGATAACCCAATTGCGAAAATCATACAACCAAGTTTAACTACCATATATCAACCGATTGATGATATTGCAAAAACATCGATTGAATGTATGGTTCAGGTTCTTAAAGGGGAGAAGGACTTTAGCAGTATCAAATCTGTTAATTTATCCATTCGATTAATAAAAAGAGAGTCTGCATAGATTGTTGAGGATGTCGATTTCTTAGGTATTTTATTTATAGTTATTTTTTTAAAGGGTTTAGAAATCGATTTATATGGTAATTAAGTATATTTTTGTTAATAAAACACCCATGAGGAAGTTTTTCTCGCCACCCAAGAATGAAAATAACCGTTCATGAACCCTTTATTTTCACAGAAAAAACTGTATTTTTGAAAATGTAGAAACATCACTTAAAAAGAACCTCTATCTAAACTGTTTGCGGTTACAATCCATTATGGGAAAGAGTAATTTACATCAAGGGTTATAAGTAAAATTTGTCCATGGATATTTTTGTAGGATCGAAACGTTAATCAATATGAAGGAGGCGCGAAAAAAGATGAAGGTGTCAGTAAAGGATAATACGGAAATAGTTTCTCCTGTTGTGCTTAGGAAATATACCTATACAAAGAAAATTTTACAAAATTATCAACTTTATTTGTTTATTTTACCAACAATTATTTATTTTATTATTTTTCATTATTTACCTATGTATGGGGTGCTAATCGCATTTAAAGATTTTGTCGCAACAAAAGGAATTATATCCAGTCCTTGGGTTGGATTTAAGCATTTTGAGAGATTTTTTGATTCGTACCAATTTTGGAGACTTATTAAAAATACCTTAGGGTTAAGTGTTTTGCAATTAATCGTTGGATTCCCTCTCCCAATTTTATTAGCACTCATGCTGAATCAGATTAGAAGCGAAAAATATAAGCGATTTGTCCAAACTGTCGTTTACGCACCACATTTTATTTCGGTTGTTGTCTTAGCTGGGATGATTTATGTATTCTTTTCAAACAACGGACTTGTCAACAACATTATTATGATTTTTGGAGGTGAACCTATCTCATTTATGGCTAAACCGGAATGGTTTAAACCACTATACGTTGCATCAGGTGTATGGCAAGAAACAGGATGGGCAGCCATCATCTACTTAGCAGCACTTGCAGGAGTGAATCCAGAACTGCATGAAGCGGCAGTTGTCGATGGGGCAAACAAATGGCAACGAATTTTACATGTAGACATCCCGGCAATTATGCCTACTGCTGTAATTGTACTAATTTTGTCAGTGGGTAATATTATGAACGTTGGCTTTGAAAAAGCATACTTATTACAAACTCCGCTAAATCAACCGTCAGCAGAAGTTATTCCGACCTATGTATATAAAATGGGATTACAGCAAGCACAATATAGCTTTTCGGCGGCAGTAGGGTTATTTAATGCAGTGATTAATCTCATCTTATTGATAGCAGTCAATAAGTTTGCAAAAAAGATTTCTGGACAGGGGTTATGGTAAATGAAAGGAGGGGGAAAGCGTGAATGTATTATCTTTTGAAAAAACTAAAATAACAAGAAGATCTAAAGAAGACAAAATATTCGATATTATCAACTATGTTTTAATAGCTGTTATATTAATTTTGGTCATTTACCCATTGTACTTTATTATTATTGCTTCAATTAGTGATCCAAATATGATTCACCAAGGCAAAGTGTGGTTTTTGCCTAAAGAAGTTACATTTGAAGGGTATAAACGAATTTTTAATGATCCTAAAATCTGGATAGGATATAAAAACTCAATAATCTATACGTTGGTAGGTACGTTGGTTAATATATCTTGCACCCTGACTGCTGCTTATGCTTTATCTCGTAAAGATTTGTATGGAAAACGCATCATTATGTCCTTCTTTCTATTTACAATGTTTTTCTCTGGCGGATTAATTCCTACTTATTTAATAGTAAAAAATTTAGGTTTACTAAATACTATGTGGGCTTTGATTCTACCGAAAGCTGTAGCTGTTTGGAACCTAATTGTCGCAAAAACATATTTTGAAACGACGATCCCTAATGAATTGCTAGAATCAGCTAAAATCGATGGTTGTTCTGATGCAAAATTTTTCTGGAAGATTGTATTACCTTTATCGAAACCGATTGTCGCTGTTATGGTCTTGTTTTATGCAGTAGGGCATTGGAACTCATATTTCGATGCACTGATCTATTTGAATAATGAAAAGTTATATCCGTTACAGCTAATTTTGCGAAACATTTTAATCCAAAACGAAGCTTCAACACAGATGATAGGTGATTTGGATTCGTTAGCAGCAAAGCAAAGGGTTTCAGAATTGATTAAATATGGTGTGATTATTGTAGCTTCCATCCCTTTACTCATTGCATATCCATTTGTACAAAAATATTTTGTCAAAGGTGTTATGATCGGAGGGATAAAAGGTTGATATCTATATAAATACAACTAGAAGGTTTAACTTATGGTTGATGAAAAATAACGATTGCTTGATAAAAGACAAAAAACCTGAAAGTTCCAAATTGTATATAAGGGGGTGGTTATTCTATATTTTTACTAATTTTTACATTTTGGTTCTTTGCTGAAAGTGGCACTTGATTTATCGGTTTACAAAAAAGGGGTATTAGTAAAATAGTGAGGAGGTAAACGTAAATGATCCAATCAATAAAGAAAAGCGTCAAAAAGAAAGTGTCAACGTTCTTGGCTTTAGGGTTGGGGGTTTCTATCGCATTAGCGGGATGTACCGATGCACAGAAGGTGTCGAATAACGAGAAAAAAGAAGAGGATGTTGGATTTCACAAAACAGGGTTACCAATCGTTGATAAACAAGTTACTTTGAAATTTGTTTCACCTAAATCTCCTCTTGCGCCTGACTATTCTGAAATGACTATTTTTAAACGTCTTGAAAAAGCTACAAACGTAAAAATTAAATGGACGAATATTCCAGGTGATGGATACCAAGAAAAGAAGAATTTGATGCTTGCAAGTGGCGACCTTCCAGATGCGTTTTATGCATCCGGCTTCTCTGACTATGATCTCATCAAATATGGACAAAATGGAACAATTATCCCTTTGGAGGATTTAATAGACAAGTATGCTCCGAATTTGAAGAAAATATTTGAGCAAAGACCTGAGTTAAAGAAAATTGTTACAGCACCGGACGGTCACATTTACTCTCTGCCTCGGGCTGAAGAAATGGATTTAATAGGAATGCCAAACATTATGTTCATTAACAAAGCATGGTTGGATAAGCTAGGACTGAAAATGCCAACTACACTTGAGGAATATCACGATGTTCTGAAAGCCTTCAAAGAAAGAGATCCAAATGGCAATGGAAAAAAAGATGAAATCCCACTTACTTTTTGGTTTAATGGCTGGTGTGGAAACGAAGGTGACTTAATAGGTTTGTTTGGACTACCTGTTTCTTCAGGAGGAGATTACCGGGTTGTAAGAGATGGAAAAGTTCTCTTTGCGGCCGTTCAACCGGAATTTAAAGAAGCAATTAAGTATTTTCACGGATGGGTGAAAGAGGGTTTAATTGATCCAGAAGTTGTCACACAAAAAGTGGAAGATTTATTTGCAAAAGGGAAAACAAAGGATCCGACTCTTGGCTCTTTTATCTGGTGGGAGAACACAGAAGTAGTGGGGACAGATCGTGTGAAGGATTATGCTGTTTTACCTCCGCTAAAAGGAAAGGATGGAAAAATTATTATCGGTCGTTCCAATTATTCTGAATATGGAAGAGATGCGTTTGTGATTACATCAGCGAACAAGCATCCTGAAATTACAATGCGTTGGGTTGATCAATTATATGAGCCAAAAATGTCAGCGCAAATCAATTGGGGACCGATCGGGGAAATTTATGAAGAAGACAAAAACGGGATGTTGGTAAATAAAGAGCTTCCGAAAGGAGTGGCAATGGGGGAATATCGTCAAAAAGTCGCTCCAGGTGGTCCGTTCGTTGTGTTGCGGGAGTACTTTGGTAAAGTTGTTGACATGGAGCCGCGAGCAAAAGAACGATTGCAAATCCTTGATAAATACTATAGACCATATATGGTAAAAGAAAATTATCCATTCATCTTCTTTAGTCCTGAAGATTTAGATAAAATCAATTCGATCGAGCCGGAGATTAAAGAGTTTGTAAAACAAAAAGAGGCGAAATGGCTGATTGAGGGTGGAATTGAAGAAGAGTGGGATGACTATGTTGCTCAACTAAAAGCCATGGGACTAGATGAATTAATGAAAATTTACCAAAAAGATTTAGACAAATTTAATGGAAAAAAGTAATCCGTTAAAAACCATCTAAAGCCAGACAAGAATACGGTCTGGCTTCGCTTTTATTCTCTATATAGGAGCATCAATGTAGAAAAAAGAAGAGGCGATGTGTATGTATGATGTAACAGCATTAGGGGAATTATTAATCGATTTTACTCCATCAGACCACTCTGATAAAGGGAATATTTTATTTGAAACAAATCCTGGAGGAGCGCCAGCAAATGTTCTTGTTGCCCTTTCAAAACTAGATAAGAAAACGGCCTTCATTGGTAAAGTGGGCAATGATCAATTCGGTCACTTTCTAAGGAGTGTTTTACAAGAACATAACATTGATACAAGTAACCTATTATTCTCAGATCATGTAAATACAACTTTGGCTTTTGTGCACCTAGATGAAAACGGTGATCGTTCTTTTAGTTTTTATCGAAATCCGGGTGCTGATATTATGCTTGATAGAGATGAAATCAACGAAGAATTGATAAAACAATCGCGCATCTTTCATTTCGGTTCTTTGTCTTTAACAAATGATCCTGCAGCTACAGCAACTTTCACAGCGCTACTGTATGCTAAAAAACATAAGAAAATCATCTCCTATGATCCGAATTTACGTATTCCTTTATGGGAATCTCTAGATGATGCAAAGGAAATGATGTTGAAAGGACTGGAATATGCGGACATCGTTAAACTGTCAGAGGAAGAGCTTGAATTTTTAACGGGGTATAGTGATGTCGTAAAAGGAACAGAAGTGTTACATGCACAATACGATACTTCTCTAATCTTTGTAACGTTAGGATCAAAAGGCTGTTTTTATCGCTCGAAAAAAGACCATGGTAGCAAAGAAGGATTTAGGGTGAAAGCAATAGATACGACGGGAGCAGGGGATGCTTTTCTAGGTGGTGTCTTATATAAACTTCTTGAAACAAATAAACCGTTACATGAACTAACTACTCCTGATTTAGTAGGAATCGTTACATTTGCTAATGCATTAGGGGCGCTTGCTACAGAGGAAAAAGGCGGAATTCCAAGTATGCCAACAATGGAACAAGTGGAACGATTATTAAATAAAGAATAGACATAGTAAATGCGAAAGGATGAGCAGAGAGATGAAGAACATTGGGGTTAAACAATCTTATTATACAGAAAATTATCGTCCGCAGTTTCACTTCTCCCCAGAGAGGCAATGGATGAATGATCCTAATGGAATGGTATATTACAATGGTGAATATCACCTTTTTTATCAATATCATCCCAACGGAATAACATGGGGTCCTATGCATTGGGGACACGCAGTAAGTAAGGATCTTATCCACTGGGAACAACTTCCAATAGCATTGGCGCCAGACGAGCATGGGATGATTTTTTCAGGAAGTGCAGTCGTAGATTGGAATGATACTAGTGGTTTTTTTGATGGAAAGTCGGGATTAGTAGCAATTTTTACTCATGCAGACACGTACCCTAATTCAGACAGCCCGAGACAAAGACAGAGTCTTGCTTATAGTAAAGACAATGGGCGTACTTGGGAAAAGTATGAAGGGAACCCCGTTCTCACTGATGAAAGTATCACTGATTTTAGGGATCCAAAAGTGTTCTGGCATAAAGAAACGAATCAATGGGTGATGGTTTTAGCAGCAGGTCAAACAGTAAGGTTATATACCTCTCCAAACTTAAAAGACTGGGATTTTGCTAGTGAGTTCGGAGAAAATCAAGGCTCACACCAAGGAGTATGGGAGTGTCCTGACTTATTTGAGCTAGCTGTGGATGGTAATCCAAATCATAAAAAATGGGTATTATTTGTTAGTATAGGTGACAATCCAGCATACGAAGAAGGATCACGTACGCAATATTTTATTGGAAGCTTTGATGGAAAAACATTTACTAATGAGTATGCACCTGAAGAAACGTTATGGGTAGATAAAGGTCGTGATAATTATGCAGGGGTATCTTGGTCAGATATCCCCCAGGAAGATGGAAGAAGAATTTATGTCGGGTGGATGAGTAACTGGAAATATGCCAATGTTATCCCAACGAAAGAATGGCGTGGCGCGATGACGATTCCAAGAGTACTTTCATTGAAAACTACGAAAGACGGTATTCGTCTCGTTCAAACTCCAGTCAAAGAATTGCAGGTTATTCGTGATAAAGCGATTTTTTTAAATAGTGAAATCATCACACCTAACGAAAATATATTATCGAATGAGTTGGGGAATCAACTTGAAATTATCGCAGAATTTGAACTGGATACAGCAACTGTATTCGGATTTAAAGTTTGCAAATCGGCCTATGAAGAAACAATTATTGGATATGATACAGAAAAGCGAGAGATGTTTATTGATCGTACAAAATCAGGAGATTCTAGTTTCCATGAGTCATTTGTTGGAGTACATAATGGAAATTTGGTTCCGCAAGATAACAAAGTCAAATTTCATATTTTTGTTGATTGGTCATCAGTAGAAGTATTTGGAAATGAGGGGGAATTAGTCATTACAGATCTAATCTTCCCAAGCCCTGAAAGCAATCAAATCGAACTGTATGCAAAAGGTGGCAAAGTTAAATTAAATTCTTTAGAACTATATATGTTAAAATCAATATGGAGTAAATAGTCTTAAAAAGGTGATGGGGGATTTAGCATGAACGATTTAAACAACAGACTATTTCAAACTTTAAATATCATTGTAGATTTATTTCTTTTAAATTTATTATGGGTGATTGCTTCTCTCCCTTTAATCACCTTTTTCCCCGCAACAGCGGCGATGTTCGGTGTTGTCCGTAAACGAATATTAAAAAAGGAATCAGAAGGTATTTTTAAAAGTTTTTTTAAGATGTTTAAGGAGAATTTCAAGCAAAGCTTTATCATATCGATTTTATGGAGCGCATTTGCCGTCTTCTTATTCTTTGATTATGTGTACATCAATCCAGAAACGTCTGTTTTCCAATTGATTCTTTATGTTGTATGGGTAATTGGCATTGTTTTGTTTAGTACTATCTCAATCTATATTTTTCCTATTATGGTTCATTTTGACTTAAGTTGGAAAATAGTAATTAGAAATGCCTTTTTCTTTTCACTCATGAACCCACTCATCACACTTATTTTATTAATCGTAGGAGGTATCGGTGGTGTGCTTTTATACACCTACCCAGCTTCTGTTTTTATCATTGGAACTCCGTTTGCAACTATAGTTTACTACTTGTCTCAAGTAACGTTTAATCAAGCTCTGAATATAAAGAAAAACGAATTTGAATAGGGAAACAAACGTTAAAAGGAAGGAGTGTTTATTAACCAATTAATATTGTCATATTTATGGCTTTTTGCCGAGGTCGACTAAACTCGCTTGCCGACTGGGTATACCATGTGCATGCCCTTTCTAAACGATAAACGCTTTACGAGCAAATTCATTTGCCCACTGATGTTTTTGTTAGGGTATGGAAAAGCTTGGTTCACTCCCTCGTTTTAACTAGTTATATAGTCATATTGCCATATTATTACGGTAAAATAATGATAATCAACACTCGTGTTAAAAAGGAGAGAACTTCAATGAAATTAGGTTTTATCGGTTGCGGGGGTATTTCGATTGCACATGTTGAAGGGTTAGAAGAATTAAAGAAAAAAAAGTTAGAAACATTTGAGTTGTCAGCGGTTTGTGACATTCAGCAGGAAAAAGCAGAGAATTTTGCTTTAGAAGTGGAAAAACGGTTAGGTAAACGTCCTACTGTATATACGGATTATCGTGTGATGTTGGAGAAAGAGCGATTAAATGCCGTTTCCGTTTTGATTAATCACAACTTGCATCATATAGTGGCAGAAGATTGCTTTGCTGCAGGGGTGCACGTGCAAATGCAAAAGCCGTTAGCGATTTCTCCTTCTTTTGGTCGAAAAATAATTGCTGATGCGAAGAAGTATAATCGAGTGTTAACGTTATGTGAACCAAGTGTATTAGGGGCGGAAAATGTTGCAATAGCAAGAGCGGTAAAGGAAGGTGTGATAGGGTCTGTATATTTAGTTATGGATTATGCAACTGTCACATTAAATAGGGGATTTTTTGCTGGTACACCGTGGCGGCATATGAAAGGAGAAGCTGGTGCAGGGTGGATCAATGATCATGGTGTTCATCGAACTCATTTCTTTACTGAAATCAATGGCCCAATTGATGAGGTGTTTGCCTATACGGAAATTTTTGAAAAAGAATTGAGTGATGGGAATGTGACGATCAGTCCTACTGGAGAGGATACGGCAGTTACAGTGTTCAAGTTTAAAAATGGTGGACTTGGACATTGGATGTGTGCAACATCGGCTCATGGTGAAAGAACTGGTGGCGTATGGATTTATGGGAATAAAGGATGCTTACGCCCAGGGCAACATGTCACTCTTGAGAATGGAAAAAAGATTCTGATGACAGAATTAATAGAACGTTATGCCTCAGATATTGTTGAACACCCGTTTGCCCATTCCTTTGTGGAATTATGGGAAGCAATTGCTGAAAATAAGATACCTATTTCAAGTGCTGAGAGAGGTCTAGAAGCGTTAGGAGTTGTATTTGCTGCGCTTGAATCAGCAACGATAGGACAACCTGTCAAAGTTCAAGACATAATTAATGGTAAAAAGCGTGCCTATGAAGATACAGTAATTGAGGAAATGAAATCACTGAAAGTTAATGGATAATAATACCTTCTGAGTAAGTAACAGTACCAGTATAAACTATTATACAAACTAACTGCATTTTTTTATAAATTCTCCTTTTTTTAATTTTATACAATCGTTCAGAGGGATGTTTTCATATAAAGAATGATGGGAAGATAACATTGTTCTTCGCTTTTGTCGCATTTTATTTTGCGCATTGGGGGAGAGAAAACGGGCGCGAATGCAGATGAAGAACGATGCTGTCATTGTTCGTCTGCTGCAAATAAATGATTGCCAAACAAAGCATCTTCCTTTAATATTATAATTGTTCGAAAAATTCAATTGCATACAAGGCAAAAAAGGTGTCGGAAGACTTAATAGGGAATCTGGTGCAAGTCCAGAACTGTCCCCGCAACTGTAAATGCAGACGAAATGAAATAACCACTGTACGATTCGTACGGGAAGGTTCAAAGTAGGAGGAAGCATGAGTCAGTAGACCTGCCTTTTTTGCGTCAGTTTCCTATCTTCGGGGAGTGAGATGGCGAAACGGCAATGTAGTATGTCCGCATGATGTCGTTTCCCGCTCACTTCGTCCGAGGTGAGCGTTTTTCATTTTATACATACTAGGAGGAGAAAAGATGAAGCAGTGGAAGCATTATGCCCTTTTGCTTGTGTTTATGCTAACGTTCGGCTTGATTGCGGCGTGCAGCAACGACACAAGCAAACCGAGTGAATCAAACGCAACACAAGAAACGAAAGCCGCATTTCCAGTTACCGTCAAAGACGGTGTTGGCGAAGACGTGACGATTAAAGCCGAGCCGAAAAAAATTGTCTCCCTCATTCCGAGCAATACAGAAATCGCGTATGCGCTAGGATTAGGGGAGAAAATTGTCGGCGTGAGCGATTTTGACAACTATCCAGAAGATGTGAAAAACAAAGAAAAAATCGGCGGCATGGAATTTAACGTCGAAAAAATTATTTCTTTGAAGCCAGACTTAGTGCTTGCCCATGCGTCGAGCGCGCATAATTCAAAAGATGGGCTCAAACAGCTAAAAGACGCAGGGATTACAGTACTTGTGGTCAATGATGCAAAATCGTTTGATGACGTATACCATTCGATCGAACTCATTGGCAAAGCGACTGGCACGACGGAAAAAGCGAACGAAATCGTTCATCATATGAAAACAAAGTTAGAGGAAATAAAAGAAAAAGCGAAAAACGTAAAACAACCGGTGAACGTATGGGTAGAAGTATCGCCAGCCCCAGAAATCTACACAGCTGGAAAAGGAACATTTATTGACGATATGTTGCAAGCCATCCAAGCGAAAAACGTAGCCGGTGACCAAGAAGGCTGGCCAATGTTCACGGAAGAAAAAGCCGTTGCGTTAAACCCAGACGTCATTATTACGACATACGGCTACTATGTGAAAGATGCGGTGAACCAAGTATTGGCGCGTCCAGCTTGGAAAGACGTTCCGGCGATTAAAAACAAACGGGTATATGACGTCAACTCCGACTTAGTATCGCGCCCAGGCCCACGACTTGTCGAAGGAGTAGAGGAACTTGCGAAAGTCATTTATCCGGACGTCTTTAAGTAATGCGGCAGTTTATGCGATTGCAATATTTATAGCGAGTATGACGATGTTATTAGGGATATCGATAGGCGCTCTATCGATTCCCTTTTCTACTATTATCGAGATTTTTTTGGCGCAAATAGGGATAGCAAGTAAACATCCTATTCCAGACAACCTTGTGCAAATCGTGTTAGCGATTCGCTTGCCGCGCGTCGTCCTTGCCTTTTTTGTCGGGGCAGCACTTTCGCTTGCTGGCGCAGCTTTTCAAGGGTTGCTGAAAAATCCGTTGGCTGACCCGTACACGCTTGGGGTATCGTCCGGTGCTTCCGTCGGAGCGGTGCTTGTCTTATTTTTTCATTGGCAAATTCCTTTTTTTAGCACTTTCACATTGCCGGTTGTTAGCGTCGCGTTTGGTATCGCTACCCTCTTTCTCGTGCTTTTATTTGCAAGAAAAGTAGATCGCCGCTTGTCGATTGAGACCATTATATTAACGGGCATTATTTTCAGTGCGTTTTTTAGCGCGCTTATTTCGTTAATGATTGCGTTATCAGGCGAAGAATTGCGGCAAGTGATTGGCTGGTTAATGGGAAGTGTTGCGATGCGCGGCTGGAATTACACGCTAATGATCGCTCCTTTTTTCCTAATAGGCAGCGTGTTACTAATCGCCAACCTTCGCGAATTAAATGCGTTTGCGTTTGGGGAAGCGGTTGCGGCCCATATCGGTGTCGATGTGGCGAAACGAAAACTTGCCATTTTAATCGGTGCATCGCTGTTAACGGGAGCGGCAGTTGCTGTTTCTGGAGCGATCGGCTTTGTCGGGTTAGTCGTTCCCCATATGGTGCGGCTCGTTATCGGACCGAACCACCGCTTGCTTTTGCCGCTATCGCTTTTATACGGCGGCGCGTTTTTAGTGCTGGCAGATTTGGCGGCGAGGACCATCATTTCGCCGCGGGAGCTGCCGATAGGCGTCATTACTGCGCTAATTGGCGCCCCATTATTTGCCTATTTATTTTTCAAAAGAAAGACGTGAGCAAAATGCTGCGAGTAAAGGAATTGTCTTATCGGTACGGAACAAAACAAGTGCTTCATCGTGTATCGTTTGCCGTCGAGCAAGGGGAGTTTTTCGGCATTTTAGGACCAAACGGAAGCGGAAAAACGACGTTATTAAAACTATTAAGTAAAGAGCTTCCGTTACAAGAAGGGGAAACGATGCTAAACAACATGCCGCTTACTTCTTTTTCGCGGAAGCAGTTGGCGCGTACCGTTGCCGTTTTGCCGCAAAGTGTGGACGCGGCGTTTGGCTATACGGTAAAAGAGACGGTAGAGCTTGGGCGCTACGCCCATCAGCACGGGCTATTGCCGAAATGGACAGAAGAAGACGAACGAGCTGTGCAAGAAGCGTTGGAAAAAACCGGCTTGCTTGCGAAGCAGCAACAGCCAATCGACCAACTAAGCGGCGGTGAACGCCAGCGCGTCTATTTGGCGCGGGCGCTCGCTCAAGAGCCGAAGTTGTTGTTATTAGATGAGCCGACAAACCATATGGACATCGCCCAGCAAGTGCGTTTGCTTGATGAATTGAAACAGTGGACGAACGAAAAGCGATTGACGGTTGTGGCGATTTTTCATGACCTTCATTTAGCAAGCCTTTACTGCGACCGTCTCTTGTTGCTTCATGAAGGTCGTGTGGTAACGAGCGGTACGCCTAGCGAATTGATGGAAGAAACGACGATTGAGCGCGTATTTCACGTTGCGGTACGCCGGCAAGCGCACCCGGCGTTGCCCGCACCGCTTGTAACGTTTTTGCCGCATGTAGAGCATATGAGCGAAGGATTGGCATCCATCACCGTGACAACAACGAGCGAACAGCTCGTAATCACAACGAAAAAGCCGTTTAAAGTGCTTTCTTCTGCCGTTGTTGGCGCTGGGTTTCAATGGGCGCGTTATTTTGTCAATCGCCATGTACCGAAGCAATACACTTCTAGTGACCCCGAAGCAGAAATGAAGCAATATTTGCGCGAGCGCTCGTTTGATGTGCAACAAACGATTGGCATGATGACAGCGGTCTATGTCGAAGACGCTGCGTTTGTTTACGAAAAAGATAGCGGCGTTTCCTTATGTGTAATGGTGACGGCTGGCGTCGGCAATGCGGTCGATGTCACGAAAGCATGGCAGCAAAACGCTTCTTCATCGGTCGGTACGATTAATACGATGATTTTTATTGACGGAACGTTGACAGATGCAGCGTTTGTACAGGCGGTCATGACGGCGACGGAAGCGAAAACGAAAGCGTTGTGCGATGAAGGGGTGCTTGATCCGGCGACAAACACGATCGCTACTGGCACATCGACCGACTGCATCGCCATCGCCGCTTCGCAAACAGGGATAGAATACGCGTATGCGGGGTCGGCGACCGCGCTCGGGAAAGCAATTGGACGCGCGGTATATGAAGCGACGATAAATGCGTTACGAAACTACGAAAAGCGGAAAGGGGAGCGCCGATGATTTACCATTTATACGCGATAGTTGGTGCGGTCGTCCTTGACGCTTTCATCGGCGACCCACGCTGGCTGCCGCATCCGGTACGAGCGATGGGGGCGTTGATTGCTGCGCTTGACCGTCATCTCAATAAAGGACGTGCTCGGCGAATAAAAGGGATGGTTGCGGTAATGGTCGTCATCGCCACCGTTTTCGCGCTTAGCTATGCACTCGTTTTGCTAAGTTACCAGCTATCGCCGGTAGTCGGGGTCATCGTCGAAGCGGTATGTATTTTTACGACGATTGCGGCAAAAAGTTTACGAGAAGCGGCATGGAGCGTGCTCGTTCCGTTAGAGCATGGCGATATCGAAAAGGCGCGGAAAGAACTGAGCATGATTGTCGGACGCGATACCGAAACGCTCGACGAGCCGGAAATTGTGCGCGCCTGCGTCGAAACGGTGGCGGAAAATACGAGCGATGGCATTACTGCCCCGCTCGTTTACGCCCTTATCGGTGGGGCGCCGCTTGCGCTTGTTTATCGGGCGGTCAATACGTGCGATTCGATGGTTGGGTATAAAAACGACACGTACCGTGAATTTGGCTGGGCGTCGGCACGATTGGACGATGTGTTAAATTACGTGCCTGCCCGATTGACGGCATGGGTGATGCTGTTTGCTAACAGCCGTTCGCTCCGTCGCCATGCTCGGCTATTATGGCGCGATGCGCGCAAACATCCAAGCCCAAATAGCGGCTGGGGAGAAGCGGCGATGGCTGCGATTTTAGGCGTGCAGCTTGGCGGAACGAATACATATCGAGGAGTCATATCCGAGCGCCCGAAAATTGGCGATGCGATGCATGCGTTAACGAAAGAGCATATTCGCCAAGCGGTTTTTGTGATGTGGCGAACTTTGTTTGCGTTTGTTGTGCTGCTGTTAATAGGGGGGATGATCGTTGAATTGGCCATCACATGGGGCAAATCCGCACCGTTTCTATGAAACAATCGGGTTGTCGCTTCCTGAGCGGCTGCTTGATTTTAGCGTAAATACGAACCCGTATACGTTGCCGCTTTCGCTTTGGCCTTCGCAGGCGGATTTTTGTCGTTGGGCAAGTGAATACCCTGACCCAGAGGCGACAGAATTGATTCGCGCGCTTGCGCAGGCAGAACAGCTTTCGGACGAGCACATTTTTGTCGGAAACGGGGCGTCGCAATGCATTGATTTACTCGCTCGATTATTTTCCGGGAAACGTGTCGGCATATTAGAGCCGACGTTTTCGGAATATCGGCGGGCGTGTCTAGCAAATGGCTGCACCGTAAAATCGCTTGTTTCGGCGGAAGAAAGCGGGTGGGGGCATGAAATGTCGGCGCTATTTGCTTTGCTCGAACAAGTTGATGTTTTGTTTCTTTGCCAGCCGAATAACCCGACTGGTACGGCAATGGAGAAAGAAGAACTGTATGCGCTCGTGCAAGCAGCGGATGAAGGCGGGAAATTTGTTGTCATCGATGAAGCGTTTTATCATTTTTGGGATGGGGGATATACAACAGTGCCATGGATTTCATCGTTTCCTCATCTCATTGTCGTGCGCTCGTTAACAAAAATTTATCATTTAGCCGGGGCGCGCGTCGGCTATGTAGCCGCGAATGCAACGATGATCGAAAAATTAAAAGCATTGCAGCCGGCGTGGAGTGTCAGTCAACTGGCCCAACAGTTAGCGCTGCATTTTTTGCCGATGAATGAATTTGTGGCGCATACGCGCTGTATGATTGCCCGCGAACGACAGCGGGTGGCGTCGGTCTTGCAGGAAGCGGGGTATTACGTTTCTCCGTCCGTTGCCAATTTTTATTTGCTTCGTCCGCTAAACAAGCCAGTAGAACCGCTTCTGTACAGTCTATTAAAAGAGGGAATCGTTCCGCGCCATACGATGAATTTTGCAGGATTGCATGGGCGTTATTTGCGCCTTTCGGTGAAAACGACGGAAGAGAATGACCGGCTATTATCTTTTCTTAAAAGGTGGCAAACATGATGATTTTTATTAGCGGCGGCGTGCGCAGCGGAAAAAGCGGGGTAGCGGAGCACATCGTTCGTTCCATCGCTTCGCAACATAGCACGATTCATTACATCGCTACGGCAACGGTGACCGATGAAGAGATGCGCGAACGAGTCATTCGCCACCAACAAGCTAGACGTTTGCAACCGGTCGAATGGGTAACGTGGGAACAGCCGCGTCATGTGCATGAACTTATCGGAGCGTTTCGCGCCGAAGATGTGATTTTGCTAGATTGCTTAACGAACTGGTTAGCCAACGAATTGTTTCATGAACCTGGCTGGGAAAACGAATCGTACTGTCGGCAAAAAGCGGAACATATATTGGCGACAGTGAAAAAACTTTCTATCGTTTCTAAAGCGGTCGTCATCGTCTCCAACGAACTATTTTCGGGCGGCGTGTTACAAGATACGGGAACGTACCATTTTATGAAAATGCTCGGCTGGCTTCATCAGCAAGTCGTTCGCGCTGCTTCGTCCGCCATCGTTGTGCAGCACGGCATTCCGATTGTGAAAAAAGGGGAGGGGTTTATGTGGTAGGATGGCGCGGGCTATGTTTGGCGCTTCAGTTTTTAACCGTTTTTCCGCTCAGGAAAGAAGTTCCGTGGGAAGCGAAAACGGCGCGCTGGTCCGTTCGGATGTTTCCTGTTGTCGGGTTGGTCGTTGGTAGCGTGCAGGCGCTTGTTTATTGGCTTTTTTTACAAACATCGGTTTCGCCATTATTTCTTGCGCTTTTTCTTTTGTTTTTGGCGATTTTTTTATCGGGTGGTTTGCATGCGGACGGCTGGATGGACGTTAGCGATGCGTTTTTTTCTTATCGGGATAAAGAACGACGGCTTGAGATTATGAAAGATTCGCGCGTTGGAGCGTTTGCGGTTTTGTCGCTTGTTTTTCTTCTTTCGTTTCGCTTCGTTTTTTTATATGAAACAATCGGGCACGTAGCGCCGCTTATCTTTATCGTCATTCCGTTTTTTTCGCGGTCGTTTATGGCGCTTTTATTATCGTATGGGAAATTGGCGAAACCGAATGGGATGGCAGCGGCGTTTCGCAAACATGTGACGAAAAGCGAGACGCGCTTTATTCTCCTTTTGTTAAGTATAGGGACAATCGTTGTTGGAGCCACTTATCCGGTCGAAACGGCGGCGCTTACGCTCGGGGCGATTTTTAGTTGGAGGAGTGCGCAGTCATTTTATGACCGGCAATTTGGCGGCATTACTGGCGATATGCTTGGCGCCTTTGTCGAAGGAACGGAGGGGTGGCTATGGTTTCTCGTTTGGCTCTTACGTTCATTCGTCACGGCATGACGAAAGAAAACGAAGAAAAGCGGTACATCGGCTTTTCGGATGTGCCGCTTTTAGAGCAAGAAGTTGTGCGGCTTCGGAACGTGTCGGCCGCGTGTTCGCCGGATTTTGTCGTCACAAGCGATTTATGGCGATGCCGGCAAACGTGCCGCCTCTTATTTGCCGAAACGATTCCCGTATATGAAAGAAGCGCTTGGCGCGAAATAAATTTTGGCGATTGGGAAGGAAAAACGTATGCGGAGTTGAAAGAAGTAGAAGAGTATAGAAAATGGCTCGATTCGCCGTTTACTGTCGCACCGCCGAACGGGGAGCATTACCGCGAGTTTCAAGCGAGAATCGAAAAAGCGCTGACGGAAACGATCGCGCTTGCCAAACGCCGGTTGGCTGCGCATGTTGTCATTGTGACGCATGGTGGACCGATTCGTTATGTATTAGAACGGTATGCGCCGATGGAAAAACCGTTTTGGGAGTGGACGGTGCCGTTTGGTGGCGGATTTACGTTAGTGTCGGAACGATGGGAGGAACGAGTGCGATGCATTTCGTTGTCGGAGGTGCGTTTCAAGGAAAGCGAAAATGGGTCGTGGAGCACTACCAATTGACAAAAATAGCGCACGTTTGGTGCAGCGGCTATACGCAAGCGGCGTTTTTGCCGAGCGAAGCAACGGCGCATACGGTCATTTTTGAAGGCGTGGAAGCATTCATTCGCCGGTTGCCGGAACGGGCGTATTGGGAGTCGTTTTTTCAAGTGTGGTACGAATGGGAGCGCGGAGCGGAAGGACGGCACGTCATTTGGATTGGTTGCGACATTACGCAAGGGATTGTGCCGATGGAAAAAGAGGAGCGGCAGTGGCGCGATGTGACCGGATGGTGCTACCAACAATTAGCAAAACAATGCACCCGTGTTGACCGCATTTGGTGCGGGCTAGCGGAGCGAATGAAATAAGGGGGAAGAGGAAAATGAAGTTGTATACAAGAACAGGCGACAAAGGGAAAACGAGTTTAATTGGCGGGCGGGTCGATAAAGACCATTTGCGCGTCGAGGCGTACGGGACGTTAGATGAAGTGAATTCGTTTGTCGGCCAAGCGATGACGCTCCTTGACGGGGAAGCGTTTCAAGACATTTATGCCGAATTGCAAAAAATTCAGCACGAGCTGTTTGACTGCGGCGGCGATTTGGCGATTGTTAATGGAAAGCTTCCGTATAAAGTAACGGCAGAGATGGTGACGTTTTTAGAAGAGCGAATCGATGCTTATATAAAAGAAGCGCCGCCGTTAGAGAAATTTATTTTGCCAGGCGGTTCGAAAGCAGCCGCTGCCATTCATGTTGCGCGGACGGTGACGAGAAGAGCGGAGCGCTGCATCGTGTCGCTGAGCAAAAACGAGCCGATTAATGACATTGTGTTGCAATACATCAACCGCCTGTCTGACTACTTTTTCGCCGTCGCTCGCGTCGTTAACGCTCGGCTAGGTGTTCCTGACGTCGAATACGAACGAAGCGCGATCGTGTTTCGGGAGAAAGGGGAAAAATCATGAAAGATTTGAAGCAGTTGGCTGGTGTTGTGTTATGCATCAGTTTATCTGTTGTTGGTTCAATGTTAAAGCTTCCAACTGGTCTTGGCAGCATTGCCTTAGATAGTGCCCCGGCACTTGTAGCCGGTGCGCTGCTCGGAAAGAAAGAGGGAGCGCTTGTTGCTGCGTTGGGGCATCTTTCTTCTGCGTGGTTCGCGGGCTTTCCGTTAGGAATGTTTCACGGACTGGTCGCTTTAGAAATGGGGATTATTGTTTATCTATTTGGCTGGCTGTTTTCTCGTGGTTGGAAAAAGGGTGCATACACTATTTTTTGGATTGGAAATGCGCTGATTGCCCCTCTTCCGTTTCTATTCTTCATGGGAAGTGCTTTTGTCGTCGCAATTATTCCGGCGCTTGCGATTGGGACGGCTGTCAATATGGTGGTTGCGTTTACTGTTATCCCAGCGTTATTAAAAATAGGAGTTAAGGGAAAGACGTTCCATGCGTGATGTGTTGTTTTTGCCGCTTTCTGACGAAGAAGAATTAGTGATCGCTGCAGACGGTGCTGCAGCGGTTGGGCTGAAAGAGGATGATTTTGTTCATGCACCGTACGAAACGGTGGTATATTTCGCTGCTCGTGTAGCATTGATGGAAGCGATGTGTGTTGGTGCCGAGCCGATTGCTGTTGTGTTGCAAAATTTTATTGGTGATAAATATTGGGAAACGTTATGTTCAGGCATCCAGCAAACATTTTCTGAACTGCTAATTTCCATTCCGATTGTTGGCAGCACAGAATCCAATTTTCCAACATTACAGTCAGCAATTGGTGTTACGGTGATTGGGAAAGTGAAGCGCGCAAAAAAGAAAATAAAGATAACACCAAAAACAGCGAAATTTGCTGTTATTGGTGAACCGCTTGTAGGTAATGACGTGTTGGAGCGGCATGATCGCGTCGTCCCGCTGTCATTGTTTAAGCATCTGCTTCAACATCCCGCTGTTTTGGAACTCGTTCCGGTCGGTTCAAAAGGAATAGCATATGAACTTAGGCAACTACTTGATGACAACGGAATAGTAGCTTTATCGTATCACTGTGCACTTCCTTTGGATGCATCCTCAGGACCAGCAACATCATTACTAGTGAGCTTTCTTCCGGAAGAGGAACAAGCGATTCGTACATTAGTCAAAAACTATTTTTTTCCTATTGAGCTACAATTATAAAGGGAGATGTGTTTCTCCCTTTTTCTGTTTGCGATTGTTGTAACGAAACCAACACGATTTTCGACTAATGGAGTAGAACAGGAGGGGAATGGATGGACTCCGTCTTCGATGAACTATATGAAAAATACCATCAAGAACTGTTTCAGTTTTTATTTTATATGGTGCGAGACAAGGAACAGGCGGAAGACCTTGTTCAAGAAGTATATATGAAAGTATTGCGCGCCTACGATCGGTTTGAAGGAAGAAGCAGTGAAAAAACGTGGCTGTTGTCGATTGCAAAACATGTGGCGATCGATTTTTTTCGCAAGCAACGAAGCTTTCGGGCGAAAATGATGCAAGCGTTCGATCGGAGTACACAAGACAACCGTCCGCTTCCGGAGGAAATAGCCGTACAACGCGAAGAAATTCAGCTGATGTATCGTTGTTTAGAGAATTGCACAATCGATCAGCGGCTAGTCGTTGTCCTTCGCTTTATTCAAGGGCTATCGGTCGCCGAAACAGCAGAAACACTCGGCTGGACGGAGAGCAAAGTGAAAACGACGCAACATCGTGCGTTAAAACGGCTGAAGCAACAAATGGAAGAAGCAGCGAAGGGAGGCTGGCACCATGAGAAAATCCCAATGGAATGAGGAAGAAATCGAGTCATTATTACGACAAATGCCACGCGTAAAAGACCGCCGTTCGAAAGCAGCGATTTATGAGCAAATTACGCGCTCTAAGCAACCAAAACGGTCGGCTCGCATCGTTCCAGCGATTGTTTCGGTAGCGGCAGCGTGCTTATTTGTTATCATTGGGGGATCGCTTTATTCTTCTTCTCCAGAAAACAAAAAAGAACAGCCAGAAATGTCGACGATGATGAAACGAGAACAATCCGCACAAAAACAACAAATGACGATGCAAGCAAATGAAACGTCTGTTTCTTCACGGGTGCTTATGAGCGGAAACGCGGTCGTTTTCGGTCTTCCCGACGCAAGTGCCCAAGCGGTTATTCCGGTGAGCATTCCTGTGGAAGCCCAAACGACGCTTAACGAGCAACTAGAAGCAGTAAAAGGCGAACTCGTCGATTTAGGATTAGATGCGAAGTGGCTAGAAGGCGTTACTATCACGGCGTCTCGTAAAAACGAATGGACGGTTCGCCTTCCAAGCACACATCCTGTATTTTCTAGCGGTTCTACGGGCGAGGAGATGTTTCTTGCCAGCATTGACGAAACGATTCGCTGGTTAGGCGGGACAAGCGTCTTATTTTTTACGGAAACGAAAAAAGGGATTGATTTGCCGAACACAGGGCATCTCGAAACAATAGCGATTTCGCCAAAACAGCGCGCCTACTATTTTTATACGCCAAAAGAAGGAGCACCAATGCTTTTAGTTCCATCGCAGCAATCGTTTGCGACAATTGAGAAGGCGTTAGAAAGCATGCAGACGGCGTCCGGTGCATTTCGCCCGTCGATTGCGAAAGAAGTGCATATTGCGTCTGTTCAGACACAAAACGACCAGCTCGTTGTGCAATTTACGGCCGACTCCTCATTTGCCGATGCTGCTTCGTCCCAATGGATGCTCGAGGCGATTTTATTGACGGCGAAAGAGTTTCATTTTCGGTCGGTAACGTTTACGGGCGGAAACGTTGACCATATCGGACCGTACCGGTGGAACGAAAAAATCACCGTACCCGTCGCCCCGAACCCGCTGCCGGTGCGATAGTTCGACAGGTGCCCTTAAAAAAAGGGGCACCTGTTTTCACTTATATTTTTCTTCAGCGAAACGTATGAATTTTTCAATTGTCCACAGCTTGTGTCGATACGTTGGTGGGTAAAATGAGTGGTACGGTTTCGGAACGACGAGAGTTACTTTCTCCGTTTCCATTTCTTCTAATTGGTTCGGTGATATCCCTTGTTGAAGCGTTAATAAGTGTTTTTCTTTTATCCTGTCTGCTTCGTTCAGTATTTGTCTCCACCGGTCTTTACAAGTAGTTTTTACTCCTAAAAAAATTAAATC
The DNA here is from genome assembly GCF_014196205.1 of Anoxybacteroides voinovskiense. Classification (GTDB taxonomy): domain Bacteria; phylum Bacillota; class Bacilli; order Bacillales; family Anoxybacillaceae; genus Anoxybacteroides; species Anoxybacteroides voinovskiense. The sequence continues at coordinate 109,848 of NZ_JACIDE010000004.1, read as the reverse complement.
TTTTTCAGGAAATGAAAAATTGGCATATGCCTCATTAGATGGAAATAAGAAATCTGGTTTTTTATTTCCTTCTGATTTTCCAGGATGACTAAATGGAATGTTATAGGAAGTTAATAAAAAATCAACGTGATGTTCTAAAGATTTTCCAGCCCGGCTTTTTCTTCTATTTAATACGCTGTTGGCGACGGTAATCAGCGTTTCTAAATCGTTAAAGGGAGTTGTTAAATAGTCCTTATATACATTTTTTTCAATGGCTCTAAAAACGTTATATTCTGTTTTTACCCATTCTAAGAGAAGTTGATCAGGTGGAAATTTTTTCTTATATACACGTTTATGCACAGCTCTTGCAGTTTCCGCGAGTTGAATAGTTTCAGGAAAATCATGAAATAAAGCAGCCGCTTTTTCAATTTCTTGTTCCATTTTTTCAGACAGGTCAATATCTTGTATGTTGCCTTCATCGTATACGGCATGGTTTTCCACCAAGGATAAAGAAAATGTATTCAAAAATAGCTCTATCTCTTCTTCTTTATCCAAAACCCAAACGTTAACACTCTCTTCGTCTATCGGAATAAAAATAATTAAATTTCCCACTTGTTCTTCTTTATGAAAAGGGGACTTGTTCCAAAAACGAGTAAGCCGATATTCATTTCGTGTCCCTTTCCCGTAATAAATGACACGACTTTCAAACTGACTATAACCGTCAATATAGATTTTTATCAGTTTATCTTTGTTCTCGCCTTTTTTTCCTTTTTCTTTTAAAAAAATATTCCATGCTTGTTTGGCAATATAAATCCCTGCTTGATGTCCTCCGGTCAAGTCGACGTCGTTAGCAGAAATTACTTTGCAATAAAAGCGACCAAATGTTTTGGCCGCTTCTATAGCGTTCATTACTTTCCCACTATTATTTTGTTGCATATTCGACGCTTCCCTCTTTTACATTCTGCTTGTTTTCAATGATTTCATCTCTTTCAATCGCTTGAATCATTTTTTCCGCAATAAGTTGTACGACAGGAACAGCAACACTGTTTCCAAATTGTTTGTATGCGGCGGTATTGCTAACAACAATTTTGAATGTTTCTGGGAATCCTTGCAGACGAGCACATTCTCGCGGAGTTAATCTCCTAGGATTTTTTCCTTTTTGAGGAATTAAAATTTCGCTACCGTCTTTATAATATCGAGCAGATAATGTTCTGCTGTAAGAGTTTAAATCAGCTAATCCGTATCCAAATCCATTTCCTTTTTTGGCATGCTTTTCTTTATAGGATTGAAGATATTCCCATAATTTATCTGACAAAGTATATTTATCATCTACGTTTTCTTCTAAAATAGTGTGAAGTGCTGGTCCTTTTTCGGGAATTTTAGGGAATTCAAACTTAATCGGTTTTTTAAAGCCGACAATGTAGATACGCTCACGGTTTTGTGGAACAAGCCCTTTTGCATTTAATACCGCGTCATATACTGTATAGCCAAGTTCATACTCTAATACATTTTTTATCACGCGGTATGTTCTTCCTTTGTCATGGCTTTTTAAATTTTTTACATTTTCTAATAAAAACGCTTGTGGTTGTTTTTCCTTTAAAATACGAGCAATATCGAAAAATAACGTTCCTTGTGTTTCATCAAGAAATCCGTGCGGTCTTCCTAACGATTTTTTTTTGCTCACTCCGGCGATAGAGAACGGCTGGCACGGAAAACCAGCTAGCAAAATATCGTGATCGGGAATAGCCTTTGCATCGATTGTTCGTATATCTCCATGCGGTTTTTCGCCGAAATTCGCTATATACGTTTCTTGTGCTTTTACATCCCATTCGGATGAAAAGACGCAAATGCCATATGGCTCAAATGCAAGGCGCATACCTCCAATACCGGCAAAAAGGTCAATAAAGCGGTACAGCAAACGGAACACCTCCAACGAACATTTGTCCTGTTTCCATTATAGCAAATTTTATTGTTCCGTGGTTGTGGAAGTGTTAAAATATTATCGCCCGCTTTGGCAAAACCCTAACAGAAGGGGTTGGTTCCATTGGCAACAATCGCGATTTATTATCAAATGAAGGAAAAGCAACAGACAGAAGAAGCAATCGAAATTATTAATCGTTTCATCCGACAGTTACAAACAGAACATGTCATAAAAGGTGTGTTTATCGATCGATATGCTGAACGAAACGAGTTTTATGAATTACTTCACTCCGCGTCAAGTAAAATAAATATTCTTTTTCTTGAAAAACCGGTAGAGGATGAGTTCGATAAAAAGTTATTGCTTGCGGTCATACAAACAGAAAATATACAGGTGAAATATTTTAGTGAATTCATTTCATCTGTCGAATAAAACCGGTTCTACTCCTTCCTTTTTTTACATAATACATATATGGCGGAAATGACAAAAGGAGGAGTAAAGCGATGGGTGATGTGTTAAAGCGGTTGCTTGCGGTGGCTGGAATGGTGGTGTGCATTCGGTTGCTATTTATGATTGGACTTGCGAACTAAGTTTGAAAATTCGGGAAAATGATTGTCCTTCCGTTCATTAGCGGCTATAATGAGAAGAAAAACATAACGGGAGGAGATTCAGATGCTGACAGACTATCATAACCATTTAGAACGGGGAACGTTGACGCTCGATTATTTAAAGCAGTTTACCGATGAAGCGGCGCGGAAAGGGATTCAGCACTTTGGCATTTCGGAACATGCGTACCATTTCTACCAAACGAAAGACATTCTTTCTAATCCGTGGGTCGACGAGCGCCGATATTATGACATGGCAGATTACGTCCGTTTATTCCATGAAGCGTGGGAGGCGGGAATCGATGTGAAAATGTCGGTCGAAATGGACTATACGCCAGGAAAGCATGCGGAAATGGCAGCGTTTATTCGCGCCTATGAGTTTGACTACGTCATCGGTTCGATTCACTGGGTCGATGATTTTGGCATTGATTTGGCGGAATATCGAAAAGAATGGGAGCGGCGGGATTTATATGATACATACCGCAAATATTTCGACCAGGTCGTGACGTTAGCAGAATCGAATTTGTTTGACATTGTCGGCCATCTAGATTTGGTCAAAATTTTTAACTACGTTCCAGAAGATGAAGAATTTTTACTTGAACAATACGACCGGGCAACGACAGCGCTTGCCAATTCAAAAACGTGCGTCGAAATTAGTACGGCAGGGCTTCGGAAGCCGGTAGGAGAGCTGTATCCAGATAAGCGGCTATTACAAATGTGCTACGATAAAAAAATCCCGATCGTGCTTTCGTCCGATGCTCACGTTCCAGAACACGTCGGCGCCGATTTTGACAAAGCGATTTTGTTAGCGAAAGAAGTTGGCTACACCGAGCTAATGACGTTCCAAAAAGGCGAACGAAAGGCAGTGCCGCTAGGATAAACGAATATGCGTAGTTTCACAGAAAAAAGGAATGGGGGCTCCATTCCTTTTTCTATGAAACTATTAGTATCATGAATCAAACTTCCAACTTTTTCGCTGTTTCAATATCGCCGATGTTGATTAACGTTTGCAGCACGTCTTCTTCGAGCGGCTTGTCTAATGAAAGCATCATAATCGCTTTTCCGCCAGCTTGTTGGCGGCCAACTTGCATCGTTGCGATGTTGACGTCGTGTGCGCCTAAGACGTTTCCGACTTTGCCAATCATCCCTGGTTTGTCATGGTGCTGAATATACAAGAGGTGTCCTTCCGGCGCAAAGTCGATCGAAAAGCCGTCAAATTGAACGATGCGGTCGCCGTAGGTCGGGATGTGCGTTCCTTTCATCGTAAACACTTTGTTTTCCCCATAGACTGTTAACGAAATACAGTTGGCATAGCCGTACGTGTCGTCGGAAAATTTTTCGCCGAACGTAATGCCGCGCTCTTTTGCAATCATTGCTGCGTTGACTTCGTTGACGGTCGACGCGACGCGCGGTTTTAAGAAGCCTGCAAGCAAGCTTCGTGTAATGTACGTCGTTTCTAAATCAGCCACCGTTCCTGCATACGTGACGGTAATCTCTTGAACGGGGATGTTCATAAACTGGGACGCAAGGATGCCCATTTTTTTCGCAAGGGTGTAGAACGATTGAATTTTCGCGTACACTTCTTTCGATAATGTCGGCAAGTTAATCGATGAAGTGACCGGTTTTCCTTCTAAAAATTGCAACACTTCTTCCGCTACTTGTGCGGCGACGTTGAGCTGTGCTTCGACGGTAGATGCTCCAAGGTGTGGTGTGACAATCACGTTGTCAAAGGAAAGGAGCGGATGGTCGCCAAGCGGTTCTTTTTCGAACACGTCAAGCGCTGCTCCAGCGACATGCCCGTTTTCTAAAAATTGAAGGAGCGCTTTTTCATCAATAATGCCGCCGCGGGCACAGTTTAATAGATAGACTCCCTTTTTCGTTTTGGCGAGATTTTTTTCGCCAAGCAACCCTTTCGTTTCTTTCGTGAGCGGTGTATGTACCGTAATAATATCGGAAAGGGCAAGCACTTCATCAAGCGTACAAACCGTAACCCCGAGCTTCTCCGCCCGCTCTTTCGTTAAAAACGGGTCGTACACGTGCACTTTCATGCCAAACGCTCGCGCTCGTTTTGCGACCTCTGAACCGATGCGGCCAAAGCCAATAATGCCTAAATGTTTGCCATATAGCTCATTGCCGACGAAGGCGTTGCGGTTCCATTCCCTTGATTTGACGGAAATGTGCGCTTGCGGAATGCGGCGGACGAGCGCTGCCATCATCGCAAACGTATGTTCAGCGGTTGAAATCGTATTGCCGTTTGGCGCGTTAATGACAACCACCCCATGGCGCGTCGCCGCATCGACGTCAATGTTATCGACGCCAACTCCAGCGCGGCCGACAATTTTTAAATTCGGCATTTTTTCTAGCAGTTCTTCTGTTACTTTTGTTGCGCTGCGAACAAGCAACGCATCAAACTCATGCAGGCGGTCTTCGACTTCTGTCACCTTTTTTTGCACGATTTCAATTTGTTCGGATTTTCGTAAAGGCGCCAATCCTTCCTCGCTCATTGAATCAGACACTAAAATGCGGAACAACGTGAAGCACTCCTTTCTGCAACAACAATTTTAAATTTCTGATAATTTATCATAGGAATGCATGGCTGTCAATGAAATGAGAAGAAGTCATACAAATGTAAGCGTTTTTATGTGGAACGTTCGGAATTTCGTCAAAAAAAACTCCTTAAGCGAACGGTGGTTCACTTAAGGAGCGGGTGGTCATTGTTTTTTCGTTTCGTTGTAGCGAGCGATGCACTCGTCGATGAGTTTTGCGGCTGCTTCAGGGCCTTCCCATGTGCCGATTTCTGTGCGCTTGCCTTGCAAATCTTTATAGCGCTCAAAGAAATGGGCAATTTCTTTTAATTTATGTTGCGGTAAGTCTTCGATGCTTTGCACTTCGTCAAAGCGAGGGTCTTCGACTGGCACACCGATTAATTTTGCGTCTTCTTCGCCGCTGTCGACCATGTTTAAATAGCCGATAACGCGCGTGTCGATGACGCAGCCAGGGAACGTTGGGTTTGTTGTAATGACTAAAATGTCAAGCGGGTCGCCATCGAGCGCAAGCGTGTTTTCTAAATAGCCGTATTCTGCTGGATAAAACATTGGCGAGAACAAAACGCGATCGAGTTTGAAAATGCCGCGCTCTTTGTCAAATTCGTATTTGTTTTGGCTTCCTGTTGGGATTTCAATAAACGCTTCTACCACTTTGTTTTCAAAAGCCACAGTTCTTTTCCTCCTTACCTGATATGTATACTTCTTTATTATAAAATAGGGTGACAAAAGCTAGCAATAGAAAACCCCTCTTGTGACAACAAGAGGGGAATTTTCTTATTCAAACTTGTTCGGGTCGCCGTCGAATGGCTCGTCAGCTACTTTAATCGAGTCGGTTGGGCAGCCTTCGAATGCGTCCATCATGTCATCGATTAAAATATCTGGAACTTCTACGATTCCTTGGTTGTCGTCAAGCGTTACGTACGCGATGCCTTCATCGTCGTAGTCGTAAATGTCTGGAGCAGCAGCTCCGCAAGCCCCACAGGCAATACAGGTTTCTTTGTCAACGATTGTATACTTTGGCATGAAAAAAACCTCCCCAATGAATTTGCGACCAGTTGGCCGCACGTTATGTAATAGAGAACACCTTCCCTATTCCTATAATAAAGCGCTTTGACAAACTTTTCAATAGAAAAGTCCAGTGAGAATAGCTTTCATAGCGGCACGAAGATAGTTTCTCCGCTTTATGCACCGTTTAAACGTACGGGAACTTTTGTTAAAATAAAAGAAATGGGGGGAGCAACATGCTTTCGTATTTGCTTTTATATTGTTTACACCGCTTCAATGGCGAACGTTCGCTGGCGGCGGTATATCATTTGTTGACAGGAAAAAAATCGGCGCAAACGTTGCAAGATAGCAAATGGTTTCAGCTTGAGCGCGTTTTCGGAATATATAAAACACTTTCGCTTGGAGAATTAGAGCAAGCAGCTATGCAACTTTTACAAAACCAATGGATTGTGTCGGTCGATGAACGGTCGTACGTGTTAACGGAGGCAGGTAAAGAAGCGCTTCATGAATGGTTGTTGTCCGCTACCTTTTTCACCCATTTAAACGGGCTTTTATATGATACGGTCGATCGATTATTTTGGTATCGGCTGTCGCTGACGGTGCAGACGCTCTCGAACCTTGTGCATCGCCACCAATTTATTCCGATTCACCGGCACGAAGCGACGTTTGCGTGGGTGAGAACGTATTTAATGGCAAAAAATCCACACGCATTGGCACAGGCGCTTCACGACGAGCTTCACACCATTTGTTCGTCGCTGTCAGAAGAGGAAGCGACGATTTTTACCTTAAGGCTGACAAGCTTTGAGCGCATTGGTTGGACGAACGAACAAATCGCTGCATGTTTGCAAACAGACCCACTGTACGTTCAGCTTACGTTTCAGCACGTACTACATTATATGATGAAACGAGCGGAACGTGAGCCGAAACAATTTCCGATATTGCATAATGTTATAAAAGATTTAGTGAAGTCAGTTTCGTTAACACTATCTGCGCAAAAAACGTACGAATGGCTAATAAAAGGAAAAACGATTGCGGAAATTGCCCGCATTCGCCACTTAAAACCGAATACGATTGAAGACCATGTAGTTGAGATTGCCGCAAACGTCCGTGATTTTTCGATTGCGCCGTTTGTGGCGGAAGAAGCGAGGCGAAAAATTATTGAAGCAGCTACACGACTAAAGACGCGGCAGCTAAAAAAAATTCGCGATGCGGTTGGGGAAGAGATTAGCTATTTTGAAATTCGCCTCGTATTGGCAAAGGCAGGGGAGAGTAGTGCATCTTGAACAACGGTTATACGAAACGTTCGGCTACCGTACGTTTCGCTTAGGGCAAAAAGAAATTATCGAAGACGTCCTCGCGAAAAACGACGTATTAGCAATGCTTCCGACAGGCGGAGGAAAGTCGGTTTGTTACCAGCTGCCAGGCTATGTATTGTCAGGGAGCGTTTTAATTGTGTCGCCGCTCGTTTCTTTAATGGAAGACCAAGTGCAGCAGCTAAAAATGCGCGGGGAAAAGCGGGTAATTGCGTTAAACAGTTTTTTGCCGGACGAAATGAAAAAACGGGCGCTCGCGAATTTACAACATTTTCGCTTTATTTACGCGTCTCCGGAAATATTGCAATCTCCACTTTGGCAAAAGGCGTTAAAACAAATCGCGATTTCGCTCTTTGTTGTTGATGAAGCGCATTGTATTTCGCAATGGGGGCACGATTTTCGGCCCGACTTTCTTAAATTAGGGGCGATTCGCCGCGAGTTAGGAAATCCCCCATGTTTAGCGCTAACGGCGACCGCAACGAAAGACGTGAGAAATGACATTATCGAAACGCTGCAATTAACAAACGTTCGCCAGCATCTTTATTCTGTTGACCGACCAAATATTGCGATTCAAGTAGAATGTGTCGATTCTGTCGACGAAAAACTAGCGCGCGTCTTACACTATGCGAAAACGTTGCAAGGTCCGGGAATGATTTACGCATCAAGCAGGCAATGGACAGAAGTGCTGGCACGGAAGCTAGAGGCGGAAGGGATCGAAGGGGTCGCCTATTATCACGGCGGAATGGATTCGGAACAGCGGATGCTCGTCCAACATCAGTTTTTATGCGATCAGTTGCAGCTCGTTTGCTGTACGAACGCTTTCGGCATGGGTGTCAATAAAGAAAACGTCCGGTACGTTGTTCACTTTCATTTGCCGAGCCAACTTGAGGCGTACGTGCAAGAAATCGGACGTGCTGGCCGCGATGGGAAAAATAGCCTTGCGATTTTACTATATACGCACGGCGATGAAGACATGGTACAATCGCTTATAGAAGCAGAATTGCCAACCGAAGAACAAGTTCGCTTGTTTATGGCGTACGGAAACGATGTGCGTTCGATGGTCGAAATAAATGAAGTACAATGGCGTCTCTTGCACTATATGGTAGAAAAAGAACGGACGAAGGCGCGTACAGTCGAAGAAATCATCGCCAATATTCAAGCGGCAATCGAAGCGAGAAAGCATTGGAAGCGAAGCAAGCTTAGACAAATGCGTTCGTTTTTATTTCAACCGTTCTGTCTTAGGGAACAAATCGTTTCTTACTTTGAGCAGCGATTAGAAAAGAAACCAGCCCACTGTTGTAACCGTTGCACGTTTTCGCTTGACAGCTACCAGTTCAAGCGGCAAGACGAGCCAGTGCGGGCGTTTCGCGGCTGGGAAGAAGAACTAAAACGAATGTTCTGGAATGAGGAATATACATGAACCAAAGAGAAACCATCCAATCGATGAGTGAACGCGAAATATTGCTTCATTTGTATATGACGCAGTTATTGCTGTTAGTCACCTCTATCTTCATTGCCGTATTTCTTTTGGATTGGCCGACCGTTCGCCACATGTGGCGCTTTGATTTTCGAGAAGTCGTCTTATACGGGGGCGGCGGGGCACTTTTTGTATTAGCGCTTGATTTTCTGATGATGCGCTATTTGCCGGAAGATTGGTATGACGATGGCGGCATTAACGAAAAAATGTTTCAAACGCGCTCGTTTCCACAGCTTATTTGGCTATGTGGTTTGATTGCTTTTAGCGAAGAATGGCTATTTCGTGGCGTGCTGCAAACTTATTTCGGGCTTTTTCTGACGAGTGTTGTTTTCGCGCTTTTGCACGTTCGCTATGTAACGAAACCGGTTTTATTTTTGATGGTAGTGCTCATCAGTTTTTTCCTCGGGTATTTGTATGAGGTGACGGGAAGTCTTTGGGTAACGATTGTCGCCCATTTTTTGATTGATTTTGTCCTAGCCGTTCACATTCGTCTTGACTATTTGCGAAACGCATCAGGAAATTGAGGTGAACAATATGCATGACCAAGCAGAACAGCTGCGCAAACAAATGGAAGGAAAAACGGAAGAAAACAAAGAGCCGGATGTGCTATCGCTTCCGCCGCGCAGCGAAGTGCATAAAACAAAAGAAAAAAAGACGAAATGGAAAATAAAATATCCGCTCGTTCGGCTATTATTGCTCTTTTTTATTTTATTGCCGCTCGTTATTTTTGCCATTTACTATATGGGCGATAAACGAACGGTTGCACCAATAAAGAAAAGCGAAAGCTATGAGCCGATTGCGCTCGACGAAAAAACACCGCCAAAAGAAGAAATGCCTGTTTCTTCGATGCCGGAAACAGAAACAAAAGAAAACGAGACGACCACGCCCTCGGAAAAAACAGCAAGCGACAAGCAAGTGATTACCCACGTCGTCGAAGCAAACGAAACGCTTTTTAGCATTGCGATGCGCTATTATGGAACGAAAGATGGAATGGATATTATTAAACATTGGAATCATTTACAAAGCGCGCAACTTTATCAAGGGCAAGTATTACAAATTCCCGTGATGGAATTGACCAAATAACGAGTTCTAACGACCGGCGCTTGTACATATGGTAAAACTAAAGACAGGATAAAGGGGTACGAGCGCCGTGAACGATTGGCTGTCGGGGATAACGGATGAAGTGACAAAGCAAATGTTGCTTGGCGTCATTGAGAAAAAAGAAAAATTAGATCAATGGAAAACGAAAGTAAAGCTAGTGCAAATCGCTACCATCGTCGGAAGTGTAGCGTTTTTGGCGTATGTTGTTTGGGAAATTCTTCTTTCTCCTCGCCCTGCTAGTTCGAAAGTCGTCGCATTTTTTGGCGAAGCGAACCATTTGTTTTTCTTGTTTTTGCTTGGAACAGCAATTTTCGTCATGGGCGTATACCAAAAAAAATGTGATAAAGCGGAAGAAGAGTTTCACGCCCTTCGCTGCGAAATTATTCAAAAAAGCGCCGATTTATGGCGAACAGAAGACGAATGGAAGAAGCGGCACGAATGGTTTACGATGATGAAAACGAAGTACGACATTAATTTATTTTATGAAAATAGCTGAATGCTCGTTGGCATCCAGCTATTTTCACCGCTAGAAAACTTTTTTGCGATCACGCTCCTCTTTTAATAGCTCTACTGCTTCGCGAAACCGTTGGGCATGAATAATTTCCCGCTCGCGCAAAAAACGCAGCCCGTCATTTAAATCAGGGTCATCGCTCATATTAATAATCCATTGGTACGTTGCGCGCGCTTTCTCTTCGGCAGCGATATCTTCATATAAATCAGCAATCGGATCGCCTTTTGCTTGAATATAAGCAGCGGTAAACGGAACACCGCCGGCATTATGGTAAAACAGCGCATTGTCATGGTTGACGTAATGGGTGTCTAACCCCGCTTCTTTTAGCTGATCGGGAGTAGCATCTTTCGTCAGCTTATAGACCATCGTCGCAATCATTTCTAAATGGGCAAACTCTTCGGTGCCGATGTCGGTTAGTAATCCGACTACTTTATCTGGAATCGTATACCGCTGGTTTAAATAACGGAGTGCCGCTGCCAATTCCCCGTCGGCGCCACCGTATTGCTCAATTAAATATTTCGCCAGCTTCGGGTTGCATGTGCTGACGCGCACTGGGTACTGCAGCTTTTTTTCATAAATCCACATCGTTTTTCCTCCCCGTTCTTATACTTGCCATGGCCACGGCGTGTCGTCCCAATTCCAAGGGTAGTTGGAATAGCTGTTTCCGTATTGCTGGAGAGGACCGTATGTTGTTTCGTATTGTTTTTTTAGCTGTTTCCGCTGCTGCGCCAGTTGGTTAAATTGTTGAATCGCTTGATAGTCGTTCGGATGCGTATCAAGGTAAAGCGTTAAATCAACGAGCGCAAAATCGACCATTTGTAGCTGTTCGAGCAGTTCATAATACTCTTTTGGCAGTTGCTTCATGCGCCATCACCTTTTTTCGCTTCGTATGGGCCATAATATGGGTCGTAAAACACTTTCCAAAGCGTTCCTTTTCTTAATGCTTCGTGGAGCGGAAATTGCGGCAAGTTCGTTGGCTGAAAAGGGATGTAAAGATTTGGCGGTGTGACGTACGTTTTGACACGAATCGGCACACACGGGTCAAACGGGCTGACGTACGGTTCATATTGTTTGCGTGTCGTAAACACGATCCCCCTCCTTTGCAGGAAAACTTCAGTTTATGTTTATGACTCATTTTTTGATTCATGCCTTTCTTTTTTCGTGAATACATGTAAAGAAAGGGGGGATTCGATGCGCCGAATGCTCGTATGGTTGCTGATTGGAAACGTTTGCGGCTATTTAATGATTTCGTGGGCACCGGTCGTTACACCGTTTGTCTGGACAAATTTTATTACCGACTTTACGTTCCATCCGCTTCGTTCGTTTTTAGCGATGGTTTGCTTTTTTGTCGGGTTTGTCGCCAATGCAGCGGTCGTCCGGACGTTTTTGGAAGAAGCGTTATGCCTTCTCGTGCGAAAGCCAGTCCGGTGGCAGGAGTGGGGGCTGAGCGTGTTGCTTTTGCCGAGCTTTTATTGGCTGTTTCAGCTAAATGAGCGGCTGACGCTATTGTTTTTCCTTTTTTCTGTTGCTTATGGTATGATATCGATAGATTTGGCGGACGGTCGCCGGTATAAAATACGGTAGGACATACAAGAATGGCTCTATTCCTATCTTTTTAGTGACAAAAAATGGATGGTTATTAAAAAAAGGATTGTGAGCATCCGTCTAGTAGGAGGCATTATGTGGATTTTATTTATAATCGGTTGCTTATTTAGCTATATGTGGTGGGAGGCGCACCGAAACCGCGTCGTTTCCGTTGAATTGTCGTTTCCAACTTTTCCGGAAAGCGTGCGGGCGTTGACCATCTTTTTTATTTCCGACATTCACCGGCGGACGGTTTCGGAAAAACTTCTTGCACGTGTCAAAGGAAACATCGATTTCGTCGTCATTGGTGGCGATTTAATGGAAAAGAGAGTTCCGTTCCAGCGCGTCAAAGAAAACATTCGCCGGTTAAAGCAAATCGGTCCAGTTTATTTCGTGTGGGGAAATAACGATTATGAAGCGGACTATCGCGAACTCGATGCGCTCTTATGGCAAGAAGGGGTGCATGTATTGGCAAATAGCGCCGCGATGTTTGAATCTGAAATAGGTGAAAAAGTAGCATTGATCGGAATTGATGATATAAGCAAACGACGTGCTCGTTTCGATTTAGCGATAGCGGAAGTGGACGAATCTGCGTTTCGCATCGTCGTTTGCCACAATCCAGACATCGTTCGGATCATTCAGCCGCAACATGGCATTTCGCTCGTCTTAAGCGGCCATACGCACGGCGGACAAATTCGGCTCGGGCGCTTCGGGCTATATGAAAAAGGCGGCGTTAAAGAGAAGAACGGTACGACGTTATTTGTCAGCAACGGCTATGGAACGACAAACGTGCCGCTTCGTTTTGGCGTTCCTGCCGAAGCAAATATCGTAACAATTCGACGGGGGAAGGGCGATGACAGGGAAGTATAACATAAAAGCAGTAGAAGCGATGGTTGGGATTCCGGCGGGGACGCTAAGAATGTGGGAGCGCCGCTACCAAATGATCGCTCCCCAACGAAGCGAATCAGGGCATCGGCTATATACAGATGAACAAGTGGAAATGTTGCGAAAAATCGTGGCGAAAACGAAAGAAGGGCTCACCGTTCGCCAAGCCATTGCGCTATTGGAAACAAACGAAGAAACGGACGATGCGTTTCGTTCGTGCGTGCAGGCGGCTGCTTTGTTTGATGAAAGAAAACTAAAGCAACTATGGGATGAATGGATGAGCGTCTATAGCGTCGAAAAAGTCGTCGGTGAACAGCTTCCAGCGCTTTACGAGGCGCTTTCACGCACCGACTCGCTAACGAACGCCGAACGCCAGTTCGCCTATACGTTTTTTGCATCGAAATTACGGACGCTGCTTCTTACGTTTTCAAGCGCGTCGAACCAAACAGCGTTAGCGATTGCTTGCGAAGAGGATTCGTTGCCGCTTCTTTTTGTTTCCGCGTATCTTTCCATTCGCGGCATTCGCGTCGTATATATGAATGGCCGCGTGTCGATAGCGGACGTTCTCGCGGCGGTCGAACAGCTAAAGCCAACGTTTCTTTTGCTTGCGGGCGAGCAAACGGCTGACGAGGAATGGCGTGCGGCGATAGAGGCGGAGATGGCATGTACCGTTGGCGTCGTTGGACACGGGGTGGAGCGCCATCCGTGCTACATTGGAAAGACGAAAACGGAGTGGGAGAAAAAATTGCATTTGTAAGTATATTACGCTTGTCTAAATGGCGAAAAACGATGTAAACTCAATAATAACAATAGAACCATTTACAGTTTTTTTCATACAATGAACATAAGAAGATGGCTGTGTAGGTAAGGAGGGGTGTTGATGCGTTTAGAGCGCTTAACCCACAACAAAATTAAAATTTTCCTCACATTTGACGATTTAATGGATCGCGGCTTAACGAAGGACGATTTATGGAAAGATACGTTTAAAGTGCAGCAATTATTTCGCGACATGATTGAGGAAGCAAGCGAAGAACTCGGCTTTGAAGTGAACGGTTCAATAGCGGTGGAAGTGTACTCTTTACCGGCACAGGGAATGGTTGTGATCGTAACGAGCGAAGACCAAGATTTTGATATCGACGAAGAGTTCGCTGATGATTATATCGAAATGCAAGTGACGCTTGATGAAAGTGAAGATATATTTTATGAATTCCAAACGTTTGAAGATGTCATTCAGTTAGCTCATCGTCTGTATACAATCGGCTGCGTAGACGGCACGCTATATTCGTACAACGGTCGCTTTTATTTGTACGTATCGGAAGAGCCGCCGATTGCGACCGATGATTTTATCGCCATTTTGGCGGAGTTTGGCAGCTCTGCAACGATCACGGTTCATCGTGTGGCGGAGTACGGCAAAAAATTAATCGACGAACGCGCGGTGGAGCAACTTGTTCGCTATTTCCCTGCCCGCTAGTTTTTTCGGCAGATTCCTTTCCGAAGGGATCTGTTTTTTTGTTTTTTTACAAAACATTATTCATGTATGTATAAAAAAAGGAAAAATGATACATTCATTGATGTAAAAACGATGTAAACGGTTACAAACGCGAAAAAAATGGCAAAAAATTTGATTTTTTTGCTTTGCATAACGAAACGGAAGGTGTATACTATGACATGAAAGGTGGACAATATCATATAAAGTGATTTGTATGGGAGGTTTACGTATGGTAGCCGACAAGCATACCAACGAGGAAATGCATGAAGACAAGCACGACGTTTTAAAAGCAACGCAAATCGTCATACATAGAGCGTTGGAAAAGCTCGGGTATCCGGAAGAGGTATACGAGCTATTAAAGGAACCGATTCGCATGCTGACAGTGAAAATTCCTGTGCGCATGGATGACGGGACTGTAAAAATTTTCACCGGCTACCGTGCCCAACATAACGATGCGGTTGGACCAACAAAAGGGGGCATTCGTTTCCATCCAAACGTGACAGAACGCGAAGTGAAAGCGCTCTCGATTTGGATGAGTTTAAAATGCGGTATCGTCGATTTGCCATATGGCGGGGGAAAAGGCGGCATCGTGTGCGACCCGCGCAACATGTCGTTCCGCGAATTGGAGCGCTTAAGCCGCGGCTATGTCCGAGCAATTAGCCAAATCGTCGGTCCGACAAAAGACATTCCGGCGCCTGATGTGTTCACGAACTCGCAAATTATGGCGTGGATGATGGATGAGTATAGCCGCATCGACGAGTTTAACTCGCCAGGCTTTATTACTGGAAAACCGCTTGTGTTGGGTGGCTCACACGGTCGTGAAACGGCAACAGCTAAAGGGGTAACGATTTGCATTCGCGAAGCAGCGAAAAAACGAGGCATTGAATTGGAAGGCGCGCGCGTCGTCGTTCAAGGGTTTGGCAACGCCGGCAGCTATTTAGCGAAATTTATGCACGATGCCGGTGCGAAAGTCATCGGTATTTCCGATGCATACGGAGCGCTGTATGATCCAAACGGCCTCGACATCGATTATTTGCTCGATCGCCGCGATAGCTTCGGAACGGTCACGAAGCTGTTTAAAAATACAATTACGAACAAAGAATTGCTCGAACTAGAATGCGATATTTTAGTTCCGGCAGCGATTGAAAACCAAATTACCGAAGAAAACGCCCACAATATTAAAGCGAAAATCGTCGTCGAAGCAGCGAACGGGCCGACGACGTTAGAAGCGACGGAAATTTTAACGCAGCGCGGCATTTTAATCGTTCCAGACGTATTAGCGAGCGCTGGCGGTGTCACGGTGTCGTATTTCGAGTGGGTGCAAAACAACCAAGGCTACTACTGGACGGAAGAAGAAGTCGAAGAAAAGTTAGAAAAGGTGATGGTCAAAGCGTTTAATAACGTGTACGAAACGGCGCAAACTCGCCGCGTCGATATGCGCTTAGCGGCGTATATGGTCGGCGTCCGCAAAATGGCGGAAGCGTGCCGTTTCCGCGGTTGGATTTAATTGCAATGGACGAAAAAATCCCCTATCATGTTACGGTAGGGGATTTTTGTTGTGAGGGGGAATCACCTTGAAAGAAGAACAAATCATCATCATCGGCGGAGGACCGTGTGGGCTTGCGGCGGCGATTTCGTTGCAAGATGTCGGTTATCAACCGCTTGTAATAGAAAAGGGAAATATTGTGCATTCGCTTTATCGCTATCCGACGCACCAAACGTTTTTTAGTACGAGCGACCGGCTCGAAATCGGCGGGGTGCCGTTTATTTCCGAGCGTCGCAAACCGAAGCGGAACGAAGCGCTCGTCTATTACCGTGAAGTAGTGACAAGAAAACAAGTTCGCGTGCAAACGTTTGAAAAAGTAGAGCAAGTGACAAAACAACAAGACGGCACGTTTTTTGTGCAAACGACAAAAGGAACGTACCGAGCGAAGTACGTCATTGTGGCGACCGGCTATTACGACCATCCGAATTACATGAACGTCCCTGGCGAAGACTTGCCGAAAGTGACGCATTATTTTAAGGAAGGGCATCCGTATTATAATACGGACTGTGTCGTCATCGGCGGGAAAAATTCAAGCGTCGATGCCGCGCTTGAGTTAGTAAAAGCAGGCGCGCGCGTGACGGTTTTATATCGCGGCAGCGCGTACTCGCCAAGCATTAAACCGTGGATTTTGCCGGAGTTTGATGCGCTCGTTCGCCAAGGTGTCATCCAAATGGAATTTAACGCCCACGTGCAAGAAATTACCGAAGATGCGGTCATTTATCGAGTCGGCGACGAAGTAAAAACGATAAAGAACGATTTTGTGTTTGCGATGACCGGGTATCACCCTGACCATGACTTTTTAAAAAGCATGGGCGTCGGCATCGATGAAGAAACGGGGCGTCCGCTTTATGATCCAGACACGATGGAAACGAACGTCCCTGGCATTTTCATTGCAGGGGTCATTGCTGCTGGCAATAACGCCAACGAAATTTTTATTGAAAACGGCCGCTTCCACGGCGAACAAATTGCCGCGTGCATTGCGGTGCGCGAAAGAACCGGAAGCCCGAAATAAGTGCTATGAAACAAAGGATCGCACGGCGGTTGCCTGATGGCGATCCTTTGTTATTGAGAAGCTAGCGTGTTATTTCACTTTAATTTGTGTAGCACTGCTTTTATTGTTTTCGGCGTCTACTAAATAAACGGTCAAGACAGTTCCTTTTTTCTGTTTTGCAATTGTTAGCTTAAATGTTCCTGAATTCCCCACTTTTCCGCGTGCTAGTTGCTTCGGTCCTGCAAAAATAAAGACGGTTGTCCTTTTTTCTCCCGTTCCGGTAACAGCGGTCGAATGGACAGTGACGGTATTGACGCGCGGCGGAGCTGGAGCGATGCGATCACTTACTCTCAGCGGAAGGCTAGAATAGCTGTTCTTTTTCGCGTCGGTAACGACCACTTTTATTTCTGTCCCGGCTGGCTGCCTTGACATCGGAATTTTGTAGTATCCGGTTGCATCGGCTCTCCCTGTTTTATAGAGCTTTCCGTCGACGTATACTTTGACCGTTGCGCGCGGCATTGTTTTTCCGGAAATGGCAGTCGAACGGTTGCTGACAGAGTTGACTTGTGGTGCGTAGACGACTTTCCGCGTCGAGAAGCCGCTTTTGTTTCCGGCTAAATCGACGGCTTGCACCCTAATTTCGCTGCCCGCTACTTGTTTCGAAAGAACGGAAGAGTAAGCTCCTTTGTTGTCCGCTTTGACGCTTTTGTAGTATCGGCCGTTAATATAAATGTTAACGGTCGCGGCCGGTTCTGTTTTTCCAGTGATTTTTGTCGATTCGCTAAAGACGGGATTAAGCGTCGGTGCATTTGGTTTCTTTTTATCAATTACAAATTTCAACCTTTGTGTTTCTTGAGTTTTTGCGGTTGCATTTGCTGCCAGCAAGCTTCCCGCCAAAGATGACGTCAAACGGCTAGCCGCCGTGGCTAGATTGTTCGCGCGCACGCGAATTTCGTAAGTCCCCTCTTTTGATATCAGCGTATTTTGGTTCAGCGCTTGCGTCGATCGTCCTGTCGAAAGCTCAAGTACGCCGCTTTCAGGTACACCGATTTTCACATCTTCGTTAAAATATAGCGTGTCGAACGAAGGGTTCACTTGCTTATCGTTCACCGTCACCCAGCGGTACGAGCGGTAAACGTAATTTCTTTCTTCCGGAGTATACGAAGGGTTCGGAAAAATGTTGCTTGTTACGGCATATGTGAGCAAATAAATCCCGTTTGCCGACGCATCGACTTCTCCTTTTATTTGAATGTCTTTCGTACGATCCCCTTCTGTTTCCGAGTATGCTTTGACGCCTGCAAGCGGGTCAAATGCTGTGCCTTTAACAATCGTCGTCGGCTCGACACCAGAAAAGAACGGCAGAACAGTTAAAAGAGGTAACTTTGTTTGATTGCCTGCCTTGACAAAGGTTGTATTACCTACTAAATCGGTTAAGGAGATTTGGTAAATATAATAAATCCCTTCCGGTAGTTGCGGTGGAACGATAATGGATTTCGCCCATTCTTCCATTCCGTAGGATATTAATGAATCCCAAAACGAATGTCCACGGTTATACCCGCTAAAATCGTCACTAAAGGAGACGTTCACCCCTTTAATTCCTCGTCCGTCATCCTTAGCTTTTACTATCACCGTGATGCGATCGCCGGGATAGACGGCTGTTTTAGATAATGTAACCGAATGAAACGTCGGTCCGTTAAAGTCGGAGATGCCGCCGGAGATGATGAGTTTGTCATCGTCCATAAACGGTGTAGTATGCGCCCAGTAGCGCTGCGAATTTCCTTTTTTGTCCGTTAGTTCTACAGTGCCGACAGTATATTCTCCGTTTTTGGCTAAATCGGGAATCCGAAGATCGGCTTCGTATTGGTTTGTTGTTCCGTTGAAATAAATGTTTCCAGAGAGTGGATAACTTCCGGTTTCTTTATGTTTAAGCGAAAAGCTTCCATGTGAAAAGCCACTTTCATCCGTGATGCCAAAAATCAATTTGACCGTTTCCCCCGGTTGGGCGGCTGCCTGCACAATTTGTACCGAAGTCAGTTTCGGTGGACTCGAATCCGTTTCGCCGTCAAGAATTGTAAATTTTAGCTTTTGAATGAGAGGATGGTCGTTTTCATATGTGCTCATGTTGCCCGCATTATCGTGCAAGGTAATACGAGAGACGTACCAAGTTCCTTTTAACATGCCGCTAGTCGGAAATGAAAAATGATACGTATCATTTCCTTCATACGGCATCATTGAGTATATCGTTTTACCCGAGCTATGGACAAGGGTAATATCTGCGTCCGAAGCTGGTCCCGACTCATAATCAGGAGCGACGGTAAACGTCATTTCAATATTCGAGCCGCTCAAAAACTCCGTCTTGTTAATCGACGTGTTTTTGAGAATAAGAGGCGTTGTATCGTTTGCCGCCATGCCATGAAGCGGAAGGGATAAGAACATGGCGAAAACAAGCAATGTTGCGATCATTTTTTTGAACATGCGGATGCCACCCTTTCTGTATAAATCAATGATGTCATTGTCCATCATAAAGGGAATAAAAGGATATTTCAATATGAAAAGCTCAATTTTTTGTCGTTGAACGCTTTTCTAAAAATGGATTATTATTCATTGCGCAAAACAGCGGTGCCATTCCTCTTTTGTCAGTCGGGAGAAAAGCTTTTCCCTGCTAACTGTCGAAAGAAATGTTATTCTCAATTGCTGTTATCTTATGTTACGATAGAATAAATGAATGGAAACGGGGATTTGTATATTTGCGATGATTGCGGCTGGCATTGCCCCAGGGTTGGCATTGCTTAGCTATTTTTATTTAAAAGATGAATACGAAACGGAGCCGTTGTCGCTCGTGTTGCGCGTATTTCTGTTTGGCGCGCTGCTTGTGTTTCCGATTATGTTTATTCAGCACGTGTTAACGGTAGAAGGAGTGGTTGCATCTCCGTTTGCGCAATCGTTCATTTCTTCTGGATTGTTAGAAGAGTTTGTGAAATGGTTTATCGTATATTTTTTTATTTTTGACCATCCGGAGTTTGATGAGCCGTATGATGGGATTGTCTATAGTGCGAGCGTATCGCTCGGGTTTGCGACGTTAGAAAATATTCTTTATTTATTGGCAAATGGCGTCGAGGTGGCGATGACACGCGCGCTTTTGCCGGTGTCTAGCCATGCCCTGTTTGCGGTCATGATGGGCTTTTACATCGGGAAGGCGAAATTTCAAGGACGAAAACGGTTTTACTTGACGTTGTCTTTTCTGTTGCCGGTCGTGTTGCACGGCACATACGATTTTATTTTGCTCACGCAAGAAAAATGGGCGTATTATATGGTGCCGTTTATGCTCATGCTCTGGTGGATGGCATTACGAAAAGTGAAACAAGCGAAAGGAATCGACGTGCAAGCTGCTCCTTCCATAAAAAGCCAAGCGTAAAGCTTGGCTTTTTTTGTATAGAACGGCTATTTAGGCGAAAAATACAAATGATACGATGGAAGGAGGAAGATTGATGCGCGGACGAATGATTTCGTGTCTGCTCGTTTGTTTTATTATGTGTGCTGGAGAAGTGCATGCGTTTTCGAATCAAGTCATTCAGCGCGGAGCAGTCGGCGATGATGTGCTTGAACTGCAAGCAAGGCTGCAATACATCGGATTTTACAACGGCAAAATCGACGGCGTGTTTGGCTGGAGTACATATTGGGCGCTGCGCAACTTTCAAGACAAATTCGGGCTTCCTGTCGATGGGTTAGCTGGTGAGAGTACAAAAGCGAAGCTAGTGAAAGTTTCTAAATATTACGAGTCATTTGTGAAAGAGCAAATTCAAAAGGGCAATTCGTTTACCCATTATGGCGGAAAACCGTTAAGTGAGCAGGTGAAAGGGGACAATAATGCGACGGCGGCAAAAACGACGGTGCAAACGACGGCAACAAACGTTCCGAAAGGCTTTTCGCAAAATGACATTCGCTTACTCGCAAACGCCGTATACGGCGAAGCACGCGGCGAACCGTATATCGGGCAAGTAGCGGTCGCAGCCGTCATTTTAAACCGGTTGGAACATCCATCGTTTCCTGATAGCATTGCAGGGGTGATATTTCAACCAGGGGCGTTTACCGCCGTTGCGGACGGACAAATTTGGCTAACGCCGAATGAAACAGCAAAAAAAGCGGTGCTTGATGCGATTAACGGCTGGGATCCTTCGGGAGGGGCAATTTATTATTTTAACCCAGCAACCGCGACAAATGGCTGGATTTGGAGCCGACCGCAAATTAAACGAATTGGCAAGCATATTTTTTGTAAATAAAAAGGCAGGTGAACGATATGGTACGGGTGCTATTGATCGCATTTTTATCGCTTGGCGTTGTCAGCACGGCGTATTGGGGCTATCGCGAACACCAAGAAAAAAACGCGATTTTAGTGCATGCGGAAAACAACTATCAACGCGCATTTCACGATTTAACGTATAAAATCGATATGTTGCATGACCAAATCGGCACAACGCTGGCGATGAACTCGAGAACGTCTTTATCGCCGGCGCTTGCTGAAGTATGGCGCATTGCCGCCGAAGCACATTCCGACGTCGGGCAGCTGCCGTTGTCGTTATTGCCATTTAATAAAACGCAACAATTTTTAGCACAAATCGGGGCGTTTAGCTATCGCACCGCTGTCCGCGATTTAGACAAAGAACCGCTGACAAAAGAAGAATATAAAACGCTGCAGGCGCTTTACCAAAAAGCGGCCAATATTCAAAACGAACTGCGCAACGTCCAACATTTAGTGCTAAAAAACCATTTGCGTTGGATGGACGTCGAATTAGCGTTAGCGACGAACAACCGTCCGAGCGACAATACAATTATCGACGGCTTTAAAGCGGTCGAAAACGATGTTCAATCATTTTCCGAAGGAACGAATTTCGCGCCGACTTTTACGACGATAACAAACCGCGAAAAAGGATTTATTCGCGCGAAAGGAAAGCAAATTTCCGAAACCGAAGCAAAACAAATTGCAAAGTCGTTTTTAGGACTAAAAGGAACAGAAACAATCAAAATCGTTCGAAGCGGCAAAGGCGCGGACGAACGGTTTTACAGCGTAACAGTGTTTGACCCGAAAACGAAAGCGGAAACGTATATGGACATTACCGAAAAAGGTGGCTATCCGATTTGGGTCATGGATAACCGTCCGGTGAAAAAGCAAGCGATTAGCGTATATGACGCAAGCGTCAAAGGGCAGCAATTTTTAAAGAAACACCGCTTCACCAACTTTGAACTTTATGACAGTTCCCAATATGATAATGTAGCGGTATTGACATTCGTCGCAAATGAACAAGGGGTGCGCATTTATCCAGAGGCGATTAAAATGAAAGTCGCGCTAGATGATGGAACGATTGTCGGCTTTTCTGCCCGCGACTATTTAGCCTCCCCACCGCTTCCAACCCTTCCGAAGCCAACGATTTCTCTTGCGGAGGCGCGGAAAAAATTAAACCCGAACGTCCGCGTCATGGAAGAGCGGCAAGCAGTCATTACGAACGATTTGAATCAAGAAGTGCTTTGTTATGAGTTTTTAGGCACGTTAGGTGATGATACGTACCAAATTTTTATTAATACGCAAACAGGTCTGGAAGAAAAAGTGGATAAAATGCAAAGCGTCGAACGAAACTATGAATGAGGAAAAGCTTGTCAAAAGCTTTTCTTTTTTGTTAAATAAAAGAAGAGATATACAGGCGAGGGAGAAACGATGCTAAAAATAGGGGATACGATTATTTTAGAATCGCGAAATGAAAAAGAAATACACGAATATCGCAGCAAAGTGACAGAAATTTTTGCCGACCGCATTCATATCGATTATCCGGTAAACAAAAAAACAGGAAAAACGGTTTATTTGATTAATGGCATGCAATTTAAAGCAAGTTTTGTCGGAAAAGATGAGTGCCTTTATTTGTTCGATACCGAAGTGACAGGGAAAGTGCGCGAACCAGTTCCGACGGTCGTTCTTTCTTATCCAGGGGAAGGAAAGCTTGTGCGCATTCAACGGCGGCAATACGTTCGCGTCGAAGCGGCAGTCGATATTGCCATTCATCCGCTAAACGGTGAATTTTTGCCGTTTGCGACGATTACGACCGATATTAGTGCAGGCGGAGCGGCAATTGTATTGCCGGAGAAAGCGGCTTCCATTCTTCCAGGTACGGTCGTCGAGGCGTGGGTTGTGCTCCATATGAAATCAGGCGACTACCACTATATAAAAGTACCGTCTAAAATTATCCGCGTCTTTCCAGTCGAAGGAAGCTATGTGCATAAAGCGTCGCTGCAATTTTTGACGATGGAGCCAAAAGAGCGGGTGCTATTTATTCGCTACAGTTTTGAACGGCAGCTCGAACAGCGAAAAAAAGAAGAAGGGCTACGCGAATAAACGAACGCTAAAACGGGAACGCTACACGTAAAAACGAAAAGGCGGTTGTCAAATGAAGCGAATCGAGCGAATTTTGCTTAAAATCGTCATCGTTCAGTGGCTTTGTTTACTGCTTGCCCAATGGGTGCTTTTATACACCCCGCTTGCCCCATATGTCGCCAAAGTATACGAATACGAAGGGGTCACGACGAACGAAAAAACGAAAACGGTCGAAACAACCGTCGACCAGCTCCCGTGAATATGATAAAATGAAAACGCAGGAAGTTTCCTGCTTTTTTCTTTGCAAACTGACAAGCAATAAGGAGGAGCTATGAAACGAATTTCGATTGCCATTGACGGACCGGCAGCAGCAGGAAAAAGCACGGTCGCCAAAAAATTGGCAGAGAAACTTTCTTATCTTTATATCGACACCGGCGCGATGTACCGAGCGCTGACGTATCTCGCATTACAAAAAGGAATCGATGTCCACGACGAACAAGC
Source organism: Anoxybacteroides voinovskiense (assembly GCF_014196205.1). Taxonomy (GTDB): domain Bacteria; phylum Bacillota; class Bacilli; order Bacillales; family Anoxybacillaceae; genus Anoxybacteroides; species Anoxybacteroides voinovskiense. The sequence goes on along the minus strand of NZ_JACIDE010000004.1, from coordinate 86,036 downwards.
GCTACTTACGTTATTGCGCGATACATATATTGAATTAAAACCATCCGACCAAGGGCAGCTTGTCTTCGTCAACGGCGAAGACGTCACAACCGTCATTCGCGGCGAAGCGGTGACAAATCACGTGTCGTTTGTAGCGAAACATCCGCTCGTGCGCAAAGAGATGGTTGCGCGTCAACAAGCGCTAGGAGCAAACGGCGGCGTCGTAATGGATGGACGCGATATCGGAACGCACGTTCTTCCTCATGCAGAAGTAAAAATCTTTTTAAAAGCATCGGTGGAAGAGCGGGCGCGGCGCCGCCATGCCGAAAACATGGCGCGCGGGTTTGCGTCTGATTTCGAAACGTTAAAAGAAGAAATCGCTCGCCGCGATAAAATCGACTCCGAACGACAAGTCGCACCGCTAACAAAAGCAGAAGACGCCGTAGAAATTGACACCACTTCCTTAACGATCGACGATGTCGTCAGTGAGATTATGAAAATCGTCAACGAAAGGATTGGATAACAATGGATTTTTATGCGTTTGCGAAAGGGGTTGTTTCCGGCGTTTTAAAACCGCTGTACCGCATCGAAGTCGTCGGGACGGAACATTTTCCGAAAGAAGGCGGCGTATTGCTTTGCGCCAATCATATTAGCAACCTCGACCCTCCCGTTGTCGGCATTACGGCGCCACGGCCGATTCATTTTATGGCAAAAGAAGAATTGTTTCGCGTGCCGGTCTTAAAAACGCTTTTACCGCCATTGCATGCATTTCCAGTAAAGCGGGGGATGAGCGACCGGCAAGCGTTGCGAACAGGGCTTGACGTATTAAAAGAAGGGCATGTGTTAGGCATTTTCCCAGAAGGGACGCGCAGCAAAGACGGAAAACTGCAAAAAGGACTAGCGGGCGTCGGCTTTTTTGCCTTAAGGACGGACGCAGCAGTCGTTCCGTGTGCGATTATCGGCCCGTACCGCCCGCTGAAAAAATTAAAAGTCGTTTACGGAAAACCGTTGGATATAAGCGCCCTTCGCGAACGAAAAGCATCGCCGGAAGAAGCGACGGAATATATTATGCGTCATATTCAAGCCCTTTTAGACGAATATCAATAAGCATTATGATACATGCTTTTTGAAAAAATATGGTATAATAAATAGAAAAGTAGGACAGAAGGAAAAATATATTTTTCCGGATGGTCGTGCTTTTCAGTTTGTGGGTAGTTGACGAAGGAGGGTTTTTAATGGTAGAGGACATGAATGTAGAAGTAAACGTATATAAGGTAGGTGATCTCGTTCGCGGCAAAGTGGCAAAAGTCGAAGAAAAGCAAGTGCTTGTCGACATTGAAGGAAGCAAACAAGCAGGGATTATCCCGATTAGCGAGCTATCTAGCCTTCATATTGAAAAGACGAGCGACGCCGTTTCCGTCGGGGATGAGATTGTAGCGAAAGTAAAAAAAGTCGAAGAAGGCGAAACAGAAGAAGAAGGATTGCTTATTTTATCGAAAAAGGCAGTAGACGCTGACAATGCATGGGAAGCGCTAGAGAAAAAATTTGCTAGCGGCGAAGCGTTTGACGTTGTGGTGAAAGACATCGTCAAAGGCGGGCTTGTTGCCGATGTCGGCGTGCGCGGCTTTATTCCAGCTTCGTTTGTCGAAACGCATTTTGTCGAAGACTTTTCTGATTATAAAGGGCGAACGTTAAAAGTAAAAGTTGTAGAGCTTGACCGCGAGAAAAACCGCGTTATTTTATCGCATCGTGCGGTAGTAGAACAAGAACAAGAAGAAAAACGAAAGCAAACGTTCCAAACGATTCAAGAAGGGCAAGTGCTCGAAGGAACGGTGCGCCGCATTGCTGATTTTGGCGTATTTGTCGATATCGGTGGCTTTGACGGACTCGTACATATTTCGCAGCTTGCGCATACGCGCGTCGCACATCCGGCGGAAGTGGTGAAAGAAGGCGATGTCGTCAAAGTAAAAGTGCTGTCGGTCAATGAAGCGAACGGCCGCATTTCGCTGTCGATAAAAGAAGCGTTGCCAGGGCCGTGGGAAGGAATTTCGGAAAAGATTGCCCCTGGGGATGTCGTGACAGGAAAAGTGAAGCGGCTTGCGCCGTTTGGGGCGTTCGTCGAAATTTTCCCTGGCGTCGAAGGGCTTGTGCACGTATCGCAAATTTCGCATAAACATATCGGCACCCCGCACGAAGTGTTAAAAGAAGGGGACGAAGTAAAAGCGAAAGTGCTTGATGTAAATGAAAAAGACCGCCGCATTTCATTAAGCATGCGCGAACTTGTCGAAGAGCCAGCGCAAGAAGACTATAGCCAATATACAAAACAAGCCGAATCGACCGGCTTTCAGCTCGGTGAAGTGATTGGTGAGCAGTTGAAGAAGTTAAAATAATGGTGATCGATAGTGAATAGAGCTAGACGAAAACTTGAGCATATTGAGCATGCGCTTTCTATCGAACAAGAAAGGGCAAATGGGCTTGATGACATCGCATTTGTGCACCAAAGCTTGCCGAACATCGGAACGAATGACGTTCAATTGCACACAGCTGTAGGCGAACTTTCATTAAGTTCGCCTCTTTTTATCAATGCGATGACCGGCGGCGGGGGACGGGAAACGATGGCAATTAACGAACAGCTCGCGGAAGTAGCGAAAGCGTGCGGGCTTGCGATGGCGGTCGGCTCGCAAATGGCGGCCATCAAAGAAGAAAGCGAGCGCCAAACGTTTACCATTGTTCGCCGCGTCAACGAAAACGGGATTATTTTTGCAAATATCGGCAGCGAAGCGACGGTCGATGAAGCGAAGCGAGCGGTGGAAATGATTGAGGCGAACGCCTTGCAACTTCATTTGAACGTCGTGCAAGAATTAGTGATGCCTGAAGGCGACCGCGATTTTACCGGCACTTTACAGCGCATCGAACGTATCGTTCGGGCGATGGACGTTCCCGTGATTGTGAAAGAAGTCGGCTTTGGCATAAGCAAAGAAACGGCGCGAAAGCTTGTGGAAATTGGTGTGCAATACATTGATGTCGGTGGCTTTGGCGGAACGAATTTTGCCCGCGTGGAAAATGAACGGCGCAACGACCGACTGATGTACTTTAATGAATGGGGCATTTCGACCGCTGCGTCGATTGTTGAAGTCACGCAAACGGCGCCTAATGTTTCCGTGCTTGCGAGCGGCGGCATTCGCACAGCAGTGGATGCGGTGAAAGCGCTGGCGCTTGGGGCGGTTGCGGTCGGCGTTGCCCGCCCGTTTTTAAAAATATTGATCGAGCAAGGGGTGGAGGCGCTTATCGACGAAATTACGGCATGGCATGCTGATTTCACGCGAATGATGACCGCCCTCGGGGCAAAAACGGTAAGCGACTTACAGCGCGCCCCGCTCGTTATTTCCGGAAAAACGCACCATTGGCTGACCGAGCGAGGGTTGCAAACGAAACTGTATAGCCAACGCTAGCTCGCTTTGCCGCAAGCAGTAAAAGGCGTCCGTAACGGGCGCCTTTTATTCTAGCTTAAATACTCGCGCAAGCGGCTCAAATATATAATGAACGAGCTGAGTCGGACCAGGAACGTCAGGAAAATAAATGAGCACGACGGCTAGTGCCATTCCGAGCGCTAATAAGACGAGAAATACCGTTTTCTCTTTTTTTTCTGCCCGACGAAAGCGCGGCAATTCCAAAAGAAATATAAGAACGACAACGACAATGCTTCCGAACAATACCCCAGCTGTGTTCATTTTTTCACCTCATCTTCTGGAATGCCTTGCGGCGTTGTGTTCATTCCAGGCCGTTGGACGACGACGTTTGCTTTTACCTTTACTTCGATTTCTGGGAAAATGTCATCCCATCTATTTTTTATCCGGTTCCATTGCTTTGGGTATTTTCGGTGAATGACGTCAGCGAACCCGAAAATGTCTGCGTGCATTTCTTTTTGCACTTTTTTTAGCGTTGCGTTCACGCGCTCGATCGTCGCTTGCGCCAACGCTTTTTCCAGCTGATGAATATGTTTTTCGTTATACAAACTTAAATTCGTCGCGTTCAATAACACATCGTCGCGTGAAGTAATGTCAATCGTCATTTTCCAGCGCCCGTTTTTATAGCTCGGGATCAATTTTGTATTGGCGCGAATAATCGTCGACGTTATTTTTCCTTCCGCTCCTTTTAGCGAAACGGTAATGTTTGCTTGTTCAATTTCGTTGCGAATCCAAAGCGCCCCACGCGTTAATTTATCGCCGATCGAACCAATCATGCGATCCCCTTTAAAAATAGCTGTTCGGTCAATATAGGCAATCGTTTCTAGCGGTGTTTTTTCTTTTTCGATTGGCAAAAGGGTGACCATCGGCAATGCCGCTGCACCAGTTTCGCCGCTTAACATTTGCAAAACGTCTTTTAACGTGATGTTCATTAAAATTTGCGAGTTCGATAATTCGCGCAACACTTCGGCAGAACTTTGTTCAATGGGCGGCAACAATTCAAGTACGCTTTTTGCTGTTTTGTCAGAAACTAATACGTTTGACCGCAGCCGCGTTTGCGGATTGCGGCTTAAAAAATCCATATGCGCTCGAATGCCGGCTTTTGCCGCTTTTTCCCCGAACACGATTACTTTCACATGCCCCCAAAACAATCGGCGCGGCAATTTTTCTTGCAAGTGGGCGATCGCATCCGCTAACGTTTTCCCTGTTCCCGAACGGACGATCGTTGCCCCGCCACTGCTGCCGCTATTATTTCCCCCCATCGACGCGCCAGCGCCTAATTTTTTCGGTACGACAAGCTGTGCTGTTAGCTCGATTTCTTTTCCTTTTTGATCGATGCCGATTCCGGTAACGAGCGCTAAGTCGTTCAGCTCTGTGCGGTCCCAACAGCCGCTTAACAGGAAACAACTAATAGAAACGACAAAACAGATGATTGCCCGCTTCATGCTTTTTTCCCCCTATGGCGCCATTTGGCACCAAGTAAAAGCAACAAAGGAATGACGGTCTGCACCGTATTTAAATAAAACGGAGTAGACGTGCCTAAAAAGTGTGACAACTCCATGACATTCGGTGCCGCCCAATTGCCGAACAGTAAAATGAGAAACCCAATCGGAAAGACGATCAATCGGTAGTCGGTTAGACGTAGCCATTGCGCGGTGCTTAAGACGAGCACGTAATAAAAGACCGCGATTTTTAAAAACGCTCCTGCGACCCAAATTGCCATTACGAACGCTTCGAGATGTTCTAAAAAATCGGCGATGCTAATGTAGCGCACGGCGCTCATGACCGGATAGACGAAGCGGGCGGTAATGTTTCCGAGCACAAAAAGGACGGTAAAATTCACCATAACGAGCGTCAGACAAATCGCAACGACGGAAAAGAGCGCATATTTTTTCCCGTCTTGTTGATTTGCTACATACGGAAGCAAAAAGGCGATTAAAAAACATTCGCTAAACCAGCTTTGCGGAATAATCGCTCCCTTTAAGGAAGGGAGGATGCCATGCTCGAAAATCGGAAACATATTTTTTATTTCCATATCGGGAATAAGCATAATGACAAACAGAGCAATGACAACAATGACGACCGGAACGGCGACTTCAGAAAGGCGCGCGACGACTTCGACGCCGCCGCGCACGGCAAAGGCGCAAACGAGAATCATGCTCCCCATAATAAACAGAAGCGGGGTGCGAATGAAAAAGTTGCCGATAATAAATTCGCCATATTCGCGCACGATAATGCCGCTTGCGTGCAAATAAAAAAATAAAAAAACGAACCCGATGATGTTTCCGAACCATTTGCCGGCAATTTGCGCGCTATATTCGATCGCCGTTTGTTTTGGGTAATATTCATGCAACCGAATCGCTATCCAAACGGTGATGGCACCGGTAAACGCTGCCCAAATCGGCGACAGCCACATATCTTGCTTCGCATGGTGGGCGGTAATGGCAGGAACTAATAAAATAGCGGTCGCGATAATCGCGGGATACATCATCATCGCCAGCTGAAGCGCGGAAATTTTCCCTTTTTCCATTACGACTGTCCTCCTTTGCTTAGTTGGTCGTCACCTTCGAGCGGGTCCGGCTTTTGGTTCGGGGCTTGGCGCGTTCTATTTTTCGTTCCGGTTAAGCGCGGCCGTTTATTTTGTTTCCATAATGGCACACGAACGAGCACGTCTTTCATTTCTTCCCACTGCATCGGTGCCATCGGCGACAAATATGGCACGCCGAACGACCGAAGCGTTGCCATATGAATTAAAATAAGTAGTAGCCCGAGCATCACTCCAAGCAATCCGAGCGAACCTGCCAATAAAATCATTGGAAAGCGAAGCATCCGCAAGGCAATGCCGGCAGCGTAGCGCGGAATCGTAAACGAGGCGATCCCTGTTAAGGCGACGACCATAATCATCGGTGCGGATACAATCCCTGCTTGCACCGCCGCTTGCCCGATGACGAGCGCCCCGACGATGCTGACCGCTGCCCCTGCTTGTTTCGGCAACCGCACCCCAGCTTCCCGTAATGCTTCAAACACTATTTCCATAATGAGCGCTTCTACGAGCGCTGGAAACGGAATTAACTCTCTAGATGCTGCCATCGTTAACAATAACGTCGTCGGCACCATTTCTTGATGAAAGGTGAGCACGGCGACGTACAAAGACGGCAATAATAACGATACTAACAGAAACAAATAGCGCAACCAGCGAATCATCGTACTTATCGCATGGCGCTGATAATAATCTTCGCTCGATTGCAACAACGAATAAAACGAGGCAGGGACAATGAGCGCAAACGGGGTACCGTCTTGTAAAATCGCTACCCGCCCTTCCAATAAATTTGCCGCGACGACATCGGGTCGTTCCGTATTAATGACTTGCGGAAACAGCGAATACGGATTGTCTTCAATCAGTTCTTCAATGTAGCTCGTTTCGAAAATGCCGTCGACATCAATGCGCGAAAGGCGTACTTCGACTTCTTCAAGCAATGTTTCGCTTGCAAGCCCATCGATGTACGTAACGACGACCGTTGTTTGCGTATACGTCCCGAACGTTTTTGCTTTCGTTTTTAATTTTGGGCTTTTTAGTTTGCGCCGCAATAGCGAAAGGTTTGTACTAATCGATTCTGTAAATCCTTCGCGCGGCCCGCGGATGACCCCTTCCCCTGTCGGCTCTTCGAGGGAACGTTTTTCCCATTTCGCGATGCTGAGGGCGACGGCTTCTGGTTGTTTATCAATCAATAAAACGCAGCTACCAGAGGAAAGTTGTTCAATGCATTCGGCGACCGTCTGTACCGTTGTGAGAGAAGAGACAGGCAACGACTCTTTTAAAAACGAAGCAAGCGTCGTTGCTTCCGCGGCTTGTTTGGTCATCAGCGAAGGGAGCACCGCTATATTCAATTGCTCGACGTTGACTAAGCCGTCGATGTAAAGAATCGTAGCGTTTACTTCTCCACCAATGCGAAACGAACGAAAGACGACGTCGCAGCAATTTTCATAGATAGTTTGTAACGTTTGGATATTTTGCGTGATATCAGCCGACAACACGACCGCTTCTGGTTGTTTGTGTTCCCGTTCCATAGCCGGTACGTTTTCTTTGTTGGTTTGTTTTCTTCGCTGTTTAAAAAATTGCATGCGCTCCTCCCACTTTCTTACTAGGAACATGTTACCATTAGTGTTGCCGAGAAGGAGGAAAAATAGTCGCAAAAAAGAAAAAAAGGCGATCGTAAAGACCGCCTAATGAGGAGCGAGAGCGAATATTATCGCTGTTGCCGTCTTGCCTCCTCTGGAGTATCGAGCCGAGTCGTCCCGTTTTTTTCAATCGCTGGGTCACGGTCGGATTCGACGCGACGCGATTCTTTTAGTTTGGATTCTTGCCGATCTTTTGCCATTTGTCTCCCTCCTTTCATCGATGTCGCTGTTAGTCTGTCACGCTTTTTCTTTTTTATACGAGATTATTTTTTCAAAAAAGATGCAATAATGAAGTTGCTAGGAGGGAATAAAATGGAGGGACTTTATTTTTATTGGTGGGCATGGGTCGTTTGGATATATGCAACGTTTTTACAAAAAAAGACGAACGAGCGCACGCGCTTAGCCGCTACTACGCTTTTGTTCATTTGCGGTTCAATCTATAAGATAAACATTGCTTCTTTTTCGATCACCTATTCGTTTCTCTTTCTTTTTCTTTTTTCGTTGATAGCTGTCCGCCGCCAAATGAGCGGCTCGTTATTGTTCAGCGCGTTAACGGTTGCTTTTTTTTCTGTTTCTATTCGGCTATTAGCAATCGCCGATCCGATTATTATCTGGGCGGATGAGCGCTGGTTGCTTGCGATTGGCACGACGATGCTTGTGTTATTTATCGAACGAAAGCCAACGGCGCGCATGTTAGCGGCGGCTATCGGCAGCTGCCAAGGGGATATCGTCTATGCGGTGGCGGTACGCGATGTGTTTCCTTCCCCTATTGGCTCGCTTTTCTTTTTTGATGTACTTGCGCTAACGGGTGCGTTATTATTCGCTTGGTCAGTAGTAGAACATATCCCACAATATATGGACGAAAAACAGCTGAAACGAAATAAGCCGCTATAGCGCTATTGTTGCGCGCCGCGCTTTTTGATAAAATAAAACAGCTTAGGGTGAAAGGTTGTTGTTGAAAAGAAAGGGTGATAGTATGGCCAAGCCAGTAGTAGCTATCGTTGGCCGTCCGAACGTCGGCAAGTCTACGATTTTTAATCGGATTGCAGGCGAGCGTATTTCGATTGTCGAAGATGTGCCGGGCGTGACGCGCGACCGGATTTATAGCAGCGGAGAATGGTTAAACCACACGTTTTATTTGATTGACACCGGTGGAATTGACATTGGCGACGAGCCGCTGTTAGTGCAAATTCGCCAGCAGGCGGAAATCGCCATTGACGAAGCGGATGTCATTATTTTTATGACAAACGGGCGCGACGGGGTGACGGCAGCCGATGAAGAAGTCGCAAAAATTTTACACCGCTCGAATAAGCCGGTCGTGCTTGCGGTCAATAAAATTGATAATCCAGACATGCGCGACCTTATTTACGATTTTTATGTGCTCGGATTTGGTGAACCGTATCCGATTTCCGGTTCGCATGGCACAGGACTTGGCGATTTGTTGGACGCAGTCGTTTCCCATTTTCCAACACGAAGCGAAACGGAATATGAAGACGACACGATTAAATTTTGCTTAATCGGTCGGCCAAATGTCGGGAAATCGTCGCTTGTGAACGCGATTTTAGGGGAAGAGCGCGTCATCGTCAGCGACATCGCCGGAACGACAAGAGATGCGGTCGATACGACGTTTACAAGAGAAGGACAAGAATATGTCATTATCGATACGGCAGGCATGCGTAAGCGCGGCAAAATTTACGAAACGACGGAAAAATATAGCGTTTTGCGTGCCTTAAAAGCGATTGAGCGGTCTGATGTCGTGTTAGTCGTGTTGAACGCCGAAGAAGGCATTATTGAGCAAGATAAAAAAATTGCCGGCTATGCGCATGAAGCAGGGCGTGGGGTCATTATTGTCGTGAACAAATGGGACGCGGTCGAAAAAGATGATAAAACGCTCATTGAATTTGAACGGAAAATTCGCGACCATTTTCAATTTCTTGATTATGCGCCAATCGTCTTCGTATCGGCGAAAACGAAGCAGCGGCTGCATAAATTGCTTCCGCTAGTGAAAATGGTGAGCGAAAACCATGCGATGCGCGTACAGACGAACGTATTAAACGAAGTGATTATGGATGCGGTTGCGATGAACCCGACGCCGACGCATAACGGTCAGCGCTTAAAAATTTATTACGTCACACAAGTAGCGGTGAAGCCGCCGACGTTCGTTGTGTTTGTCAACGACCCAGAACTCATGCACTTTTCGTACGAACGCTTTTTAGAAAACCGCATTCGCGATGCATTCGGATTTACGGGCACGCCAATTAAACTCATTGCGAGACCGAGAAAATAGCGAAGGAAGTGGTACGGTGGAACTTGCGGTATTAGGAGCAGGCAGCTGGGGAACAGCGCTTTCGATGGTGCTTGCGGATAATGGACATACCGTCCGGCTTTGGGGACAGCGAAAAGAGCAAATCGCGGAAATTAATGAAAAGCGGACGAATGAAAAATATTTGCCAGGCATTTCGCTGCCGGAAGGGATCGTTGGCTATTCGTCGCTTGGCGATGCGTTAAACGGCATGGAGACGGTCGTGCTGGCGGTGCCGACGAAAGCGATTCGCGACGTCTTAAGAAAGGTGCGTGCGTGCATTCAAACGCCCATTACGATTGTTAGCGTCAGTAAAGGCATCGAACCAGACACACATAAGCGCATTTCCGAAGTGATTGAAGAAGAAATGGGGCCGCTTTTAACCGATGTCGTCATTTTATCAGGGCCAAGCCATGCGGAAGAAGTGAGCTTGCGCCATCCGACAACGGTGACGGTGTCGGCGAAAAACATGGAAGCAGCGGAACGCATCCAAGATTTATTTATGAATCCCCACTATTTCCGCGTCTATACGAATCCCGATTTAATCGGGGTCGAAATCGGTGGCGCGCTGAAAAACATTATCGCTCTTGCGGCAGGCATTACCGACGGGCTCGGTTATGGGGATAACGCGAAAGCGGCGCTCATGACGCGCGGGCTTGCGGAAATTGCTCGGTTAGGGTGCGCGCTCGGGGCAAATCCGCTGACGTTTTCCGGATTAACCGGCATTGGTGATTTAATTGTGACGTGCACGAGCGTACATTCACGTAACTGGCGAGCAGGAAATATGCTCGGTAAAGGAAAGCCGCTTGCGGAAGTGCTAGAAAACATGGGAATGGTTGTCGAAGGGGTGCGTACGACAAAAGCTGCCTATCAATTGGCGAAAAAACTAGGCGTGAAAATGCCGATTACCGAAGTTTTATATGACGTTTTATTTAACGGAAAAGACCCGAAAGAAGGGGCAGATTCTTTGATGGCGCGTGTCAAAACACACGAAATGGAAGATTTGGTCAATATTTTAGGGAAATAGGCGTTTGCCGACGCAGCATAGGTTGTCTGTGCATACACTATGGCGAACAATCATAGACTTGAACTTCCGGACAAAGGGTATTCGCTGAAGCAAAGACGCCCCACTTTGCTTCAGTTTTTTTTGTGAATCTTGTATAATAAGTGTCGACAAAGGGGGAAAAAAGATGTCGCCTGGGTTAGCGAAAATGTGGATTGCCTTAACGTCCATGGCATTTATGTTTATTTCGGTGTTTTCGATTTATTTTAGCCGCTACAAAGTAAAAAATAAGGTTATTAAACTCGTGCTAGCGTTAATTGCGTACGTGTTGATGATTTTTGCTGGAATTATTATTATTTTCGTCGTATTTAGCGGTCCAACACCAGAATAAGAGGATGAGTCGATATGCAGCGTGTGTTTCGATGGATGGTAGCGAGTGTTATTGTCCTATTGTTATCGGGATGCTTGTATCCTGATGAGCGATTAAAACAAAATCAAATTCCATATAAAGACCAAGTGGCAAGCGTGCAAGAGGCGGTGAACGAGTATCGCCAAGCAACGGGCGGATTGTTGCCGATTCAAACGCGCGACATGAAAACACCAATTTACCAAAAATATCCGATTGATTTTCAAAAGCTCGTTCCGCGCTACATTCCAGAACCGCTAGGGAATGCGTTTGAAAGCGGTGGCGTCTTCCAATACGTCATCGTCGATGCCGAGACGAACCCGACGGTGAAACTATTAGATTTACGTATCGCCGAGCAAATTCGCGACTTGAATTTACGTCTGTCGATGTACCGCGATTCCCACGGGTATCCGCCATTTAAACAAATGGTTGCTAAAGGGGTGTTTACGCTCGATTATCAAAAGCTCGGGTATAAAGAACCGCCGTATGCGGTCAGTCCATTTTCCGGCAATAATTTGCCGTTTGTCATTGATTATAACGGTGACATATACGTCGATTACCAAATGGATTTATATGAGGCATTGAAAAAAACGAAGCACTCCTATAAACCGGGTGACGATATTCGCGAGGTATTAGTCAAAAACTCGTTATTCGTCCCTGCGTACTCTCTCCCGTATACAGTCGATGGAAAAGGAGAGCCGGTTTTTTTCGTTAAATAAGTCATGAACCCTTCTCGAAGGCATACATTCTAGAGAAGGGTTTTTTTCTTTTAGCAGTCATAAAGGAAGCGGACAACATCATATTCATATAGTGTCCTGCTACTACGGGTCAACCGGCCCCAACGACTCAAAGACTGGAGGGGAGTCATTTGGAAAAAGTCGATATTTTCAAAGATATCGCGGAACGCACAGGCGGCGATATTTATTTAGGTGTCGTCGGCGCTGTTCGCACAGGCAAATCTACGTTTATAAAAAAATTTATGGAGCTCGTCGTCATTCCGAACATCGGCAACGAAGCGGATAAAGCGCGTGCGCAAGACGAACTGCCGCAAAGCGCTGCCGGAAAAACAATCATGACGACTGAACCGAAATTCGTCCCGAACCAAGCCGTCAAGGTGAAAGTCGATGACGGATTAGAAGTGAATATTCGGCTCGTCGATTGCGTCGGCTATGCGGTAGTTGGTGCGAAAGGATATGAAGACGAAAACGGTCCGCGCATGGTCAATACTCCATGGTACGAAGAGCCGATTCCGTTTCAAGAAGCGGCGGAGATTGGAACGCGCAAAGTCATTCAAGAACATTCGACGATCGGTGTCGTCATTACGACCGACGGAACGATCGGCGATATTCCACGGCAAAACTACGTCGACGCAGAAGAGCGGGTCATTCAAGAATTAAAAGAAGTCGGCAAGCCGTTTATTATGATTATTAACACCGTGCGCCCGCATCACCCAGAAACGGAAACGCTGCGCCAGCAATTGTGCGAAAAGTACGACATTCCGGTGCTGGCGATGAGCGTCGAAAGCATGCGCGAAGTAGACGTTTATAGCGTGCTTCGTGAAGCATTATATGAATTTCCGGTATTAGAGGTGAATGTCAATTTACCGAGCTGGGTCATGGTACTTCGGGAAGACCATTGGCTTCGCGAAAGCTATCAAGAAGCGGTAAAAGATACGGTCAAAGACATTAAACGGTTGCGCGATGTCGACCGCGTCGTCCAACAGTTTGGCGAATACGACTTTATCGAAAAAGCAAGCCTTGCCGGCATTGAAATGGGGCATGGGGTCGCCGAAATTGATTTATACGCGCCAGATGATTTGTACGACCAAATTTTAAAAGAAGTCGTCGGCGTCGAAATTCGCGGGAGAGACCATTTGCTTCAGCTTATGCAAGATTTTGCTCACGCAAAAGCAGAATACGACCAAATTGCCGATGCGCTCAAAATGGTGAAGCAAACAGGTTACGGGATTGCAGCGCCAGCGCTATCGGATATGAGTTTAGATGAGCCGGAAATTATTCGCCAAGGGTCGCGGTTTGGCGTGCGGCTAAAAGCAGTTGCCCCATCGATTCATATGATTAAAGTCGACGTCGAATCGGAATTTGCCCCGATTATCGGCACAGAAAAACAAAGCGAAGAACTCGTCCGCTATTTAATGCAAGATTTTGAGGACGACCCGCTATCGATTTGGAATTCCGATATTTTCGGACGTTCGCTTAGCTCAATCGTACGCGAAGGCATTCAAGCAAAACTCGCCCTTATGCCAGAAAACGCTCGCTATAAACTAAAAGAAACGCTCGAACGAATCATTAACGAAGGCTCGGGTGGACTAATCGCTATCATTTTGTAAAAAAGACTCCGATTTGGGGTCTTTTTTTTCTGTGAAAATAATCATTTTCATCGTTTGGTGGCGAGAAAAACTTCTTCATGGGTGTTTTTTTATGAAAAAGGGCGGAAAAGTGCCTAGAAATAAGGATTTCTGCTTGCGAACGGTGACGACATATGATAATCTTTTATCAGTAAAACTTAGATTCTTTGCCGAAATGTGCCTTGGTTGCATAGATTTGTTGAAAATCATGTTGAATTATGTCGATGAATCGTTTAATATAGGCATGTCGACAAATTATTATTCTAATCATGTATAGAATTAGGAGAATTGGTGAAGAAATGTAATACACGGATGGACTCGTCCTTGGGAGGAGGTGAATGGCATGAACAAAACAGAATTAATCAACGCGGTTGCAGAAACTAGCGGCCTTTCTAAAAAAGACGCAACGAAAGCAGTCGACGCTGTTTTTGAATCCATTACGGAAGCACTTAAAAATGGTGATAAAGTTCAATTAATCGGTTTCGGGAACTTCGAAGTTCGCGAGCGCGCAGCACGCAAAGGACGCAACCCGCAAACGGGCGAAGAAATGGAAATCCCTGCGAGCAAAGTTCCTGCATTTAAACCAGGGAAAGCTCTTAAAGACGCGGTGAAGTAATCGCTACATAAAAGAGCGAGAAAGAAGGGCAAGCTAAATGCGCGCCCTTCTTTTTTGCTTTTCTTTTCACTCCTATGCTAGAATCGGGGTACAGGTATACATAGCGAGATTTTTTGCAGGAGGATCAAGATGGTAAACTATGAACAAATCGAACAAGCGGTTCGCTTGATTTTAGAAGCGATTGGTGAAGACCCGAATCGTGAAGGGCTATTAGATACGCCAAAGCGAGTGGCGAAAATGTATGCAGAAGTATTTTCCGGGATGAATGAAGACCCGAAAGAACATTTTCAGACAGTGTTTAGTGAAGAGCATGAAGAGCTCGTGTTGGTGAAAGATATTCCGTTTTTCTCGATGTGCGAACATCATTTAGTGCCGTTTTTTGGCGTCGCACATGTCGCCTACATTCCGCGCGGCGGAAAAGTGACAGGCTTAAGCAAGCTCGCGCGCGCTGTCGAAGCGGTCGCGCGCCGTCCACAGCTGCAAGAGCGGATTACGGCAACAGTGGCGGATGCGATTATGGAAACGCTCGAGCCGCACGGTGCGCTAGTCGTCGTCGAAGCGGAGCATATGTGCATGACGATGCGCGGCGTGAAAAAACCTGGCGCGAAAACGGTTACGGTCGCTGCACGAGGTACGTTCGAAACCGACCAAACCGCGCGCGCCGAAGTACTTTCATTAATTAAAGGATAGGGGGAATTGTATGTATAACAGCGACTATATCGTCATTAAAGCGCTCGAAGACGGGGTGAACGTCATCGGCTTGACAAGAGGAGCCGATACGCGCTTTCATCATTCCGAAAAGCTTGACCGCGGCGAAGTGTTAATCGCCCAATTTACCGAGCATACGTCGGCTATTAAAGTGCGGGGAAAAGCACTCATCCAAACGAATCACGGCGAAATTCATTCCGAGGGAAAAAAATAATCCGTTCAATGAACCGACTTTTCATGCTATAATTAAAGGCGTTATGTTTTGAATCTAGGGGAAGCAAGGGTGATCAGATTGAAATCGATTGTAACGAAAATGGCGATGTTAAAAGAGCAAATTGAACGTTTTCTTCACCATCCGTATTTGTTGCAGCACGTTCCGTTGCAACCGATTGATGAAGATCGAATTTTATTGTCGCTGTCGATGTTTGAGCACGAACATGAGGAAGCCGACAGCTACATCGTTCCGATGATGCTTGTCCAAATCGCCCTTGATACCCACGATGAAGTGACAAATTCGCTCCCAAACCAAACCGATGACGAACGAAAGACACGGCAGCTAACAGTGTTAGCGGGAGATTTATATAGCGGGCTTTATTATGACTATTTAGCGAAACGAAACGACGTTGCGACGATTCACGTGTTAGCGGAGGCAATTAAAGAAATTAACGAACATAAAATCCGCTTATACCAAAAAGACATTAGCAAACTCGAATCGCTATTTCACAGCATCGCCGTCATCGAATCATCGCTCATTGCGAAAATTGGCGAACACCTTTCACGGCCGATATGGTCAAAATTTGCGTACCACTATTTATTGCTCAAGCGGCTCATTCGCGAAAAAGAGCAGTTTATCCAACACGGGACGTCCGTTCTTTTTGAGCTAATGGCAACGATTGTCTTTCCGAAAAACAAAACGATAACAAAAGAGCAAAACCATTATTTGTCCCACATTTGCACCCGTTATATCGAGCACTGCAAAGAAGAGTTGCTCAGCTTTTCGCTCGACTGTAACGAACTATTGCATATGCGGCTAACAGAACTAATCGGCAGTTTTTCTGTTGCCACAAAAAAGACGGTGGAAGAAGGGTAAAAGATGCAACGATCGAAAGAAGAACGGGTTCACCACGTATTTGAAAAAATATATGAAAATTACGATAAGATGAATTCGGTCATTAGTTTCAAGCGCCATATAAAATGGCGAAACGAAACGATGAAGCGAATGAACGTCCAAAAAGGAGCAAAAGCGCTGGACGTTTGCTGCGGGACAGCGGACTGGACGATTGCGCTTGCAGAAGCGGTCGGACCGGAAGGCGACGTGTACGGGCTTGATTTTAGCCAAAACATGTTGCGCGTCGGTGAACAAAAAGTGAACGAACGCCGCTTAACAAACGTTACGCTCATCCACGGAAATGCGATGGAGCTGCCGTTTCCAGACGATACGTTTGACTATGTGACGATCGGATTTGGGTTACGAAACGTCCCAGATTATATGACCGTATTAAAAGAAATGTACCGCGTCGTGAAACCGGGCGGGAAAGTCGTCTGTTTAGAAACGTCGCAGCCGACGTTATTCGGCTTTCGCCAACTATATTATTTTTATTTTCGCTTCATTATGCCGCTATTTGGGAAAATTTTTGCCAAAAGCTATGAAGAATACTCATGGCTGCAAGAATCGGCGCGCGAGTTTCCAGGGATGGACGAGCTAGCGCAAATGTTTTACGACGCCGGCTTTGTCCATGTAGAAGTAAAGCCGTTTACGTTCGGTGTAGCGGCGATGCATTTAGGGTATAAACCGGAAATAAGGTGACACGGATGAAGGTACAAATGTATTCGTTTTTGCATGCGGATTTGCAGCTCGTTGAAAAAGAACTGGAAGCGGCGATTCAATCCGATTATTCGCTATTAAGCACCGCGTCGCTTCATTTATTGCAAGCGGGCGGCAAACGGATTCGCCCAGTGCTCGTATTGCTTGCTGGGAAGTTCGGCAACTACGACATTGAACGGATGAAACATGTCGCTGTGGCGCTCGAACTCATTCATATGGCTTCGCTCGTCCACGATGACGTCATTGACGATGCGAACTTACGGCGCGGACGGGAAACGATTAAAGCGAAGTGGAGCAATCGGTTTGCGATGTATACAGGAGATTACATTTTCGCCCGTTCGCTGGAAGCGATGTCGCACTTAAACGACCCGATGGCGCATCGCGTATTAGCGCGAACCATTGTTGAAGTGTGCCGCGGGGAAATCGAACAAATTAAAGACAAATATTGCTTTGAGCAAACGTTGCGGACGTATTTGCGGCGCATTAAGCGAAAGACGGCGTTGCTTATTGCCGTCAGCTGCCAGCTTGGCGCGATTGCGGCGGGCGCCGCGAAAGAAATCGTCGACCGCCTTTATTTATTTGGCTATTATGTTGGGATGTCGTTTCAAATTACGGATGACATTCTCGATTTTATCGGCACGAAAGAGCAGCTCGGCAAACCAGCAGGAAGCGATTTATTGCAAGGAAATGTGACATTGCCAGCGCTTATTGCGATGCATGATGCGCGCGCGAAAGAAAAAATTACGGCTGTAACCCCGCACACATCCGAGGAAGAAATGCGCGAAATTATTGCGCTCATTAAGCAAACGGGAGCGATCGACGAATCATATGCATTAAGCGATCGCTACTTGCAAAAGGCGTTTTCCGTGCTAGAAACGTTGCCGAAAAATAAAGCGCGTACGGCGCTATATGAAGTCGCAAAATATATCGGCAAGCGGAAGTTTTAACCGTTTGCATCGTACGAAAAAATCGATATAGTTAAACCGCTTTCATTACGTATTGCACGCAGCGGAAAACAATGGTACTATTTTTGTGGGAATCCTGTTCCTAGTACATAACTTTGTAGGGGTGGAGTATGAAGATGGAAAGAACATTTTTAATGGTCAAACCAGATGGGGTTCAGCGCAACTTAATCGGCGAAATCGTTGCACGCTTTGAGAAAAAAGGGTTTCAGCTTGTTGGCGCAAAATTAATGCAAGTATCGCGCGAACTAGCAGAGCAACATTATGCGGAGCATAAAGAGCGTCCGTTTTTCGGTGAATTAGTCGACTTTATTACATCCGGTCCTGTGTTTGCAATGGTATGGGAAGGGGAAGACGTCATTGCGACTGCGCGCCAAATGATGGGGAAAACAAACCCGAAAGAAGCACTTCCAGGCACGATTCGCGGCGACTTTGGCGTGACGGTCGGCAAAAACGTCATCCACGGCTCTGATTCGCCAGCGAGCGCAGAACGCGAAATCAACCTTTTCTTTAAAGAAGAAGAGCTTGTCAACTATTCGAAGTTGATGAACGAGTGGGTATATTAATCAATGGGCGATTGGCTCTACGGACGAGCCAGTCGCTTTTGTTATAAGGTAGGAAAGTTTGCTACTATGGTGGAGCGTTGTCTAGCTCCAAGCGCCATCGGCTCAAGGCGTTTACTACTCAGTGGGGCTTGGGCGATCTTCGCCGATAGGCGGGCGTTTTGCGCTTTTCTTAGTAAGGGAATGAAGGAGAATGGGCAGATGAGTGATTACCAACAGTTTATTGCCAATGTCAAAAAGAAAACAGGGATTGATTTAGCACAATATAAAGAAGCGCAAATGAAACGGCGCTTAACATCGCTTTATGAAAAGCGCGGCTTTCGCAATTTCCAAGAGTTTTTTCAGGCGATGGAAAAAAACGAGGCGCTGTTTCACGAGTTTCTCGACCGCATGACAATTAACGTCTCGGAATTTTACCGCAACGCCAATCGATGGGAAGTGCTTGAGAAACAAATTTTGCCGAAACTGCTCGAACGAAACCGCCGCTTAAAAGTATGGAGCGCTGCGTGCTCGACCGGAGAAGAGCCGTATACGCTCGTGATGGTGCTATCGAATTTTTTGCCGCTGTCGCAAATTTCCGTACTCGCGACAGATATCGATGAAAATGCGATTTCCCGTGCGAAAATTGGCGTGTATACCGAGCGTGCGCTACAAGAAGTGCCAGAAGCGATGAAAAAAAAGTTTTTTACAAAAGAAGGAATGTATTATAAAATTGACGAAAACATAAAAAAGGCAGTGACGTTTAAAAAACATAACTTACTAGCCGATCGGTTTGACACGAACTACGATTTAATCGTCTGCCGCAACGTCCTTATTTATTTTACCGAAGAAGCAAAGCAAGTACTTTACCATAAATTTAATCAGGCGTTGCGTCCAGGTGGGATTTTATTTGTCGGCAGCACCGAACAAATTTTTAATCCATCGTCGTACGGATTTGATACGGAAGCAACATTTTTTTATCGAAAAATGGAATAGTTGTAAAAGAGTTCATCGGAACGATGAATTCTTTTTTTATAACTACTTTTCATTTTTTCAAATTATGATATATTGTTACATAAACGCGTTAAAGAGTTGAAGGGAGAGAAAAAGATGAGGTACTTAACAGCAGGGGAGTCGCACGGTCCGCAACTAACCGCCATTTTAGAAGGAGTTCCCGCAGGGCTTTCGCTTTTGAAAGAGCATATTGACGTCGAGCTTCAGCGCCGGCAAAAAGGGTACGGACGCGGCAGAAGAATGCAAATTGAAAAAGACGAAGCGCGCATTTTAAGCGGGGTGCGCCACGGCTATACGCTCGGGTCGCCGATTACGCTTGTCGTCGAAAACCGCGACTGGAAACATTGGACGAACATTATGGCAATTGAGCCGACAGAAGAGGAAGAAGTGAAGCGCAAAGTGACGCGCCCGCGCCCAGGGCATGCCGATTTAAACGGGGCGATAAAATACGGGCACCGCGATATGCGCAACGTGCTTGAGCGCTCTTCCGCTCGCGAAACGACGATGCGCGTCGCTTGTGGGGCGGTGGCAAAGCGCATTTTAGCAGAGCTTGGCATTCACGTCGCTAGCCACGTGCTAGAAATCGGTGGCGTGCGCGCGGCGAATGTTGCGTATGAATCGCTTGAACAGCTAAAAGAAGTAACTGAAAAGTCGCCAGTGCGCTGCTTAGATGAAGAAGCAGCAGGAAAAATGATGGAGGCGATTGACAAAGCGAAAGAAAATGGGGATTCGATCGGCGGCATCGTCGAAGTCATCGTCGAAGGCGTGCCAGCTGGATTAGGAAGCTACGTCCACTATGACCGAAAGCTCGATGCGAAAATTGCGGCGGCAATCGTCAGCATTAACGCCTTCAAAGGGGTCGAATTTGGCATCGGCTTTGAAGCCGCCCGCCTTCCTGGTAGCCAAGTGCACGATGAAATTATTTGGAACGAAACCGACGGATTTCGCCGCCGTACAAACCGCGCCGGCGGATTTGAAGGCGGGATGACGACCGGCATGCCGATTGTCGTGCGCGGGGTGATGAAGCCAATTCCGACGCTTTACAAGCCGCTTGCTAGCGTCGATATTGATACGAAAGAGCCGTTTGCCGCAAGCATTGAACGTTCTGATAGCTGCGCTGTTCCTGCCGCAAGCGTCGTAGCGGAAGCGGTCGTCGCGTGGGAAATCGCATCCGCGATTGTCGAACAGTTCGGGCAAGATCGAATGGATGTCATTAAAGAAAATATCGAACAAATGCGCCGGTATGCAAAGGAGTTTTAACGATGGAACAAATGACCATCCAAACCGCTACAAAACAATATCCGCTTTTTTTAGGCGAAGGAATAAGCGAACGGTTGCCGGAATTATTGCACACGTTAGGCTTTGCGCGCGGAACGAAAGTATTGATTATTACCGATGAAACGTTAGAAACATTGTATTTATCAGAGCTAGTCAGTCGTTTGCGCCACGATTACAGGGTGTATACACATATCATTCCGAGCGGGGAAGCAGCGAAATCGTTTGAAAACTATTATGCGTGCCAAACGGCAGCGCTCGCTTACGGGCTTGACCGGACGTCGGTCGTTCTCGCGTTTGGCGGCGGCGTTGTCGGTGATTTAGCGGGCTTTGTTGCGGCGACGTTTATGCGCGGCATCGCTTACGTACAGCTCCCGACGACGTTGCTTGCCCACGATAGCGCCGTTGGCGGGAAAGTCGCGATTAACCATCCGCTTGGAAAAAATATGATCGGGGCGTTTCATCAGCCGGAAGCAGTCATTTACGATACTCGCTTTTTACAATCGCTCCCAGAGCGTGAATTGCGCTCAGGGTTTGCGGAAGTCGTGAAACATGCGTTAATTGGCGACCATCGCTTTTACGAATGGCTAAGGCAACACGTTTCCCGGTTGGAAGACGTAAACGGGGAAGCGCTGCAATATTGCATTCAAAAAGGCATTGAAGTGAAAGCGCGCATCGTACGAGAAGACGAAAAAGAAACAGGCGTGCGCGCCCATTTGAATTTCGGACATACGCTTGGCCATGCGCTCGAAAGCGAACTAGGATACGGGACGATGACGCATGGCGATGCGGTGGCGCTTGGCATGTTGTTTGCGATATTTGTCAGCGAGCGCGTATATCATGTCTCGTTTGCCGACGAACGATTGCCAAGCTGGTTTCAATCGTTTGGCTTTCCTGTTGCGCTTCCAAACGAGCTTTCGATCGAGCGGCTCGTGCAAAAAATGAAAGGGGATAAAAAAGCGCAAGCGGGAAACGTTCGCATGGTGCTACTCCGAGAAATTGGGCACGTACAAGTCGAAACCGTGACCGATGAACAGCTAGTCGCATGGCTAGAGGAATTTTCGCGAAGTGAGGGAAGATGGGATGATTAGAGGGATTCGCGGCGCGACGACCGTTTTTGCCAACGAGGCGGACGAAATTGTGGCGGCGACGGAAGAACTGTTGCGCGAAATGATTCGCCAAAACGACATCGAAGCCGACGATGTGGCGTCCGTCCTCATTTCCGTGACAGAAGACTTGACGGCAGCTTTTCCTGCCCAGGCGATTCGCCGCATTGACGGCTGGACGTACGTGCCGGTGATGTGCATGCGAGAAATTCCGGTGCCTGGCGCTTTGCCGCGCTGCATTCGCGTCATGATGACCGTCGAAACGAACCGAGCGCAACAAGACGTCGTCCATGTCTATTTACGCGATGCCATTCAGCTTCGACCGGATTTGTCGTTGACAAAAAAAGAGAATGGTAATATGATAGGAAAAAGCAAAACGGAAGTATAGAGAGTTAGTTAGAGAGCATATGAGATGAGAATAGCGGAGATGAGAGTGAGCGAGTGTAGCTGAGGTGAGTGGAGTACCCAACCCAAAGGCAATCCTCGTCTTTGGGTTTTTCTTTTTCGCCTCACCATCCCCTCATTCTCCGTCCGAATGGAGGAGAAAACATGTCATTTATTCCAATTGTGCGCCGTTTTTTTGCGGATGCGTTAGAGCCGCTGCAGCTGTTTGAAAATTTAAAGGGCGAAGCGAGTTTTTTGCTCGAAAGCAAAGATGACGAATCCCCGTGGTCGCGTTATTCGTTTATTGGGCTTTCACCGTTTTTAACCATTGAAAGCGAAACGGGAGAGTCATTTGTTGTGCGCGACGGAGCGAAAACCGTTGTTGTGTCGTCGTTAAAAGAAGCGATCGTATACGTCGAACAAACGTTGCAAGTCCAGCCGGTGGAGATAGACGTTCCGTTCGTTGGCGGCGCCGTCGGTTTTTTAAGCTATGATTTCATTTCCACGATTGAAAAAGTCCCGTTTCATCTGCATCGTGATGTGCCAATGAAAGTGGCGCACTTTGTCGTCTGCCAAACGTTGCTTGCGTTTGACCACGCGAAGCGAGAAGTGGTGCTCGTTCATTACGTTCGTTACGAGGAAACGGACGATGAACGAACGATGAAAGAAAAATACGACAAAGCGCTACAAACGATAGACGCTTTCATCAAAAAAGCAACGAGTAAAAGCGAACCGCTATTGCCGCTTATCGAACCATCGGCTGCTGTTTCGTTTGCCAACGTCATGTCGACGTACGAACGCGAAACGTTTCTCCAACACGTCGAAACGATTAAACGATATATTGCCGCCGGCGACATTTTTCAAGCGGTATTGTCGCAACGGTTTTCCGTTCCGGTTCGCATTACCGGCTTTCAACTATATCGTATGTTGCGGAAAATTAATCCGTCGCCATATATGTTTTATTTGCAAACAGGGGATGCCGAAATCGTCGGCAGTTCGCCAGAGAAACTTGTGCAAGTACACGACCGGAAAGTCGAAATTCACCCAATTGCCGGCACGCGCCGACGCGGCCGGACAAACGAGGAAGACGAAATGCTCGCAAACGAGCTATTTCACGACCCGAAAGAACGGGCGGA
Source organism: Anoxybacteroides voinovskiense (assembly GCF_014196205.1). Classification (GTDB taxonomy): domain Bacteria; phylum Bacillota; class Bacilli; order Bacillales; family Anoxybacillaceae; genus Anoxybacteroides; species Anoxybacteroides voinovskiense. The sequence continues at coordinate 62,767 of NZ_JACIDE010000004.1, read as the reverse complement.
GCATTATATGCTCGTTGACTTAGCGCGCAACGATATCGGCAAAGTTGCTAAATACGGAACGGTGAAAACACCAGTACTAATGGAAATCGGCAAATTTTCTCACGTCATGCATTTAATTTCGAAAGTAACTGGAGAGCTAAAAGACGACGTTCATCCGATTGATGCGCTATTGTCTGCATTTCCAGCAGGGACGGTAAGCGGTGCACCGAAAGTGCGGGCGATGCAAATTTTGCAAGAACTTGAGCCGACTGCCCGCGGCGTATATGCAGGAACGGTTGCTTACATCGGCTTTGACGGCAACATCGATTCATGCATCGCCATTCGAACGGCGGTCGTGAAAGACAACGTCGCATACGTGCAGGCAGGCGCCGGCATTGTGGCGGACTCTGTGCCAGAACTGGAATGGAAAGAAACGCGGAACAAAGCAAGCGCCTTAATCAAAGCAATTGAACTAGCAGAAGCGGTGTTTCAAGGGGGCGATGTCTATGTTTAAACAGCTGTTAGCGAAATGTATTGACGGATATACATTGACCGAAACAGAAGCGTACGAAGCGATGACGATGATGATGTCCGGAGAGGCGACTGAAAGCCAAATTGCCAGTTTTTTATCGATTTTGCGCCTGCGCGGCGAAACGGTAGAAGAGGTAACGGGATTAGCGCGTGGCATGCGCAGCCAAATGGTAACTGTTGCATGTGAAGACGATGTCATTGATACGTGCGGGACTGGCGGAGATGAAAAAGCGACGTTTAACATTTCGACCGCCGCGGCAATCGTCGCTTCCTCGCTCGGGGCGAAAGTCGCCAAACACGGAAATCGTGCCGTGTCATCGAAAAGCGGCAGCGCTGACGTACTAGAGGCGTTACGTATCCCGATTCAGACGACGCCTGACGAAGCAAAAGCGGCGCTGCAAACAAAAAACTTAGCATTTTTCTTTGCCCCACTGTACCATGCGGCGATGAAGCATGCCGCTGTGCCAAGAAAAGAGATCGGCTTTCGCACTGTCTTTAATTTGCTAGGACCGCTCGCCAACCCAACCGGGTGCAAGCGGCAAGTGATTGGCGTATATTCGACGCATTATGCCGAAACATTAGCGGAAGCACTCAAACGGCTCGGCTCTATGCACGTTGTTTTCGTCACCGGGCGAGATGGGTTAGACGAATGCAGCATTGCGGCAGAAACGGACGTCGTCGAATTAAAAGACGGACATATTCGCCGCTTCGTCTTAACGCCGGAAGCGTGCGGTTTAGCGCGTGGGACGTTAACCGACATTCAAGTAAAAAACGTTGCCGAAAGCGCCGCATTGCTTCGGGCGGTAATGGAAGGGACGGCAAACGAAAGCGCAAGCAATATCGTTGCCTTAAACGCCGGCGTTGCGTTATACGTCGCCCAAAAAGCGAAAACGATCGAAGAAGGGGTTCGATTAGCAAAAGAAGCGATTAGAACGAAACAGGCGCTTCGCCAATTAGAACGCCTACAAAGAAAAGAGGTGGGACGGTATGCTTGAACGAATCATTGCGACGAAACGAAACGAAATTCGTACGTTGACGCTTCCGCCAACGTGTGATGTCCCGCGCGTGTCACTGGCGAAGGCGCTAACCAATCGCCGGCGGGCGATCGGATTAATCGCCGAAGTAAAAAAAGCATCCCCATCCAAGGGGGTTATTCGTGCCGATTTTCAGCCGGTCGCCCATGCGAATGCGTATGAACAAGCAGGGGCGGATGCGATTTCCGTGTTGACCGATGAAACGTATTTTCAAGGGCATCGCCAGTATGTAACGGAAATTAAACAAGCGGTCGGCGTGCCGGTGTTGCGCAAAGATTTTATTATCGACCGCGTGCAAATTGAAGAAAGTGTACGAATCGGAGCGGATGCGATTTTATTAATCGGCGAGGCGCTCTCGCCAAACGCGCTATACGAATTATACGAAGAAGCGTACGAAAAGGGGCTTGAATGTTTAGTCGAAGTGCATCGCCGTGAAACGTTAGAAAATATTTTAGCGCTATTTACCCCAGCGATCATCGGCATTAATAACCGCAATTTGCGGACGTTTACGACATCGCTTGACACGACGAAAGACGTAGCGCCATTCGTTCCAACAACGAGCATACTCGTTAGCGAAAGCGGCATTCATACGTATCAAGACATGCAAACGGTGCATGCGTACGGGGCACAAGCTGTATTAGTCGGTGAATCGCTCATGCGGCAACACGATGTAGCGCAAGCGGTTCGCGCGTTATACGGGGAGGTCGAAAGCGTTGAACATTCTTCTTAAATATTGTGGCCACCGCTCGCTTAGCGATTTACAAAAAGGAGCGAAGAGTCAAGCAGACTATCTCGGGCTTATTTTTGCCGAAAGCAAGCGGAAAGTCGACGCGCAGCAAGTAAAAACATGGCTGGAAACCGTGCCGCTTGGCGGAAAAAAATTAGTCGGGGTGTTTGTGAACGAAACAATGGAACGGATTAGCGACGTTGCCCGTATCGTTCCGCTTTCCGTCATTCAATGCCACGGCGATGAATCGGTTGAGCAAGTGGCGAACGTGAAAGCGGCGACGGGGCTTCCCGTCTGGAAAGCGATTCATCACGAGGAAGGAGCACTAGCGCGCATGAAGCAATATGCTCGTTTTGCCGATGGCTATGTAATTGACACTCGAGTGCGCGGCGCTTATGGCGGAACGGGCGTGTCATTTGATTGGAAGTCGGTGCCGGTTTATTTAGAAGAAGCAGCAAGGCAAGGCGTCCCTTGTTTTATTGCCGGAGGAATTACGCCGGAAAACGTCGAACAGCTACTTATCTACCAACCGCACGGAATCGACATAAGTAGCGGCATTGAAGAACATGGCGAAAAAAGCAGGGAAAAAATGAGCGAGATCGAAAAGAGGGTGAAGCGGGATGTACAATGTACCAAATGAAAACGGTCGGTTCGGGGACTTTGGCGGAAAATTCGTTCCGGAAACGTTAATGCGTCCGCTTGAAGAAATCGAGCGGGCGCTTGAACAAGCGCTCGCAGATGCATCGTTTCGCGCGGAATATATGCATCATTTACGCGAATATTCCGGTCGCCCGACGGCGCTGACGTTTGCGGAAAATATAACGAACGAACTAAACGGCGCCCGCCTTTATTTCAAGCGGGAAGATTTAAACCATACAGGCGCCCATAAAATTAATAACGCCATCGGGCAGGCGCTATTGGCGAAGAGGATGGGGAAGAAAAAGTTGATTGCCGAAACTGGCGCAGGACAGCACGGAGTTGCCGCGGCGACTGTTGCTGCTCGCTTTGGGATGGAATGCATTGTATTTATGGGCGAAGAAGATATTAAGCGGCAAGCGTTGAACGTATTTCGGATGAAGCTATTAGGCGCACAAGTCGTGCCGGTTTTTAGCGGCAACCGGACGTTAAAAGATGCGACAAACGAAGCGATTCGCTATTGGGTGCAACATTGCGACGACCATTTTTATATGATTGGCTCGGTCGTCGGTCCGCATCCATACCCGAAAATGGTGCGCGAATTTCAGCGCATTATCGGTGATGAGGCGAAAGAGCAGTTGCTCGAGCGAGAAGGGAAGTTGCCGGACGTCGTCGTCGCTTGCGTCGGCGGTGGAAGCAATGCGATCGGCATGTTTTCTTCGTTTTTAGCGGACGATGTCGAATTAGTCGGGGTAGAAGCAGCCGGAAAAGGAGTCGATACGCCACACCATGCGGCGACGATAACGAAAGGAACAAAAGGGGTCATTCACGGCTCGTTGACGTATTTATTGCAAGATGAATACGGACAAATTATCGAACCGTATTCGATTTCCGCCGGGCTCGACTACCCAGGCGTTGGTCCGGAACATGCGTATTTAGCGAGCATCGGGCGCGTCCGCTACGAAAGCGTGACGGACGAGGAGGCGCTAGCGGCGTTTCAATGGACAGCAAAAACGGAAGGAATTATTCCGGCGATCGAGTCCGCGCACGCATTGGCGAAAGCGTTTGAAATTGCGAAGCAACGGGCGAAAGATGAAACGGTGCTCGTCTGTTTATCCGGACGCGGCGATAAAGATGTGCAAGCGCTGATGAACTATTTGGAAGGAGCGAGCGAACATGCATTTAGACGATAATATGTTTATTCCGTTTCTTGTCGCGGGCGACCCGCATCCGGATGTGACGATTGAGTTAGCGCTTGTTTTGCAAGCGGCGGGAGCAGATGTACTAGAGCTTGGCGTCCCATATTCCGACCCGCTCGCCGACGGCCCGATTATCCAACGGGCATCCGCGCGGGCGCTCAAGCAAGGCATGACGCTTCCACGTGCAATCCAATTAGCCGGCAAGATGCGAAAAAAAGGTGTGAAAATTCCCATTATTATCTTTACGTATTATAATCCTGTGTTACAATTAGGAAAAGAATCCTTTTTCGCTTTAGCGAAAGAAAATGGGGTAGACGGCGTCCTTATCCCTGATTTACCATTTGAAGAAAGCGAGCCGATTCGTCGGTTAGGTGCAGAAACAAACATTCCGCTTATTTCGCTCGTTGCTCCGACATCAAAAGAGCGGATCGAAAAAATTGCTTCGCAGGCGCAAGGCTTTTTATATTGTGTATCGTCGTTAGGAGTGACAGGTGTTCGCGACACATTGCCGGAAGAAATTCATGAATTTTTAGCGGAAGTGAAGCAATATAGCCGCGTTCCGGTCGTCGTTGGCTTCGGCATTTCCAAAAGCGAACAAGTACAAGTATTAAAAGCGCATTGCGATGGAGTCGTCGTCGGCAGCGCGCTCGTACAAAAAGTAGAAGAGCTGTCTGATCGGCTGTTGCAACAAGAACAACATGCACTCGATGAGTTTCGCCGCTACGTGGAACAGTTAGTAGCACCGTTACGGGACGTCGATTTTTATGGTGGGGTGAAAGAAGATGAACGTGAAAAAAGAGCTGCAAGGGCTCACTCCTTATCAGCCGGGGAAGTCGCTCGAGGAAGTGAAGCGGCAATACGGGTTGACGAACGTCATTAAGCTTGCGTCGAACGAAAACCCGTACGGCTCGTCGCCGGCAGTAAAAGAAGCAATCATAAAAGAACTTGACCGGTTAGCGTTGTATCCAGACGGCTATGCGCGCGTATTACGGGAAAAAGTAGCGCAACATCTCGGCGTAAGGGAAACAGAGCTTATTTTTGGCAACGGCTCAGACGAAGTCGTACAAATTATTTGCCGCGCTTTTTTAACGAAAGGAACAAATACGGTGATGGCAACGCCGACATTTCCGCAATATCGCCATAACGCTGTCATTGAAGGGGCGGAAATTCGCGAAGTGCCGCTCGTGGACGGACGGCACGACTTAAAAAAAATGCTTGAAGCAATCGACGAACAGACGCGCGTCGTCTGGGTATGCAACCCGAACAATCCGAGCGGCACGTACGTGAAGAAAGAAGAGTTCGAACAATTTTTACAACACGTGCCAAAACATGTGCTCGTCGTATCGGATGAAGCGTATTACGAATATGTAACGGCAGACGATTATCCAGAAACGGTGCCGCTTCTGTCGGAATATGACAATTTAATGGTGTTGCGCACGTTTTCGAAAGCGTACGGTTTAGCGAGCTTGCGCGTTGGCTATGGCGTCGCGAGCGAAGCGATCATTCGGCAAATCGAGCCGGCGCGCGAGCCGTTTAATACGTCAAGCGTTGCCCAAGTAGCAGCCGCCGCAGCGCTCGATGACCAAGCGTTTATCCAAGCGTGTGCGGCGAAAAACAAGCAAGGGCTTGCATCATTTTACCGTTTTTGCCAGCAGCACGGCTTGCGCTATTATCCGTCGGAAGCGAACTTTATTTTAATCGATTTTGGCATTGAGGGAAACGAAGTGTTTCAATATTTGCTTGAACGCGGCATTATCGTTCGCTCAGGAAATGCGCTCGGGTTTCCGACGTCGGTGCGCATTACCATCGGCTCGGAAGAACAAAACGAGCACGTGTTTTCAGCGCTCACGCAGCTATTAAAAGAAAAACAATTCGTCTAACAAGCTCGCCGCACATTGCGGCGGGCGCATTTTATAGGAGAAGGTGAAACCGTTGGAAGGAGCTGTATTTGTCGTCGGACTAGGGCTGATTGGCGGTTCGATGGCGCTAGCAATCAAAAAAGAACATCCTGAGTCTGTCGTGATTGGCTTTGATGTCAATGAAGACGAAATGAAACTTGCGAAGACGCTTGCCGTCATTGATGACGCTGTTTTTTCCCTTGAAGAAGGGATGGCGCAAGCGGACGTCATCATTTTAGCGACGCCGGTCATGCAGACGGAAAAAATTTTAGCAGAAATGCTCACGTACCGTCTAAAGCCGTCTGTCATCGTCACCGATGTTGGGAGCACAAAGCAGCGCATCGTGCAACATGCGAAGCGGCTATTAGAGAAAGGGATTACGTTTATCGGCGGACACCCGATGGCGGGTTCGCATAAAAGCGGCGTAACGGCGGCACGAGCGCATTTATTTGAAAATGCGTTTTACATTTTAACGCCGACCGAAGAAGTGCCAAAAAGCGACGTCGAGCGGCTGAAGCAATGGTTGAAAGGGACGAAGGCGCATTTTGTGACGCTTTCGCCAAAAGAACATGACCGAATTACCGGCGTCATTAGCCATTTTCCGCACATTATCGCCGCAAGCTTGGTGCACCAAGCGCAGCAACACGAACAAGAAGACGAGTTAGTCAGCCGGCTAGCAGCTGGTGGGTTTCGCGATATTACGCGCATCGCCTCAAGCAATCCGGAAATGTGGCGCGATATTTTTTTACATAACAAAGAAGAATTGCTCGCTTTATTTGACCGCTGGATGATGGAAATGCAAAAGGTGCGGTCGTTTGTCGAACGGGAAGAAAGCGACGCGATTTACCGTTATTTTTTAGAAGCGAAGCAATTTCGCGATGGACTACCGGTTCGCACGAAAGGGGCGATTCCATCGTTTTACGATTTATATGTCGATGTGCCGGACTATCCGGGGGTTATTTCCGAAATTACTGGCTATTTAGCGCACGAGCGCATCAGCATTACGAATATTCGCATCATTGAAACGCGCGAAGAAATTTACGGGGTGCTTCGCTTAAGCTTCCAAAGCGACGAAGACCGTCAAAGAGCGAAAGAATGCATTAAGAAGCATACGAACTACGAAACATATGAAGGATAAGGAGGAGCCATATGCAGCCGTTACAAACGAACGTTCCGTCGCTGCGAGGAACGATTCACGTCCCTGGCGATAAATCGATTTCCCATCGGGCCGTTATGCTCGGGGCGATCGCCGAAGGGACGACGACGATTGCGAACTTTTTGCCGGGGGAAGATTGTTTAAGCACGATTGATTGCTTTCGCAAAATGGGGGTCGCTATTACGCAAAACGGGACAGACGTCGTCGTGGAAGGAAACGGACTCGACGGGCTACAAGAGCCGGCGGACATATTAAACGTCGGCAACTCGGGAACGACGACGAGGTTGTTGCTTGGCATTTTAGCCGCATGCCCGTTCCATGCTTGCTTAATTGGCGATGCGTCGATTGCGAAACGACCGATGGCGCGGGTGACAAAGCCGTTAACGATGATGGGAGCGCATATTGACGGACGTGCGGGCGGCAACTATACGCCGCTTGCGATTCGCGGCGGCAATTTGCGTCCGATTCTATATGAATCCCCTGTTGCCAGCGCGCAAGTAAAATCAGCGATTTTATTGGCAGGGCTGTTCACCGAAGGGACGACGACGGTGACCGAGCCGGCGAAATCGCGCGACCATACGGAGCGGATGGTGCGTTTATTCGGCGGGGAAGTCGCCGTCGATGGGTTAACGGTATCGGTAAGCGGCAAGCAAACGCTAAAAGCAACGGATGTATACGTCCCTGGCGATATTTCGTCCGCTGCCTTTTTCTTAGTGGCTGGCGCGATTGTGCCAAATAGCGAAATCGTCTTGAAAAACGTTGGGCTAAACCCGACGAGAACGGGCATTGTCGACGTGCTCGAGCAAATGGGGGCGGAGCTTTTGATTGAAAACGTCCGCAATGAAGATACAGAACCGATTGGCGACATCATGATTCGCACGTCCCATTTAAAGGCGATGGAAATCGGCGGGGCGCTCATTCCGCGCTTAATTGACGAAATTCCAATTATCGCGCTGCTCGCGACGCAAGCAGAAGGAACGACCGTCATTAAAGATGCGGCAGAGCTAAAAGTGAAAGAAACGAACCGAATTGATACGGTCGTGACCGAATTGAGAAAACTTGGCGCCGATATTGAGGCGACGGACGATGGCATGATCATCCGCGGCAAAACGCCGCTAACAGCGGACGGCGTCGAAGTCGACAGCCACGGCGACCACCGCATCGGCATGATGCTCGCGATTGCGGCGTGCATCACGAACGGCGCGATGTCCCTGCAAGGCGCAGAAGCCATCGCCGTCTCGTACCCGACATTTTTTGACCATTTGCAGGCGTTACAAAGATAATTATTAGGGTTGTCTAATAAATCGATTGTTCGATTATTAGACGCCCTTTTTCATTTTTATTTTTAAATGATAAATGTTGCATACTTTGCTCAGTTCCTTCATAGCTTGTCTTAAAGGGGGGGTGGGAACGTGCCGTATATTATCGATGAAGCGACCGTCGTGAGAGATGGGGCGGTGAAGCGCTGCTCGCTTGTTATTGCTCACAACCGCATTGATTACATCGATGAGCAAACGGCGATGTACCGCTGGGTGCGCATGCCGGTTGGTGAATTTGTGATGACGCCCGGCCATGTCATGCTCGATTTTTCGTTTAGCAATCCGCGCCCGTTTTCGGAATTTAAGACATACATGCAGCAACATTTTCTTGCAAAAGGATGCACAACGCTATTAGCAGTGTGCGATGTCCGGTATGAAAAACAATTGCCGGACGCCTTACAGCACCTCCGCGTACATTTACTCAATAGCCCAGTCGATTATTTCATCGGGGTAAAAATCCCTCTTCGTACGCTTACTCCATCATTTGTCAGAGCATGCAAACGACTCCGCATTCCTGTGTTGTTTATTGAACTAACTGGCGATGAACCGTTGGAAACACTCGCCTGGGGCTGGATGTATGACACGTTCGCTTCGTATCCACTTCCGCTCGTTCCATATTGGCTGACGCCGCCAACGAAACAAGCAGAACAACAATGGCAATACGTGTTAGCACATGAGCGCATTCCGTTTCTTCCGTTTGCCTTAAAAGAGCGCGTACCGTTAGCGCTTGATGTATTAAAGAAAATTGGCATTTATCCACAAAAAGGAGATATCCGCATCGGCGGCGAAGTAGATTATAATTTATATGCAAAAAGCAACCTAGTTGCCGAAACGTTCACCGTCGATTATGATAAACATGTTCCTCTCATCACTGTTCATAACGGCAAAGTGATGAAAGCAGGCGATGAGCTCTTTTTTCCACCTGGCTTTGGGCGCGAACGAATCGTCCGAGCGCCAGGGATGTTTACGGCAAATTTTACATAAGGAAGTGTGGACAATGAACCGAATCGACGAACTTGTGCAACTTGTGGAAAACGGCGACATCGAACGCGCCCTTTCCCTTCTTCCAAACATAAAAAAAGAAGCGACCGACGACGAAAAATATATGCTTGCCGATTATCTATTTTCCTGGGGAATGCTCGAGGAGGCACGCACCATCGTCGAAGAACTAGTGCAACGTTACCCAGATGAAGGCGAACTTTTCATCTTTTTAGCAGAAATTTATACAGAGCTTGACGAAGACGAAAAAGCGCTCGCCTTGTTAGCAGACATTGACGAGGACGACCCGCTTTTTCCGCGGGCGTGCTTACTTTTAGCTGACCTTTACCAAATGCAAGGGCTTGAGGAAGTGAGCGAACAAAAGCTATTAAAAGCGTACGAAAAAGCGCCGAACGAACCGATTATCGAATTTGCCCTTGCGGAACTTTATTTTGCGACAGGGCAGTATGGAAAAAGCATTTCATTTTATAAAAAAGTACTTGAACGTGAAACGACGGTTGCCGGCACGTTCATCCCCGAGCGGCTCGCCGAAGCGCTTAGCTTGTTAGGGGAGTTTGAACGAGCGCTTCCGTATTATGAACAAACGATAGAAAAGAAAATCGACAGCCATACGTTGTTCGGCTACGGGTTTACCGCCTTTCAGGCAGAATATTACCAAACGGCAATTGAAAAATTGACGCAGCTAAAAGAACTCGACCGCGATTATGTGCCGCTTTATTTGTATTTAGCGAAAGCGTACGAGCACGAAGGCGATGTCACGAAAAGCTACGACATCGCCAAAGAAGGCTTGCTTGTGGATGAATGGAATAAAGAGCTGCTTCTCTATGCGGGAAAAATCGCTTTAAAACTTGGCAAAGAAGAAGAAGCGGAAACGTATTTACAAAAAGCAGTTGACATTGACCCTGGATATGTCGAAGCGCTAGTTGCGTTAGCGAGCGTATGGATGCATCAAGAGCGATACGAAGACGTCGTTCGTTTGTTGCAATATGCCATCGACCAAGGGGAATACGACCCGCAATTGGAGTGGTATTTGGCGCGCGCGAAACATAAGCTTGAAATGTATTCCGATGCATTAAACCATTACCAAGAGGCATATACTTTCTTTAAGAATGACGTGGAGTTTCTAGAAGAATATGGTTATTTTTTAATCGAAGAAGGAGATCGTGAACGTGCGAAAGCGATGTTTGCGCAAATTGTACGACTCGATCCCGCTAATACAGAGGCAGCGCAAATGGTATTGCAGCTAGAGGAGTAGCACGCCATAAGTGATATCCATTATTTCACAAAGCATCTGGCTAAACGTAAGCTTTTCTGCCCAGTCGGTAAGCGAGCCGTTTGCCGACTACGGCAGAAAAGCAAGGAATAGAGCGCTATCCACTAGTTTTTAACGCTCAATCTACACACCTTTTTCTTGGAAACCGGCAGAGGGGGGAAGAAGGATGACGGTGTCCGTGAACGAAAAAAAAGAGTTTATCCGCTGGTTTTTAAGCCATTACCAATTGAAACGGCGCGAATGTGTTTGGATTTTAAACTACTTAATGAGCCATGACCAGTTGATGAAAAAAGTGCATTTTGTCGAAAACGCCCAATTTTGTCCGCGCGGGATGGTCATGTCGACCCATTGCGTCGATGATGTTCCGTTTCGCTTTTACAAAGAAAACGTCATGACGACCGACGCAGAAAAATCGTTTCACGACATTCGCTTAAACCGTGACGAAGACATTTACATTCAATTGAACTTCCGCGCCTCCTTTCATTCACCGCAATACGTTGCCGTGCTTGAAGAAAATCCGTACGCTCCGAAACATGTGCAAGTAAGCGAAAAAGACAAATTATTGGCGGAGCAGTTTTTAGAAAAATCGCTGCAACATTTTCAAAAAGAGCGGCTGATGAAGTTAATTGATGAAGCGCTCGACCGCCAAGACGAACAAACATTTAAACAGCTGACCGAGCAATTGCGCCGGCTATAAACCTTGCGACACGCAAGGTTTTTCTTTTTTTTGAAAATGTGATAGGCTGATTAAGGAACGATGAAAAAGGGGAGAATAACAATGAAATGGACAGTCCATGATGTGAGCATGTACGAAAAAGAAAAGCAGTATATTGACACAGCCGTTGTTCCGCTTTTACCGCTCACCTTTTCCGAACGCGCGAAAGTAGCGGCTGCGGATGGAGAGTTTATGCAGCTTGTCACAAACGAAATCGAACGGCAGTTAAAAGGGCGGCTTTTTCTCCTTCCATCATTTACATATTTCGCGTCGGAAACGCTCGATGAATGTGTAGAGCGGCTAAACCGTTGGACAAGCGAGCTAAATGAAGCGGGAATGCGCCATGTATTTTATGTGACAACCGACCAAAAATGGAAAGAAACGAAACAGGGGTTGTTAGGAGCGCTATTTTTCCTTCCGTCCATTCCATTTGAGCATATGGACGACTCGTATAAGCAACAAATTGTGCAAGAGCAGACAACAAAGCTGTTAAACGCGTTTATTTCACAATGGGTATGAGAATCTTGTCGAACGGTGAGCGATTTCATTGACGATTATATTGACCTTGTCTTTATCTTGAGCTATCATTAGAATGTCCTAGTTTTATATGTGTTATACGATTCTGTCCGGATGGACTTACTCTTATACATGAGGGGGGAAAACGATGAGCGAAAACAAACACCGTGTATCAAGACGCCAATTTTTAAACTACACGCTCACAGGTGTAGGTGGATTTATGGCGGCGGGCATTCTCATGCCAATGGTTCGATTTGCGCTAGACCCAATCTTAAAGGAAGAAGCGGCAGCAGACATGGTAGCGGTGGCGCAAGTGAAAGACATCACGACCGAGCCGCAACGCTTCGACTTTAAAGTGAAAGTAAAAGACGCGTGGTACGAATCAGAAGAGCCAAAATCGGCATGGGTGTACAAAGACGACAAAGGGGAGATTGTCGCTTTATCGCCAATCTGTAAGCACCTCGGTTGTACTGTCAACTGGAACGCGGACAAAGAACATCCAAACCAATTTTTCTGTCCATGTCACTATGGCCGCTATACGAAAGACGGCACGAACGTTCCAGGTACACCGCCAATGCATCCGCTAGACCGCTATGAGTACAAAGTAAAAGACGGCAAACTATATTTAGGTAAAGCGAAACCACGAGGGGGGGCGTAATAGGTGCTAAACAAAATTTATGACTGGGTCGACGAGCGGCTTGATATTACGCCTTTGTGGCGCGATATCGCTGACCATGAAGTGCCGGAGCATGTAAACCCAGCACACCATTTTTCAGCGTTCGTTTACTGCTTTGGCGGATTAACGTTTTTTGTCACCGTCATTCAAATTTTGTCTGGGATGTTTTTAACGATGTACTACGTTCCAGATATTAAAAACGCATGGGAATCTGTATATTATTTGCAAAATGAAGTCGCATTCGGTCAAATTGTGCGCGGCATGCACCACTGGGGCGCGAGTCTTGTCATCGTCATGATGTTTTTACATACGTTGCGCGTCTTTTTCCAAGGGGCATACAAAAAACCGCGGGAATTGAACTGGATTGTCGGCGTGCTCATTTTCATGGTCATGATGGGGCTTGGCTTTACAGGCTACTTATTGCCTTGGGATATGAAAGCGCTATTTGCGACAAAAGTAGGGTTGCAAATTGCAGAAGCAACACCAGTCATCGGAACAGCGGTGAAAACGTTATTAGCCGGTCACCCGGAAATCGTTGGAGCGCAAACGTTAACGCGTTTCTTTGCGATTCACGTCTTTTTCTTACCAGGTGCATTGCTCGGATTAATGGCAGCGCACTTCTTAATGATTCGCAAACAAGGAATTTCTGGTCCACTGTAAAATGTACGGCTGTTTAGTTTTTGAGACAAAGGAGGGGAACATGCTATGCATCGCGGAAAAGGGATGAAATTCGTCGGCGATTCCCGCGTTTCTGCCGTGAGAAAGCCGAATATCCCGAAAGACTATTCGGAATATCCGGGAAAAACAGAAGCGTTTTGGCCGAACTTCTTGCTGAAGGAATGGATGGTTGGTTCCGTCTTTTTAGTTGGGTTTTTATGTTTAACCGTTGCCCATCCATCTCCGTTAGAGCGTATCGCTGACCCAACAGATACGTCATATATTCCGCTTCCAGACTGGTATTTCTTATTCCTATACCAGTTGCTGAAATATTCGTATGCGTCAGGTCCTTACACGGTGATTGGAGCGATTGTCATCCCAGGGCTTGCGTTTGGAGCGTTGCTTCTTGCGCCGTTTTTAGATCGCGGACCGGAACGCCGTCCAACGAAACGTCCGGTGGCGGTAGGGATGATGTTGTTAACGCTTGCAGCGATCATTTTCTTAACGTGGCAATCTGTCGTAACACACGACTGGAAAAAAGCTGCGGAACAAGGGAAAATTCGTGCGCAAGTCGAAATTGACAAAAACGCCGAAGGATATAAAATTGCGCAAGCGAATACATGTGTTACTTGCCACGGCGAAAACTTATCTGGTGGTGCAGCAGCGCCGTCGCTTGTCGGCACTGGGTTAAAGCCAGAAGAAATCGCGAAAATTGCGAAAAACGGCCGCGGAGGCATGCCACCAGGCGTGTTCAAAGGCACAGACGAAGAGTTGAAAAAACTATCTGAGTTTATCGCAGGATTGAAAGCGAAATAAAGTACCGACGCGAAAGAAGCTGGCTATCGTTAGTCAGCTTTTTTCTTTCCCATTTCACTTAGAAAGTAGGTGAAGTATGCGCTGGATATTGTTTTTGCTCAGGCAGCGCTCCGTGTTGTGGCTTTTACTTATCATTAACGTGCTCGGAACGGTTTACGGATACATATGGTACGGTCAGCAGCTTTCCGAAACGCCAATAAAGTTTTTATTGTTTGTGCCCGATAGCCCGACGGCGAGTTTGTTTTTTGTGTTTGTCCTTTTTGCCTTTTTGCTCGGAAAAAATTGGCCGCTTTTGGAGGCGCTTGCGATCGTGACGTTGTTCAAATACGGCGTTTGGGCGGTCGTGATGAATATACTCGTGCTCGTTGTCACAGGGACGATTGGTTGGCAAGGGTGGATGTTAATTATCTCGCACGGAGCGATGGCGGTCGAAGGATTGTTGTACGCGCCGTTTTATCGCATGAAAGGATGGCATTTGGCAGTAGCGGCTATTTGGACGCTACATAACGACGTTATTGATTACGTGTTTGGCATGATGCCACGCTATCAAATGTTAAACGACTATATGCCGCAAATTGGCTATTTTACGTTTTGGTTAAGCATTGCCTCAATTGCGATCGCTTATGGATTATGCATCCGAAGAAACGACCGACAATTTTCATAGAAATAATGGTCTAACCTTGTCCATCTCCACATACATTGGTAGTAAGTGGAGGAGGGACAAGGATGAGGCGAATAGTGATGCTTTGGATGGTCATTATTTTTTTATTTCCGGCAGCTGCCTATGCTACCCATCATGAAGATAGTTGGCAGCGCTTAGACAAAATTTCCGATGAGGCGTTGCAGTTAGCGAAAAACAAACGCTTTCAAGAAGCAAAAGAAGTGCTTGACTATTTTTCGAATGAATTTTTAAAACTAAACGCACGTGAACGGCTTCATTCGATGGACGAATTGCGCGCGATTACGGTAACGCACGAAAAAGCAGTGAAAACGGTTACTGCTTCCACGTTGCCAGCGGAAGCGCGCATCGACCAAGTAGCGCAATTTCGGCTTGTCATTGATGCGATTCGCTCCGATTACCAACCGCTTTGGACGGAGATGGAACAAGCGGTGATGGGAGCGTTTCAACAAATGGAAGATGCCGTGAAAAAAGGTGACAAAAATCAATTCCCAACAGCGTTGGCGAAATTTTTACACGAATACGAAATCATTGAGCCAAGTGTCAAAATCGACGTCGCACCAGAGCGGGCGAAAAAAGTGGATGTGGATATTACGAATCTTCAGACAGAGCAATTCCAAGCGCTTCCGCAAGCGAAGCAAATCGAAGTGTTAGCGCAAACGAAAGCGGATGTAGAGGCGCTTTTTGCCGATGTGAAAAAAGACGAAGCTGACCCGTCGCTATGGTGGGTGATGATTTCGACCGGCGGCATCATTGTCGCGACGCTCACGTACGTTGGCTTTCGTAAATATCGCGGAGAAAAACAAAAAACGCGCGCGCGGGAAAAAGAATAAGGGGCCCTTATCTTTTTAGGGCACCCTCTTGTTTTCTATTTCAAGAAAAAATTTATCCCTTTCTAGCAAAATTCATTTTTCCCTTCAAAAATCCTCGATTTTCCTTGCTTTTTCGCCTATTTTTTGCGAAAAGAGTGCCTCAACATTCTATTTTCCACACTTGCATTTCCCTTATTTCCCGATTGTAATCAAATTGTATCGAAATATTTTACGAAAGGATGAGGTTCGTGCAGTATCTTGATTTAAAAATGGATTTTATGTTTAAGCAGCTGTTTGGTCATCCGAGCCGAAAATCGATTACGATAGCGTTTTTAAACGCACTTTTGCGTCGAACAGGAGATGACCGTATCGTCGATGTCCAGTTTGAAAATACGGAGCTAACGAAAGAAACAGAAGATGGAAAAACGGGACGGCTAGACGTCATCGTTCGGACGAATCGTGGCGAGCGCATTCACGTCGAAATTCAAATCATCCCGCAATACGGCATGCCGGAACGGCTATTGTATTACTGGGCGCGGTTGTTTTCGTCTTCGTTATCGAAAGGAGAACGGTACGATACCATTCCCCCGACGATTATGATTGCCATCCTCAACTACCCACTTTTTCCGCATGAAACTGACCGCTTTCATACGATATTCCACATCCGTGAAGATGAAGAACAATTTCTTTGGAGCGATCACCTTGAATTTCATGTGCTTGACTTGTCACAATTTATGGTAAAATGGAAGAAATACCGTCGAGAAGTAAAACAATCGCCCGAATGGCCGTGGCTAACAATGTTGTCCGCTGTGGATAGCCGTTCAAAGAAAATCGATGAAGAGATGGTTCGCGAATTGGAGGGAGTCGCGGTGACGGAACAAGAAATTTTAGAAGCGTTAGAAGAGTGGCAAAATTTAAGCGTGGACCCAGAAAACCGCTACGCCTACGAAATGCGGTTGAAGTGGCTGCTTGATCAATTATCAAATATTCGTGGCAGTCGAGAGGAAGGATGGAAGGAAGGTCGAGAACAAGGCATAAAAGAAGCAGTAAGAAAAATGAGGGAAAAGGGCATGAGTGTGGCGGAGATTGCTAATATACTTGATATGAAAGAAGAGGAAGTACATGAACGATTGAAAGATTAGTCTTGATTTCGACCGGCGGCATCATTGTCGCGACGCTCACGTACATCGGCTTTCGCAAATACCGCGGAGAAAAACAAAAAACGCGCATGCGGGAAAAAGAAAAAGGGGCGATATGCCCCTTTTTAAAGAATAAGAAAGTATAAAATTTTACGATTAGGTGGGGAGATGTCTAGCTTCAAGCGCCATCGGCTCGAGTCGCTCCGCCTCTTCTTTCGGCGGCGACATATTGAGTTCGCTTCCTTGAAATATCCCACGCAAGCCAAAGCTTTGCTTTGGCTGAGCCTCCTCGGTGGGGCTTGTGCGATCTTCGCCGATAGGCGGGCGCTTTGCGCTTTTCTTATTCTGGGTGAATCGGCTGTTTATTTTCATCAAGCGTAAAGCCTTCGCCAAGCACGTCATGCACGTCTGTTACGGCAACAAAGGCGTGCGGGTCAACGGAAGTAATGACGTTTTTTAAGCGCGGCAATTCGTTTTTCGCCACGACGCAGTAAAGCACGTCGCGCTCACGATTTGTGTACGACCCGCGGCCCTTTAATACGGTCACTCCGCGCTCCATTTCCGTTAAGATTTTCTGGGCAATTTGTTCGCTTTTCTCCGAAATAATCGTCGCCCCTTTTGCCGCATATCCGCCTTCCTGCATAAAATCAATGACCCGTGCGGCGACAAATACGGCTACAAGCGTATACATCGCTTCTCGATACGAAAGATACAAAAGAAGCGATAACGTAATGACGACGGCATCAAACGCAAACATCGTTTTCCCCATGCTAATTCCTTTGTATTTGTAGACGAGTCTTGCAATAATATCAACCCCACCGGTCGTTCCGCCATAACGAAAAATAATACCAAGCCCAATTCCGACAAACACGCCTGCAAATAGGGCAGCAAGCGTCAAGTCATGTTTTAGCGGCATATGAATCGCAAAACGTTGGAAAATCCAAAGAAACACCGACAGCCCAACCGTTCCAATGACCGTGTAGAAAAACGATTGGCGACCGAGCAATTTCCAGCCGAGAAAAAAAAGCGGGATGTTTAACGCTAAGTTTGTAATCGACGGGTCCATGCCGAACAAAAAATAAAGAAGAAGCGTAATGCCTGTAATCCCGCCTTCCGCTAAGTTGTTTTGCATATTAAAATGAACGAGTCCAAACGCGAAAATCGCCGCGCCAAATAAAATAAACGCGATATTTTTTATTTTTAACCCAAAAACCATACGCCACCTCCGCTCGATAATAGTCAGCGCCTTCATTATAGAGGAAGTTGTCCGTTTCGGCAATGCAGGAGAAAAATATTTGTCAAAACCGCTATGATTCGCTAACATGAAAGCATGAGAGGTGACGTTGTGTGGCAGAAAAAACGATCAAACAATTACAACAAGAAGTCGATGCATACATAAGCCAATTTAAAGAAGGGTATTTTAGCCCGTTAGCAATGCTCGCACGATTGACGGAAGAACTAGGCGAACTAGCGAGAGAAGTCAATCATTATTACGGCGAAAAGCCGAAAAAGAAAACGGAAAAAGAAAAAACGATTGAAGAAGAGCTTGGCGATTTATTGTTTGTGCTCATTTGTTTTGCTAATTCGCTGCATATCGATTTGCAAGAAGCGCACGATTTCGTGATGGAAAAGTTTCGCACGCGCGATGAACACCGTTGGACGAGAAAGGATGGGAACGAATGAAGTCGATTAAAGTAGCAATCGCCGGACCGCGCGGACGCATGGGACGGGAAGCGGTCATATTAGTGCATCAGACGGAACATTTTGAACTAGTCGCCGTCATTGACCGGAAATATGACGGGAAAGATTTAGCCGAACTGGACGGTTTTTCAGGCATCCATGCTCCGATTTATACCGACATCGAACGTTGTTTTCAAGAAACAAAACCAGATGTGCTTATTGATTTAACGACGCCAGAAAGCGGGAAATACCACACCGAACTTGCCTTGCAATACGGCGTTCGCCCTGTTGTAGGAACGACAGGATTTACAGAAGACGATATTGAGCGGCTAACGAAGCTCGCCGAAGAAAAAGGGCTTGGTGCAATTATTGCCCCGAACTTTGCGATCGGTGCCATTTTAATGATGAAGTTCGCGCAAATGGCAGCGAAATATTTTCATGATGTCGAAATTATCGAACTGCATCATGACCAAAAGCTCGACGCTCCATCGGGGACGGCGGTGAAAACGGCGCAATTAATTGCGGACATACGCCCACCGAAAAAACAAGGGCATCCGGACGAAAAAGAAACGTTACAAGGGGCGCGTGGCGCAGAATATGACGGCATTCGCATTCATAGCGTCCGCCTACCGGGATTTGTCGCCCATCAAGAAGTGATTTTTGGTGGAAATGGACAAGCGTTGGCGATTCGCCACGACTCGTTCCACCGCGGGTCGTTTATGTCCGGCGTCAAATTATCGGTGGAAACAGTGATGAAGCTGCAAACGCTTGTGTACGGGCTCGAACATATTATCGAATAAAAAGCGAAACGGGGGATAGTGATGAAAATTGCGTTAATTGCCCATGACAAAAAAAAGGCGGAAATGATTCAATTTGTTACCGCGTACGAGCCGGTTTTAGCGCCGCATGAGCTATATGCGACCGGAACGACCGGCGCGCGCATTGAAGAAGCGACGAGTTTGCGCGTACACCGTTTTCGGTCTGGACCGTTAGGCGGCGACCAGGAAATTGGGGCGCTCATTGCTCGCAATGAAATGGATATGGTTATCTTTTTCCGCGACCCGTTAACGGCGCAGCCGCACGAGCCGGATGTAAGCGCGTTAATGCGCTTATGCGACGTGTACGCCGTCCCGCTAGCGACCAATATCGGAACGGCAGAATTGCTCATTCAAGGGCTAGCGCGCGGGGATTTGGCGTGGCGCGACATTGTTCATGAAAAACAGGGGGAACAACATGACTGAACTGCATTTGTTAGCGTTCGGCGCTCATCCGGACGATGTCGAAATCGGCATGGGCGGGACATTAGCGAAATACGCCAAACAAGGCTATTCCGTCGGCATTTGCGACTTAACGCTAGCGGAATTGTCGTCCAACGGCACGGTCGAAATTCGCCAGCAAGAAGCAACGCGCGCGGCGGAGCTATTAGGGGTGAAAACAAGGATTAACCTCAGTTTGAACGACCGGGGGTTGTATAAAACCGACGACGCGATTCGGCAAATCGCGGCGGTCATCCGTCAATACCGCCCGCGCGTCGTATTTGCCCCGTATTGGATGGATCGCCATCCTGACCACGGAAACTGTGCGTTTCTTGTCGAAGAAGCGGTTTTTTCTGCGGGCATTTCTCGTTATGAAGCGTTCGGGTATCCGGCGCATCGTGTAACCGCCCTTTATTACTACATGATTAACGCGTACGAACGCCCACACTTTGTTATTGATATTAGCGATACGATGGATGTGAAACTCGCTAGTTTGCGCGCGTATGAAAGCCAATTTACAAAGACGGTGCAATCGGTCGATACGCCGCTTACAAACGGCTATATCGAAACGGTCGAAAGCAGGGAGCGTATGTTTGGCAAACAAGTTGGCGTCGCGTTTGCGGAAGGATTTATGACGAAACAACCGCTGTTGATTTCACATGATTTAATAGGAGAGAAGCAATGAGGTTGAAAATAGGCATCGTTTGTTATCCAACGGTTGGCGGCTCGGGTGTTGTTGCCACCGAACTAGGAAAATTAATGGCAGAAAAGGGACATGAAATTCATTTTATTTCCTCAAGTATCCCGTTTCGCTTAAATAAAGTATATTGCAACATTTATTATCATGAAGTGACCGTCAACCAATATTCTGTATTCCAATATCCGCCATATGACTTGGCGCTTGCCAGTAAAATTGCCGAAGTCACGAAACGCGAGCAGCTCGATCTTTTACACGTTCATTACGCTGTTCCGCACGCCGTTTGCGCGGTTTTAGCAAAGCAAATGGTCGACCATGATGTCAAAATCGTCACAACGCTGCACGGAACGGACATTACCGTGCTCGGGTACGACCCGTCATTAAGCGACATTATTAAATTTGGCATCGAACAATCCGATGTCGTAACTGCTGTTTCGAACGCCCTCGTGCAACAAACGTACGAATTATTAGACGTGCAAAAAGACATTCAAACGGTCTACAACTTCGTCGATGAGCGTGTATATCGGAAAAAAGATGTCGATTATTTAAAAGAAGAGTACGGAATTGGCAAGCACGAAAAAGTGATTATCCATGTCTCCAATTTCCGAAAAGTAAAACGCGTATCCGATGTCGTTCGCGCGTTTTCGCTTGTCCGTCGAGCGCTTCCGGCGAAATTGCTGCTTGTCGGTGATGGCCCAGAAATGACGGTCGTCTGCCGGCTCGTGAAACAGCTCGGCTTAACGAAAGACGTTCTTTGCTTAGGAAAACAAGAAAATTTAGAAGAGCTTTATTCGATTAGTGATGTGAAATGGCTATTATCGGAAAAAGAAAGTTTCGGGCTTGTTTTACTAGAAGCGATGGCGTGCGGCGTTCCGTGCATCGGCACAAACATCGGCGGCATTCCGGAAGTCATCGACGACGGGAAAACAGGCTTTTTATGTGAGCTTGGCGACGTCGAAGCGGTTGCGGAGCGAACGATAAAACTTTTACAAGACGACCACTTGCATGCGACGATGGCGGAAAACGCGTTACAGACGGTATATACGAAATTTTACTCAAAAGCAATTGTCCAACAATACGAAGCAATTTACGCTTCGTTAATGAAAGGGGTGAGGCGATGAACGAGCCGTTTCGCCGGGCGCTCGGCATCATTCGGACGTTAAAACAGCACGGCTATGAGGCGTATTTTGTCGGCGGCTCGGTGCGCGACTATTTGTTGAACCGACCGATTGATGATGTCGATATTGCGACATCGGCATTGCCGGACGAAGTAATGGCCATCTTCCCGAAAACGATACCGGTCGGGTTAAAGCACGGGACGGTCGTCGTCTTGCACGACGGGGTGCCATATGAAGTGACGACGTTTCGGACGGAAGGGACGTACGAAAACTACCGTCGCCCAGAATCGGTGAGGTTTGTTCGGTCGCTATATCAAGACTTAGAACGGCGTGATTTTACGATGAACGCCATCGCCATGGACGATACTGGGCAATTTATCGACCCGTTTGCTGGACAAGCAGCGATTGAAAAGCGAATCATTCGTACGGTCGGCGCGGCGGAAGATCGTTTTTCAGAAGATGCGCTCCGCATGATGCGCGCCATTCGCTTCGTCAGCCAGCTCGGGTTTCAGCTAGAAGAAGAAACGAAAGCAGCGATAATCGAACAGGCGTCGCTGCTTACCCATATTTCCGTCGAGCGAAAGACGGTCGAGTTTGAAAAACTAATGGCAGGACCGTTTGCTTCGCGCGCGTTTTCGTTACTAGTCGAAACAAACGTGTTTATGTATTTACCAGGACTAGCGGAAAAACGAGAAGCGTTGCAGCAGCTTTCCAACTACGAATGGCCTGCGCTCACTTCCGCGGCAGAGCGCTGGAGTTTTCTTTTATATTTACTAAACATCGAGCAAACCGCTTCTTTTTTACGCCAATGGAAGTTGGCGAATCGGCTCATCAAAGACGTGCAAGCGATTTTGCATGCGCTTTCTATCGTCCGTTCGTTTGCCGATTGGACGAAGGAGAGATTGTATGAAGTCGGCGCAGCCGTTGCCCTCTCCGCCGAAGCGGTTCGTTCGCTCGTCAACGGAGAAAACGGCGAAGAAAACGGACAAGCGCTTCGCGACCAACTCGCTTCTCTTCCCATTCAAACGCGGCAAGACTTAGCGGTGACAGGGAAAGATATAATCGATTGGTATGGACGCAAGGGCGGACCTTGGGTGGAAGAAACGTTGCGAAAACTTGAACAAGCGGTGTTAGCTGGGATTGTAGAAAATGAGAAGGAGCGGATGAAAGCGTGGCTCATTCCATGGAATCAGACACACGAAAAAGACTGTTAGAGCTATTTTCAGAAGCAAAAGGCGACTTTATTTCTGGACAAAAAATTAGCGAGCTGCTTGGTTGTTCACGAACCGCTGTATGGAAACATATTGAAGAATTACGGAAAGAAGGATTTGAACTTGAAGCGGTGCGCCGGCTTGGCTATCGAATCGTCAGCACCCCAGATAAAGTAACGGCAAACGAAATTCGCCTCGGGTTGAAAACAACGATCCTTGGCCAAGTCATTCATTACGAAGAAGAAGTGGCATCGACGCAAAAAATTGCCCATCAGCTTGCCCAAGAAGGAGCAAAAGAAGGAACGCTCGTCGTCGCGGAATTGCAAACGGCAGGACGCGGACGAATGGATCGGACGTGGTTTTCGCCAAAAGAAACAGGGATTTGGATGAGCTTAATTTTGCGCCCGCCAATCCCGCCGCAAAAAACGCCGCAGCTCACCCTTTTAGCAGCGGTCGCCATCGCGCAGGCGATTCAAGAAGTGACCGGGCTTGTTCCCGACATTAAATGGCCGAACGATATTTTAATTCACGGGAAAAAGTGCGTCGGCATTTTAACGGAATTGCAAGCAGACCCAGACCGTGTCCATTCGGTCATTATCGGCGTGGGAATCAACGTCAACCACGACGAATTTCCAGAAGAATTGCGCGATGTGGCGACATCGCTAGCGATAGAAAAAGGGGAAAAAATAAAGCGGGCAAGACTCATTCAAGAAGTATTGACAAAAATGGAAACATTGTATCGCCAATATTTACAGCACGGCTTTTTGCCGATTAAACTGTTATGGGAAGGATACGCGATTAGCATCGGCAACGAAATTACGGCACGTATGCTTAATGGCACGATTCGCGGCGTCGCTCGCGGCATTACCGATGAAGGGGTATTAATGTTAGAAGACGCAGACGGCGTCATGCATTATATTCATTCCGCCGATATTTCCTTGTAGCAAAACTGTGCGAATTTTGTTAAAATACAGCTGAACGGGCAGTATCTTTTCGAAAGAACTGCACCATGATCAACCAAAAACGATGAACAATTTCTGCCTTGATCCAGAAAGGACTAGGACAGAGGGATGAACGCGAATACATAAAACGTCCTTCTTTCTCTAGGCAGGGAAAGAAGGTTTTTTTATTCGGTGCTTCATCTCCTCTGCAATCTAAAAGAGGAGGGAAACGAATGAAAACGAAAAGCGATTTTTTGAAAATGAAAGAAACGAACGAGCCGATTGTGATGCTGACGGCGTACGATTTTCCTTCGGCAAAACTTGCCGAGGGAGCGGGCGTCGATATGATTCTCGTTGGAGACTCGCTCGGCATGGTCGTATTAGGGTATGACTCGACGATTCCGGTAACGATGGAGGACATGATTCATCATACGAAAGCGGTGCGCCGCGGAGCGCCGAATACATTTATTGTGACCGACATGCCGTTTATGTCCTACCATCTATCGAAAGAGGACGCACTTCGTAACGCGAAGCGCATCATGCAAGAAGCAAATGCGAACGCGGTAAAAGTCGAAGGGGCAGACGAAGTCGTAGACATTATTCGTGCGCTCACGAAAGCAGGCGTTCCGGTCGTTGCCCATTTAGGGTTAACGCCGCAATCGGTCGGTGTGCTCGGTGGGTATAAAGTGCAAGGAAAAGATGCAGAAAGCGCTCGCAAGCTGCTAAACGATGCGAAACTTTGCGAACAAGCCGGTGCGATCGCGCTTGTGCTCGAATGTGTGCCGAAGCAACTCGCTGCGGAAATTACAAAACAATTAACGATTCCAACGATCGGCATCGGCGCTGGCGATGACGTCGACGGGCAAGTGCTCGTCTATCATGACGTCCTCGGCTATGGAGTCGAGCGTGTGCCGAAATTCGTGAAGAAATATGTGAACGTACAAGAAACGATACACCACGCCCTTTCTAGCTACGTCGCAGAAGTAAAGCTGCGCCAATTTCCAGAAAGCGCACATATGTTTACGATGAAAGAAGAAGAGGTCGTGGCGTTGTATGGGGGAAAAGAGCAATGAAAATGATTACGACGATTCAAGAAATGCGGCAAACAATGCAAGCATACCATAAGCAAGGGAAAACGATTGGCTTTGTGCCGACGATGGGCTACTTGCATGAAGGGCATGTAGCATTGATGGAGGCGGCGCGAAAAGAAAACGACATCGTCGTGTTAAGCATATTTGTCAATCCGTTACAATTTGGGCCGAACGAAGATTTTGACCGCTATCCGCGCGACATTGCCCGCGACGAAAAAATCGCCAAAGAAGCAGGCGTCGACGTATTATTTTACCCGTCCGTTGCGGAAATGTATCCGCGCCCGCTCAGCGTCAAAGTTGTCGTCACCGAACGGGTTGATGTGCTTTGCGGCAAATCACGTCCAGGGCATTTTGATGGGGTAGCGACGGTGCTGACGAAATTATTTCATCTCGTCATGCCAACGCGGGCGTATTTCGGCATGAAAGATGCCCAACAAGTGGCGGTGGTGGACGGGTTAATTCGCGACTTCCATTTTCCGATTGAGCTCGTACCAGTTCCGACCGTACGAGAAGCGGACGGATTGGCGAAAAGTTCGCGCAACGTGTATTTATCGGAAAAAGAGCGAAAAGAAGCCCCGGCGTTATACGCGGCGCTACAAAAAGCGAAAGCGGCAATTGAAAACGGCTTGCGTGACCCACAAGCGGTGCGCGCGCTTATTGAAGATTATTTGACGACGCATACAAGCGGTGTCATCGATTACGTTGATGTGTATTCGTACCCAGAGCTAAAGCCGCTTGATACGTTGGCTGGAAACATCATTATTGCCATTGCTGTCCGGTTTACAAACGCACGGCTCATTGATAATATAACTGTTGATGTCCCGTCGTGATAGAAAGAGAATGAAAGGGAAATAGAGGAAAAGGGGGAGCGACATGTTCCGAACATTAATGAATGCAAAAATTCATCGCGCCCGTGTGACGGAAGCGAATTTAAACTATGTCGGCAGCATTACGATTGATGCAGATATTTTAGATGCGGTCGGCATGGTGCCAAATGAAAAAGTGCAAATCGTCAACAACAATAACGGGGCGCGTTTTGAAACATATATTATTCCAGGGGAGCGCGGCAGCGGCGTCTTTTGTTTAAACGGGGCGGCGGCGCGCCTTGTCCAAAAAGATGATATTATTATCGTCATTTCCTATGCGCTCGTTCCAGAAGAAAAAGTAGCGGAACACCGTCCGAAAGTGGCGATTATGGATGAAAATAACCGCATTAAAGAATTAATTGCCGCTGAACCGGCGCATACGATTTTGTAAAAGGGAGGGGCTGTTTTTCACAGCCCCTCTTATTATAAGATAAGAAAGTATAAAATTTCGGATTCATGTCTAGCTCCAAGCGCCATCGGTGTGATGCGCTCCGTCCCTTCTTTCGGCGGCACATGGATTGGCTTCACTGAGCTTACCCACGCAGAACCAAGCTATGCTTGGTTCGAGAGCCTCCTCGGTGGGACTCGTGCGCTCTTCGCCGATAGGCGGGCGCTTTGCGCTTTTCTTATGTGAGGTGAAACGATGAAGTTTGTCGTGGTCGATTTAGAAACGACAGGGAACGCGCCACAAAAAGGGGATCGAATGATTCAAATTGGCATCGTGATAATCGAAAACGAGCAAATTGTGGAACGGTTTTCGCGCTTTATTAATCCCGAGTGCGAGATTCCATTGTTTATTCAACAACTGACGCAAATTGACGAACAAATGGTCAAAACGGCGCCGGTTTTTGCCGAGATTGCCGAAGAAATTGCCGAAAAGCTAACAGGGGCGTATTTTGTTGCCCATAACGTTTCGTTTGATTGGCCGTTTTTGCAAGCGGAATTGCAGGCGGCAGGCATTTCGCTTTCGCCGCCACCGATGATTGATACGGTAGAAATGGCGCGCATTTTGTTTCCGACGGTCGAGAGCTATAAATTAAGCGACCTTGCGCAAATGTTAGCGATTCATCATGAAAATCCGCACCAAGCAGATAGCGATGCGGAAGTGACCGCGAAACTTTGGTTGCGGCTATTGCAAAAGCTACAGTCGCTTCCGCTGGCGACATTACAACAGCTAAAGCGGCTGTCTAGAGATTGGAAAAGTGATATGTATGCGATTTTAGATGCAACTATCGCAAAAAAAATGGCAGCGCCGAACGATGAAGGATACGTATACTATCGTGGGATTGCTATCAAAAAACGAACGGAGCCTTCTAAAAAACAAAGGGATGCTTCTTATTCGTTTGCGGAATGGGTGGCAGAGAAGCCACCGCTTCCGTTTCCACAATATGAACATCGCGACGGCCAGTGGGAAATGATGAACGTTGTTTACGAGGCGTTTGACACGTCGCAGCACGCCATCATTGAAGCTGGAACAGGCATCGGCAAGTCGCTCGCGTACTTTATCCCGAGCCTTTATCTAGCGAAAAGACAGGAAAAGCCGGTCGTCATTAGTACGTATACGCTTCAATTGCAAAAGCAGCTGATTGAGCGCGACGTTCCGCTGCTCAGACAAATCGTTCCGTTTCCTTTTCGCGTGGCGCTGTTAAAAGGAAAACGAAACTATTTGTCGCTGGATAAATTCCTTTCGTTTCTTCAAGAGCCGAATAAAACGTACGATGCAGTACTAACGAAAGGGCAAGTGCTCGTTTGGTTGACGGAAACGGAAACAGGCGATGTCGATGAACTGCAATTGTCTTCCGGCGGGCAGCTGCTTTGGCCGTTATTACATTTAGACGAGCAAAAAGAAGTGGGGGAGCATGATTTTTTTCGTCTGGCGTGCGAGCGGGCAAGCGACGCGGACGTCGTCATTACGAACCATGCGTTTTTATTACAAGATATAACGGCAAACACTTCGCTTCTTCCGTCATATGACCATCTGATTGTCGATGAAGCGCACCATTTAGAAGAAACGGCATCGCGCTATTTCGGGCGCCACGTCGAATATGTTGCACTTAGGTTATTGTTGACACGTATCGGGACGGGTGACGAAGAGGGCTCGTTATTTCAGCTCAAAAAGCGGCTCGATCAAGAAGTATGGTCGATTCAAGCACGGCTTCGCGACTTGCAGCTTGAGTGCGATGAATGGTTTCGCCTCGTTCGCCGTTATGTGCTCACGAAACAGCCGAACGCGAATGTACCGCGGCTTCGCTATCGGTTCGACCCAGAGAAAGAGTACGGGCGAAGTTGGGAAGCGATGAAAGAGTTATTATGGCGGATTGCCGACCAAACAAAAAAATTGGCGGACGAGGTAGATGAAGTGAAGAGAAGCGCCCCAACGCTTGCGTCGTTGTCGTTTTTTTCCGATATTGACGAGCTAGTAATGACGGTGGAAACGCTTCGGGAAGTAATGGAAACAGCCGACCCGCTCGTTGTTCGTTGGATGGAAGTGGAGACGAAAGGGGCGGCGAACGCCACCGCGATTTATTCGCAGCCGATTGATGTCGAGTCATTTTTTGCTGAGGAGTTATTTGCGAAGAAAAAAAGCGTTGTGCTTACGTCAGCGACGCTTTCGATGAACGGGTCGTTTTCGTACGTTATTTCTCGGCTTGGGCTGGAAGACTTTTACCCGATTTGCCGGACGATTCCGTCGCCGTTTCCGTATGCTGAGCAAGTAAAAGTGATGGTACCGCGCGATTTGCCGTCTGTTTCTGCGGTATCGCTTGAGGCGTATGCAGAGGCGGTCGCGTCGCACGTATTAACAATAGCAAAACATCTGAACAGAAAAATACTCGTACTGTTTACGTCGTATGAGTTGTTAAAAATGACGGCAGCGATTGTAAAAGAGCGGAATGATGATGAAACGTTTGTGTTGTTAGCGCAAGGGGGACAAGGCGGAAGCGCGGCGAAGTTGACGAAGGCGTTTCAGCAATTTGAGAAGGCGATGTTGTTTGGAACGAGCAGTTTTTGGGAAGGGATTGATTTGCCAGGAGAGGCGTTGTCGGTTGTTGTCATCGTCCGGTTGCCGTTTGCTCCGCCAGACGATCCGGTGATGGAAGCAAAAAGCGACTACATTCGCGCCAAAGGCGGCAATCCGTTTTATGATTTATCGCTGCCGCAAGCGGTCATTCGCTTTAAGCAAGGTTTTGGGCGGTTAATTCGCACGAAAGACGACCGCGGGGTGCTGTTTGTGTTCGACCGGCGGCTAATCACTGCTTCCTACGGCAGCTATTTTTTAGCTTCTCTTCCAGACGTGCCAGTGTATGATGAACCACTAGAACAGCTTTTGCAAAAAATGGGATAATTCGCTCAAAAAAGACAAACGATATACATGGGCATTTCCCTCTCGACCGTTCGAGAGGGAAACGTTTATCCAGTCGCCTCCGCTTTTCTTGTCTAGCTGCGGCTCCTAGCTGCTCGGGGGTCAAATAACCTTCCCCCTCGAGGTGGCGAGCACCTCTCCGGGGGAAGAACATTCGCCCCGTCGCAGCTGTTCAGTCGCCTCCGCTTTTCTTGTCTAGCTGCGGACTAGCATCCTCGGTCGCGTGTGCTTTCTCCGTCGCCGTGCGAGGCACGTCTCGTCGAAAGCTTGCGCGACTGTCGGATGCTTCCTTGGCTTTGCCAAGGACCGTCCTCCGCTTTTCTTGTGTAGGTGGGAAAATTTTTTATGAAATTGCACAACGAACCTGTTATAATAAGTGGGAAGATACAACAGTGTGTTGTTGTACGTATAGTGTGGCTCTTGTGGCTGTTGTTATGAGTAACAAAATTTGTGTGATAAAGGAGGGGTTGTGCGTGGAAAGTAAAATTCAAGTATTGGCAACGGTGAAAATCCAGCACTCGCCTGATTTATATAAAATTGTCGACTGCCTGAACCGAACGTTGAAAAAAAATGACCTCATGTTCGGGCTTGCGCTTGATGAACAAGACAAAAGCAAGGCGGTATTTACGATTTACCGGACGTAAAGAGGGATGGCGATGAAAAAATGGAGCATGATTGTTCTACTTTTTGTCTTCGTCGCGATTTGGCAGGCGGTGAGCGTCTATCGTGCCGCGATGGCGCCAAAGGAGACGCTCATAGCGAAAGCGGAACAACGCGCGATGGAAGAAGCGAACCTTTCGCATATTCAAGCTGCGAATACATACTATGGGGAAAAGGCGTACGTCGTCGTCGAAGGAACCGATAAAAAAGGCACGAAAAAAATTGTATGGGTGCCAGCAAACGGCGGGCATATTGTTGTTAAGCGCGCAAAAAGCGGAATCACGAAGCAAGAGGCAATCGAAAAATTAAAAGCCGACCGACAGCCGAAAGAAATTATTTCCGCCAAACTCGGAATGGAAAAAGGAGTGCCGCTTTGGGAGCTGACATATATCGAACAAGATAACCGCTATTCGTTTTATTACCTCAGCTTTGCCGACGGTGCTTTTTTGAAAAGGTATAGTTTCCAACAATCATGAAGGGGGAAAGGAACATGAAATTAGCAAAACGTGTATCATCGCTCACACCGTCCACAACGCTTGCCATTACAGCGAAGGCAAAAGAGCTGAAAGCAAAAGGGTATGATGTTATCGGCTTAGGAGCAGGCGAGCCAGATTTCAATACACCGCAACACATTATCGACGCAGCGGTGAACGCCATGAACGAAGGGCATACGAAATATACCCCTTCCGGTGGACTTGCGACGTTAAAGGCAGAAATTGTGAAAAAGTTTCAACATGACCAACAGTTGCAATATGAACCGTCGGAAATTATCGTCTGCGTTGGCGCGAAACATGCGCTTTATACGTTATTCCAAGTCATTTTAGACGAAGGCGATGAAGTCATTATCCCGACGCCATATTGGGTCAGCTACCCAGAACAAGTGAAACTTGCAGGCGGGGTGCCGGTGTATGTCGAAGGGTTGGAAGAAAACCATTTCAAAATTACGCCAGACCAACTAAAAGCAGCCATTACGGAGCGGACGAAGGCCGTCATCATTAACTCGCCAAGCAACCCGACAGGCATGATTTATACAGAAGACGAGTTGCGCGCACTTGGTGACGTTTGCTTAGCGCACGATATTCTCATTGTGTCCGATGAGATTTATGAAAAGTTAGTATATGGGGACAATAAACATGTATCGATCGCCCAGCTTTCGCCACAGTTAAAAGCGCAAACGATCATCATTAACGGGGTATCGAAATCGCACTCGATGACCGGTTGGCGTATCGGCTATGCCGCAGGAAATAAAGACATTATTCGCGCCATGACCGACCTTGCAAGCCATAGCACGTCCAACCCAACGTCGATTGCGCAATATGCCGCGATTGCTGCATATAGCGGCCCGCAAGAACCAGTTGAGCAAATGCGGCAAGCGTTTGAAGAACGGCTAAACATTATTTATGAAAAACTTATTCAAATTCCTGGCTTTACGTGCGTCAAGCCGCAAGGAGCGTTTTATTTGTTCCCGAACGCACGCGAAGCAGCGCGCATGACCGGCTATGAAAGCGTCGATGCGTTCGTCGAGGCGTTATTAGACGAAGCAAAAGTCGCGCTCGTGCCAGGCTCTGGCTTCGGTGCGCCAGACAACGTCCGCCTTTCGTATGCCACATCGCTTGACGTATTACAAAAAGCGATCGAGCGGATAAAGCAGTTTATGGAACAAAAAACGAATAAATAAAAGGAAAAACAAGCGGCTGAAACCGAAGCCGCTTGTCTATTGCCATCAATTTTCTAGGACGGTATAATATAAATTATGCGTACATAGTTTTCGAACAGATGTTGGAGGGACGTAGCAGTGAAAACAACGATTGCAGAAGTGAGTAAATACGTAGGGCAAGAGGTGACGATTGGCGCTTGGTTAGCGAATAAGCGCTCGAGCGGAAAAATCGCTTTCTTGCAGTTGCGCGATGGGACAGGCTTCATTCAAGGGGTCGTCGAAAAATCGCAAGTAGCGGAAGACGTGTTCCAACGCGCGAAATCCATCACGCAAGAAACGTCGCTATATGTAACGGGGACGGTGCGCGTTGATGAGCGTTCACCGTTTGGCTATGAACTTGCGGTAACGAATATCGACATCATTCACGAATCGGTGGACTACCCAATTACGCCAAAAGAGCATGGCGTCGAGTTTTTAATGGACCACCGCCATTTATGGCTGCGTTCGAAGCGTCAGCATGCCATCATGAAAATCCGTAACGAAATTATTCGGGCGACGTATGAATTTTTCAACAATAACGGCTTTGTCAAAGTCGACCCGCCAATTTTAACGGGAAGCGCGCCAGAAGGAACGACCGAGTTATTCCATACAAAATATTTCGAGGAGGACGCCTACCTTTCGCAAAGCGGACAGCTTTACATGGAAGCGGCAGCAATGGCGCTCGGAAAAGTATTTTCGTTCGGTCCGACGTTCCGTGCGGAAAAATCAAAAACGCGCCGCCATTTAATCGAGTTTTGGATGATTGAGCCGGAAATGGCGTTTTACGAATTTGAAGACAACTTAAACGTACAAGAACAATACGTGTCTTATATCGTTCAATCTGTCTTGAAAAACTGCGCGCTTGAACTAAAAACGCTCGGCCGTGATACATCGAAGCTTGAAAACGTTCAAGCACCGTTCCCGCGCATTACGTACGATGAAGCGATTCAATTGCTTCATGACAAAGGATTTACCGACATCGCGTGGGGCGACGATTTCGGGGCGCCGCACGAAACGGCGATTGCCGAAAGCTTTGATAAGCCGGTATTTATTACGCATTATCCGACGCAATTAAAACCGTTTTATATGCAGCCGGACAAAAACCGCCCAGAAGTCGTACTTTGCGCTGACTTAATCGCACCGGAAGGATATGGCGAAATTATCGGCGGCTCGGAGCGTATCCACGATTATGAATTATTAAAACAACGCCTCGAAGAACACAACTTGCCGCTGGAGGCGTACAAATGGTATTTAGAATTGCGCCAATACGGCTCGGTGCCACATTCAGGCTTTGGATTAGGGCTAGAGCGCACCGTTGCTTGGATTTGCGGCGTCGAGCACGTTCGTGAAACGATTCCGTTCCCGCGGTTGTTAAACCGTTTATACCCGTAAGAAAATCCCCCGATGATGGGGGATTTTTTTGCGAGTATGGTATACTATAAGTTGAGGTGCATTTCGATGGATAAAGGGAAAATGGCGGAATGGCTGGCGCAAGGAAGCATTGCGATTCCGAAACTGCTGTTGTATCATTATAAACGTTTAGGCTTAACGGAAATCGAGTTTATGGTGCTATTACATTTGCATTCGTTTCTCGAAGAAGGAATTTCTTTCCCGACCCCTGCGGAGATGGCGGAACGAATGACATTATCGCCGGCGCAATGTATGGAAACGTTGCGCAAGCTCGTCCAAAAAGGATTTTTAGCGATTGAGGAACAAGTCCATGAAGTGCGGAGCGAAACATATTCGCTAAAACCGCTTTGGGAAAAGCTCGTCTATTACTTATTCATCGAATCGGCAAACGAAGCGCGGGCTAGTCGACAAGAAGAGGAACAAAGCTTGTATACGATGTTCGAACAAGAATTTGGCCGTCCGCTTTCCCCGTTTGAATGTGAGACGTTAACGATGTGGATCGACCAAGACGAGCACGACCCTGCCATTATTAAAGCGGCGCTTCGCGAAGCAGTGTTGTCTGGAAAACTAAACTTCCGCTACATTGACCGCATTTTATTTGAGTGGAAAAAGAACGGGGTACAAACGATTGAACAGGCGAAAGATTACGGGAAAAAGTTCCGCAAACATCAACGATCATCGACGCAAGAAGAGTTTAAACAGACGGTGACGTTTTACAATTGGTTAGAGTCGTAAGCGAGAGAGGCGGTCTCTCGTTTTTCTTTGGAAAGAGAGGAGGATTTGTTTGTTAAATCGCCAGCAAATTCGTTATTGCTTAGATACAATGGGAGAAATGTTCCCGAATGCACATTGTGAGCTTGTGCATCGCAATCCGTTTGAGCTGTTAATTGCCGTCGTTTTATCGGCGCAATGCACCGATGCGCTCGTCAATAAAGTGACGAAGCAGCTATTTGAAAAATATAAAACGCCAGAAGACTATATATCTGTTTCGCTTGAAGAACTTCAACAAGACATTCGCTCGATCGGGCTATACCGAAATAAGGCGAAAAACATCCAAAAGCTATGTGCATTGTTAATCGAAAAATATAGCGGACAAGTGCCGACCGACCGCGATGAATTGATGAAGTTGCCAGGCGTTGGCAGGAAAACGGCCAACGTCGTCGTATCCGTCGCTTTTGGCGTGCCGGCAATTGCCGTCGATACACACGTTGAACGGGTGAGCAAACGGCTTGGCTTTTGCCGCTGGAAAGATTCGGTGCTCGAAGTAGAGGAAACGCTCATGCGGAAAATTCCAAAAGAAGAATGGTCGATTACGCATCATCGGATGATTTTTTTCGGGCGCTACCATTGTAAAGCGCAAGCGCCAAAATGCGACGTTTGTCCGCTTTTGGAAGTATGCCGCGAAGGAAAAAAACGGCGAAAGCGAGGGGAAAGCGTTGCAAGTACCAAATGAATTCGTTCATCCGCTTTTTTTTCGTGTAGGGGATAACGTGCAAGCAAGCGATGCGCCATTTCCTGAAGCGATGAAGCATGTGTATTTTTACTATGACATTGTCGGTACTAAAGCGCCATGGGAAGAAATTGAATCGCTCGCCGCTGTTTTTCCGCTTTGGCACGAAGAACGAGACCGGTTAGAAAGCTGCTTTGCGAAACGTGACCGGGCGAGCGCAAGAGAGCCGATGATTCGCGCCTTGTCGTATTTCCTCGTTTGTTTGCATTGGTTAAACGGCAAGCGGGTCGAGCAGGTGAATGAGTGGGAAAAAGCAATCGCCGCATTGGCGGTGAAGCCGGTAAACGTTATCGAGCGGCTGCAATTTATTTTTGCCCGTCCGGATTTATATCATTCGTTTATTCAGCTTAGCGAACTGTTTAGTGAAACGGAAAAGCTTTATTATAAAACATTAGCGAAAAAGAAAAACGGGATGTCTCCGCGTTGAGACATCCCGTTTCGTTATTGGTTAAGCAACTCATTGGTGGACGGAAGCGAGCTTTTTCCGACGCGGTTCGTTGTATTTCCAGTCGAGCTATTATTTTGCGTCGGTGGGGTTGTGTTTCCGCCGGAGCCGCTGTTATTTTGTCCGTTGTTGTTTTGTCCACCGCTGTTATTTTGTCCGCTGTTGTTTTGTTCCCCGCTATTGTTTTGTCCGCCGTTTTGGTCGGGATTGTTCGTATTGTTGCCATTGTTTGTTCCATCTGTGCCGTTGTTGCCGGTTTGTTCCTCTGGTGGCGTTGTCTGTTGCTGGTCGCTTGGCACTTGAACGGTCACGGTCGCTGGCTGTTCGCTTTTTATTTGTCCGTCTTTGCTTACCGTATAGACGTCAAACGTATAGACAGCGCCTTTCGTTGGATGGTTAATCGTTAACGATAAGCCTGTGGCTGGAAGCACCGCTGATTCGCCTTTGTCGTTTTTCGCGTGCACTTCAAATGCCACATTGTCAAGCGCATTGTCGTATGTCCACGTCAAAGAAATCGCGTCCGCTTTCGGGTCGTACGTTGCCTGTACGTTCGTCGGTGCAAGCGGCTTGTCGTCTGTTGCTGTTTCAGTCGGCTCGCTTCCTCTCACGAAACATTCATACACGATTTCGTCTTTTGGTGTAAAAGGTCCTGCTAATTGCGGCGGATTGGAACCTTTTTTCACTGGCAACTTCACGACGCTTTTTGGCATCGGGAAGTCTTCGCTATCATGGTCGACGTGCGAGATGACTTTTTTGAACAGTAGGCGCGGTATTTTTTGTTCATAGACCGATAAGTTCGCCGTGCTGCTTTTTTTGCTAAACCCAGTCCAGACGGCAGCAGTGTAGTTTGGCGTATAGCCGACAAACCAGCTGTCTGGCACGGCGTCATCCGGCAATCCATATTGTCGGGCGACGTCTTCGGAATAGTTGGTCGTTCCCGTTTTTCCTGCAACATGTAAGCTTGGCACGTTGGCAAGCGTACCTGTACCGGATTGCACGACCGTTTTTAACATATCGGTAATCATATATGCCGTATAGTCTTTCATCGCCACTTTCGGTTTTGGAGTTAAATCCATTTCTGTATTGTCCGGAAAGACGATTTTCGTGACGGCGTGCGGTTTAATGTAGACGCCGTTGTTGCCAAACGCGCTATATGCCCCCGCCATTTGTAACGGCGATACTCCTTTTTCCAAGCCGCCAATCGCGTACGATTCGTAAATGTTGTCAAAGCCCATGCCGAGCTTGTTCGCAAACTGTCTCGCCCGCTCTAAGCCGACTGCTTGCAACGCTTTTAGCGCTGGAATGTTGCGCGATTTCGCAAGCGCTGTTCGCATCGTCATCGCACCTTCATACTTGCCGTTCCAGTTTTTAATCGGTGTGCCGTTCGAATATTGATATGGTTCATCGACGAGAATGTGTGCCGTCGGCCATTTCAAATATTCAATCGCTGGACCGTAGTCTAAAATCGGCTTAATCGTTGACCCTGGCTGACCGACGCGTTGGGTGGCGTAGTTAAAGCCAAATGTGACATTTTCAGGGTCGCGTCCACCGCCAAGCGCACGAATTTCGCCCGTTTTCGTATCGATAAGCGCGATGGAAGTTTGCAAATCTTTTTTGTTCGTAAATAACTCGTTGGAATTCAGCAAGTCTTCGACATAGCTTTGTGCGTTCGGGTCAAGCGTTGTATAAATTTTTAGTCCGTCTTCATAGACGTTCACATTCGCTTGATCGGTCACTTCTTTAATCACTTCGTCGATAAAAGAATCATATGGAATGGTTTGTGATTGATTATGTTTTTTCCGATCGACGAGCATTGATGCAATCGGTACTTGCTTTGCTTTTTCCGCTTCTTCTTTTGTAATAAAGCCATGTTCCGCCATTAACGAGAGAACGACGTCGCGCCGCTTTTTCGCCGCTTCGGGATGTTCGTACGGGTTATAGTTGTTCGGGCTTTGCGGAAGTCCGGCGAGCAAGGCGGCTTCTGGAAGCGTCAACTCTTTTAAGTTCGTTTTGCCGAAGTAATATTCCGCGGCTTTAGCGACACCGTACACCCCGTTAGAGTAATAAATTTTATTTAAATACATTTCTAAAATTTCATGTTTCGAATACTTTTGTTCGAGCCGTAACGCGAGCCAAGCTTCTTGGATTTTCCGTTTGATCGTTTTTTCTGGCGACAAGAACGTCAGCTTGACGACTTGTTGAGTAATCGTGCTTCCGCCTTCCGCTCCGTACCCTTCTTTAAGGTTGGCTAAAATAGCTCCGCCAAGGCGGATAAAATCGACGCCGTGATGTTGGTAAAAGCGAGCGTCTTCTGTCGCTAATACGGCATTTTCCAATACTTTCGGAATGTCCGAATAGGAAATATACGTTCGTTTCTGCCCGCCTAAGTCGACAATTTTATGGCCGTTCATATCATAAATCGTCGAGGAAAGCGGGTCTTTAATTTTTGCTTCATCAAGCGGCGGTATTCCTTTGATGAAATAAGCAAACGCAGCGACGCCGCCAATCACCCCAAGCAGCATGAAAACGACTAATGTTAGTGCAATCATTTGAAAGAGCGATTTCGCTTTTTTCTTTTTTCCTTTTTTTGTTTTTGTTTGGTTTGTTGCTTGTTTCCGTTCTACGCGAGAACGATAGTCACCAGACATAAAAATCCTACCTTTCTTTAAAAGTAGATAGATTCTACTACTTTAATATAATCAATTCGCGGGTGGTAGCCAAGTGAAATGTAATGACCATATGTCTCAATTTCCTTTTTTGTGATTGATTTCCTCCCGCCAGCTTGTTGCCGCTCCCAAAACGTAAGCAAGTGGGAAGCGTCTAACAAATATACTTCATCGAGCGCCGAAAAGCGCAAAATGACAAAGCAAATTCCCCCATGTGCGAGCACTTGCCGCATATGATGAATTTGATGTTCATGAAAATTTTTTAACGGAAACGACGTGAAGCTTTGCGTTTCTTTTGCTTCAAAGTCGATATATTTGCCGCGGTACACCCCGTTATAGTCGGTCGTAGAGGCTTGTTTAAAATACGCCTCTTTAATGACAGCTGCGCTTCGTTTCGGATAATCGACGCGGACGATTTGAATCGGCGTCGGTTTTTTATGGATAACGGCAATGCCGTGTTCTCGGTAATATTCGTTTGTCGCATTTAAGTCTTCCTCGAGCGTCATGCCGCGGTTTCCGTAGTTTGGCTGAAAATGACGGACTGGCTGTTCTTCTTTCGGTTTATATTGCTTTCCACCAGGATAGTTGAACAATACGCTCCCCCTCCTTTGAATGTTTTTTATTATACCATAGGTGAGGGAGAATAGGGTGTATAAAGAAAATGTCGAAATTGCTCGAAGAAATGAAAAAGACAACTTTCTTTGCCGAAATAGTTCTAGTTTTGTCAGGTGAGAAGGGAGCGAAAAAGAAATGGCGAATGTGTAAAGGCAAACGGTGCTGGGAGGGATATTGATGCGGTGGGTGAAAAAAGAGGAAGTGGAGAAGCAGCTCGGGGAAATTTTACAGCTAATGGAACAAATCGAAACGAAAATGGATGATGTCATTGACAACGTGGTGAAAGAAACGTGCGCGCACCAACAAGCGCATATTCAAAAAATGGAGAAGCAGCTAGACGCAGTCGAGCAAAAAATGGATGAGAAAGAAGCGCAGCGGTTCGTTCCTTCGAAATTGCATTTTGTTTAGAAAAGCGCCTGCCTATCGGCGAAGATCGCACAGGCCCGAGGAGGCTCTATGAAGCTTATGACCGTGGTAGCCCTAAAATTTCCGTTTAACAAAAACGGCTCCCTCTTTAAAAGGAGAGCCGTTTTCGTTAGTCGTTTTTTTCGACTTTCACAGAAATCGGGCCACCTGCTTCGGTTGCGACTGTTCCGATTTCGTATTCGACCCGTTCGGTCTGTTTTGGCGGAACGTGTTTGCCGTGTGCTGGCGGTTGTTGTTCATGCCCTTTTCGTTTATGGTGAAAATGGACACCTCGTCCCATGATGCCACCCCCTCATCTGTTACTTTTCCGCAGGGGCGGGGGAATCATGCATTACAACCCGACATATTCGTTTTTTTCCGCTGGCTTACATGCTCCGGCTAATTCGAGTTCACGAGTAATATCACGGTACTCAGAGATCGTCATTTCGCTTCGTAAATATAGCTGGCGGGCAAAATCAAGCAGTTCGTTTAAATCGGTCGGCTCATAATTTTTCGTGGCGATAAATTTATTTTTTAATTCGGTGGCGTTCATCGTGCATCCTCCTCGTGTTTTTATACATCTTATCATAAAAATGGCACATCTCGATAAATTCAAAAAATTGAAACTTCCGACAACTTGTGACATGTCCACCCGCACTTACCGCCTATATCGTGCATATGATGAAGTACGAAATCGAAAAAGAGGGGGGAGTGTATGTATCGGGTTCCGTATATTTATCCATATTTGCCACGTGCGCCGTTTCCGCCATCGTTTCCACATTGGCCTCACTACCCACCAATCCATCCATACCAGCAGCCGCCACACTGGCCGATGATGGGGCAGCATTCTCCACAAACTCCGCAAATGACGCCATATCCAAAGCCGGGCCCAATGTTAAAACCGCCATCGGCAGGCGTTCCATCGATTATATCGCAGTTTAAAACGTCAGAAGGAACGTACGACATTAACAAAATGATGAATACCGTCGGGCAAATGATTAACACGGTCAATCAAGCAAACAGCGTATTAAAAGGACTATTAAGCACATTTAAAAAATAAGGTGTCCGCGCTGGACACCTTTATTCGATATCAATAAATTTTTTCTTTTGTGGAAGGCGAATGACGAGTTCTCCGTTTTCAAACGAGGCTTTAATTTCGTTTTCTTTGACGGGATAAGGCAATGGAATCGTCCGCATCATTTGTTGCTGCATGCGCCGTTTTTTATAGACGTTGTGTTGCTCATCGGTGGATTCGACGATTTCGCGATGATGGACGGTGAGATGGAGCATCGTGTCATCGAATTCGAGCTGAATTTGTTGGCGGTTGACGTTCGGGAGATAGGCGGTAATGACGTATTCGTGCGCCGTTTCGTGGACGTCGATTGGGATGTAGGAGCGTAAAATGGTGTCGTGAACATATTCATCGAGCGTTTCAAACATTTTCCGAATCGGTTGTTCGTCAAAAAACTGGCTCACCATCTCTCGCAACCGTTGAAACGGTTCCTCTTCCTGCTTTTTTCTTGGCAGTTGAAAATGATCGCTCATAATGATCTCCTCCTCTACCTTTCACTATATGTAAGATTGGCAGAAAAGGTCACGAGTATTTTTTAGGAAATTTTCATTTATTTTTAAGATTGAACGGCTATGATGAAAAAAAGCCGGCATTCGCACCGTAGAAATCACGAACATGTTTGCAAAAATCGAAGCTCCATCCTTAGCAAAAGGCCGGCAGCGAATAAGGAGGAGCGCACATGCATATGGTGATTACTCTTTTTTTCTCAGGGACAGCTGTCTCTTTGCTTACGTACCAACTCATCGAAATTGTGCAAGCGTTTATGGACTTGTTTAATAAACACTACTAGTTCAACGGCTAGGTGCTTAACGAAAGACGGACAGCTAGTTTTTGCTAATCGCTGGAGGCGGTTGGCATTTCTTTTTGGTATGATAAGGGGTGGGAGGGATTTTGGTGAATAAGCGTATTTTAATTATTGAAGATGAAGCGAACTTAGCGCGATTTATCGAATTAGATTTATTGCATGAAGGATATGAAGTGCGCGTATGCCATGACGGCAGGGAAGGATTAGAGCTTGCACTCGCTGAAGAGTGGGGGCTTGTGTTGTTAGATTTAATGTTGCCGAGTTTAAACGGCATGGAAGTATGCCGTCGATTGCGGGCGGTGAAAAAAACGCCCGTGATTATGATTACCGCACGGGACAGTGTGTTCGATCGCGTCATGGGGCTAGATAGCGGCGCCGACGACTATATTGTGAAGCCGTTTGCGATTGAGGAATTATTGGCCCGCATTCGCGCATTGTTTCGCCGCGTCCATCCATCGATGGATCAAGAATATTTAACGTTTAAAGATCTTGTTGTCGATGTCAAAGCGCGCGTCGTGAAAAAAGATGGACAAACGATTGAGCTAACGAAGCGGGAATACGATTTGCTCGTGACGTTTTTGCAAAATGTAGACATCGTCTTAACAAGAGATACGCTGCTTAATAAAGTATGGGGATTTGATACGGAAGTAGAAACGAACGTAGTAGACGTGTACGTCCGTTATTTGCGCCATAAATTAGACGAAAAAGACAAAGAGCGCTATATTCAGACCGTACGCGGGGCAGGATATGTGATGCGGTCATGAAACTTTTTCGTTTAGAAAACGTCTCATTAAAAGGGAAGCTTACGTTTCTGT
Source organism: Anoxybacteroides voinovskiense (assembly GCF_014196205.1). Taxonomy (GTDB): domain Bacteria; phylum Bacillota; class Bacilli; order Bacillales; family Anoxybacillaceae; genus Anoxybacteroides; species Anoxybacteroides voinovskiense. The sequence continues at coordinate 21,686 of NZ_JACIDE010000004.1, read as the reverse complement.
CGGCAACGATGATTTTTATCGTCTACTTTTTGTTTACATGTTTGCAATACGAAACGGTGAAGCAATGGCTGTTGAACGAAGAAGAAAAAACGATCGAAAAAACAATTGGGGAAATTGAAACTTATTACGCGGAGAAACGTAATTTATCTTGGAACGATATACGCAAAAGCAAAAAGTTGCTTGAAAAACTCAATGAAAAATATCAAGCGATCCGCATTTTAGACGAAAAAGGAAATGTTGTCGTATCCGTAGCTAATCAAGTTTCTGTTTCGCTGCTTCCGGCGGAAAAACCAGAAAAGCTTGAAGTCGATTACCATCTCGTAAACAATGATCGCTCGGTTATTTTGCGTAAGCCGTTCCATGTTGCGCAGATGAACGGGACGATTGAAGTCGTCCGTCATTTAGTGAAATTTCAACAAATGATTAACACGATTTTTTTCATTATGACGGTCATTGGCATGGTAGCGATGGGGATGAGCGCGTGGATCGGGCGGTTTATCGCCAAACATTTTGTCGGGCGCCTGCAAGCGGTCACGAACACGATGCGCAACATTAAAAAGAACGGATTCCAAGAACGAATCGACGTTCCGGCCGCGAACGATGAAATGTCGCAGCTAATGGCGATGTTTAACGAAATGATGGATGAAATTGAACATTCGTTTCGCCAGCAAAAGCAATTTATCGAAGATGCTTCCCATGAATTGCGAACGCCAATTGCGATTTTAGAAGGCCATCTTTCGCTGCTAAAGCGATGGGGCAAACATAATCCCGAAATTTTAGAGGAATCGCTAGAAGCAGCGGTGCAAGAAGTGTATCGGTTAAAAAAGCTCGTGCTGGAGCTTTTAGATTTATCTCATGCCGAAGCGCTTACGATTCCAGCGGAGTTGCAGCCAACTTCTCCGAAAGAAGCCGCGGAGCAAATTGTGAAAAATTTCCGTGTTCTTCATCCAAGCGTTCAGTTTCAAATTATTGATGAAGCGGGTGAAAAGGCGCGCGTGCATGTGGCGAAGCATCATTTGGAACAATTGCTGCTCATTTTGCTTGATAACGCGGTGAAATATTCCCAACAAGAAAAAGTAATTACTATCGATATTAAAGAAGAAGGAAAATATGTATCGATTTCCGTGCGTGACAAAGGAATTGGGATACCGCGTGACGAATTAGAAAAAGTGTTTTTACGGTTTTATCGGGTCGATAAAGAGAGAAGTCGTGAGAAAGGTGGAGTAGGGCTTGGGCTTGCCATCGCAAAAGAAATTGTCGATAAATACGGCGGCCAAATTGTGATGGAAAGCGAGGTCGGGGTAGGAACAACAGTCGAGCTGTTTCTTCCGAAAGCGAAAAGCAAAGAATAGAAGAAAGGTGAGAAGAGATGGAAGAGCATTTGCACGGAGCGGAAAACCGACAAAAGAAGGAAATTCAGCACGTCATCGAGAAATTTCAAAAGCGGGGGATTAAAATAAGCGCTTGCAAGCCGCGGGCGTTGCTTACGACATGCACAGTCGCGGCAGAAGCAGCGAAAAACGATGAGTAAGGGGCGATTTTTTTGAATTCGCAAAAAATCATTCCCGCGATGAAAACGATGAAAGATTTTGAAGCGTTTTTGCGAAGTCCGTACGACGTTGGGGTATTGCTCGAATTGCATCTTTCGCAGCTAAAAAGCGTGTTTCACTATGCGCACCAGTGCGAAAAAAAGCTACTGCTTCATGTCGATTTAATCCAAGGGCTGAGCCACGATGAGTATGCCGCGGAATATTTGTGCCAAGAATTTAAGCCATATGGGTTAATTTCGACAAGGGGAAGCGTGATTATAAAAGCAAAGCAAAAAAAGGTGCTGGCGATTCAACGCATTTTCCTATTAGATTCGCACGCGCTCGAAAAAAGCTACCAATTGCTTGAAAAAACAACTCCGGATTTTATTGAAGTGATGCCAGGAGCGATGCCGCATGTCATTCGAGAAGTAAAAGAACGGACAGGCCTCTCGATTTTAGCCGGCGGGCTTGTGCGAACGCTAGAAGATGTCGAGCGTGCATTAGCAGCCGGCGCAACGGCGATTACGACATCGAACAAAGCGCTTTGGGAACATTATGCGGCGATACGTTAACGATTTTTTGCTAGCCAAACGAGCTGATTTTCGCTATAATAAAAGTAAGTTAATACCATGTCAGGAGATTAGGAGAGACCATGCATACATGATAAGCAAAGGCTTGTCGTGTCTGTAATGGTCTCTTTTTGCTTTCAAAGGGGGAGGAGAAACGATGAAACGTACGATCGTGTTAGAAAAAATGAGCAGAGAATATTACGATGTGCTCATTATTGGCGGTGGGATTACGGGCGGTGGCATTGCGTTGGATGCAGCAACGCGCCGGTTGAAAACGGCGTTAGTGGAAATGCAAGATTTCGCTGCAGGGACATCGAGCCGCTCGACGAAACTAGTACACGGTGGGCTTCGCTATTTAAAGCAATTCGAAGTGAAAATGGTCGCAGAAGTTGGGCGAGAACGGGCGATTGTGTACGAAAACGGCCCGCATGTGACGACGCCAGAGTGGATGTTGTTGCCGATTTATAAAGACGGCACGTTTGGCAAATGGAGCACGTCGATTGGACTATGGGTGTACGACCATTTAGCGGGAGTCAAACGAAGCGAGCGCCGGACGATGCTAAACAAGGAGGAAACGCTACAAAAAGAACCGCTGTTGAAAAAAGACGGGCTTATTGGCGGTGGATACTATGTCGAATACCGAACCGACGACGCCCGGTTAACGATCGAGGTGTTGAAAAAAGCGATCGAGTGCGGCGCAGACGCCGCCAATTACGTCAAAGCAGAAGCGTTTGTGTACGAAAACGGACGCGTCGTCGGGGCGCGCTGTCGCGATGAACTTACCGGTCAAACGTATACGATACGAGCGAAAAAGGTGATTAACGCGGCCGGACCGTGGGTCGATGATTTGCGGGAAAAAGACGGCTCGAAACATGGGAAAATGTTAAAAATTACAAAAGGTGTGCATATTGTCATCGACCAAACACACTTTCCGTTGAAACAAGCCGTGTATTTCGATACACCGGACGGACGGATGGTGTTTGCCATCCCACGCGATGGAAAAACGTATGTCGGCACGACCGATACGTTTTACGACGGGGATTTGACGAATCCAGTAATGACGGACGAAGATCGCAACTACTTGCTGCAAGCGATTCATTATATGTTTCCGTCGGTGCGGGTGACGGCAGAACAGATTGAATCAAGCTGGGCGGGAGTGCGGCCGTTGATTTACGAAGAGGGAAAAAATCCATCGGAAATTTCACGAAAAGACGAAATTTGGCAATCTCCGTCAGGGCTTGTGACAATTGCGGGCGGAAAGCTAACCGGATACCGAAAAATGGCGGAAACGGTCGTTGATTTAGTCGCCAAGCAGCTCGAAAAAGAAGAAGGACTACCATTCCGCCCTTGCCAAACGAAGCATTTGCCGATTTCCGGCGGCGATGTCGGCGGCTCTCACCAATTGCCTGCGTTTATCGCGCAAAAAGCGGAAGAAGCGACGCGCTACGGCTTTACGAAAGCGGAAGGGGAGCGCCTGGCGCAACAATACGGAACGAACGTTGACCGCATATTTGCATTAAGCAAGGATTATGAAGAAAACAGTGGGCTTTCGCGCGAAGTGTTTGCGACGCTTGTATACGCGCTCGAAGAAGAAATGGCCGTCAAACCTTCTGATTACTTCATCCGCCGCACCGGTGCCCTTTTGTTTAACATTCAATGGGTGCGGACATGGAAAGACGAAGTCATTCGCTTTATGGCGGAGCATTTGCAGTGGACAGAGGAACAAACGCACGAGTACACAAACGAACTAGAAACCGCGCTGAAAGAGGCGGTGGGGGATTTTAGGAGCTGACCCAAAAGGTCTCCTTTCTTCAAGGAAGATACAATATACAGTTTTGTAAAGGTGTTTCGCTCGTATATATGGTTATAAGAAAGGGTGCCCCGTTACTTTTGGGACACCCTCTTTTTTTAAAAGATAAGAAAGCCCTCCGCCTATAAAATAAACCATTTTAATCGGAAATTTTATGAATTATTTTGACTTAATATCTGCAAAATATAGTTTGATCACGATAATAAAAGGGGGAATTCAAATATGAACAGGAAATTTATAGGAGTAATGTCCCTCTTTTTGATAATATTATTCGGAATGTATGGTGTCGGGACTAAAATTGTCGCCAAATCAAAAATTTATGAAACAGAGTCAACAACTACATTAGTTAATAAAAATGATTTAGAGGACCTTTCAATTTACTTCTTAACGCCTTGTATAACCAAAGCAGTACAGGATTATTATGGAAAACCATCTGAAATTCAGTGGTGGAAGCCTAAAATATTAGAAATTAAAAATTTAGAACTAGGGAGTCATTATAAATTCTTACTCAAAATTCGTGTAGAAACATTTAAAGGAGCTCACAACCCCCCTTACGGAATTGATATAATAACACTTGAAATCGATTTTGACAAAATTCGTATTATTGATTACAAGCACATCGAAGAGAAGATAAAAAACAAACATAAGGTATTACCTCTTTTATTTTTCCTAAATAATGGACTCACTAATCAGCGAGGAACAGCTGAGCTTATACAGCTACTTTCTCCTTGCCCGAGTTCGACAGTGACTAGGCAAATAAATCGCCTCTCAGTCCTTGATGCAGAAGTGCTGAGAGGCGATTAGGTATACTTGTGGCGTGTATCTAGGAGCGAGGATGAATGTCTAGGATCTTCGGGGGAGGCTCTAGTCCCAGAGCCGCAAAGGTTTACCCATATTTGGCGGTTAGTTCTGTCCACTGATAAAGGTCCCCGTATTTCGAAGAAAAATTTCCGATTTTCATCCAAAATAATTTAAAAAAGTAGTTCTGAAATAGTGTGCTAATTTACATCAATCCGAAGCGTTTGTTGCGTATTTTCGCGTACTAGCCGAAGCCAACGCCCCACTGTCGTTTATACGGCTGAAAGGACTCAATCCAAAGAAACAGTACGAAATCATTGGTACAGGGGAAGTATATGGCGGAGATGAACTAATGTACGTAGGTCTCAACGTGCCAGAACGTCACGGTGATTTCGTTAGCGTAATATGGCGGCTTAGAAGTATTGATTAACCATTGAAAACTACTTATCATGGCGTCTAAAAGAAATAGAAGGGGCTGACCCAAAACGCGAATGCGTTTTTGGTCAGCCCCCTCTTTTTAGAAACATTTTACGATTGGAGAGCTATCTAGTTCCAAACGCCTAAGGTGTTTCCTCGTCGGTGGGGATTATGTGACCTTCACTGACAGGCGAGCGCTTTTCTTAAAACCATTAAGGCTAATCGTTCAACCGTTCCCGTACGTCTTCTTCCGTCAGATCGAGGATATGCGCAATGTCCGCTACGCTCATTCCTTTTTCACCCATTTTTCTAATCGCTTCTTTTATTCCTTCTTCCCGTCCTTCTTTCAATCCTTCTTTCAATCCTTCTTGTCGTCCTTCCTCCCGACTGCCACGAATGTTTGAAAGTTGGTCAAGGAGCCATTTGAGGCGCATTTCGTAGGCGTAGCGGTTTTCTGGATCCACGCTTAAATTTTGCCACTCTTCTAACGCTTCTAAAATTTCTTGTTCTGTCATCGCGACTCCCTCCAATTCGCGAACCATTTCTTCATCGACTTTCTTTGAACGGCTATCCACAGCGGACAACATTGTTAGCCACGGCCATTCGGGCGATTGTTTTACTTCTCGACGGTATTTCTTCCATTTTACCATAAATTGTGACAAGTCGAGTACATGAAATTCAAGATGATCACTCCAGAGGAACTGCTCTTCATCTTCGCGAATGTGAAAGACGGTGTGAAAACGATCCGTTTCGTGTGGAAAGAGTGGATAGTTGAGGATGGCAATCATAATCGTCGGTGGGAGGGTGTCGTACCGTTCTCCTTTCGACAGCGAAGCCGAAAATAACCGCGCCCAGTAATACAATAGCCGTTCCGGCATGCCGTATTGCGGGATAAGTTGAATTTCGATGTGAATGCGCTCGCCGCGATTTGTGCGGACGATAACATCTAACCGTCCTGTTTTTCCGTCTTCTGTTTCTTTCGTCAGCTCGGTGTTTTCAAACTGGACATCGACGATGCGATCATCTCCTGTTCGACGCAACAGCGCGTTTAAAAACGCCATCGTAATTGACTTGCGACTTGGGTGACCAAACAGCTGTTTAAACATAAAATCCATTTTCAAATCGAGGTATTGCATGCGGATCATCCTTTCGTAGAATATAGAGGACAATTTGATTAAAACCGAGAAATAAGGGAAATGCAAATGAGGAAAATTAAATTTTGCCGCGCTTTTTGGGCGAAAACAGGCAAAAAGTGCAGAGAAATACGTGGTTTTTCGATTGGAAAATAAATTTTTAATGAAAAAGACAAACACACTTTTGGAGATAGAAGATGGGCGTTTCCTCCTTATGAAAGAAACGCCTATTTTTTGTCATCTCCTTGGGGCAGCCTCTTTTAATTGAGCTAGCTTCTCCAACACCCTCCGCTTCCGATAAAGCATTTTTCCTGCTTCGGCGATGTCTTCGATAAACATTTTGTTAAACATGGCGCAAGGTTCGGCTGTCTTGTTTCTGTGATGTAAGCTCAAAAACACTAAGTATAGTTAAAAGGTGTAAATATTTCTAAAAAAGAATTGATAACGTAACAGTTTTTTGTTATATTCTACTTAAAAGTTTAAGTAAAAATTAACTAAGTGAGAGGGGGGATGAAAGTTTTAGAGAATTTTTTATACGAATCTTATGTTTCGTTGGATAACGAGCTTTCCGGACTATCTTTTAAGCATCTTTTATGTAAGGGCTTACATAAACAAGATGCAATCATGTAAAGTGAAGGGGGACGTAATATGTTTAAAAACAAAAAAGGATTGGTTTTATCTTTGACAGTTGCCTCTAGCATTCTGCTAGCTACGGGATGCAGCAGCACAACGAATGATGCTAAAAATACAAATAGTGATAATGCCCTTCCTACAGTTGGAGCAACCATTTACAAATTTGATGACAACTTTATGTCATATGTACGTCGTGCAATGGAGGAAACGGCAAAAGGAAAAATAAACCTTATGTTGAATGACTCACAAAACGACCAAGCGAAACAAATTGAGCAAATCGATACGTTAATAGCCAAAGGTGCAAAAGCATTAGCAATTAACTTAGTAGATCCAAAAGCTGCCCAAACAGTGATTGACAAGGCTAAGGCAAAAAATATTCCAGTTATTTTCTTTAACAAAGAGCCGGATGCCAATGTATTAGCAAGCTATGATAAAGCTTATTATGTAGGGACAAATTCGGCAGAGTCAGGTATTATCCAAGGGGAATTAATTGCTAAAGCGTGGGAAGCAAACAAAGATAAATACGACAAAAACAAAGATGGAAAAATTCAATACGTACTGTTGAAAGGGGAACCGGGGCACCCTGATGCCGAAGCGCGTACGAAATATTCCATCGAAACGATTAAACAAAAAGGCATTCAAGTGGAAGAGTTAGCATTGGATACTGCTATGTGGGATGCAACAAAAGCGACGGAAAAAATGGATGCGTGGATTTCTAAGTTCAATGACAAAATAGAATTTGTGATTTGTAATAATGACGCGATGGCACTAGGTGCGATTGCTTCGCTTGAAAAAGCAGGATATTTTAATGGGGATAAATTTGTTCCTGTAGTTGGCGTTGATGCCATTCCAGAAGCGCTTGAAATGATTGAAAAAGGAAAAATGATTGGTACTGTGTTGAACGATGCAAAAAACCAAGGGAAGGCGACCATTGAACTTGCCACAAATGCTGCAAATGGAAAAGATGTACTGGAAGGAACTGAATGGAAGTTAGATAAAACAAAAGCTGTTCGTGTGCCTTATGTCGGAATTACCAAAGATAATATTCAAGTAGGCAAAGACGCTTATAAATAAAACGTGTTAAATAGAGGTAGCGCCTTAGCGTTACAATTCATTGTAACTAGGGCGCTCTCTCAATAGAGAGTACTAAAGTTCAGTATTTCATACTATTTCGGCATGAAAATTATTTTAAAAATAAACCCTATTTTTAACACAGTTTATTTAGGGGGGGTAAGATGTCATCATCTAGCGCTACTTACATATTGGAAATGAACAATGTGACAAAGAGATTCCCAGGAGTAATTGCTCTACAAAATGTTTCACTGAAAGTTAAACCAGGAACGGTTCATGCATTAATGGGAGAAAATGGAGCGGGTAAATCTACTTTAATGAAATGTTTATTCGGTATTTATTCAATGGACGAAGGCCAAATTTTGCTGAATGGAAATGAAGTAGTATTTGAAAATTCGAAACAGGCGCTAGAAAATGGGGTTTCCATGGTACATCAAGAGCTTAACCAAGTACGCCAGCGGAGTGTTATGGATAATCTTTGGTTAGGTCGTTATCCGAAAAAAGGCATTTTTATAGATGAAAAGAAAATGTATGATAGTACGTTAGAAATTTTTAAAACTCTAGATATTAACATTGATCCACGTAGAAAGGTCAGTACTTTATCTGTTTCTGAAATGCAGATGGTAGAAATTGCGAAAGCAGTTTCTTACCAATCGAAAGTTATTGTGATGGATGAGCCGACGTCGTCACTTACTGAAAAAGAAGTAGAACATTTATTTAACATTATTGAAAGATTAAAAAAAGAGAATATTAGTATTATTTATATCTCTCATAAAATGGAAGAAATTTTGAAAATATCCGACGAAGTTACTATTATGCGAGATGGTCAATATATTACCACGAAAAGCGCAAAAGAATTAACGACGGATGAAATTATTAGGCTTATGGTAGGGAGAGATTTGTCGCAGCGCTTTCCATCGAAAACAAATAAGCCAGGGGATGTCATTTTAAAGGTAACGAATTTGACGGCGGAAACACAACCCTCTTTTTCTAACGTCAGCTTTGAGTTGAGAAAAGGGGAAATTTTAGGTATTGCGGGCTTAGTCGGATCAAAACGTACAGAGTTACTTGAATCGTTATTCGGATTGAGATCCATTCAATCTGGTACAATTGAACTTCATGGTCGAGTCATTGAAAACAACTCGCCACAAGAAGCGATAAAAAATGGGTTTGCTTTGGTGACGGAAGAAAGACGAACAACAGGTATATACCCTGACTTGAGTGTCGGATTTAACTCGATAATTGCGAATCTTCGTCAATATAGGACAAAAGGGTTGTTTGTATCGGATCGCAAGGCGTCAAACGATACAAAATGGGTGATCGATGCGATGAAAGTAAAAACTCCTTCACAAAAAACGCCGATCCGAAGTTTATCAGGGGGGAATCAGCAAAAAGTGGTCATCGGAAGGTGGTTGCTGACAAAACCGGAAATTTTATTGCTAGACGAACCAACACGTGGTATTGATGTAGGAGCAAAATTTGAAATTTATCAGTTGATTAACGAGTTAGCCAAAGAAGGAAAAGGGATTATCATGGTTTCTTCAGAAATGCCGGAACTACTAGGGGTTACTGATCGGATTTTAGTCATGAGCAATGGACGAGCAGCCGGAATCGTCGATACTGCTACAACATCCCAAGAAGAGATCATGCGATTATCAGCGCTGTACTAGGGAGGGTGAGGAGATGGTTCGAGATACAAAAAACGCAACAGTGATGAAATGGTTTGTAGACAACGTTATATATGTAGTATTGCTACTCCTTGTGGCAGGAATAGTGGTCATATCTCCTGATTTTTTATCGGTTACTAACTTAATCAACATACTCAGTCAATCGTCTTCGCGCATCATCATTGCACTTGGGGTAGCTGGGATTTTGATTACAGCTGGTACGGATTTATCGGCAGGGAGAATGGTTGGACTTGCAGCGGTAGTTTCTGCTTCACTTTTGCAAGCGACCGACTATGCTTACAAAATGTATCCAAATTTACCTGAACTTCCGTTATTTATTCCTATTTTAATTGCGATGATAGTGACTGGTTTGTTAGGTGCTTTGAATGGTGTGATTGTGTCCAAGTTTCACGTACCACCATTTATCGCTACATTAGGAATGATGATTGGTGTATATGGTATTACTTCTATTTACTTTGACCGTCCGCCTTATGGAGCACAACCGATTGGAGGGTTAAATCAAAGTTTTACTACGTTTGCCCAACGCGGTATTCCTGTTGGACAGTACGAAATTCCATACCTTATTATTTATGCGATAGTTGTATCTATTATTATTTGGGTTATTTGGAATAAGACAGAACTAGGGAAGAATATGTACGCGATTGGTGGAAACCCTGAAGCTGCAAAAGTTTCTGGTGTAAATGTGACGAAAAACCTTATCATTATTTACACAATTGCAGGTCTTCTCTACGGTTTTTCAGGAACGTTGGAAGCGGGACGGGTAGGAAGCGCTACTAACAATACGGGGAATATGTACGAGTTAGATGCTATCGCGGCTTGTGTAGTTGGTGGAGTATCGCTATCCGGAGGGATTGGCACAGTATCCGGAGTGATTGCAGGTGTCCTAATTTTTCAAATTATCAATTACGGATTGGCGTTTCTTGGAGTAAGCCCGTATATTCAATTTATTGTAAAAGGCTTAATTATTATCGTTGCGGTGGCGTTTGACATGCGTAAGCATGCTAAGAAAAAGTGATGAGTGTCACGTCATTGTCTAATAGACAGGAAGAGGGTGTTGTGAATGAAGAAATAGCGGGGAAAATGAAACTCCCCGCTATTTTATGATTGTTTACAGTTTGTTTACAGTAGAAAACTAAGTAGTTTGTTCAGATTCCATAATTTTCTCCAACACCCTCCGCTTCCGATAGAGCATTTTTCCCGCTTCGGCGATGTCTTCGATAAACATTTTGTTAAACATGGCACCGAAAACAATGCCGACGATTGGCACGAGTTGGAATAGTTTTTTCCAGCCGAATTGGTCGCGGAACGTCATCATGACTTCGCGCCAGCCTTGTAGCTGGGAAAATACTTGCTGATGGTCGTTGGAAAACGACGTGAGCTGGTCGAGAATTGCTTTTTTGCCGACAATGTCACTGGAGACAAACTGCAAGCACTTCACGATAAAAATGCGCTCTTTTTTTTCTTTCGGGTCATAGCCGTAAGTAATTGCGATTTCTTGGAGCGTTTTTAACGCTAACCCGAGCATGGCGGGAATGTCGATGGCTAGTGTAAACAGTCCGCCTACACCGGTCGTTGCCCCTTGGTATTGGGCGAATGTAATGCGCGCTTCCACTAATTCGTCGCACACGCGATCCATCGTTGCAAGCGGCAAATGTCCAACTTGCTCAATAGAAGCCGCAGGAAACTTTTCGAGCAGTTTCGCTTCGTTCACTAAATATTGTCCGCCGCTTTGGATGTAGCTACCGAGTTCGTCGAGCAGCTGTCCAAGTTTTTTATGTACGATCGGTGGTGTTAGCTTATCCAATACTTTAAACGGAAGGCGCCCGATTTTTTCCCAAAACCATAAATCTTTTTGACTGCGCTCCCAGCGTTCGATTTTTGCTAATTCTTGTTCTAACGATTGTTTCGTTTCCATGGCAAAAGCCCCCTTTATACATAACGTGGATGAATCGGCTAATTGTTATACGTTTGTCAGAAAAAAATGTTTCCATCCACTTGTGATTAACTAAAAAATTTACTAAAATATTTACTATAAAAGCAGTTTAGGAGGCAGAACAATGATTGAAAAGGTAAAGACGGATTTTCTTGCATGGTTTGGTGGGGGAAGGGAAGAAATTCGCACCTTCTTCGCCCCAGGTCGCGTGAATTTGATCGGGGAGCATACGGACTACAACGGTGGGCATGTGTTGCCGTGTGCCCTTGAAATCGGCACATATGCCTTCGTGAGAAAAACGAAAAGCGCAGACGTTCGGTTGTATTCGCAAAATTTTCCAGAAAAAGGAGTGATGACCGTTCCGCTAGCAGATTTATCATATCGCGACGAACATGGCTGGGCGAACTATCCGAAAGGAATTATCGCAGCGTTTCAAGCGTCAGGGGTTATCATCGACAGCGGGTTTGATGTACTCTATTATGGAAATATCCCAAATGGCGCAGGATTGTCGTCTTCTGCCTCGATTGAACTTGTTACGGCGGTCATGGTCAATGAACTGTTTCAAGCAAATTTCAGCATGCTTGAACTTGTGAAAATGAGCCAAACCGTAGAAAATAATTATATTGGCGTCAATTGTGGCATTATGGACCAATTTGCCGTCGGAATGGGAAAGAAAGACCGTGCGATTTTATTAGATTGCCAAACGTTGCATTATCGTTATTTACCGCTTTTACTGAACGATTGCTCAATTATCATCGCCAATACGAACAAACAGCGCGGGTTAGCGGATTCGGCGTATAACGAACGGCGAGCAACGTGCGAAACAGCGATTATGAAGTTGCAACAACACCTCCCGATTTCTTCCCTCGGCGAACTGACAAGCGAACAGCTGGCGAAATACGCGCACGTTCTTTCTCCCGTCGAACAAAAACGCGCTCGCCACGCCGTGACGGAAAACGAACGGGTGATGCAAGCGGCAGAAGCGCTGGAAAAAGGGGAGTTGGCACGCTTCGGCCATTTGATGAAACAATCCCACCTCTCGTTGCGCAATGACTACGAAGTGACAGGAGTAGAGCTTGATACGCTTGTGGAGGCAGCGTGGAAGCACGAAGGAACGATCGGTGCCCGCATGACTGGGGCTGGATTTGGCGGTTGTACGGTGAACATCGTAAAAGAAGAACACATTCCTTCCTTCATTGAGCAAGTCGGGCGAGAATACGCGCAAAAAATCGGCTATGAAGCAAGTTTTTATGTCGTGAAAATTGGCGATGGCGCAAAAGAACTAACAGAAAAAGAGGAGATGAGGTTATGATTCTTGTTTGTGGCGGTGCAGGCTATATTGGCAGCCATGCGGTACATCGCTTCATCGAAAAAGGGGAACAGGTGGTGGTCGTCGATAATTTGCAGACAGGGCATCGCGAGGCGATTCATCCAGAAGCGATATTTTACCAAGGGGATATTCGCGACCGCGCCTTTTTGCGCGACGTATTCGAAAAGCATAATATCGACACCGTCGTTCATTTCGCGGCGAATTCGCTTGTCGGGGAAAGCATGGAAAAGCCGTTAGCCTACTATGACAACAACGTATACGGAACGCAAGTATTGCTGGAAGTAATGAACGAATTTGGCGTGAAGCAAATCGTTTTCTCTTCGACGGCAGCGGTATACGGGGAGCCGAGGCACATTCCGATCGTTGAAACCGATCCGACCGTCCCAACGAACACGTACGGGGAAACGAAGCTTGCGATGGAAAAAATGATGAAATGGGTCGACCAAGCGTATGGCATCCGCTATATTTCGCTTCGCTATTTTAACGTCGCTGGTGCGTACGGCGCCCACTTAGGGGAAGACCACGACCCAGAAACGCACGTCATCCCGCTCATTTTGAAAGTGGCGCTCGGGCAACGAAACGAGATTCATATTTTTGGCGATGACTACGATACCCATGACGGCACGTGCATCCGCGATTACATTCACGTTCTTGACTTAGTCGATGCCCATTGGCTTGCGGTCGAAAAGTTAAGAAGCGGCGCGAACAGCGACGTATTTAACCTTGGCAACGGCAACGGATTTACCGTCAAAGAAGTGATTGAAGCAGCACGCCGTGTCACTGGCCATGACATTCCAGCGCGAGTAGTAGAAAGACGCGCGGGCGACCCAGCCCGGCTTGTTGCTTCTTCGGAAAAAGCGAAGCGTGAACTCGGGTGGAAGCCGACATACACAACAATCGACGACATCGTCGCTTCCGCTTGGCAATGGCATCAAGCAAATCCGAACGGCTATCGAGGTGGCAAGCGGTGAATATTTATTTGGCAATCGAACAATTGATTCAGCACGGTCTTATGCACGAACTTCTGCAAAAAGAAGACGTCATTTATACGCGTAATCGGCTGCTTGCGGCGTTACAGTTAGACGAGTGGCAGCCTCCCGAGGGAGCACCTTCCTCCCTCCCTCTTCCTGCGATTTTGTCGTCTATGTTAGATTGGGCGTACGAGCAGGGGCTATTGCAGACGAACACGACGACGGAACGCGATGTATGGGAAGCAAAACTAATGAACTGTTTAATGCCGCGCCCATCGGAAGTGATTCGTACCTTTTATGAGCAGTATCATCAAACGCCAAAGCAAGCGACCGATTGGTTTTATGCCTTAAGCCGTGCATCGAACTATATTCAAACCGACCGAATCGCGAAAAACGAACATTGGAAAGCCGCGACCGCATACGGAGAGCTCGATATAACGATTAATTTAGCAAAACCAGAAAAAGATCCGAAAGAAATCGCCAAATTAAAAGAAACTACTGCGTCTACTTATCCGAAATGCGTGCTTTGTGCAGAAAACGAAGGGTATGAAGGAACGTGGCATCATCCAGCGCGTGCGAACCATCGCATCATTCCGCTATCCCTTCTTGGGGAGCAGTGGTATTTTCAATATTCGCCGTACGTGTATTATAACGAACATTGCATCGTCTTTCATGCGGAGCACGTGCCGATGAAAATGGAACGAAAAACGTTTGAACGGCTGCTTGATTTTATCGAAAAATTCCCGCATTATTTTATCGGCTCAAACGCTGATTTACCGATTGTCGGCGGCTCGATTTTAGCGCACGATCATTTTCAAGGCGGGCGTTATACGTTTGCGATGGAGAAAGCAGAAATCGAGGAATATATCTCATTGCCGGCATTTCCGACGTTAACCGCTGGCATCGTCCGCTGGCCGATGTCGGTCGTTCGTCTTCGCGGTCGAAAAGAGGAGGTGCTAGAAGCGGCAGATTTGCTTTATCGCACGTGGCAAACATATAGCGACCAAAGCGTCGAAATTTATGCCTACACGGAGGACACGCCGCATAATACCGTTACGCCAATTGCAAGACGGCGCGGGGAGTCGTTGGAAATGGACATCGTGTTGCGCAATAATCGAACGTCAAAAGAGCACCCATACGGCATTTTCCATCCACATGAAGAATTGCACCATCTAAAAAAAGAAAACATTGGATTAATCGAGGTGATGGGGCTAGCCGTATTGCCAGGAAGACTTTCGGAAGAATTAAAAACGTTGGCAACGTATCTCGTTCATAACGTAAGCAAAGACAACTGGGAAGAAGCGATGCATAAACATTCGGAGTGGTATGAACACATTCGCGCCTCCTATCCTTCCGTTCAAGAGGAGAACGTGTGGGACATTTTACGGACAGAAGTAGGGAAGCGCTTTATTACCGTACTGGAGCATGCGGGTGTATTCAAACGAACGGAAGAAGGCAAGCAGGCGTTCCGACGGTTTTTGCAAACGTGGCAAAAAAATGCAGATCGTTTACCATCAGTTCATTAAAAATAGGGCGCTGTTGTGTTCATCGAATGGAGGAGAATCGAGTTGTATTTAGGGGTTGACTATTATCCAGAACATTGGCCGAAAGAAATGATGGAAGAAGATATTCAAGGAATAAAAGAACTCGGAGCGAACATTGTCCGCATTGGGGAATTTGCGTGGCATTTGATGGAGCCGAGAGAAGGGGAGTTTGATTTTTCTTTTTTCGATCAGGTCATCGCCAAATTGAAAAAGCAAGGTTTTTCCATTTTATTTGGTACGCCGACGGCAACATTCCCTGCTTGGTTGGCAAAAAAATATCCGGAGATTTTATCGAAAGACGAAAATGGAAATGTACGTGTATTCGGCGGACGTCGTCAATATTGCTTTAATTCAGATGTTTACAGAACATATAGCGCCCGCATTACCCAAAAGCTAGTAGAGCACTATCGAGACGAAGAAGCGATTGTTGCGTGGCAAATCGATAATGAATTTGGTCATGAAGGAAGCGATATGTGCTACTGTGAGCAATGCCATGAAAAGTTCCAACAGTTTTTGCAAGACAAATATGAAACAATCGATGCGCTAAATGAAGCATATGGCACGATTTTTTGGGGACAAACGTACAATGATTTTACGGAAATTCCGATTCCGAAAAAAACGATTACGACCCACAATCCTTCTTTGCAATTAGATTGGGCGCGCTTCCGTTCTTACTCGGTCAATAGCTATGCCCATGAAATGACGAATGTCGTTCGTCAGCACAAGGGAGAGCATCAACAAGTAACGACGAACGTATCGGGCGGGTTTTTCCAAAAATGGTTTGACCATGAAGAAAACGTGAAAGATATGGATTTTGTTTCATATGATAATTACCCTGTATGGGGAGGGCTGATGGAGCCGATTTCCCCAGCAGCGATTGCAATGACCCATGATTTTGTCCGCGGTTTGCTTGGAAAAAACTATTGGATTGTGGAAGAATTGATGGGAGCGCAAGGCCATGATGTCATTGGCTATTTGCCGCGGCCGAATCAAGCCAAAATGTGGTCGTACCAAGCGTTTGCCCATGGTTGCACGAATATGCTTTATTTCCGCTGGCGCGGGATGAATCGTGGCGCAGAGCAGTTTTGTTACGGAATTGTCGACCATAGCAATCGCCGTGGTCGAAAGTATCAAGAAGTTCAGTCATTTTTTGCGGAAATTTCTCCTCATGAACCGCTTATCCAATCAGAAATTCGAGCCGATATTGCGGTGCTGTATGATTACGATAATATTTGGTCGTGGCGCTTTCAACGGCAAAGTGAAGGATTTGACTTTACGAATGAATTGTTGCGCTTGTATACACCATTTTACAAATGGAATACGCATATCGATGTTATTCCAGTGACACGCGATTTTTCCAAGTATAAAGTACTTCTTGTTCCTGCTCTTCAAATCATTGATGAAGCATTAGGAAAACGGTTCGAAGCATTTGTCAAACAAGGGGGAACGATCATTTTTTCGTTCCGGACAGGGTTAAAAGACAAAAATAACAATATTCACTTCAAAAAAGTTTTGCCTGGATATGTAAGGGAGATCGCAGGAATCGAAGTGCATGAAGTAGAGTCCCTTTCCGTGTCGCAACGGATTCGGATGATCGGAGAAGGACAATATACAGGGAAAACATCTTATTGTTCTGTTTGGCGTGATTTAGTAACCCCTGTGGCAGCGGAAATATTGTATCGTTATGATGACTCCTTTTATCCGCAGGCAGCGGTGACGAAAAATACGTATGAAAAAGGCACTGTATATTATGTCGGATGCGGAGCAGAAGAAGATGTTTTGCAAGCGATCGCAAAAGACGTCGTGGTTGCTAACGATATTTGGCATATTCCAAGCGAAGAAGGGGTAGAGGTGTACAAAAGAGGCGAAGGGGACGATGCATGGTTATTTGTGATGAATCATACGGCTGAGGAAAAAGTATTTCAGCATATCACGTTGCATCCGTATGAGAGTAAAATCGTCCTTTTAAATCAACGGTAAGAAGGTGGAGTTTTATGGCAACCTTAAAAGAAATCGCCGAGAAAGTCGGCGTGTCGGTGGCGACGGTGTCGCGGGTGTTGAACTATGACCCGACGCTGTCTGTCTCCGATGAGACGAGAAAAAAAATTTTTGAAGTCGCGCAGCAGCTCAACTATAAAACGTTGCGCGAGCGAAATCAACATACAACGAAAGAGCGGTTAAGGTTTGGGTTAGTGCATTGGTATTCCGAGCTGCAAGAATTAGGGGACCCTTATTACATGGCGATTCGGCTTGGGGTAGAGAAGGAATGCTTTGACCGTCAAATTGAGCTTGTGAAACTGTTTAAACAAGGCGACTCGTACCAATCGGAATGGCTGACAGGACTAGACGGCATTATCGCGGTCGGAAAGTTCGGCCCGAAAGATATGGAAGTGTTTACGGCAAGCACCGAACAAATCGTGTTTGTTGATTGTTCTCCAGACGAAACGCGGTTCGATTCGGTCGTCATTGACTTCCGTCAGTCGATGATTCGAGTGCTTGATTATTTGCTTTCGCTCGGGCATGAAAAAATCGGCTACATTGGCGGGAAAGAATATGTGGACGGAGAAACGCTGATTCGCGACGAGCGGGAAACAACGTTTTATGAATATTTATATGTGAAAGGGCTGTACGAACCAAATTACGTATGGACGGGGCGGTTTACGGCCGAAGATGGCTATCGCCTGATGAAAGAAGCGTTAGCAAAAGATTATCCAACCGCCTTTTTTGTCGCGAGCGACTCGATGGCAATTGGCGCATTGCGGGCGCTTCATGAAGCTGGTGTTCGCGTGCCAGAAGATGTTTCGCTTGTCGGGTTTAACGACATTCCGACGGCGGAATTTGTCCAGCCGCCATTAACGACGGTGAAAGTATATACAGAATTTATGGGCGAAACGGCGGTCGAACTATTAGCCGAGCGATTGGCAACGAAACGCCATTTATCGAAAAAAGTCGTCATCCCTACCCAATTAATCGTCCGCGAAAGCAGCGGCCCATGCAAAAACAGGTGAACAAAGCAAGTTCACCTGTTTTCTTGTAAGATAGGAAAGTATAAAATTTTACGATTAGGTGGAGCTTTGTCTAGCTCCAAGCGCCATCGGTGTGATGCGCTCGCTCCTTCTTTCGGCGGCACATTGATTGGCTTCACTGAGCTTACCCACGCAGAACCAAGCCATGCTTGGTTCGAGAGCCTCCTCGAGGGGCTTGTGCGATCTTCGCCGATAGGCGGGCGCTTTGCGCTTTTCTTGTTCAATGAAACTGAATATCCACCTTTTTCCGCTGGTCGGAGGCGATTTTTGGAATGTGAATGTCGAGTACGCCGTTTTTGTAGGTGGCGTGAATTTGCTCGGCAGAAGCGTTCGCCGGCAGCGGAATCGAGCGATGAAAGCGACCGAAGAAACGTTCGCGGCGATGTACGTGCTCTTCTTTTATCGTTTCCTTTCGTTGAATCGTCCCACTAATCGTCAACACGTTGTTATGCACGTCAATTTGCACATCTTCTTTTCGCTCAAGACCAGGCAAATCGCACGAAACGATATACTCGCGCTCGGTTTCATGCATATCGATGCGCGGCATCATCTCATCAGAAAAAAGCGACGGAAAATCGTTCGTGAAAAAGCGGTTGAAATCACGCCGTATCGTTTCTAAATGGCGAAATGGGTCATAAGGAACTAAAGGCATCCAAATCTCCTCCTTTCGTAATGTCGGTACATAGTATGTTTCGCGTCCATTTTTTTATGTATGGGGACGGTTGTCTAATTGCTTCCAACTATATGTGCATATGATGAGGGGAGGAGGGAGGAGAATGCGAAAATGGCGATGTACAATTTTTAGCATTGTCTATATTGCCGTCTATTATATAGGCATTTTTTTCGTTGCACCGACATGGGTAAACAGTTTGTTTTCCGTTGGCGGTCCGCTTATTGCATCATTTTGGCTATTTTCTGCCTATCGGCGTATGAAAACGAATGAACGTTGGTTTTGGGGCATTTTATGGATAAGCGCTTGTTGTTATTTTCTAGCGGAACTATTATACCGCGGCTATGAATGGCTTCAACAGACCGAACCGCCGTTTCCAGGCTGGCCGGATATTTTTTACGTGGCGAATAACGTCCTTTATGGTGTGGCGTTAACCTATGTAATTATGGTGAAGCGAAAATCATTTGATGTTCAGAAATCGTTGCTAGATGCACTAATTGTCATTACGGTTTGCGCGACATTTAGCTGGATTTACGTCATTCAACCGCTTATCGTTCCAAATGTATCCTTTTTCTATCTCTTTGTTTCCCTTAGCTATCCGCTGCTTGATTTAATGGTTGCGTTTTTATTGCTTGTTTTGTTGCTTTCTTCTATATCTTCGATGCGCACAATCATATGGCTCAATTTGCTTGCGATTGCCCTTTTTGTCGTAGCGGATACCATTTACCTCGTGCAAATGCTTCAGTTCGATTACGTGTCAAATACGTGGCTAGATCCGTTATGGACGGCTAGTTTGCTCATGACAGGGCTTTCTGGAGCGTACGCATCGGAAGGGATGCTTCAATTTGATGGGGAAAACGAACGGGCAGTATCACGGGTGAAAATGTTTTTTCCATACATTAGTATAATTCCGCTATTTTATTTGTTTTTTTTATACGAAAAAGAACGCGGAGCGGCAGAAACAGGGTTTATGATGGCGATTATTTTAGTTGTCATCAGGCAAGTCGTGACGCTATTAGAAAATGAGCGGCTAGTACGTCATTTGCAGCGGTTAAATAGCAAACTCGAACAAAAAATAGCCGAACGGACAAAAGAGCTGCGGCAAAAGAACGACGAGTTGTTTTACGCAGCAAACCACGATTTTTTAACAGGGCTTCCGAATCGCCGCGCGTTCATTCGGTCGCTTGAGCACGCCATTACGCAGGCGAACGAACAGTCACATTTGCTTGCCGTTATTTTTATCGACGTTGACCGCTTTAAACAAGTAAACGATTATTTCGGGCATCGCGTCGGAGATGAACTTCTTATCCAACTAAGCGAGCGGCTAAAACAAGTGTTGCGACCAACTGACTTAGTCGCGCGGCAAGGGGGGGACGAATTTATCGCTCTGATTGCGCCAGTATATGAATTAGCGCATCTTCGCACGCTTACGCAACAATTGCTAATGATCGTAAATCAGCCAATTGCGGTTGCCCATACAGACATTCGCCTTTCGTTAAGCGTCGGGGTTGCCGTCTACCCTCATGACGGGGAAACGGCTGATCTATTAATGAAAAACGCCGACATTGCCATGTATCGCGCCAAAGAACAAGGAAAAAACCAAGTGCAATTTTTTAACGAAACGATGAAACAAACGGTATTGAAAAAAACAATTATTGAAACCGCCCTTCATCAAGCGTTGGAAAACCGTGAATTCGCGTTATATTATCAACCGCAGTTTGATATACAGACAAAAGAAGTCATTGGCATGGAGGCGTTACTTCGCTGGAAACATCCACAAATGGGGCTCGTCTCCCCAGGAGTATTTATTCCGATCGCCGAAGAAACAGGACAAATTGTCGCCATCGGCGAATGGGTCATCGAAGAAGCGTGCCGGCAAATAAAGCAATGGAACGAGCAATATGGACGTTCCTTGCCACTAAGCATTAACATTTCCCCAAAACAGTTTTTACAAGAAAATCTTGTGGACTACATCACGTCTGTACTAACAAAAACGAACGTCCCAGCGGAGCAGTTAGACCTAGAAATCACGGAAGGGGTAGCGGTATTTAACGAACAATATACGATTGAAAAATTACAGCAGCTAAAACAAATCGGTGTCCATATTTCCATCGATGATTTCGGTACCGGCTATTCCTCACTCAGTTATTTACGGAAATTTCCGATTGATCGACTGAAAATTGCCAAACCGTTTATTGACGGCATTACAGAAGTAGAAGAAGACGCAGCGATTGTTGCTTCCATTATCGTCTTAGCCAAAAGTTTAAAACTGCGCGTGATTGCCGAAGGAGTAGAAACGAACGAGCAGCTGAACGTACTTCATTCGTTACGCTGTGACGAAATTCAAGGATATGTGCTAGGTAAACCGTTGCCAAAAGAAGAGTTTGAAAAAATGTATTTCGTTTGACAGCCCCAAGTAGGAGGGGCTGTTTTGCTAAAATCAGGCGTGTTGATTAACCAATAAAAACTAGTTGACATCGCTCTATTTCTAGCTTTTCTGCCGTAGTCGGCAAGCGAACCGCTTGCCGACTGGGCATGCGCACAGCATGCCCTCCTCGAACAAT
>NZ_JACIDE010000003.1:165472-187782 GCF_014196205.1 Anoxybacteroides voinovskiense | reverse complement strand
ATCGATACGACGGGAATGCGCCCGATGGGAAGTGCAGAGGGAACGATGCACGTGTTTGCGAAGCGAGTAAAAAACGGACGGAGTTGGTGTGACAGAGGGATTCGAGCGTTTTTAGACGTGATGGTAGCCGTGAAAGACGGATTAACGATTCGGACGTGGAAAGGAGAGGTAGTGGTCGAGGAGGAAAAAGGAAGCGAACGAGAAACGATGGTGAAAAGGGGAATCAAGAAAGTAGGAGCAAAGATAGAGGAAGTGGTACGTGGCAATATTCGCTATCTCCAACAGTCGTGTGGAACGCCTATTTATGAAGTGTTGAAGGCATTGAAAGGGTTTTAAAAAAGCGAGAAAAGGGCATGAAAACAGGATGAGAGGATTAGAAAACGCTTACAAACACTGGGTTATTTAAACCAAATATATCCAGAGAATCGAAATATCAAAAAAAATCTCCCACAAACTCTTGACTCAATCAATTTTCTGTCGAAGCGTGACAGATAAGTATCTCTAATTTATAATTTCATCTAAAAGGAAGTATTGAGGTGGAAAAATATGCTTGATACATTAGTAAGTGGAATTGTTGATCTAATTATGGGTGTAGTCTTTGAAGACCCTTTAAAGGAGATATGGAAAAAGTGGACTAAGTAGATAAAAAGAATCTTTGTAAAACCAAAAGCAATCGGGGAGCCAACCTATTTTAGGCAACTATACTACTTCTTTCATCGTATGTGATGGAGATGGGGAAATGACGTACGCCCCCGAAAACATTGAAACTAGATTAAATAACTGTCCAATCGAAATTCCTGAAGAGTTGGCATTTTTGAAAAAAGAGTTAGAAAAAGGGGAAGAACGCAAAAAACAAAAGGGAGAAAGCTACATCTGGAACAGGGCATTGTTTTCTCTGGAAAAATACTCCGTTTTACGAACGCATATAAACGAAGATATGAAAGTTGTTTTTTCTCTCATACCATCAGACTACTATACATTTAAGTCTTTAAATCCGAATTTAGATACACCTCTCCCTAGTGGATATACAATTCGGGAAAAATATTTAAATGGAACGATAGCCAAAAAGCCCATCATCCCATTAATGTAAATTAGCACGTTATTTCGGAACAAAATGGCCATTTTTTTGCAAATTCAAACGGGTTTTTGCGCGTTAATCCAGCAAAAATCTGGAGTATTGTGCAAATTTCCTCCCTTCTCTTTACAGAAAAACCGTTTGGTGGCTTGACATGGAGCCTCTGCGGACATGTTTTCTAGCGAAAGGGGCGAGCAGGAGCCCTTGTTTCGCTAGGCAACTAGCCTAACATGTCCGCCACTCCATGTAAAGCCTGTGCTTCTGATTTTGTAAATATATTCCAATATGAAATAATTAGCTAATGTGCAAAACAAATAATTTGCAAATTTACACCATTAACAAATAGATTTGGAGTTGCTTTGGTAGTCCTAGCCGCGGACAATTATGTCATTTTAACAAGCGTTCGAGTGATAGCGGTGTGCGCCCAGGTGAATTAGATATTGGCATTGTTGAAGCGGTTCATCCTCATCAAGATCGCGATCCAATCGGGCAAGGTCCTGACTTATTCAGCACAGCAATACGTGGAGGAAAAGAGGAATTAGGAATTGAAATTTCTAAAAACGATGTAAAATTTCTTGGATTCGGAGTAGATGAACAATATTATCAATGGAATATTATCGGGTTCGTACAATGTCATGAAACAATAGAGGAAATCGTGTCCCAGCGAACGAGAGGAATCTCTGGGAAATGGGAAATTATCGGGGCGTGACAGGCGCGCTATCTATGTATTTCGCATGCGAACCGACGTATCAGCTATTGCTCAATAAACAATACGTCGATGCGCATAAAAAATAGCCCCTTTTTGGGACTTAGTTTGGCAAATGCGATTTTAAATTTAGAATTTGTCTTTCATGTTCGATCATTTTGTCGAATATAACATCTGTCCGTCTTTGTAAATACGTGACGGTTAAATCAACGGACTGTTTCATGCTTGTAAGATCATTCAAAATATGCGCTTGATTGTTTTTCGAAATGCGCAGTTCTTCGAGGATCTTTTCTTGCGTCCGCTCCACGTTTCCGAGCGATTGCTTCATGTCGGCCATCTCGTTTTCTAGTTTTTGTTGGCCGATTTGAAGTTTGGCCACGTCTTGTTGTAATGCCTGCTGGCCTGCTTGCAGTTGCGCTACATCTTGTTGAATTTGCGCGACGCTCACTTCTAACGCTTTCTGACCCCGTTGCAGTTCTTGCTGGGTCCGCTCCACACGATCCAATCGTTCGTGAACCGGCTGCAGCTCTTCCTTCAACACGGAACGAAGCAAATCCTTTAATTCCTGGCTCATTTTTACACCTCCTCTGCCATTTCTTCCATTATAGCATGGGCAAAAAGAGGCAATAAATAAAAAAAATAAATTGAAAACCGGGCATCTAACCCGCCCTCACACCACACCATCGACGACGTGCGTCTAAGGTGGCCGGACCGTCATCGTCCCCACCCACAGCATGGCCGAGTGCCCCCATTGATAACGGTAAGGAGACATCACCGATCGAAAAGTGAAGCCGAGCGCCTAGCCGCGACCAGCTTTCGACACTTTTACACGAAACATCGGATGATTCGACAAGTGAAAACCGAAAAAAAGATGTCTTATAGTAAAATTTACCATAAAACAAATTCATCACCACAACATGTACTTGACAAATGATACACTTCTCTGAACAAGTATATGCAAAAATATTAGTTTGCTAGTTTTCCCTTGGAAACATAAGTAGGGCATATGATGAAAAAATCAAGTACAACTTTTGGTGAAGAGCCATTTTTTCATACTTTGTCGAAAGGGACGGAACTATCCGTCGTTTTTCCCAAACAAACACCCAGCCCGAGGGGCTGGGTGTTTGTTACTGATCTTTATTATTTTTATCTTGCATGTCTTTTGGGTCTTCGATTGGGTCTTCACGGTCTGGTTGGTTGTCGTTTTCGTCATCGCCAGGGCCGTTATTTGTGTCGTCGCCAGGCGGCAAATTTTTGTTCAAGTTGTCATTGACGTCATTGCCGTTCATGTTTCGGTTTTTCGCCTTGTCTTGTTGGTTGATGTCGTCTGATGGGTTGACATCGGTATCGTTCATGTCGTTGTTTTCGTTCGTCGTTGGCGGCGGTGGGTTTTGGTTGTCGCGGGTGAAGTTGCATCCGGAAACGAGCAGCATCGCGACAAACGCACTAAATAACCGAATGACTAATGCTTTTTTCTTCATGGAAAATCTCCTTTCTTGATGATGTCTTTGCTTATCTTCTCCAGAAAGGAAATTTTCATGCATAAAACATCCTCTTTCCTTTTCACGGAAAGAGGATGTTGCTTAGGCGTCTTTCTTTTCCCCGAGGGCAAACATGATTTCCGTTTCGCAGACGAGTTCGCCGTTGACGGTGGCGATGCCTTTCCCTTTGCCAATTGGTCCTTTGGCGCGAATAATTTCGACTTCTAAGCGCAATTGGTCGCCCGGCTTGACTTGTTTTTTAAAGCGGCAGTTGTCAATGCCAGTGAAAAAGGCGAGGCGGCCGCGGTTTTCTTCTTTCATGAGCATCGCCACTGCCCCAACTTGCGCTAGCGCCTCAACGATTAACACCCCTGGCATGACCGGATATTCTGGGAAATGGCCGACGAAAAATTGCTCGTTGGCGCTGACGTTTTTCCATCCGACGGCGCGCTTTCCTTCCTCGACTTCTATGATGCGGTCAACGAGTAAAAACGGATAGCGGTGTGGGATAATTTGTTGGATTTGTTGAATATCGAGCATATGTATTCCTCCTCGTACATAAAGAGGAAGGGCAACGCCTTCCCTTTAGTTTTCTTTCGTGTCTTTCTCGACAATGTCGGTAATATGTTGCCACGTTGCTTTTTTAAACACGTCAAGCGGCTTGCCGTTGCCAAGGCCGCTGTAGCCGACGATAGCGCCAACGACCGTGCTTATGACGATAAGCGCCGCTACGATTACGAGCCTTAGCCAAATCGGAAAAAGACGCTTCCGCTCTCGCTTTTTCCGCCGCTCCGTTCGTTGTTCGTTCGGTTGTTTAGTTACTTGTTCTTCTTTCATCTTTCTTTCTCCTTGCTATGAGCGAACACCGTTAATGAGCCCCATCATTTGGTCGGAAATGGAAATGGATTTCGCGTTCATTTGGTAAGCGCGCTGCGTGAGCATTAAATCGGTCATTTCTGTCCCGAGATCTACGTTTGATTGCTCTAACGCCCCTTGCTGGACATTAATTTGCGGGCGCAAAGTACCCGTCATATTGACTGCCACATCCGCTTCTGGCACGTTGTTGACGTTTGGCAGGGCATATAAATTGTCACCAACGGACTGTAAAAGTTGCGGACGGACGATGTTCGTAATGCCGAGATCGGCCGTCTGCATGACGCGGCCGTCCGGTGCGATGGCGCGCAACGTGCCGGTGTCGGTAATCGCAATGTCTTTAAAGCCTTCTTGAATCGTGATTGGCTCGTTAGTGCTACTCAAAACCGGGAAGCCGTCGCTTGTGACAAGCATTAATGCCGTTGGGTCATTGGCAGATGGGCTTAAGTAAAACGAGCCGTCGCGCGTATAGCGAATCGCCGTCTTTCCATCTGCTGTTTCGGCTAAAACGCGGAAAAATTGTCCTTCTTTCGTCAACGCCACGTCTAGCATGCGCCCCGTTTGTTGGAGCGGGCCTTGTTTTACGACGAGGTTTGTTTCTGCTAGTTTCGCGCCGACGCCGCGGCGAACGCCCGCCGGCGTTTGGCGAGTTGCTTTGTCGTCTGGTAAGTTGTCAAATTGTTGCACCAATAGCTCCCCAAAGTTCGTTTCGCGCCGTTTAAAGCCGGTCGTGTTGCTATTGGCGATGTTGTTACTAATGACGTCAAGCTGCTGCTGCAGTTGGTTCATCGTATTGGCGGCAGTAATCATCGAACGCAACATCGTCATTCTCCTTTGTGATTATTTGAGCCGGCCGATTTCGTTGGCGGCCTTGTCCATGCTTCGGTCGTATGCTTGTAATATTTTTTGGTTCGCTTCAAACGCACGGTACGCCGACATCATATCCGTCATCGAACGCGCGACATCAACGTTGGATCGTTCGAGAAACCGTTGCTTCACTTCATACGTAACGTTTCCGTTGCCAATGGCGCTCGGAAGTAAGCCGTTTTCGCTGCGGAATAGCCCGTTTCCTTCTTTGGCAACCGCGCTTTCGTTTGCCGCAAATGCGACGTTGATACGAGCGACGCGCCGATTATTTTCCGTAATCGTGCCGTCAGGCGCTACCGTAAAATTCGTACCCGTTAGCTGAATGCGGGTATTGTTTTCATCGAGCACATAAAATCCGTCGTTCGTCGTTAAATATCCTTGGGCATCTAAGGTGAAGTTACCATTTCGTGTATAGCGGACATCGCCAGTTTCGTTTTGCACGACGAAAAAGAGCGTTCCTTTTTTGCCTGTAGCAGCATCCGTTGGAATCGTCCCATTTACGAGGGCAAGGTCGGTCGGTTGATCGGTTTCTTTTAAATCGCCTTGCGCAAAATTAGGCATCATTTCTTGCATATAGACGCCGGTCGATATCGGACCGATCGTTGTTTTTTTAGACAACGACCGGCGTTCTTGCACCGGAATCGTCCCTTCCTCTAAGCGCGAAAGCAACATTTCCGGAAATGCGCGCAGCGCTGCTTCGTCCGCTTTATATCCTGGTGTATTGGCGTTGGCGATATTGTTCGTTAACATTTCCACGCGGCGCTCTTGGGCAAGCATGCCGGCCGCCGCCGTATAAAATCCACGCAACAAAGGCGCTCCCTCCGCTTCCTTTCATCTTATTTTCTATTATACGGCAAACGAATAAAAAAGCGAATAGGTACCATATAGGAAACGATACCCATTCGCTTGTCGTTAGATGAATTTTTGCTTCGGTGCGCGGTCGATGTTGTCAAGCATAATGCCTGTGCCAATCGCAACGCAATCCATCGGATTTTCTGCGACTAATACCGGCACTTTTAACTCTTCCGCAAGCAATTGGTCAATGCCATGCAACAATGCGCCTCCGCCTGTTAAAATGACGCCGCGGTCAATAATGTCGGCTGATAATTCTGGCGGCGTGCGTTCGAGCACGCTTTTTGCTGCTTGTACGATGACCGATACCGGCTCGCGCAGCGCTTTTTCAATTTCTGCGGAGCGGACAGTAATCGTGCGCGGCAAGCCGGTCACAAGGTCGCGGCCGCGAATGTCAATTGCCTCGTCGCGTGCGCCTGGGAATACGGTTGCCACTTTAATTTTAATTTCTTCGGCCGTCCGTTCACCAATGAGCAGCTTATATTCACGCTTAATGTAGTTTAAAATTTCCATATCGAACTTGTCCCCAGCCATTTTAATAGAAGTGGCGGTGACAATATCGCCCATGGAGAGGACGGCAACATCGGTCGTGCCACCGCCAATGTCTACGACCATATTTCCGCAAGGCTGGAAAATGTCCATGCCAGCACCAATCGCCGCTACTTTCGGCTCTTCTTCCAAATATACTTTTTTGCCGCCGCTTTTTTCCGCTGCTTCTTTAATCGCTTTACGCTCAACGGACGTGATGTTTGTCGGGCAGCAAATTAAAATGCGCGGCTTGGCGAAAAAGCCTTTTAAATCGAGCTTGTTTAAGAAATGTTTGAGCATCGCTTCCGTAATTTCAAAGTCTGCGATGACGCCGTCTTTCAGCGGCCGGATGGCAACGATATTCCCAGGGGTACGCCCGACCATTCGTCTTGCTTCTTCGCCGACAGCGAGCACCTTGTTTGTATTTTTATCAATCGCGACAACGGATGGTTCGTTGAGCACGATTCCTTTTCCTTTGACATAAATGAGTACGTTCGCCGTACCGAGATCGATTCCGATATCTCTCGCAAACATGTATACGCTCCTCCTTGCTTTCCATCCATCAATTGCTCCTAATTAGTTATTTTATCATACGTTCATCGGAATCTGATACTATTTTTATAAGAAAAAAGCAAGGAAGAAATAGTTATTGAATCGTTTCTTTTTTATATTTTTTCTTTGTCGCCTCCCCCCCACGCAAATGACGAATGGATTTATGGTAATCAAGAATTTCTTTGACTTCATTCGCCAGCTCTGGGTTAATTTCCGGCAGCCGCTCGGTTAAGTCTTTATGAACGGTACTTTTGGAAACGCCAAATTCTTTCGCGATGACGCGAACGGTTTTCCTCGTCTCCACGATATACTTTCCAATCTTGATAGTACGCTCTTTGATGTAATCGTGCACACCACTCGCCCTCCCTAAGTTGGATGTGAGAAGTGTGAAATGAGACTCGTTTCGTCGGTGATCAAAAGCACTTCTTCTTGTTCATTTGAAAAGCATCTTCGGCTTTATTTTTGCGCGATGGACGATCCCCACCTCAAACACTCCCGCTAGTTGATAAGTTTGTAACATTTTATTAAGCAATTGGTACATATATGCCAAAAATGTTGTGGAAACGAGTGTTTTTTGTGAAAAAAGAAAAGCAGCATCAAGCGTTCGTACTTGATGCTGCGCGTTGTTACGCTTTCGCCATGCCAATCGAAGAGTCTGGCATGTTGTAAGAAGAGTCTTGGTGTGTATTGCTTCCATCTGTCGATTGGCCATCGGACGATTCATCTTGCGTTTGGTCGTTTGTTGAATTGCTATTGTTTTCGCTTTGTTGTTCATTTGGTGCGTTTTCGTCGGATGCGTTAGACTCTGTCAATGATGTGACTGGTTTATCGACATAGTCTAGCGGGTTGACCGGCTTATCGTTTTGGCGAATTTCAAAATGGACGTGCGTGCCTGCCTCTTTGTTAAAGGCGCTTTGGCCAGCTTTGCCGATGATTTGGCCTTGTTTCACGGCATCTCCTGCTTTTACGTCGATGCTTGCGAGCGATTGATAAACGGTTAAGACACCATTGTTATGGTCGATTTCGACGACGTAGCCTAAAATTGGGTCTTTTTCTGCTTTCGTCACCGTTCCACTTAAAGAAGCAGTCACGTCAAACGGCCGATTATCTTTCATCACAAGGTCGATGCCGCGGTTTGGATGATACGTATTATTATAAAAGACGAGAGCTGCTTCTTGTTCTTCTTTCGATGCGGCATAGTCGTAGAACGGTGTTTTAATTTCAACCGCGTTCGGGTCGAGCACCGGCATCGCGATATGTTCTACTGTTTCATTGACCGGGATAGAGTCGTCTTGTTTAGACGGTGTCCCTTCTTGGCCGTATTGATACTCGTCTTTTGGCTGTACATCCTTGCTATGCTGGAACCAAAGCACTCCCGCTAAAATGACAGCGGCACTTGTTAAATAAATAGCCGGAAATACCCAACGCTTGCGCAACGCACGTTTTAAACTTGGTTTTCGTAGAGAAGGTTGTTTCTTTTCTTCCTCTCTCATGTTCATCACCTCAGCAACCATTTTGAACAGAAAGAGGGAAATATATACATGCAAATAGTTATTTTTTGAAAAAAATTGATTTTTATACACGAAAAAAGCAGCTCTTCTAAAAGAGTCTGCTTATTTTTTCGCCGTCAATCGGTTTAAAAACGCCGTTGCCGATGAAACGGCGACGCCGCGGTAATAATATTGGACGATGTCTTTGTACGTTTTTCCTTGCTTTGCTAAAAAGTTCGCCCCGTATTGGCTCATCCCAACCCCGTGCCCATATCCTTTTGTCGTGATCACAATCTCACTTCCTTTTCGCACCCACGTAAAATCGGTCGATTTCAGCTCCAATTTTTCGCGGATTTCTCTGCCAGTGAGTTGCTTGCCGTTAATATCGACAACCGCCACCCGCTTGCCTGGCGTCCGCGACACGATGACACCTACCGACCCGTCGTTTGGCAGCTTCACCCCTAACCGTTGTTCAAACTCTGCCACCGACATCGCCGTTTGGTGATAAAATTTAGGCGATTGTTCATCCCACGGGCTCGCCACACTTTTTAAGTACGGGAAGTCGTTTTGCCAATACGCTTCGGAGTTTTCCGTAAAGCCGTTGCTTGTTGAGAAAAAGGCGGCTTCAATCGGGGCGTTGTTGTACGTGATGATTTGACCTTGCGTTTCTTGCACGGCTTTGACGATACGTTTCATTTTCCAGTCGTAGTCGGCTCCCCATAGTTTTTTTAATTCTTCGTCGCTATAGTACACTTGATGCATGACCGTGTCTGTGACGTTGGCGCCTTTTGGAAGCTCGATTGGTTGGTCGCTGAGCATTTGTTTGACAATGTACGTGCGGGCGGTGAGCGCTTGCGCTTTTAGCGCCTCTAGTTCAAAATCGGCCGGCATTTCGGCTGCGACGACCCCGATGACATATTGCTCCAGCGGGATATGCTCGATTCGTTTTTCTTTGCTTCGATATACGGCTACTTCGACATCTGGCCCCGCTTGTTTTCGTTCGATGCTTGGCTTAGGTTGCAGCGCTTCTGCCAACGCCCCGCTTGTCTTGTCGTGAAAGGGGATGACGAGCAATGTCGGAATGAGTAATACAACGATGAATAAAAGCGACCCGAGTGCAAGCAATAGTTTCAGACGTTTCATTTTGCGCCCCCCAATATGCAATTTTAACGCGCCACTTTCCTGCTCGTTATTACATAGTGTATGGGCTTGGACAAGTATATATGACAAATTATTTCGGGGCAGAAAATAGGCAAAAAAAAAGAACCTATCGCGGGGTTCGTGTTGTCATTGGATTCGAGAAGCGAGTAGCTCGATTACTTCCCGGTGCTGCTCGTCAACCCGTTCTAATTGTTTGAAATGGCTTCTCATCTCGGTTTTCGTATTTTCTATTTCACGCATTAGACTGCCATAATAAAACGCAAGCTCTTTTCTCATCTCGTATTGCTCGGTCGCTAACGTTTGAATCGTTTGATCCATTTGGTGGATTTTTTCGTTCGTTTGTTGCAGTTGCGTAGCTACTTGTTCTACTCGTTCGTTTGTCTGCTGCAGTTGCGTAGCTACTTGTTCTACTCGTTCGTTCGTCTGTTGCAGTTGCGTAGCTACTTGTTCTACTCGTTCGTTCGTCTGTTGCAGTTGCGTAGCTACTTGTTCTACTCGTTCGTTCGTCTGCTGCAGTTGCGTAGCTACTTGTTCTACTCGTTCGTTCGTCTGCTGCAGTTGCGTAGCTACTTGTTCTACTCGTTCGTTCGTCTGTTGCAGTTGCGTAGCTACTTGTTCTACTCGTTCGTTCGTCTGTTGCAGTTGTGTAGCTACTTGTTCTACTCGTTCGTTTGTCTGTTGCAGTTGTTGATCAAGTTTTTCTACTTTTTCATCCGTACGTTTTAGCTGCGCTCCTAATTTCTCTACTTTTTCGTCAGTCTGTTGCAACTGCACGGACAGTTGTTCTACCCGCTCATTCGTCTGTTGCAGTTGCTGTTCAACCTTTTCTTGTCTAACAGCTAGCGCGTTGATTTCTTGGCGCATTACTTGCTGCTCCGATGCTAAAGTGCGGATATCTTCTCGCATTTCATGTTGTTCTTTCCGAAAAGAACTCATTTCGCTTTCTAACCGATCAAAGCGCGTGTTCATTTGCTCCATAAATTGCTTTAGCAACGCTTCCATCCAGTTCCTCCTCTCCAATATATTTTCTTTTCATTATATCATACTTTGTCTATTTTTCGGAAAAAGAAAAACGACCTTCCGCTGCTTTTGCAACGAACGGTCGCTTTCGTCGTTAGTTGAGGTCGGTTACTTTTGCCACTTCCCACACCGTTTCTTCTTCGCGAACGCGCTCAATGTCCGCTCCAAGCGCCGCTAGTTTTTGATGGAAGCGAACGTAACCTCTGTCTAAATGTTTTAATTCCGTCACCCGCGTATACCCTTCCGCGACAAGTCCCGCCAAAATTAACGCGGCAGCGGCACGCAAATCGGTAGCCGCCACTTCCGCCCCTTGCAAATTGCAAGGACCGTTAATGATGACCGAGCGCCCTTCGATTTTAATATCGGCATTCATGCGCCGAAATTCTTCGACGTGCATAAAGCGGTTTTCAAATACCGTTTCCGTAATCATGCTTGTGCCTTCTGCTTTTAACAATAATGCCATCATTTGTGACTGCATATCGGTCGGAAACCCTGGATGCGGCATCGTTTTAATATCGACCGCTTTTAATTTTTCTGGACCGATGACTCGAAGGCCGTTTTCTTCTTCGATAATGGTGACGCCCATTTCTTCAAGCTTTGCCACTAATGAGCTTAAATGCTCTGGAACAGCTCCTTGCACAAGCACGTTTCCGCCTGTAATTGCCGCTGCGACCATGAACGTCCCTGCTTCAATTCGATCAGGGATGACCGTATGCACTGCACCATGTAAGTTCGGCACACCCTCAATGCGAATGGTGCCCGTTCCTGCACCGCGCACTTTCGCGCCCATTTTGTTCAAAAAGTTCGCCAAATCGACAATTTCTGGCTCTTTTGCGCAGTTTTCAATCACGGTCGTTCCTTCCGCTAACACTGCCGCCATCATAATATTTTCCGTCGCCCCAACGCTCGGAAAATCGAGGTAAATTTTCGCACCGCGCAACCGTCCGTTCACTTCGGCATCAATAAAGCCGTTGCCAACCTTGACAGAAGCGCCCATCGCTTCAAACCCTTTCAAATGCTGGTCAATTGGCCGTGAACCAATCGCGCATCCGCCTGGAAGCGCCACACGAGCGCGCCCTTTTCGCGCAAGCAACGGTCCCATCACTAAAACGGAGGCACGCATTTTGCGTACATATTCAAACGGGGCTTCTAATTTCAGCTCTCGGGATGCATCTACAACAACGCGGTTTCCTTCCATCGCGACATCAGCGTTTAAATAACGCAATACTTCCGTAATTGTATATACATCGGAGAGAGCAGGAACGTCATGAATGACACTTTTTCCTTCACTTGCTAATAAGGTTGCGGCGATGACAGGCAAAACGGCATTTTTCGCTCCTTCGACTTTCACGGTGCCGTTTAACCGGTTTCCGCCACGGACGATGATTTTTTCCAAGGTATTCCCCTCCGCGTCCAAATTCTCTATATTAATATTCAATTGTGATGATCGGGGTTCCAACGACAACGGTCGTTCGGTCGCCCAATCCCGTCTTTCGCAAAGCAAGCTGAATGTTCATTGGATGAGTGTTGGTCGGAAGAACGTTCTCCCACTGCCCAGTATATGCAGAAACGGAAACAAACGCCTCTTCCGTAAGCGCCTCAATCGGCGTAGCGTTGAATGCATGTAAAAGATGGTAAGCTTGTTTTAACAAAACACCTTTCATCTTACCATTGAATTCCCCTTTTACACAAGAGAAAAATGCAGGTTGTTTCGTAAAGAGTTGTGACGACCTTTGGCTTATGAGTTGACCAATGTTTTTCTGCACAGTTTCGCTCCAACCAAATCCCTTTAATTCATAGAGGATGTACGTTTGGGGCTTTTTGTTTGCAACGGTAGTGACGAGTTGAATTTTTTCTTGCATCGAGGAATGTTCATAGACGCCTGTTGCTCGCTGAACATGGTGATCCGCTTCGATCGTCCACTGGAACGTTCGAAACGTATGTTTTAGCTCGTCCGTTTTTTGAAAAAAAGCGGAATCATTTTCGATTGTTTGGGCATACTCCCTTGTGTAAATGGTCCATTCGTTGATCGATGCGCCGTTTTGTTGCAACACGGAAGCAATTGTTTTTATCTCTTTTAACGGCTCGTTCCCTTTTGCGTTCCCAAACGAATGACCGAACGCGACACTAATTAAAATAATGATTGCCACCCACGTTTTTTTCATCTTTCTTCCCTTCCTCTCCTTAGCTGTTATTGTTGCCAGATTGGCAACG
This sequence comes from Anoxybacteroides voinovskiense, assembly GCF_014196205.1. Classification (GTDB taxonomy): domain Bacteria; phylum Bacillota; class Bacilli; order Bacillales; family Anoxybacillaceae; genus Anoxybacteroides; species Anoxybacteroides voinovskiense. The sequence continues at coordinate 174,963 of NZ_JACIDE010000003.1, read as the reverse complement.
AACATACGCGCAACTGCTCGACAAAATTCGAAGAGGAATTTTCTCTGTTTAACAAAAAACGGAGCGATTATTCGCCCCGAAACAAAAACGGCAATTGTTTAGACCAAAGAAAATAATCAAGGAAAAAGTTGCTGACAGTAGAGCCAATCGCAATCGTTAGCAACACATAAAGGACGCGCGCTTGCAAAATGCGGTTTGGCTTTATTATTTTCTCTAACTGAACGCCTTGCAATGTCCACCACGTGAGCGCAAAAAAGAAAAGGTGGGAAATAATGCTTAGGAGCGCTTGTTGCCCAACTTCGGCCATCTCGTTACCTCCTCCGTTCTAAAAGGAAATATGAAAAAAGAAGGGGAAGCCCCCTTCTAGCGTCAGCGAAGGAAATCGCTAAAGTGATGAAACTTGTCTAAAAACGTATACAACCATCCCGGCATAATCCCGAAAAGAAGCGTCCCGAGCGCGCAAACTGCAATGACAATCGTTGCTCCAATTGGCACGCTAAACGACTCGTGATGCGCTGCCGGACGGAAGAAGATTTGCGTAAACAATCCGAAATAATAGACGTACGACACGACAGTTGTTGCAATCATCACCGCCGCTAGCACGTAATGCGCTGGCTCGGTCGCGAACGCCCCTAAAAAGATGTGGGCTTTTCCGATAAAGCCCGCCGTTCCTGGAATGCCGGCGAGCGATAGTAAAAACACGCCCATCATGATGGCTAATAGTGGATTGCGGCGATAAAGCCCTGCAAATTGGCTTATGTCTTCCGAGCCGCTTTGGTCCGTAACCGTCTGCAAAATCGCAAACGCCCCTAAATTCATGAACAAATACGCCGCTAAATAAAACCACATCGAATCAACCATCACAAACGACAACGATGCAAAACCAACTAACAAATAGCCGGCATGGGCGATGCTGGAGTAGGCGAATAGCCGTTTGACGTTCCGCTGTTTTAGCGCCACTGTATTTCCGATAATCATCGTCGCGCCCGCTAAAAAGGCGATGTAGTCTTGCATCGACAATAACATCGACGACGGTTCGTTTCCTTGCGATAACGCCGCCGCAAAAATCGAAATAAATAAGCGAAGCACAATGACAAAGCCTGCTGTTTTCGACACGACGCTTAAGAAAGCGGTCACCGGCGTCGGTGCACCTTGGTAGACGTCTGGTGCCCACATATGGAACGGTGCGGACGCTAATTTAAACGACAAGCCGACAAGCATAAGCAAAAACGCCAATGCCAACACATATTGATGCCCGCTATCTTGCAATGTACTTAGTTGCATCGCAATTTTTTTCAAATTCGTCGAGCCGCTCAACCCGAACACATAGCTCATTCCAAATAGCGTAATCGCCGTCGAAATGCCACCGTTAATGACATATTTCATCGCCGATTCGTTCGACAGCGAGTTTGTTTTCCGCAAACCAGCTAAAATGTAAGAAGAAATCGACAACAACTCCAAGCCGACAAATAGCGTAATTAAATCGCCGCTTGACGTCATCACCATCGCCCCAAGAAGCGCCGTCAAAAACAAGTAATAAAACTCGCCTTCGTATTTCATGCCTTCTTTCGGACGATAGTCCAGCGAAAGCAACAACACAAGTGCCGCCCCTGCTAATAGCAATAGCTTAAACGCTTTTCCGAACGCATCAAGCCGGAACGTATCATGTAAAATCGATGTCGTATCGACCGATAACAGCCCAACAAGCGAAACAATCGCGACAATGACCCCAGCGACGGCAACCCATCCGAGCGGACGACGGCTTTGGCGATTTGGCATGAACAGGTCGATGAGCGAGAGCGCGGTCGCAACGCCGAGAATGATAAATTCTGGCGCCATCACTCCCCATTTATAATGCATTAACGTTTCCCATGTCATGCGCTTACCCTCCTAACCCGTTCATCATCGTTTGAATCGTCGCAGCGAGCGGTTCCGCAAGCAGTTGCGGATAGACGCCAATTAAAACGATGCAGCCGATTAAAACGAGAACTGGAACTAATTCTACTGTACGTATATCTGCTACTTCCGCCACCCCGCGCGCTGTAGCGCCGTACGTCATGTTCAATACCGCCCGCAATAAGTAGACCGCCGTCATAATAATGCCGAGCGTCCCGACCGCTGCAAGTGCTGGATTTGTTTTAAACAAGCCTAAAAACGCCGTAAATTCGCTAATAAACCCAGACATGCCAGGTAACCCTAACGATGCCATCGCTCCTGCTAATAAAAACCCAGCCGCAAGCGGCATCGCTTTCGCAAGCCCGCCTAAGCGGTCAAGCATCGTCGTCTGCACCCGCTCGTACATAATGCTAACAAGCAAGAATAACAACGCAGAAATTAACCCGTGCGAAACGACTTGGAAAATCGCCCCTTGAATGCCCGCTTCGTTTAACGCACCAAGACCAATCAACACAATGCCCATATGGGAAATACTCGAATACGCCAAGACCATTTTAAAATCTTCTTGGACGAACGCAAGAAACGCTCCGTACAATAAGTTAACGACCCCTAAAATGGCGATAAATGTCGCAAATCGCTCAAACTGCTCTGGGAACAAGCCCATGCCAAACCGAATTAAACCGAACGCCCCGATTTTCAATAGCACACCCGAGTGCAACATAACAATCGATGGCGGCGCCTGCACGTGCACGCGCAACATCCAGCTATGAAGCGGCACGATTGGCAACTTTACCCCGAACGCAATCAGCAAGGCAATGAATAAGCCGTACCGTAAATCATTCGAGATTGGCGCAAGCATTTGCGACGCTTCTTCGCCACCGCGCAACATGTCTTGCAATGCCGCAATATTGGACGTGCCAGTGCGGGCAAATAAGATTAAAATGACAAGCAATAAAATTGCCGACCCAATCCCGTTATACAACAAGTAGCTGTATGCCGCTTTTTCTTTCTCAAAATAGCCCCATTTTCCGATTAAGAAAAACATCGGAACGAGCGTAATTTCGAAGAAAAGAAAGAACAAGAAAAGATTTCCCGCCGCGAATACGCCAAGCATCCCAATCTCCAGCAGCAAAAACAGCATGAAATACCCTTTCCACTCTTTTTTAATATGAATGGAAGCAATCGCCGCGAGCGTCGCCAACAATGCCGTCAGAACAATCATGACAAGGGCAAAGCCGTCGACCGTCAATTCGTACGGAATCGCATAAGCAGAGTCCGGCAAAAACGAATACTTGCCAAACTGAAGCCACGCATGTTTTTCCGAAAGCCGGCTAAGGTCATAGCCGCGCAAATATTGACTGAACGCAAACAGCGCTAACAGAAGCGACGGAAGCGTCGCCAAAAAGCCAAGTAATTTAATCGTCTGCTCTTGTGTTTTTGGCACAAATGCTAACAATCCAATACCGAGCAGCGGGGAGAAAACGAGCAGCGAAAGAAAATACGTATCATGCATTATAAATACCCCCCTGTGAACGCAAGAATGACGACGAGAATCGTCAGACCGATAAAGGTCACCGCACCGTACATTTGAACTTGACCGTTTTGCAGCTTAGAACCAATCGACCCGATTGCTTTTGTGAACGAAGCGATGACGTTCGCCAAGCCTTCAACGATAAAGCGGTCAACGTATTGCAAGAATAAGCTGAACACTTTCGTCGCATAGCCGACCGTCATCGTATAAAACTCATCGACATAATATTTATTCAACAATACTTGATACGTAATCGGTGTTCTTGAGCTGAGCCAATCGCGGGCAAGCGACCGTTTTCCGTACATGAGCCACGCCAAGAAAATACCCGCAAGCGATATCGCAGTCGCTACGACCATAATCCACGCTGGTGCGTCTTCATGTCCAGACTCCCCAGTAAGAAAATCGCCGAGAAACGCCCCGAACCATGGCGTATTGATATATCCTGCAACAACGGCTAACACGCCAAGCACGATCATCGGTACGGTCATGACAGCTGGCGACTCATGCACGTCATGCGCTTCTCCGCGCATGTCTCCGCCAAAGACGAGGAAAAAGAGGCGGAACATATAAAACGCCGTGAAAAACGCGGCAATGACCGCAAGCCAGAACAACACTGGATGCCCGTGCTGCCAAACGGCCACTAAAATTTCGTCTTTACTGAAAAAGCCCGATAAAAGCGGAACGCCGCTAATCGCTAACGTACCGATGAGAAATAGCGGTGCCGTCAACGGCATTTTTCGCCAAAGTCCGCCCATTTTCTCAATATCTTGCGTATGCACGGCATGGATGACGCTTCCGGCTGCTAAAAAGAGAAGCGCTTTGAAAAAGGCGTGCGTCGTTAAGTGGAAAATTCCTGCGACATACCCGCCAGCTCCAAGGGCAAGCATCATATAGCCAAGCTGGCTGACGGTAGAGTACGCCAACACCCGTTTAATATCTGTCTGCACTAAGCCGATCGACGCGGCGAAAATCGCCGTAAATCCACCGACAACCGCCACCGTCAACATCGCCGTTTCGCTCGCTTCGTATAGTGGGAAAAGCGATGCAACTAAATATACCCCTGCCGCCACCATCGTCGCCGCGTGGATAAGGGCCGATACAGGCGTCGGACCTTCCATCGCGTCTGGAAGCCACGTATGGAGCGGGAATTGCCCTGATTTTCCGACCGCACCAACGAAAATTAAAATCGCCGAAATCGTCACGATCGTATCCGATAGTTTGCCGGCATGAAGGGCGACAAAAATGTCATTATATTGGAAACTTTTCGTTTGCCAAAAGAGCAAAATCATGCCGATTAACAACCCAACATCGCCGATGCGCGTCATAATAAACGCTTTTTTCGCAGCAGCTTTCGCTTCTTCCTTATAGAAGTAAAACCCGATTAATAGGAAAGAACCGAGCCCGACTAGTTCCCAGAAAATGTACGTTTGCAATAAGTTGGCAGAAAGGACAAGCCCGAGCATCGCAAACGTAAACAAGCCTAAATACGCATAAAACACTGGGAATCGCTCATCCCCGTGCATATACCCTTTCGAGTACATATGTACAAGAAAGCTAACGAGCGAAACGACGACAAGCATGAGCGCGTTTAACGGATTGACAGCAAAACCAGCCGTTACGTCCATCTTGCCAATCGTAAACCAGACGTGCGTTGCTTCGTATGTCGGTTGATTAAAGCGCGCAACTAATACAACGACTGCGACGAGGAACGAAAGGAACGTCGCCGCCATGCCCACATAGGCGCTTGCTTCTTTCAACCGTTTTCCGACGACAAGCAACAGCAAAAAGGAAAGAAGCGGAAAAAGCGGTATAATCCAAGCATTTTCCATCATGAATATCACTATCCCCTTTTTGTCAAAGGGCGATTCGCCCTCTGTCATTTTCAACCTTTGAATTGTCCAATTAGTGTTTCAACGAATCGATGTCGTCGATGTCCACTGTTTTTTTATTGCGGTATAGCGCCATTAAAATCGCTAACCCCACGGCCGCTTCCGCCGCCGCAACCGTAATCGTAAAGAGTGAGAAAATTTGACCTGTAATACTTGGATGAACCCCGTATTTACTGAAGGCGACGAGGTTAATGTTCACGGCATTGAGCATTAATTCAATGCAGATGAGCACAATGACCGTGTTTCGTTTCGTCAATGCCCCATACAATCCAATGCAAAATAGCATTAACGCTAATACAAGGTAAGCTGACATTGGAACGGTACTCATCATTTCTCCTCCTCGCCTTCTTTTTTCGCTAGCACAATGGCTCCGACGAGCGCGACAAGCAATAAAACCGATGTAATTTCAAACGGAATAATATAGTTCGAGTAAAGCGCAACCCCGATTTGTTCCGTGTTTTTTTCATGAAGGTGCGTCGCTTGTTCGCCGAAATCTAAGCGGTAAATGCCAAGATACACCGCGGCACCAAACGCCAATACTGCCAACGCAGTGAGCGCCTTCCGTACAAATCCGCCCGTCGTCGATCTTCCTTCTTCTTTCGGGCGGGTTAACATAATGCCAAATAGCATAATAATCGTAATCGCCCCTGAATAAATTAACACTTGCACCGCAGCGACAAACTCTGCCGACAATAGCACATATATCCCGGCAATGCTGACAAACGTAAACACGAGCGACACGAACATATGCATGACTTTCGTCGTGTTCAACATAAGGACGCCGCCGGCAATCGCGACTAATGCGAGCCCTAAAAACGCGACATATTCTCCGCTCACGGTTTATTCCCCTTTCGCACATTCGTATCATTTTCATCCAGCCATTCTAAGTTTTTAAATAGGGCATCGCGGCTATATTCCGCCAATTCAAAGTTGTTCGTCATGACGATTGCTTCCGTCGGACATACTTCCGTGCAAAGGTCGCACAAAATGCAAATTTCAAAGTTGATGTCGTACGTGTCAATGATTTTCCCTTTTTTCGTCGGATCGGGATGTTTTTTGCCGGTCAGCTGAATACAGTTTGTCGGACAAATCGTCGCACATTGGTTACAGACGATACACTTTTCCGGATAAAATTTTTGAATTCCGCGAAACCGATCCGGAAGCGCGAGCGGCTCGTTCGGATAATCGTAGGTGACTTTTTGTTTCGTTAAGTTTTTGAGGGTGTACTTTAACCCTTTCGCTAAGCCGAGCACGATGTTCCCCCCTTTATATTACGCTTTTGATGAGCGCCGTTAAGAAAATATTAACCAATGCTACTGGAAGCAATACTTTCCATCCGAATTCCATTAACTGATCCGCACGCAACCGCGGGAACGTCGAACGAAACCAAATCAAGACGAAGACAACAAGGCTAAATTTTAACGAGAACCAAACGGCTCCTGGAATAAAGCCAAGGAACATGACCGGCTGCCATCCGCCTAAAAAGAGAACGGTCGTCAATGTCGCCATCGCAAAGAAATAGACGTATTCGGCAAGCATAAAAAACGCCCAGCGAAAACCGGAATATTCGACGTGAAAGCCAGCGACAAGTTCCGACTCTGCTTCCGGAAGGTCAAACGGCGTCCGGTTTAACTCTGCAACCGCTGCAACTAAAAAGACAAGAAAGCCAATTGGCTGCACGAAAATGTACCATACATGTTTTTGCGCTGCAACGATGTCGTTTAAATTTAAACTTCCGGCTAATAAAATCACCCCGAGCACGGACATAACAAGCGGAATTTCGTACGAAATCATTTGCGCCGCCGCCCGCATACCACCAAGAAGTGCGTATTTGTTGTTCGACGCCCATGCACCTGTCACTACTCCAACCGTCGTCAACCCAGATACGGCGATATAATAAAGCAACCCAACGCCAATATCTGCAAACTGCAAGGCATCCGTAAATGGCAATGTCGCCAACACCATAAACGCTGGGGCAAACGCAATAACCGGTGCGATAATAAATAACGGTTTATCGGCTGCTTTCGGAATCGTATCTTCTTTTAACAAAAGCTTTAAGACGTCTGCGACCGTCTGCAACAGCCCCCAGCGGCCGCCGACTTGGTTCGGACCAATCCGCCCTTGCATAAAGCCCATGACTTTCCGCTCGGCTAAAATACCGTACGTCACAAACCCTAACACGACAAGCAACAACAGCGTCCCGAGCCCGAAAAAGATCGCCACATTCGTCCAACTCGGCGCCGAGTGCAATAATTGTTCCATCAACCATCTACCTCCCCGAGCACAATATCAATCGCTCCAAGAATCGCAATTAAGTTCGCAATATTTTCACCTTGTAATAATTTCGGGAGTATTTGCAAGTTATAAAACGATGGCCGACGGAACTTCAAGCGGTACGGCTCTTTTTTTCCGTCGCTTGCAATATAGCAGCCTATTTCGCCGCGCGGCGATTCGATGCGGACGAACGCCTCCCCTGGTGGCGCTTTAATGATCCGCGGCACTTTCGCCATAATTTCTCCATCTTTCGGAAACTGTTCACATGCTTGCTCGATAATTTTGAGTGATTCTTCCATTTCCGCTAAGCGGCATTCATAGCGGGCAAAACAGTCGCCTTCTTCGCGCACTGGAATATCAAAATCAAATCGGTCGTAAATGGAGTACGGTTCGTTTTTGCGAAGGTCCCATTTCACGCCGGTACAGCGCAAATTGACGCCGCTTAACGAGTAGTTGAGCGCTTCTTCTTTCGTATATTTGCCGACCCCGATGACGCGATGGCGGAAAATTTCGTTTCCTGTTACTAGCTCATGATATCCCGCGAGCTGTTTACGCATATATGGCACAAACGCTTTCACTTTCTCAATCCAGCCGTCTGGCGCATCCCATTTCACGCCGCCAACGCGCATGTAGTTAAACGTCAAGCGCGCCCCTGACAACTCGTTTAATAAGTTAATAATCATCTCCCGCTCGCGAAACGCATATAAAAACGGACTAATGGCACCGATATCTAATAAATACGTTCCCCACCAAACGAGGTGGCTCGCAATCCGGCCGAGTTCCATCGCCAAAACGCGCAAATACTCTGCCCGCTCTGGCACTTCAATGCCCATCATCGTTTCGACGGCGTGGCAAATGACGTAGTTGTTCGTCATCGCCGATAAATAGTCCATCCGGTCCGTATAAGGAATGATTTGTGTATATTGTAAATTTTCTGCAATTTTTTCCGTTCCTCGATGAAGATACCCGATGACCGGTGTAGCTTCTTTAATAATTTCTCCATCGATTTTTAACACGAGGCGAAAGACGCCGTGCGTGCTCGGATGTTGCGGTCCTACGTTCAACAGCATTTCTTCCGTCCGAAGCATCAGCTACACCTCCATATCGTACGGCACGTAATCTTTACGGAGCGGGTGACCGACCCATTGTTCTCCTAAGAAAATACGAATTAAGTTCGGATGCCCGTTAAAGCGAATGCCTAATAAATCGTACGCTTCGCACTCCGGCCAGTTCGCTCCTTGCCAAAGCGGAACGAGCGAATCGATTTCCGGCTCGTTTCGGTCGATTTTCACTTTTAAGGCGACTGCCTGATTGTTTTTATAAGAATATAAATGGACGTATACTTCCATATGCGTTTGGAAATCTGTTCCATGAAGTTCCGATAAATAATCAAAACCGAGCTGCTCGTTATATTTTAAAAATTGGGCGACTTTGAAGTATGTATCTTTTTTCGCCACCAATGTTGGTACATCTTTGGATAGACGGTTAATGTACGCATCTTCCAATACTTCTTCGCCGAGATGTTCTTTAATGACTTTGACGTATTTATCAAGAAGCGGCTGGTTTGGTGACGGCGTTTCCGCTTGTTTCGGCGCGTCTGCTTCGCCAGCTGCTTTTGCTTTTGCTGCCGCTTTTGCTTTCGCTGCGGCAATTGCCTTTGCTTTCGCTGCCGCAACGTCCTCTTCGCCACCTTCTCCTTGCTCCGCTGCCTTTTGCTTTGCTAACGCTGCCGCTTTCGCCTTTGCTGCGGCAATCGCTTTTTGCTTCGCCAGTGCAAGGTCGTCGGCAGCGTTTTCTGCGCCTTCTGCTTGTCCGGCTGCTTTTTGCTTCGCCAGCGCCGCGACCTTTGCTTTCGCTGCTGCCGCTGCTTTCGCTTTCGCTAACGCGACGTCGTCCGTTTC